>NZ_CABFMN010000110.1 GCF_901875635.1 Xylophilus ampelinus | reverse complement strand
CATCGACACCGCGCCGGGCATCGCGCGTCGGGCCGGCCGGCGGGCGGCTCGCCCTGCCAGCGGCGGCGCCCACGGGCTGCACGGCCATGGCGCGCGGCCCCTTGCCGCCGACCTCGATGCGCTCGAACTGCACGGCGGTGCCGACCTGCGGCTCGAACCCGGCGCGCCAGTCGCGCACATGGAAGAACACGTCCTGGCTGTCTTGCGTGCGGATGAAGCCGAAGCCGCGGGCGGCATCCCACTGCCGCACGGTGCCGGTGGACCTCATGCGGCGTCCGACGCGAGGGTGTGCAGGGGGATGTCGCGCGCCTGTGCGAGCGCATCGAGCGCGGCGCGCGTCTGGCCCGCGAGCCAGGCAGCGATGGCGGCGTGCGTCGCGGGATCGGCCATGTCGGCCGGCGCCATGCCCGCCGCTTCGCACAGCCGCGCGGCGAAGTGCGGCTCCAGTGCCGCCACGGCCACGCGGCCGTCGGCGCAGGGGTAGACGCGGTAGCCCGCATGTGCACCGCCGACGGCGCCGGCGGGCACCGTCAGGCCCCAGGTGCGCGGCAGCGCCAGCCACTGCGCGGCGTCGTTCAGGGCCACCTCGTGGTGCACGCCGCGGCCGGTGGCGCGTGCCTGGATCACGGCCTGCAGCACGGCCTCGCTGGCGAGCAGGGCGCCCCCCATGTCGGCGTAGAGCGTGGGCGGCAGCGCGGTGCCGGTGACAAGGCCGGCGTCGGCCAGGTAGGTGAGGTCATGGCCCGGCTCCTCCGCGCGCGCGCCCGCGGCACCGACGATGGCCACCTGCGACAGCCGCGGGTGGCGCTGCTGCAGGCTCGCGCGGTCGAGGCCGAGCTTGGCCAGCGCCGAGGGGCGAAAGGACGTCAGCAGCACGTCGGTACGGGCCAGCGCCTCGTGCAGCGCCGCCTGGCCGTCGGCCTGCTTGAGGTCGACCGTGCGCACCTCCACGCCGGCGTGCAGCGCCGCATACGCCGTGGTGTTGTAGTGGCGCATGGGGTCGCCGGCCGGCGGCTCGAACTTGAGGCACTCGGCGCCCATCGCGCGGCAGCGCATCAGCGCCGCCGGGCCGGGCAGGTTGAGCGCGAGGCTCAGCACGCGCACGCCGGCCAGCGGCTGGAATGACGGGGGCGGGGCGTCGTACATGCGGGGCGTCTCCTCGGGATGCTATGAATTCGGTAGCTGCTCGCGCAGGCGGGGCGGGCGCTGCGGGCCGATTTGGCTTGAAACCGTGCAGGCGATTGTCGCCAGGGCGGCGGTGCGCGCGATGAGCCGGATTTGACAAGCGCCACGGCGCCGCGCCCGCTAGCATGGCCCGCGCATCGCTCGTTCACGATTCACAGGAGACACCATGTTCGATTCCCAACTCATGCGCGGGCAGCGCATCCTCGTCACCGGCGGCGGCACCGGCCTGGGCAAGGCCATGGCCGAGCGGCTGCTCGGACTGGGTGCAGACATCGCGATCTGCGGCCGCCGCCAGTCGGTGTGCGAGGAGACGGCCGCGCAGTGGCGCACGCAGTTCCCCGAGCGGCGCATCGACACCTTCGGCGTCGACATCCGCGTCGCGCAGGCGGTCGAGGAGATGGTCGACGCGCTGTGGCAGAGCGGCGGCCTCACCGGCCTGATCAACAACGCGGCGGGCAACTTCGTCTCGCCGACGGAGGCGCTGTCCTCGCGCGGCTTCGACGCGGTGGCCAACATCGTCTTTCACGGCACCTTCTACGTGACGCAGGCGGTGGGCAAGCGCTGGATCGCCGACACCCGCGCCGGCAAGTGGAGGGCCGGCGACCCGATGCGCAGCGTGATGAGCATCATCGTGACCTGGGTCGACAACGGCGGCCCCTTCGTCGTGCCCTCGGCCATGAGCAAGGCCGGCATCGAGGTCATGACCAAGTCGCTGGCGGTGGAGTGGGCGCGCTGGGGTGTGCGGCTGAACTGCATCGGCCCCGGCGAGATCCCGACCGAGGGCATGAGCAAGCGCCTGAACCCCGGCGAGGAACCCGGCGCGCAGACGAAAAAGCTCAATCCGCAGGGCCGCGTGGGCGAGATGCGCGAGCTGCAGAACCTCGCCACCTTCCTCATGGCGCCCGGCCAGTGCGACTGGCTCACCGGCCAGAGCATCATGATGGACGGCGGCCAGGCCCTGGCCACGGGCGGCAACTTCTACGAGCTGCGCCAGTGGAGCGACGCCGAC
Organism: Xylophilus ampelinus; assembly: GCF_901875635.1. Classification (GTDB taxonomy): domain Bacteria; phylum Pseudomonadota; class Gammaproteobacteria; order Burkholderiales; family Burkholderiaceae_C; genus Xenophilus. The sequence goes on along the minus strand of NZ_CABFMN010000110.1, from coordinate 43,672 downwards.
TGGATGGCCGCGCGCGAACGCATCGAGGCGCAGAACCAGAAGGACAAGGCGCAGCGCTGAGAAGGTGTGAACGCGCTCGCCGGGCGGCCTCAGCGAGGCACGGCCGCCGCGCCCACCACCCGGGCGCGCCCGGCACCGGCGCCCGCCATGGCGAGCACGACGCCGATGGCGACGAAGAGCAGGGCGCTGGCGCGGAAGCTGCCGGTCCACGCGCGCATCAGGCCGACCAGCATCGGCCCGGCGGCCGCGACGAGATAGCCGACGCCCTGTGCCATGCCCGACAGCTGCGCCGCCACGCGCGCGTCGGGCGAGCGCATCACGATCAAGGTCAGCGCCAGCGCGAAGGTGCCGCCCTGCGCCACGCCGAGCAGCACTGCCCACAGCCACACCGTAGGCAGTGGCGCGAACATCGCACCGAGCAGCGCCGCGACCGTGAGCGCCGTCAAGCCGACCGCCAGGCCGACCTGGTGGCGCTGACGCTGTGCCAGCGCGGGCGTGACCAGGCAGACGGGCACCTGCACCAGCACCGACAGCGAGACGACGAAGCCGGCCGTCGCCGCCGCGAGGCCACGCTCGCGCAGGACCGGCGCGAGCCAGCCCATCACCGAATACGCCAGCGCCGACTGCAGGCCCATGAAGAGGGTCACCTGCCAGGCCAGGGGGTCGTTCCACAGGCCGCGGACGCGGTAGTCGGCATCGCCGGGCCGCGGGCGAGCGGGCAGGGCGAACGGCGCCCACAGCAGCAGCGCCACGGCGGCCGGCACCGCCCACATCGCCAGCGCGCCGGCCCAGTCGGTGCCCAGCACCTGCTGCAGCGGCACCGTCACGCCGGCGCCGCTGGCCGCACCGCCGCACACGGCCATGGTGTACAGGCCCATCATCAGCGCCGAGCGGCGGTCGAAGTCGCGCTTGACCAATGCCGACAGCAGCACGTTGGCCACCGCGATGCCCACGCCCGCCAGTGCCGACGCGAGGAACAGCACCGGCACCTGCGCCGTGCCGCGCAGCGCGGTGCCCACCGTGATCAACACCATGCAGGCCAGCAGCGTGCGCTCGATGCCCACCCGCCGACCCAGCCAGGGCGCCACCATGGCGAAGGCGCCCAGGCAGATCACCGGCAGCGTGGTGAGCGCGCTCGCCGCAGCGGCCGACATGCCGGTGCTGGCCACGATGTCCGGCAGCACCACCGAGAGGCTGGAGAACACCGGCCGCAGGTTGAAGGCGATCAGCACGATCGCGGCGCCGAGCATCAGCAGGCCAAAGCGGTCGCGGCCGGCGGGCGCGGGTCGAACGGGGTGGGCGGGGCGAGCGGAGGAAACGTGATCGGCAGGCATGCGGGCGGCGATCCTGCCACAGGCACCACATCGGTGCAGGCGCAGGGCCGGAGCCTTCGCCGCCGGACGGGGCGCCTGCGACTCAGGCGCGGGGCTTGCCGGGCAGGTCGCCTTCCTTCAGCCGTCGGCCGACCAGCACCTCGCCCGTGTCGCGGTTGACGCGCCCGACCTGCGTGCCGTCCGCGAGGCGCAGCGCGCACTGCGCGTCCTCGGTCGCCGGACCGTCACCGGTGAGTTCAGCACCCACCGTCAGCCGCAGCGCGGGCGGGAACATCGACAACGGATAGGTGCGGAACGCACGGCCCCACATCCAGCTTTTCTTCGGGTCTTGCATGCGCGGAGTATCGGCATCCGGGCCCGGGGCCTGCGGCACCGGTCCGGCTCAGCCCTTGGCCGGTCCGTGGAACAGCACCGGCGTCTCGCGGTAACGGTCCGGGAAGGTCTTCTTGAGGTTCTCGATCTTCGGCAAGTCGTTGACGACGATGTACGGCTGGTCGGGATGGCGCGTGAGGTAGTCCTGGTGATAGCCCTCGGCAGGGAAGAAGGGCTTGGCCACCTCGACCGTGGTGACGATCGGTGCGTCGAACCTGCGCGTCCGGTCGAGCTCGGCGATGTAGGCCTTGGCGATGCGTGCCTGCTCGGCATCCTGGGCGAACACGGTCGAGCGGTACTGCGTGCCATGGTCGGGCCCCTGGCGGTTCAACTCGGTCGGGTTGTGCGCCACCGAGAAGAAGATCTGCAGCAGCCGTCCATAGCTGACCTCACGCGGGTCGTAGCTGATCTGCACGGCTTCCGCGTGGCCGGTGGTGCCCGAGCCGACGACCTCGTAGCGGGCCGTCTTGGCTTCGCCGCCGGCGTAGCCGGACACCGCGTTGGCGACACCCTCCACATGCTGGAAGACGCCCTGCACGCCCCAGAAGCAGCCGCCGGCCAGCACGGCGGTCGCGGTGGCCGCGCCGCCCGGTGCGGGCGGGTCGTCGGTCGGCGCGGGAATGACGACGGCGCGTTCGGCCGCCATCGATGCGACCCCCCAGCCCGTCCACCCCAGCAGGGCGGCGGCACCGAGGAAGGCCGTGCGGCGTGTCCAGCCTGTGCCGGTGCCTGCGCCCGTGGTGGATCGGTTCGTCTCGTCGAATTTCATGCGGATGTTTCCTTCATGGGTCGGGCGCTGCAGCGCGAATGCACCTCGCTGTGTCTTCAGTTCGTGCCGCGAGCGGCGAAGTTACACCCGGAACGTTTCCTCGGTCGAGCATCGAAGCCAAAAAGGGCCGCAACGCCCGTCCCACCTGCGCGAGCAGCTATGCTTTTGGTAGCATTTCGACCCGCCCGGCGGCGCCGCACTGCAGCGCCGGCCGAGCCGTGCGATGCTCGCCATCCACGAGCCCGACACCCACACGACAAGGCCTAGCCATGAGCGCATTCCCCATCGAAGACATCGTCGCCTCGCTGCACCGCGTGCGGCACGACTGGCGCGAATCGCAGCAACGGGCGCAGGCCGGCGGCGAACGCGAGCTGCCTTCCCGGCAAGTCGTGGCCGAGCTGGTCGAGTCGCTGACCGGCGCGCTGTTCCCGATGCGCCTGGGCCCGACCGACCTGCGGCAGGAGAGCGAGAACTTCTACGTCGCCCACACGCTCGATGCCGCGCTGCACCTGCTGCACACGCAGGCCACGCTCGAGCTGCGGCACGAGCTGCGCCACACCGCCTTCGATGCCGCGGCCGTGAGCGCCGATGCGCTGGGCCGCGCGCGAGATTTCGCGACGCAGCTGCCGGCGATCCGGGCGCTGCTCGACACCGACGTGATGGCCGCCTACCACGGCGACCCGGCGGCGCGCAGCGTCGACGAGGTGCTGCTGTGCTATCCGGGCGTCACGGCCATGATCCACCACCGCATTGCGCACCCGCTGTACAAGCTGGGCCTGACGCTGCTGGCGCGCATCGTGGCCGAGCGTGCGCATGCACAGACGGGCATCGACATCCACCCGGGCGCCACCATCGGCCCGGGCTTCTTCATGGACCACGGCACGGGCATCGTGATCGGCGAGACGGCGGTGATCGGGCAGCGTGTGCGCCTCTACCAGGCCGTGACGCTGGGCGCCAAGCGCTTCCCGACCGACGCGGAGGGCAACCTCCAGAAGGGCCTGCCGCGCCATCCACTGGTGGAGGACGACGTGGTGATCTATGCCGGTGCCACCATCCTCGGCAGAGTGACCCTCGGCAAGGGCGCCACCATCGGCGGCAACGTGTGGATCACCGACGACGTGCCGGCCGGCGCCAGCGTGACGCAGGCCAGCCTGCAGAAGGCCAAGGGCACGCGGCCGGGCGACTGCTGACGGCCGGCCGCGGCGCGCTCAGGTGGCGGCCGCCGCGCGCTGCACTTCGTAGGTCTTGAGGTTGACGTAGGCCGCGCGCAGCATCGACGGCGACGCGAAGCCGGCCGGCGCGCGCGCCAGCAGGTCGCCCAGGATCTGGTCGGCCTCCACGCGCGCGCCGCGTGCCATGTCCTTGTACATCGAGGCCGTCAGCGGCGAGCCGGCCTGCGTCACCGACGCGCGGGCCCGCTCGAGGGTGGCCGGCCGGGGCGCGAAGCCGTTGTGGGCCGCGATGGCCGCGCATTCGTCGACCAGTGCCAGGGCCACATCGCTGCCGCCCGCCGCGTGCACCGCGCCGACGCTCGCGCGCATCAGCGTGGTCAGTGCGGCGGCCGAGGCGATGAACAGCCACTTCTCCCACAGGTCCTGCAGGATGTCGTCGCTCAGCCGGTCGGTGAAGCCGGCGCCCTGGAACTGTGCGGCGATGGCGTCGACGCGGGCCGAACGGCCGCCGCTGCGCTCGCCGAAGGTCAGGCCGTCGAGGTCGTTGTGGTGAACCACATGGCCCTGCGCGTCGAGCGAGGCGGAGATCATGCACAGGCCGCCGAGCACCTTCCCGTCGCCGAAACGCTGTGCCAGCCGGTCGAAGTGGGCCATGCCGTTGAGCAGCGGCAGCACCGCGGTGTCGGGCCCCACCGCCGGTGCGATGGCGTCCATGGTCGGGTCGAGGTCGAAAGCCTTGCAACTCACCACGACGAGGTCGTACGGGCCGTCGATGTGCTCGGCCAGCACGTGGGGCGGCGCATCGATCTGCAGGTCGCCCTTGGGGCTGCGCACGACGAGCCCGTCGCGCGCGAGTTGCGCCGCGCGGCCCGCGCGCACGAGGAAAGTGAGGTCGCGGCCTGCGGCCAGAAGCCGCCCGCCGAAGTAGCCACCGAGCGCGCCCGCGCCCACCATCAGGATTCGCATGAGGATTGCCTTGCCGTCGAGGATGTAGGAGGAGGGCGGATGATGCGCCGAAGCGCCGCGCGCTGCCGCTGCACGGTCATCGGCAGGCTCCCATAATGGTCGTCCGATTTTTTTGTCCCTTCCTTACCGCCCGGAGCCCGCATGAGCCAATACAAGATCGCCGTCGTCATCGGCAGCATTCGCCAGGATTCCTTCAACCGCAAACTGGCGCTCGCACTGGCGCACCTGGCGCCGGAGAACTTCACCTTCGAGCACGTGCGCATCGACAACCTGCCGCAGTACAACCAGGACGACGACGGCAAGCAGGCCCCCGAGGTGCTCAAGCTCAAGAGCGAGATTGCGGCGGCGCAGGGCCTGCTGTTCGTCACGCCCGAGTACAACCGCTCGATTCCCGGCGTGCTGAAGAACGCGATCGACCACGCATCGCGTCCCTACGGCCAGAGCGCCTGGGCCGGCAAGCCCGCCGGCGTGATCGGCGTGTCGGTCGGCGCCATCGGCACCGCACTCGCGCAGCAGCACCTGCGCAACGTGCTGGCCTACCTCGACGTGCCCACGCTGGGCCAGCCCGAGGCCTTCATCCAGAACAAGGAAGACCTGTTCGACGACAAGGGCCACATCGGCAACGAGGCGACCAAGCAGTTCCTCCAGGGCTGGGTGGACAAGTACGTCGCCTGGGTCAAGACGCACAACGCCTGACCGGCAGGCGCCCAAGGCAAAGCGCCGGCGACCCGCGAGGGTCGCCGGCGCTTTGCCGTTCACGGAGCCCGCCGTCGGCGGGCGGAGGATCAGGCGGCCAGCGCGGCCTGGTCCTGGTTGGCGGCCTGGGCCGTGGCCGCGGGGATCTCGGCGCGCGCCGCTGCCAGCGCCGCGGCCTTGGGCGCGTCGCCCATCGCGAGGCCTTCGGCGCGCACGATGCGCACGTCGGTGATGCCGAAGAAGCCGAAGATGGTCTTCAGGTAGCTCTCCTGGTGTTCCATGGCGTTGCCGGCGTCGCTGGTGGAATACATGCCGCCGCGGGTCGAGGCCACGATCACGGTCTTGCCGCCGGCCAGGCCGACGGCGCCCTTGTCGGTGTACTTGAAGGTGCGGCCGACCTGGGCGAGGCGGTCGATCCAGGCCTTGAGCTGGCTGGGCACCGAGAAGTTGTAGAGCGGGGCGCCGACGACGATCACGTCGGCCGCCAGGAACTGGCTCACCAGGCGCTCTGAAACGGCGTTCTCGCGGCGCTGCGCCTCGGTGGGCTCGGCCTGCAGGCCGGCCTTGATGCCCAGGGCGTCGGCGCTGAAGTGGTTGGGCGTGTCCGTGGCCAGGTCCAGCACCTCGACCGTGGTGCCGGGGTGGCTGGCACGCCATTCGGCCGTGATCTCGGCCGTGAGCTGGCGCGAGACGGAATTCGTGCCGAGGACGCTGGAATCGACTTGAAGCAGCTTCATGGGGAACCTCTTTCGTTGGGTGGTTGGCGTCGCCCCGCGTTGAAGGGTTCGAGGCGGCATGGCAATGAGTCTATGGGCGCACCAATCGATCGATAAGAGGCCAAAATGGCGACTCTTTGTCCCGCCACGAGAACAATCGAACCCATGCAAGACCTGAACGACATGCTGTTCTTCGCCGAGGTGGCGGAGCGCGGAGGCTTCACCGCCGCCAGCAAGGCCTTGAACGTGCCCAAGTCGCGCCTGTCGCGGCGGGTGGCCGAACTGGAGAGCGCGCTGGGCGTGCAACTCCTGCAGCGCAGCACGCGGCGCCTGTCGCTCACGCCGGCAGGCGAGATCTACCTGAGGCATTGCATTGCGGTGCGCGACACGGCGGAGGCGGGCGCCGAGGCCGTGGCCCAGGTGCAGAAGGAGCCGCGCGGCACGGTGCGGCTGAGCTGCCCGGTGACGCTGGCGCAGAGCAGCGTCGGGCCGATCCTGCCCATCTTCATGAAGCGCCATCCGGGCGTCACGGTCGAGATGCGCGTGCTCAACCGCCCGGTCGATCCGGTGGAGGAGGGCGTGGACATGGCGCTGCGGGTGCGTGCCGAGATCGAGAACAGCGCCACGCTCGCCGCCCGCAGCTTCAGCCGCAGCCGGCTGCTGCTGGTCGCTGCGCCGGAGGTGCTGGCCCGTCGCCAGCCGTTGCAGGGACCGGAGAACCTGGCCGGGCTGGATGCGGTGGCCATGTCGGCGGCCGACGCGCGCACCGGCACCCTGCTGGTGGGCCCCGAGGGGCGCAGCTTCGTCTACACGCCCTTTCCGCGCTACCTGGCCAACGACCTGCTGACGCTGCGCTTTGCGATCCTGCAGGGCGTGGGTGCCGGGTTCATGCCCGACTACATGTGCCAGGACGACCTGCGCGCCGGGCGGCTGGTCGAGGCGCTGCCGGGCTGGCACCCGCCGTCGGGCATCGTCCACGCCATGTACCCGCCGCGGCGGGCCCTGGTGCCGGCGGTGCGGCTGCTGCTGGACTTCTTTGCCGAGCACCTGCAGCGGTGCGACGAAGAACTCAATTCGCGGTCGAATCTGGCCGTCGTGCCCGCCTGATGGGCGCTGGCAGCTATCGTTTCGATAGCATCCTGCGGCCGCGTTATGCGGTAAGGGCATATTCAAACAAGCAGATATTCGTTTGAGATCGTAGGCGCGCTTTCGACAATCGCCGCTCCCATCTGTTCCACAGGAGCGCGCGACATGGCCACCTTGCGACTGGGCGACATTGCCCCCGATTTCATCCAGGACTCGTCCGAAGGCCCGATCCAATTCCATGCGTGGGCTGGCGACTCGTGGGTCGTGCTGTTCTCGCACCCCGCGGACTTCACGCCCGTGTGCACCACCGAACTGGGCAAGACTGCCGCGCTGGGCGGCGAGTTCGCCAGGCGCGGCGTCAAGCCGATCGCCATCAGCGTCGACCCGGTCGACAAGCACAAGGAGTGGATCGGCGACATCAACGAGACGCAGAACACCACGGTGAACTTCCCCATCCTCGCGGATGCGGACCGCAAGGTGGCCGAGCTCTACGACCTGATCCACCCCAACGCCTCGGCCACGGCCACCGTGCGCAGCGTGTTCATCATCGACCCCAGGCATGTGGTGCGCGCCACCATCACCTATCCGGCGAGCACCGGACGCAACTTCGACGAGATCCTGCGCGTGATCGACTCGCTGCAGCTCACCGACAGCCACAAGGTCGCGACGCCCGCCAACTGGAAGGACGGCGACGACGTGGTGATCATCCCCAGCCTGCAGGACCCGGCTGAGCTGAAGGAGCGCTTCCCGAAGGGCTGGAACGCGGTGCGGCCCTACCTTCGCCTCACCCCCCAGCCGAACAAGTGATGGCCCCCACGCTCGGCACTGCCGTGTCCTCGCTGCCCCCCGAGGGGGCTCTCGCTTGCTTGGGGCGGCCCGGCGCTGCGCTCGGGCCGCGCTGAACGAGGTCTGCTATGAGCACTCCGGTCATCATCGTCCCCGGCTGGCGCGACTCCGGCCCCGGCCACTGGCAGAGCCTGTGGGCGGAGCGCATGCAGTCGGCCCGCCGCGTGGTGCAGGACGACTGGGTGTCGCCCCGGCGCGAAGCGTGGGTGGGTGCATTGGAGCGGCTCATCCTGGCGCAGGAGCGGCCGGTGGTGATCGCCGCGCACAGCCTGGGCTGCATCGCCACCGTTCACCTGGGCGAGGCGGCATCGGCCCGCATCGCAGGTGCACTGCTGGTGGCGCCGGCCGATCCGGAGCGCCGCGCGGTGCTCAACGACTTCGCGCCCGTTCCCTACGCGCGGCTGCCCTACCGCAGCGTCGTGGTCGCGAGCAGCAACGATCCCTTCTGCCCGGTGCGCCTGGCGGGTGCCTATGCCCGCGCCTGGGGCAGCGAATTCGTCCGGATGCAAAATGCCGGCCACATCAACGTCGATTCGGGACACGGCGACTGGCCCCTGGGGCTGGCCCTCCTCGAATCCCTGACGGACGCGCCCAGCCGCCTTTTCGAAGAGCGCGGGGCTGGGCGCCAGAGTTTCGAAACCTTCACATCACCATGACTTCCAGAATCAAGAACATCGCCGCCGCGCTCATCGTCGCCTCGTCGGCCATCGCCGGCTCGGCATGGGCGCAGAACCAGCTCCTGAACGTCTCCTACGACGTGGCGCGCGAGTTCTACAAGGACTACAACGCCGCCTTCGTCGCGCACTACAAGAAGACCAAGGGCGTCGATGTGAAGATCGACCAGTCGCATGCCGGCTCCAGCGCGCAGGCCCGCGCGGTGGCCGACGGCCTGGACGCGGACGTGGTGACGATGAACACCAGCACCGACATCGAGTTCCTGGCCGAAAAGGGCGTGGTGGCCAAGGACTGGGCCAAGCGCTTCCCCGACAACGCCGCGCCGACCACCTCGACCATGCTGTTCCTGGTGCGCAACGGCAATCCCAAGGGCATCAAGGACTGGGAAGACCTGGTCAAGCCCGGCGTGCAGGTCGTGATCGTCAACCCCAAGACGGGCGGCAACGGCCGCTACGCCTACCTGGCCGCCTGGGGCTACGTGAAGAAGAAGGGCGGCACCGACGCCCAGGCCGCCGAGTTCGTCGGCAAGCTGTTCAAGAACGTGCCGGTGCTGGCGCGCGGCGGCCGCGACGCGACCACCGCCTTCCTGCAACGCAACATCGGCGATGCGCTGATCACCTTCGAATCGGAGGTGGTCTCCATCGACCGCGAGTTCGGCGCCGGCAAGGTCGACGCCGTGTACCCGAGCATCAGCATCCTGGCCGAAAACCCGGTTGCCGTGGTCGAGCGCACCACCGCCAAGAAGGGCACCGGCGAGCTGGCCAAGGCCTACCTGGACTGGCTGTACTCCGACGAGGCGCAGGAGATCGCCGCCAAGCACGCGCTGCGCCCGCGCTCGCAGGCCGTGTTGAAGAAGCACGTCGCCACCTTCAAGCCGCTGCAGCTGTTCACGGTGCAGGAACTCTTCGGCAGCCTGAGCGAAGCGCAGAAGGTGCACTTCAACGACGGCGGCCAGTTCGACAAGCTCTACACGCCCGGCCGATAAACCCATGACCAGTGCCGTTTCATCGGCGCTGCCGTCCTCGGCAGCGCCGATTTCGCGTGGCAGGGCCGGCGGTGCCAAGCGGGTGCTGCCGGGCTTCCACCTCACGCTCGGGTACGCGCTGCTGTACCTGTGCCTCATCGTCCTCATCCCGCTGTCCGCGCTGGTCTTCAAGACCTTCACGATGAGCTGGGAGCAATTCTGGGTCGCCGTCACGGCGCCGCGCGTGCTGGCGTCGTACCGGCTGACCTTTGGCGCGTCCTTCCTGGCCGCGCTCGTCAACCTCTTCGCAGGCCTCCTGGTGGCCTGGGTGCTGGTGCGCTACAAGTTTCCCGGCAAGAAGATCGTCGACGCGCTGGTCGACCTGCCGTTCGCGCTGCCCACCGCCGTGGCCGGCATCTCGCTCACGGCGCTGCTGGCCGGCAACGGCTGGATCGGCCAGTACCTGGAGCCGCTGGGCATCAAGCTGGCCTTCACGCCCGCGGGCGTGGTGATCGCACTGATCTTCATCGGGCTGCCCTTCGTCGTGCGCACGGTGCAGCCGGTCCTCGAAGACACCGAGAAGGAGCTCGAAGAGGCCGCCACCTCACTGGGTGCCACGCGCTGGCAGACCTTCCGCCTGGTCATCCTGCCGTCGATCACGCCGGCGCTGCTGACCGGCTTCGCGATGGCCTTCGCACGCGCCATCGGCGAGTACGGCTCGGTCATCTTCATCGCCGGCAACATGCCCATGATCTCGGAGATCACACCGCTCATCATCATTGGCAAGCTCGAGCAGTACGACTATGCGGGCGCCACCGCGGTCGCGCTCGTGATGCTGGTCTTCTCGTTCCTGATGCTGCTGGTCATCAACGCGCTGCAGGGCTGGCAACGTCGGCGGGGGGCTTCGGCATGAGCGCCGCACGGCCGCCCGAAGGCGCTCGCACCGAAGCGCGAAGCGCGGAGGTTTCACCATGAGCGGCGGCACGGGAATGCGCGCTCCCGTACGGCGGGCGCAGGCGGGCACCACCGAGTCGCCCGCGGTGCGCCGGACGCTGATCGGCCTGGCGCTGCTCTTCATGTTCTTCTTCCTCGTGCTGCCGCTCGCGGCCGTGGCGACCGAAGCGCTGCGCAAGGGCTGGGACGCGTACTGGGAAGCGCTGAAGGAGCCCGATGCCTGGTCGGCGATCCGGCTCACGCTGATCGTGGCCGCGATCTCGGTGCCGCTGAACCTGGTGTTCGGCGTGGCGGCGGCCTGGGCCATCGCCAAGTTCGAGTTCAGGGGCAAGGCCTTCCTGACGACCCTGGTCGACCTGCCGTTCGCGGTGTCGCCTGTGGTGGCGGGCCTGATCTACGTGCTGGTCTTCGGCGCGCAGGGCTGGCTGGGCCCGTGGCTGGCGGCGCACGACATCAAGATCATCTTCGCCGTGCCGGGCATCGTGCTGGCCACCGTGTTCGTGACTTTCCCGTTCATCGCGCGCGAACTGATCCCGTTGATGCAGGCGCAGGGCACCGACGAGGAGCAGGCCGCCATCGTGCTGGGCGCAAGCGGCTGGCAGACCTTCTGGCGCGTGACGCTGCCCAACATCAAGTGGGGCCTGCTGTACGGCGTGATCCTGTGCAATGCGCGGGCCATGGGCGAGTTCGGCGCCGTGTCGGTCGTCTCGGGCCACATCCGCGGCCAGACCAACACCATGCCGCTGCATGTCGAGGTGCTCTACAACGAGTACCAGTCCGTCGCCGCCTTCGCCGTCGCCTCGCTGCTGGCCATCCTGGCGCTGGTGACCCTGGTCATCAAGACGGTGGCCGAGTGGCGCCACGACCGTGAAATGAAAGCCATCGCCGAACTGCCGCCGGAGCGGCCGGCGGCGGGCTGAGAGAAAACCGGACATCCGTACGCGAAGGGCGCGAAGGTCTCGCGAAGGGCGCAAAAGGAGAATCTTTCTGAACATCTTCTTCGCGACCTTCGCGCAACTTTCGCGCCCTTCGCGTACGGAAGCCCGTATTTGAGGAACCCCATGAGCATCGAAATTCGCAACGTCAACAAGCGCTTCGGCGACTTCCACGCGCTGCGCGACGTCAGCCTGAACATCGATTCGGGCGAGCTGTTCGCGCTGCTGGGCCCGTCGGGCTGCGGCAAGACCACGCTGCTGCGCATCATCGCGGGCCTGGAAACGGCCGACAGCGGCACGATCCTGTTCTCGGGCGAGGACACGACCGACGTGCACGTGCGCGAGCGCCAGGTCGGCTTCGTGTTCCAGCACTACGCGCTGTTCCGTCACATGACGGTGTTCGAGAACGTGGCCTTCGGCCTGCGCATCAAGCCGCGGGGGCAGCGCCCGAGCGACGCGCAGATCAAGGCCAAGGTGCTGGACCTGCTCAAGCTGGTGCAGCTCGACTGGCTGGCCGACCGCCACCCCTCGCAACTGTCGGGCGGGCAGCGCCAACGCATCGCCCTGGCGCGCGCGCTGGCCGTGGAGCCCAAGGTGCTGCTGCTGGACGAACCCTTCGGCGCGCTCGACGCCAAGGTGCGCAAGGAACTGCGCCGCTGGCTGCGCCGGCTGCACGACGAGCTGCACGTCACCTCGATCTTCGTCACGCACGACCAGGAAGAGGCGCTCGAGGTGGCCGACCGCGTGGTGCTGATGAATGCCGGGCGCATCGAGCAGGTCGGCTCGCCGCAGGACGTGTGGGACCACCCGGCCAGCCCCTTCGTCTACGGCTTCCTGGGCGACGTGAACCTGTTCCATGGCCGTGCCCACCAGGGCGAGGTGGAAGTACAGGGCGTGCGGATCGCCTCGGCCGAGGCGGACACGGCCGAGGACGCCAAGGCCCTGGCCTACGTGCGGCCGCACGACTTCGAGATCACCCGCTTCTTGCCGGGCAGCGGGCATCCGCAGGGAATCGTCGCTACCATCGGCCGCGCCATCGTGGTGGGCCCGATCGCGCGCATGGAACTCGAACCGGTGGAACCGAATCCAGACAATCCGGGTTCCGGCAACATCATCGAGGCGCAGATTTCCGCGCAGCAGTACCGTGAACTGGGGCTGCGCGAGGGCGACACCGTGGTGGCCAGCCCGCGCAAGGCGCGTGTCTTCGTCGAACAAGGACTCGGGATATGACTTCACCCCCACGCTCATCGCTTCGCGTATCGCTGCCCCCCGAGGGGGCGCATCAGTGCCTTCGGGCGGCCGGGCGGCACTGATGAGCTTCATCTTTGGCGCCCCGCGCCGCACCTACTGGCTCATCTGCCTCGCCTGCGTGGCGATGCTCGCTTTCGGCATGTACCTGCAGCACGTTGTCGGCCTGGAGCCGTGCCCGATGTGTGTGGTGCAGCGCTACGCTCTCATTTTGATAGCTGTCTGCGCAGCACTGGCGGGCGCTACAGGCCGAATTGGCTTGCAAAAGACCTGGGGCGGGCTGGGCCTGCTGTTTGCCATCGGCGGCGCGTACACGGCCGCACGCCAGACCTGGCTGCAGTGGCATCCGCCCGAGTTTGCGAGTTGCGGCCGCGACATCTACGGGATGATCGAGACCTTCCCGCTGCAACGCGCTATTCCCATGATCTTCAAGGGCAGTGGCGACTGCAGCAAGGTGGACTGGACCTTCCTGGGCCTGTCGATCGCCAACTGGTCCTTCATCTGCTTCGTGGTCTTCGGGCTGGTCATCCTGGGCCTGCTCATCGGCCGTGGCAACCAGCCGGCCAAGCGCTTCGTGACGGCCTGAGCCCAACTGCAGCTGCACGCGCATGAAAGAACACCGCCCTCGGACGGTGTTTTCGTTGGAGCGTGCGGCTTCAGAGCGGCAGCGTGTCGAAGGCCGCGTAGGCCTGCGCCAGCCAGCTCTTGACGCGCTGGCGTTCCAGCAGGCCGAGCGCGTCGGGACCTTCCTTGTCGTTCACGGCCTTCCAGAAGCTGGTGTTGCGGTTGTCGATCTTGCGCATGCTGGCTTCCTGCAGGCGCGGCAGCGAGATGACGCGCGCGCCCTGGGCCGTGGCCTTGGCCAGCGACTGCGAACCCAGCATGAGGCCGAAGTCACTCCCGCGGCCGTAGTTCTGCACCACGATGTAGTTGGCGCGGCTGCCGAAGGTGTCGACCAGCTTGCCGAGCAGGTCGCTGGAATCGCGGCCGTCGTCCATCACGTGCCAGAAGTTCACGTGCACGCCGATCTCGGCGAAGACGTCGAAGAGCTGCGATTCCTCGATCCAGCGCGCCAGCGGCGCCAGCGTCTGCGCGGCCATGTCGACGATCACGCTCTGCTGCGGGTTGTGCTCGAAGCCGTTGACCACCGTGTCCAGGCCCTCGAAGCTGTCCACCGCCACCGGCGAGGCGAAGCCTTCGTAGAAGCGGGTGAAGGAGTTGTGCGAGCGGTCGGTGTCGTAGCCCACGAAGGGTCGGCTGTGGTCGATGAAGTACTGGGCCAGCAGGCGCGAGGTGACCGACTTGCCGACGCCGCCTTTTTCGCCGCCGATGAAATTGAGGGAGCTCATGGATGGGTGGGAAAGAAGTCCGAAGGGGTTGGAGGCGACGGCGCGGCACGCGGGCACCGGCGTCGGAGAAAGCGCGCTGATTCTAGGAGCGGGCGCGTGACACGCTGTGCAGCAAAGTGTGTGCCGCCCAGCGGGCCTGCAGCCGCGCCTTCCAGGCGTCGGGCAGAGTGGATGCATCGAGCATGGCCGGCCAGCGTGCCTTGGCGAGGCGCGCCGTCTCGGTGATGGTCTTGCGCACGAGCGGCTCGTGCAGGCCGGCCGAGAAGCAGAAGGCGCGCACATTGGCCGGCGTGAAGAGCGTGCCGCGTCGCGCAGGCGGCGTCGTGCCCCGGGCGGACGGCAGCAGCGGCAGGGCGTGGCCCTCGGCGCCCTGCATGGCGGCATACGCCACGATGTCGTAGGCAGGCGCGAGCCGGGGCGCGGTGCCCTCCGGGTACAGCACGCCGAAGTTCTTCAAGTGCGCGTCCGGGTTGCCGAGCAACTCGTTGACCACCAGCCGGCGCACCAGCTCCAGCACGGCCTCGTCGCCCAGCGAAGGGAAGGCACGCATGGCCAGCGCCATCGCGAGGTAGCTGGCGCCGTACTTGTCCTGCGGGTCGATCGCGAGCACCTGCGCGAAGTCCTCGAAGTGGATGCGACGCGCGCCGTCGCGGTCGAAGCGCGTCACGGCGAGGAACTCGGGCTCGTCGGGGAGGGCGTAGCTGTGCTCGGCGTGGATGGCCGAGAGCGGTGCCAGCTCGGCATGGCAGACCGTCACGCCGGCGGCCGCCGCCATCTGCAGCGAAAGCATCTCCAGTTGCGGCATGTGCGGCCGGCCGACCAAGGGCAGCTTGGCGATCACGCGCGTGCTGGCGCCGGCACGCGTGCGTGCGGTGTAGCGCCCGCCCTGGCGCGCCAGGCCCAGCTTGGGCTGCACGCCCGACACCGAGATTCCCTGCGGCAGCGGATTGGCCACCACCGACATCTCCAACGCGTCCTGATCCTGCGTGACCAGGCGCTGCAGCGCGGCGCGGTCCACCTCCACCGGTTTGGCGCTCACCGCGCCGGGCAGGTCGCCGCCGCAGGCGGCCAGCAACTCGAAGTGATCGTCCTCCCGGCAGCCGCGCAATTGCGCGATGTGGCTGCGTAGCACGCCTTCGGGCAGCAGGTTCTGGAACCAGGTGGGCAGGCGGCCGCCCTGGGCGTTGAAGAGCGGGTTCTTCAGGTCGGCCCACAGCGCGGACTGCGTGGCCGCATCGCTGGCGAGCATGGACAGCGACAGCACGGCCTCCGGAGGGCTGGCGACGATAGCGGGCTCCGCCACGAAGCGGCACAGGTCGCCGTACTGGAACAACTTGCCCCAGCGGCGCCCGGCGAGGGCGATCTCCAGGATCTTGACGTTCATGGCGGGCTCCGGCGCGGGGCCGGCGCCGGAGCGGGCGTGCCCTCGGCATGCGCGGTCGCTAGCGCGTCGCCGATGCGCGTGCCCACCGGCCGGTAGCCCGCATCGCCGGCGGGCGTGACGGCCGCGCCGAAGCCCTTGGGAACGAGCTGGAGCTCCATGTCCAGCGCGTCGACCAAGGCCAGCAACGACGAGAGTTGCGGATTGCCCTGCGCCCCGAGGGCGTTGCGGATGGAGCGCTCGGTCAGGCCGGCGCGCTCGGCCACCTGCTGGCCCGTGAGGCCGAGGGCGTCGCGCCGGCTCGCCAGGCATTGGAGGAGTTCCTTCTTGTCCACGGAATCATATTACCGTAATCAGGAAAAAAGGAAACAAAATTCCGTTCGAACTCAGCGCCGGTCGTTGCTCAGCGCTGCACCATCTGCAGGAAGGGCCCCAAGCTGCCCATCAGCCAGTTCTGGCTGAAGTCGAGGGCCGCCCGGCGGTATTTCTCGTCGGCCTGGGCTGCCAACAGATCGAGGCGCCCGACCACCTTGGACAGCTCGCGGTCCACGACCAGGTTGCGCCCGCGATCGCTGATCTCGGTCGACAGCAGCAGGGGGTGGCCGTCGGGGCCGGTGCGCGAGCTCAGCAGCCACAGCGAGATCTCGAAGTTGCGCGCCGCGCGGTAGGCGTTCTCGGCGCTCACGCCGTCGATCATGGTCTGCTGCCAGGTGTCGCCGTTGGCCTGCTTGAGCATCGCGGCCCAGCCCACCACCAGCGCCGCAACGCGGTCGCCCTGGTAGGCCGGTGCGGGACCCGTCTCGAAGGCCATGCGCACCGCGTCGATGCTGGTGGCGCCGCGCAGTTCGGGGAGGGGCTTGTCGTTGTTGATGGCCTCCCAGGTGCGGGCGATGGCGTCGTCGGCACTGGTGGCCCACTTGCGCCATTCGCGTGGGTTGCGGCGGTACAGCGACAGCTGCACGCGCTGCACCGACTGCAGGTTGTCGCGCAGCGCGAGATTGGCGATGCGGTTGGTGCCCGACTGCAGCCATTCGCGCCCCTCGTAGGGCTCGGCGCGCCGCGTGTCGGTGAAGGCGCCGCAGCCCGCGAGCACCGCTGCCAGTGGCAGCGTCAGGCAGGCACGGCGCCGGCCGCGGGACGAGGGAGAAGGGACCGGGGAGCGCATACCTCGCACGTTATCATCGCCCGGCTGGGCGGCAGCGCATCGCCGCGTGCATTTTTCCTTACAAATCAACACCTTGGCTCCAAGAGCCGATCCGCCGTGCGCCTCAATTCGATCAAGCTCTCGGGCTTCAAGTCCTTCGCGGAACCCACCAACTTCATGCTTCCCGGCCAACTGGTCGGCGTGGTGGGCCCGAACGGATGCGGCAAGTCGAACATCATGGACGCGGTGCGCTGGGTGCTGGGCGAATCGCGTGCCAGCGAGCTGCGCGGCGAGTCGATGCAGGACGTGATCTTCAATGGCACGACCTCGCGCAAGCAGGCCAGCCGCTCCAGCGTGGAGCTGGTGTTCGACAACGCCGACCACCGTGCCGGCGGCCAGTGGAGCCAGTTCACCGAGATCGCCGTCAAGCGCGTGCTCACGCGCGACGGCACCAGCAGCTACTACATCAACAACCAGCCGGTGCGCCGGCGAGACGTGCAGGACGTGTTCCTGGGCACGGGCCTCGGCCCGCGTGCCTACGCCATCATCGGCCAGGGCACGATCAGCCGGATCATCGAATCCAAGCCCGAGGAACTGCGCCTGTTTCTCGAGGAAGCCGCCGGCGTCTCCAAGTACAAGGAGCGCCGCCGTGAGACCGAGAACCGGCTGGGCGACACGCGCGAGAACCTCACCCGCGTCGAGGACATCCTGCGCGAGCTGGGCGCCAACCTGGAGCGCCTCGAGAAGCAGGCCGAGGTGGCAGCCCGCTACAACGCGCTGCAGGCCGACGCCACGCGCAAGCAGCACCAGCTGTGGTTCCTCAAGCGCAGCGAGAGCGAGGCCGACCAGGCGCGCGTCAAGGCCGATGCCGACAAGGCGCTGAACGACCTCGAGTCGCGCACCGCCGACCTGCGCCATGTCGAGGCCGAACTCGAGACCATCCGCCAAGCCCACTACGGCGCGGGCGACCAGGTCAACCAGGCGCAGGGCAAGCTCTACGAGGCCAGTGCCGAGGTCGGTCGGCTCGAAGGCGAGATCCGCTTCGTCGTCGAAGGCCGCCAGCGCGTCGAGCAGCGCCTCGTGCAACTGGCCGAACAGATCGGCCAGTGGGAAACGCGCCGGGCCGATGCCGAGGCCGAGATCGAAACACTCGCCGGGCAAGGCGTCGACGCCGAGGAGCAGGGCGCGATCCTCGCGGCCCAGCTCGAGGAACACGATGCGCGGCTGCCTGAGCTGGAAGACGCGCAGCAACGCGCGCAGGACGAGGCCAACACGCAGCGCGCCGCAGTCGTCCAGATCCAGCAGCAGATCCAGGTGCTCGCCGCCGACCAGCGCAACATCGAGGAGCAGACGCGCCAGCTCACGCAGCGCAGCGAGCGCCTGCGCGCCGACCGCAACGCCCTGGCCGCGCCGGACGAGGCGCGCCTGACCGCCCTGCAGGAACAGCTCGCTGCCGCCCAGGAAGCCGCGACCGAGGCCGACGCCCGCCTGCATGAATTGCAGGAAAGCGTGCCCCAGCTCGACGACGACCGCCGCACACGGCAGCAGGCCGTCAACACCGAGGGCGCGCGTCTGGCCGAGCTGTCGGCCCGGCTGGAAGCGCTCAAGGCGCTGCAGGAAAAGGTCAAGACCGACGGCAAGCTCGCGCCCTGGCTCGCCAAGCACGGCCTGGACGGCTTGCAGGGCCTGTGGAGCCGTATCCACATCGAATCCGGCTGGGAGAGCGCCCTCGAAGCCGCCCTGCGCGAGCGCATGGGCGCGCTGGAGATCTCGCGGCTGGACATGGCGCGTGCCTTCGGCAACGACGCACCGCCGGCCAAGCTCGCCTTCTACAGCGCGCCGAGCGCGGCCGCGCCGGCCCCCACGGGCGGGCTGCCGCGCCTGTCCGACCTGCTGCGGCTGAACGACGCCGGTCTGCAGGCGCTGCTGGCCGACTGGCTGCACGGCTGCCACACGGCCGAATCGCTGGAGGAAGCGATGGCCCAGCGCGAGCGTCTCGCGCCGGGCGAGGCGATCTACGTGCGCAGCGGCCACGCGGTCACCGCGCACAGCGTGAGCTTCTACGCCCAGGATTCCGAGCAGGCCGGGCTGCTGGCCCGCCAGCAGGAGATGGAGAACCTGGAGCGCCAGTTGCGCGCCCAGGGCCTGATCGCCGACGAGGCGCGCACCGCGCTGGTCCGCGCCGAGGCGGCCTACGCCGACGCTGCGTCCCGCCTGGTCACGGTGCGGCGCGAAGCCGCCGAAACCCAGTCACGTGCCCACGAGCTGCAGGTGGAAACACTGCGCCTGTCGCAGCTGGCCGAGCAGACCCGTGCGCGCAGCGAACAGCTCGCGACCGACCTCGGCGAGGTCGATGCCCAGCTCGAAGAACTGCAGGAGCGCCGCGTGGCCGCCGAGGGCCGCTTCGAGGAGCTGGACATGCAACTGGCCGACAGCCAGGAACGCCATGCCCAGCTCGAGGAACGCGTCATCGAGGCCGCACGCCAGCTCACGGCCGCCCGCGAGCAGCACCGCAGCCTGGAGCGCCAACTGCAGGAAGCCGCCTTCTCGCAGCGCACGCTGGAGGCCCGGCGCGGCGAACTCAACCGAGCGATCGAGACCGCCTCGCAGCAGGCCGTGGCGCTGGCCGACGAGCGCGAGCGCGCCCAGGGCGAGCTGGCGCGGCTGTCGGACGCCGCGGCCCAGGCGGGCCTGCAGGATGCGCTGAGCCTCAAGCTCGAACGCGAGCAGTCGCTGGCCGCGATGCGCAGCCAGTACGACGACCTCACGCTCAAGCTGCGCGCCAGCGACGAGCGCCGCCTGCAGCTGGAGCGCGAACTCGACCCGCTGCGCCAGCGCATCACCGAATTCCAGCTCAAGGAGCAGGCCGCGCGCCTGGGCTTCGAGCAGTACGCGCAACTGCTGGCCGACGCGCAGGCCGACCTGGACGCCGTGAAGCAGTCGATCGAGGACGACAAGGTGCGGCTCACGGGCCTGCAGGGCGAGATCGACCGCCTGCACCGTGAGGTCGCGGCACTCGGCCCGGTCAACCTCGCAGCGCTCGACGAACTGACCAGCGCGCGCGAGCGCAAGACTTTCCTCGATGCGCAGTCGGCCGACCTGAACGAGGCCATCACCACGCTCGAAGACGCGATCCGCAAGATCGACGGCGAGACGCGTGAACTGCTCGGCGGCACCTTCAAGATCGTCAACGAGCACTTCAGCCGCATGTTCCCGGAGCTCTTCGGCGGCGGCAATGCCAAGCTCATCATGACCGGCGACGAGATCCTCGACTCCGGCGTGCAGGTTCTGGCCCAGCCGCCGGGCAAGAAGAACCAGACCATCCACCTTCTCTCGGGCGGCGAGAAGGCGCTCACGGCCATCGCGCTCGTGTTCGCGATCTTCCAGCTCAACCCGGCGCCGTTCTGCCTGCTGGACGAAGTCGATGCGCCGCTGGACGACGCCAACACCGAGCGCTACGCCAAGCTGGTGACCAAGATGAGCGGGCAGGGCACGCAGTTCCTGTTCATCAGCCACAACAAGATCGCCATGGAGATGGCCGAGCAACTCATCGGCGTGACGATGCAGGAGCAAGGCGTTTCGCGCATCGTGGCGGTGGACATGGAGTCCGCCGTCACGATGGCGGAGAGCTGACTGCCGCCCGCTCCACGGTCCTTTTTTCGCTCGCACAAGAATTCGAATGAGCAACCTCACCGTCGCCCTCGCCATCCTCGGCGGCCTCGTGCTGGCCGCCGTCATCGGCTACAACACCTGGATGTCGCGCCGCAACGCGCCGCGCCAGCCCGACCGGGTGGAGGGCGACCCGCCGCCGACAGGTCACGGGGGCATCGAACTGCCGGCCGGCAACGAGGAGCCGGTGCTGCACGTCGATCCGCACGAGGTCGCGAGCGCCGAGCGCCACGAGCCGCTCTTCGATCCCGACCTGCCGCCGCCGAACGCACAGACCGCCGCGCAGCTGGTCGATCGCCGCGGTGGGCTCGATCCGCTGATCGATGTCATCGCGCCCGTGTCGCTCGACGCCCCGGTGTCGGGCGCCGCGGCGCTGGCCGCCATGCCGCCGACGCGGCGCGCGGGCAGCAAGCCCATCGCAGTCGAGGGCCTGAACGAGCACAGCGGCCACTGGGAGCAGCCCGTGGCCGGCCAGCGCTACCGTGCCTTCCAGGTCGGCGTGCAGCTGGCCAACCGCACCGGTGCGCTCAACGAGATCGAGTACTCCGAATTCGTGGTCAAGGCACAGGCCTTCGCCGATGCGGTGAACGGCGCGCCCGAGTTTCCCGAAATGCTCGACGAGGTGGCACGCGCCCGCGAGCTCGACCAGTTCGCCAGTGGACACGACGCGCAACTCGCCTTCGTGCTGCGCGCGCGCCATGCGGCGTGGAGCCCCGGCTACGTGCAGCAGAACGCCGCGCGGCTGGGTTTCGTGCCGGGCATGATGCCGGGCCGCATGGTCCTGCCCAACACCGACGCCGGGGCGCCGCCCATCCTGGGCCTGAGCTTCGACACCCAGGCGGCGCTGGCCGACGACCCGGCCCAATCCGCGATCCGCGAACTGGGGCTGAGCCTCGACGTGCCGCAGGTCGACCGCGGCGCCGAACCCTTCCTGCGCATGCGCGAGATCGCCGATGCGCTGGGGCGCGAGATGGACGGCGTGGTCACCGACAGCGACGGCCAGCCGCTGCGCGAGGAGACGATGGATGCCATCGGCGCCGACCTCGAGGAGCTGTACGACACGCTGGAGGAGCGCGACCTGGCGGCGGGCTCGCACCTTGCGCGACGCCTTTTCAGCTGAGATCTTAAGAGCGAAATCGTGCTGCAGCGCGCATGCAGATTGCGCGGGCAGCTATGAAAATCATAGCGCGGGCCGTGGCCTGCGCAGGGAAGAGTTGGCCCCCATGACCCAGGACGCCGCCCAGGAAGCCGCTGCGCTGCGCGCGCAGCTCAACCGCCACGCACACCTCTACTACGTGCTCGATGCGCCCGAGGTGCCCGACGCCGAGTACGACCGGCTCTTCCAGCGCCTGCAAGCCCTGGAGCAGGCGCATCCCGAACTTCTCACGCCCGATTCGCCGACGCAGCGCGTGGGCGGCCGCGTGCTCGAAGGCTTGCGGCCGGTACGCCACAGCGTGCCGATGCTGTCGATCCAGACCGAGACCGACACCACCGAGGCCGGCGCCCGTGCCTTCGACGCCCGCGTGCGTCGCGAGCTGGGCCTGGCACCCGACGCGCCGCCCGTCGAGTACGCGGCCGAACTCAAGTTCGACGGCCTGGCGATCAACCTGCGCTACGAGGACGGCGTGCTCGTGCTGGGCAGCACGCGCGGCGACGGCGAAACGGGGGAGGACGTGACGCAGAACCTGCGCACCATCGGCCAGATCCCGCTGCGGCTGCAGGGCGACGCGCCGCCCGTGCTGGAGGTCCGCGGCGAGGTGTACATGCGCCGGGACGACTTCGAGCGCCTCAACGAGCGTCAGCGCGAGCAAGGCGAAAAGACCTTCATCAATCCCCGCAACACGGCCGCCGGTGCCATCCGCCAGCTCGACCCGGCGCTGGTGGCCGCGCGCAAGCTGAGCTTCTTCGCCTACGGCCTGGGCGAGGTGCAGGGCTGGGACATGCCGCCGACGCACAGCGGCATGCTCGACGCGCTGGAGCGCTTCGGCGTGCCGGTGTCGAGCGAGCGCATCGTGGGGGCCGGCGCGGATGCGCTGGTCGCTTTTCACCAGCGCGTCGCAGCGAAACGCGACCAGTTGCCCTTCGACATCGACGGGGTGGTCTACAAGGTCGACAGCCTGGCGCTGCAGCGCCAACTGGGCTTCAAGACCCGCGAGCCGCGCTGGGCCGTGGCCCACAAGTACCCGGCGCAGGAGCAGGTGACGCGCCTGAACGGCATCGACATCCAGGTGGGCCGCACCGGCAAACTCACCCCGGTGGCCAAGCTGGAGCCGGTGTTCGTGGGCGGCACCACGGTGTCGAACGCGACCCTGCACAACCTGTTCGAGCTGCGCCGCAAGCGTGCGCGCATCGGCGACCAAGTGATCGTGCGCCGGGCCGGCGACGTGATCCCCGAGGTCGTGGGCGTCGTGCCGCCGGCGCTGGTGCCGCTGGCCGAAGCCTCGCAGGATGAGGAGGCCGTGGTTGACGCCGCGGCGCAGGTGAATCCGGCGGCGCTGTCACCGCGCGTGCCCTACGTGCCCAACTTCCGCATGCCGCGCCAGTGCCCGGTGTGCGGCAGTGCCGTGGTACGGGAGAAGGGCGAGGTCAACCACCGCTGCACCGGCGGCATCGCCTGCGCGGCACAGCGCAAGCAGGCCATCCTGCACTACGCGCAGCGGCGCGCGCTCGATATCGAAGGCCTGGGCGACAAGCTGGTGGACCAACTGGTGGACGGCGGCATCGTGCGCTCGCTGCCCGACCTGTACCGCCTCGGCCTCAGCGCGCTGGCCGGGCTGGACCGCATGGCCGACAAATCGGCCGGCAACCTGCTCGCGGCGCTCGAAGCCTCGAAGACCACGACCCTGCCGCGCTTCCTCTTCGGCCTGGGCATCCGCCACGTGGGCGAAAGCACGGCCAAGGACCTGGCCCGGCACTTCGGCCAACTCGACAGCATCATGGACGCCACCGAGGGCCAGCTGCTGGAGGTCGCGGACGTCGGGCCCGTCGTGGCGCAGAGCATCCACACCTTCTTCCGGCAGCCGCACAACCGGGAGGTGGTCGAGCAGCTGCGTGCCGCCGGCGTGCGCTGGGAAGAGGGCGAACCGGTGGCCGGCGCCCCCTTGCCGCTGGCGGGCCAGACCTTCGTGATCACGGGCACCTTGCCGACACTGTCGCGCGAAGAGGCGAAGGAGAAACTTGAAGCAGCAGGTGCCAAGGTCGCCGGCTCCGTCAGCAAGAAGACGACCTGCGTCGTTGCAGGTGCGGAGGCGGGCAGCAAGCTCGACAAGGCGCAGGCGCTGGGCGTCCGCGTGATCGACGAGGCGGGGTTGCTCAATCTTCTCGCGGCGTCGAGTTGACGCACCGGTGTTAACTTCAGGTTACGTTGCTTCACCTTGGGGAGATGGTCCCGTTGCTTCGCGGCCTCATGATGGGTGGAAAGGAGTCCTTGCCATGAACATGATTCGCTCGATGGGCATGCTGGCCGGTGCGGGCGCGCTCGCCGTCCTCGCCGGCTGTGTTGCGCCCGGCCCGTACTACTCGGATGGAGGCTATCCGTACTATGCGGAGCCTGGCCCGGTGGTGGTCCAGCCCAATGTCGTGCTCGGCGTCGAGTCGGGACCACGCTATTGGGGTGGACGGCCCTACTACGGGCCGAACCACTACCCGGGCTATTACCCGGGGCGTCCGGGCTACTACGGGCCCCGTCCGGGCTACGCCGGACGGCCGGGGGCTGTGCCCGTGCGCCCGGGTCGCCCGGCCGCCCCCGCGGGCATACCCCGCCCGATTGCTGTGCCGTCGCCTGCGCCCGGGGTGCCCGGCGCGGTCATCCAGCCGTCCTGGAACAACAGGGATCGCCCATGAGGCGTCAACGCTGAGGTGGCTGTCCGCGAGATCCTGAAGATGGGCGACCCCCGCCTGCTGCGCATCGCGCAGCCGGTGGGCGCGTTCGATACCGACGAGTTGCACCTGCTGGTGCGCGACATGTTCGAGACCATGCATGCGGTGAACGGCGCGGGCCTGGCAGCGCCGCAGATCGGCGTGGACCAGCAGGTGGTGATCTTCGGCACCGACGCGCCCAATCCCCGCTACCCCGATGCCCCCGTGGTGCCGCGCACCGTGCTCGTGAATCCGGTCATCGAGCCGATCGGCCACGAGGAAGAGGAGGGCTGGGAAGGATGCCTGTCGGTGCCCGGCCTGCGCGGCGTGGTGCCGCGCTTCGCACGCATCCGCTACACGGGTTTCGACCCCTACGGCGACCCGATCGACCGCACGGTGGACGGCTTCCACGCCCGCGTCGTCCAGCACGAGGTCGACCACCTGCTGGGCAAGCTGTACCCGATGCGGGTGCGCGACTTCAGTCGCTTCGGCTTCACCGAGGTCCTGTTCCCTGGCCTGGACGCGAGCGACGACGACTGATTCCGGCGATGTGCGGCGCGCAAGAAAAAACGGCCTGCAGTGCAGGCCGTTGTCATGTCCGGAAGTGCAGGGCTCAGTTGAACCGTCCACCGATGCCGATGCGCCCGCCGCCGAGAAAGGCCACGGCCAGCGCCGAGAACAGGAACATGCCCTGCAGTTCCAGTGCCCAGCCGCCCTGGCCGTTGAGCGCGGCGAGGTCTTTCATGTGCACCAGCCAGAGCGCGACCAGCATGTTGATCACCACCACCCACGCAGCGGGCCGTGTGAAAAGGCCGACGATCAGCAGCACGGGCGCCACGATCTCGCCGATGTAGACCAGGTAGGCGGTGGCGGCCGGCAGCCCGTGCGAGGCGAGCATGCCGCCGATGCCACCCACGCCCGTGTGCAACTTGGCGATGCCGTGCAGCAGGATGAGCACGCCCAGGGCGACACGCAGGATCAGCTTGCCGAAGTCGTCGGATTTGGTCATGTGTTTTTCGTCAGCGGTAGTTGGTCACGGGGCCGCATGTTAGTGAAACTCGCTGCGCAGCGATACCGTGGCGCGGCCTCCGGCGGGGCATCGGCAACGCAGCCGACTGTCTTTGGCGGGCGCGATGGGGCCCCCGTACACTGGCCGCGATCATCAGTCACCGGAAGCACGCCCATGACCCAACGCCCCCTGATTGCCCTCGCAGCCGGTGCCATCGCGCTGGCGAGCACCCTCGCCGTCGCCCCGGCGCACGCCGGCAAGACCCTCGATGCCGTCAAGCAGCGCGGCGCCGTCAAGTGCGGCGTGACCAACGGCGTCGCCGGCTTCTCCGCGCCCGACACGCAGGGCAACTGGTCGGGCCTGGACGTCGACAGCTGCCGCGCCATCGCCGCGGCCGTGCTGGGCGACGCGAAGAAGGTCGAGTTCGTGCCGCTCAACTCGCAGCAGCGCTTTGCCGCCCTGCAGGCCGGCGAGGTGGACATCCTGGCGCGCAACACCACCTGGAACCTCACCCGCGATGCATCGCTGGGCCTGAACTTCACCACCATCAACTACTACGACGGGCAGGGCTTCCTGGTGCCCAAGAAGATCAAGGTGACCAGCGCCAAGCAGCTCAAGGGCGCGACGATCTGCACTCAGTCGGGCACCACCAACGAGAAGAACGTGGCCGACTGGTCCAAGGCGCAGGGCATCCCCGTCAAGACGGTGGTATTCGAGAGCTTCGAGGCCTCGTTCAAGGCCTTCTTCGCCGGGCGCTGCCAGGCCTTCACCACCGACACCTCGGCGCTGGCCGGCCTGCGCAACAAGGAAGCCCCCAACCCCGACGACTACCTCATCCTGCCCGAGCTGATCTCCAAGGAGCCGCTGGCGCCGGCCGTCAAGCGCGGCGACGACGAATGGTTCGCGATCGCCAAGTGGGTGCCCAATGCGCTCATCGAAGCCGAGGAGGTCGGCATCACGCAGGCCAACATCGAAGAGCTCAAGGGGTCGAGCAAGGACCCGGCGCAGCAGCGGCTGCTGGGAACGGGCGACGACCTGGGCAAGCTGCTGGGCCTGGACAAGGAGTGGTCCTACCGCGCGATCAAGGCCGTGGGCAACTACGGTGAGATCTTCGAGCGCAACGTCGGTCCCAAGTCGGTGCTGAAGCTGCCGCGCGGCGCCAACAACCTCTGGAACAAGGGCGGGCTGCTGTACGCACTGCCGGTGCGATGAGCCGCGCGGCGCGGCGCGGCGCCGCATCCCGGCTCGCGCTGCCCGCGGGACTGCAGGTCCTGTTGGGCGTGGCGGTGGTCGCCGGACTGCTGTGGCTGGCACGAGGCCTTCCCGGCGTGGCGGGCCTGTGGCGCTGGGCCCATGCGCATTTTGATTTCCTCGCGCAGCCGGCCGGCTTCGGCCTGTCGGAAGGCTGGCTGGCCTTCGATTCGGGCGAGCCTTTCTGGCGCGCCTTCCTCGCCGGGCTCGTGAACACGCTGCGCGCGGCCGTTCCTGCGGCCGTGCTGGCAGTGCTGCTGGGCACGCTGATCGGCATCGGCCGCCTGGCGCCGCATCGGCTGGTGCGCGGCATCTGCACCGCCTACGTGGAGACGCTGCGCAACGTGCCGCTGCTGGTGCAGCTGCTGATGCTGTACTTCGCACTCACGCAGCTGCTGCCCGACTCGACCGAGCCGCTGCGCCTGATGCCGGGCGTGTGGCTCAGCAAGGGCGGCCTCGCAATGCCCTGGCCCGTGGCCGAGGAGGGCGCCTTCTGGCCCAGCCGGCTCGACTGGCCCGAGCCGACCAGCTTCAACGTGGTCGGCGGTGCGGCACTGAGCCCGGAGTACCTGGCGATCGTGCTCGGCCTCGGGCTCTACACCGCCGCCTTCGTGGCGGAGATCGTGCGCGCCGGCATCCTGTCGGTGTCTGCGGGCCAGAAGCTGGCCGCGCGCGCGCTGGGCCTCGGGCCAGGGCAGGAACTGCGGCTCGTCGTGCTGCCGCAGGCGCTGCGCGTCATCGTGCCGGCATTGACCAACCAGCTGCTTAGCCTGACCAAGAACTCCTCGCTGGCCGTGGCGGTGGGCTACCCCGAGCTGGTGTCGGTCGCCAACACCTCGCTCAACTCGACCGGCAAGGCCTTCGAGTGCATCGCGATCGTGATGGCCGTGTACCTCACGCTGTCCTTGCTCATCTCGGCGGCGATGGATGTCTACAACGCCCGCGTGGCGCTGCGCGGGTGGTCGTCATGACGGGCTGGCGCGCGGAACTCTTCGGCTCGCCGGCGCGCGCTGCCGTGAGCCTGCTGCTGCTGGCCGCGCTGGGCTGGGCGGCCTGGCATGCCATCGACTGGGCGCTGCTGCACGCGGTGTTCCGTCCGGACGCCGAGGCCTGCCGCGCGGTACATCGCGGCGCCTGCTGGGGCGTCATCGCCGAGAAGTGGCGGCCCATGCTCTTCGGCCGCTATCCCTACGAGGAGCAATGGCGGCCGGCCATCGCGGTGACGCTGCTGTCGGCCACGACCCTGCTGAGCGCCTGGCCGCGCTGCTGGCGCTGGTGGCTGCTGCCGCTGTGGCTGGGCACGCTGGCCGTCGCGGTGCTGCTGATGTTCGGCGGCGTGGCCGGGCTGTCGCAGGTGCCTACCAGCCGATGGGGCGGACTGCCGCTGACCATCGGCCTGGCCGTGGTCGGGCTGGCGCTGGCCTTCCCGCTGGCGCTGGTGCTCGCGCTGGCGCGGCGCGCGCCCTGGCCGGCGGTGCGCGGGCTGGCGGCGACCTACGTGGAACTGATCCGCGGCGTGCCGCTCATTTCGGTGCTGTTCATGGCCTCGTACCTGCTGCCGCTGCTGTGGCCCACAGGCTGGAAGCCCGACGTGCTGGTGCGCGTGCTGGCCGGCCTGAGCCTGTTCGTGGCCGCCTACCTGGCCGAGATCATCCGCGGCGGCCTGCAGGCGGTGCCGCGCGGCCAGACAGAGGCCGCGATGGCGCTGGGCTTCGGCCGCTGGCCGGTGCAGCGCGACATCGTGCTGCCGCAGGCGCTGCGCCTGGTCGTGCCCGCGCTGACCAACAACGTCGTGGGCACGCTCAAGGACACCTCGCTCGTCACCATCGTCGGCCTGTTCGAGTTGACCGGCGCGCTGGGCCTGGCGCTGGGCGGCGACCCGACCTGGCGGCCGTTCTACCTCGAGGGCTACCTCTTCATCGCGGCCGTCTACTGGGTGCTGTGCTTCAGCCTGTCGCGCTACAGCGCCTGGCTGGAGCGGCATCTGGCGAGCGCCCCGTGAAACCCGCCCTATACTCGCCGCTCCATGCCGTGCCACCCGTTCCAGCCTGCATCCGCCGCCCGCCCGGGCCGTGCGATGCCGTCCGCCGCCCGGCGGACACCGGACGCACGAATGATGATTTCGATTACCGCCACGGCCACCTGAGCTCGTGCAGGTGGCCCGTTCCGGCAGCCACCTGGTGATCGATCTTCTCCCGAACGACTGACCCACCCGGCCCGGCAGCCGGGTTTGTTTTTTGTCGTCAGGAGAAGTCCATGTACCGCGATCCCGTTCCGTCCCTCGAAGCCCCCGGCCTGCTGCCGGCCGCCACCCGTGCGCTGCGCGTGGGCATGATCGGCATCGGCACCGTGGGCGGCGGGACCTTCCGCGTGCTGGCACGCAACCAGCGGCTGATCGCGGCACGCGCCGGCCGCGGCATCGAGATCGTGGCCGTGGCGGCACGCGACCTGCCGCGTGCGGCGCGCATCGTCGGCCCGGCGGT
This sequence comes from Xylophilus ampelinus, assembly GCF_901875635.1. Classification (GTDB taxonomy): domain Bacteria; phylum Pseudomonadota; class Gammaproteobacteria; order Burkholderiales; family Burkholderiaceae_C; genus Xenophilus. The sequence goes on along the minus strand of NZ_CABFMN010000110.1, from coordinate 14,795 downwards.
ACCGGTCACGGCCGATCCCTTCGAGATCGCGACCCACCCCGCGGTCGACGTGGTGGTCGAGGCGGCCGGCGGCACCGGGCCGGCGCGCGACTGGGTGCTGGCGGCCATCGCGCACGGCAAGCATGTGGTGACGGCCAACAAGGCACTGCTCGCAGTGCACGGTGAGGAGATCTTTGCCGCGGCGCGGGCGCGCGGCGTGGCGGTGGCCTACGAAGGCGCGGTGGCCGTGAGCATCCCGATCGTCAAGGCATTGCGCGAAGGCCTGGTCGCCAACCGCGTCGAATGGCTGGCCGGCATCATCAACGGCACCAGCAACTTCATCCTGAGCAAGATGCGCGACGAGGGGATGGGCTTCGCCGAGGCGCTGGGCGAGGCGCAGGCGCTCGGCTACGCCGAGGCCGACCCGGCCTTCGACGTGCAGGGCGTCGACGCCGCCCACAAGCTCACCCTGCTGGCCGCCAATGCCTTCGGCATGCCGCTGCGCTTCGCCGACGTGGAGGTCGAAGGCATCGACGGCCTGGAGGCGGCCGACGTGCGTGGCGCCGAGCAGCTCGGCTTTCGCATCAAGCTGCTGGGCGTGGCGCGCCGCACGCCCGAGGGCGTGGAGCTGCGCGTGCAGCCCGCGCTGGTGCCGGCGACGCATCTGCTGGCGCAGGTCAACGGCTCGATGAACGGCGTCATGGTCAAGGGCGACGCGGCGGGCGTGACGATGTACTACGGCGCCGGGGCCGGCGCGGAGCAGACCGCCTCGGCCGTCATTGCCGATCTGGTCGACGTGGCGCGGCAGGCCGGCGTGCCACCGGCGCAGCAGGTGCCGCACCTGGGCGTGCATCCCCATGCCACCGAAGCGTTGCCGGTGCTGCCCCGCGCAGCGGGTCGCGGGCTGCGCTGGCTCCGGGTGCCACTGGTCGCCGGTCAGGACCTGGCGGTGCTGGAGGGCGCTCTGGCCGCACAGGGTGTGCCGCTGCGACGGGCGGCGTGGGCCGACGGTGCTCCCGCCGAAGCGCCCGAAGCGCTGTGCCTGACGGAATCGCTCGTGCAGGCCACGCTGGACGACGCCCTGCGGGCGCTGGCCGTCCATCCCGCGGTGCGGGGGACGGTCAAGGCGCTGCCCGTGGAGACGCTGGACGCCTGATCGACTGGCTTGCTATGAAAACGATAGCTGCTCGCGCCCGCCGGACAGGCGCTGCAGCCCGATTCGGCTCGAAAGCGGCGCTCAGGCGTCGAGTGCCTCGAGCAGCTCGGTCTCGATCGCGAGCTGTGCCTTCTGCCCCTGCAACTCGGGCCCGCTGATGAGGAAGCTGTCTTCCACACGCTCGCCCAGCGTGCTGACCTTCGCCAGCTGCAGGTTCAGGTGGTGCCGTGCCAGCACGCGCGCCACCGAATAGAGCAGCCCGACCCGGTCGCTGGCCGAGATGCTCAGCAGCCAGCGCTGCGCCTTCTCGTCGGGCGTGAGGTTCACGCGCGGGCGGATCGGGAAGCTCTTCACGCGCCGCGACACGCGTCCGCGGCTCGGCGGCGGCAGCTCGCCGGCGGTGTTCAGTGTCTGGGCGAGGTCGGTCTCGACCATGCTGATCAGCTCGCGGTAGTGCTCCGGCAGGAAGGTGGTCACGACCTGGAAGGTGTCGAGCGCGTAGCCGTTGCTGGCCGTGTGAACGCGCGCGTCCAGGATGCTGAACGAGGCCTGGTCGAAGTAGCCGCAGATGCGTGCGAAGAGGTCGGTCTGGTCGGGCGTGTACACCACCACCTGCAGTCCTTCGCCCAGCGGCGACAGCCGCGCGCGCACGATGGCCGGCGCATGCGGGTCGACCGGCACGTTCTTCGGCGGCACGAAGCGCGACAGCTTCTTGGCATGCCACGCGATCTCGCCGGCGTCGTGGCGCATGAAGTAGCCCACGTCCAGCGTGTCCCACAGCGCCTTGTGGGCGTCGAAGGGCAGGGCGTTGAGCTTGATCTCGGCCAGCGCCTCGCGCTTGCGGGCCTCGACCTCGGCGTCGGGGTCGGGCATGCGCCCGCCCAACACGCGCGAGGTGTAGCGGTACAGGTCTTCCAGCAGCTTGCCCTTCCAGGCGTTCCACACGCGCGGCGAGGTGCCGCGGATGTCGGCCACCGTCAGCAGGTACAGGGCGGTGAGGTAGCGCTCGTTGCCCACGCGGCGCGCGAAGGCGGCGATCACCTCGGGGGCGGACAGGTCCTGCTTCTGCGCCACGGTGCTCATGACCAGGTGCTCGGCGACGAGGAACTCGATCAGCTTCGCGTCCTCGCGCTCGATGCCGTGCTGCCTGCAGAAGCGGTGCACGTCGCGCGCGCCGAGCTCCGAGTGGTCGCCGCCGCGGCCCTTGGCGATGTCGTGGAAGAGGGCCGCGACGTAGAGGATCCAGGGCTTGTCCCAGCCGGCCGCCAGCTGCGAGCAGAAGGGGTACTCGTGCGCATGCTCGGCGATGAAGAAGCGCCGCACGTTGCGCAGCACCATCAGGATGTGCTGGTCCACGGTGTAGACGTGGAACAGGTCGTGCTGCATCTGCCCCACGATCTTGCGGAACACGCGCAGGTAGCGGCCCAGCACCGAGGTCTGGTTCATCAGCCGCATGGCATGCGTGATGCCGCGCGGCTCCACCAGCATGCGCATGAAGGTCACGTGGTTGACGTGGTCGTTGCTGAAGCGGCTGTCCATGACGTGGCGCGCGTTGTAGAGCGCGCGCAGCGTTCGGGCCGACAGGCCGTTGACGCCCACGGTCTTCTGGTAGAGCAGGAAGGTTTCGAGGATCGCGTGCGGCTCGCGGATGTACAGGTCGTCGCTCGCCACCTCGATGGTGCCGGCCTTCTCGAAGAAACGGTCGTTGATGCGCGTGAGCGTGGCCGACTGCGGGTTGAGCCGCTCGGCGATGTTGAGCATCAGGATCTCGGTGAGCTGCGTCACCGCCTTGGCCGCCCAGTAGTAGCGCCGCATCAAGGCCTCGCTGGCCTTGCGCTGGCCGCCCTCGTAGCCGAAGGTGCTGGCCACCGCGGTCTGCAGGTCGAACACCAGCCGGTCCTCGCGCCGGTTGGCCACCACGTGCAGGCGCGCGCGGATCAGCGACAGCGTCGCCTCGTTGCGCTTGATCTGCAACACCTCGAAGGGCGTGGCCAGCCCGTTCTTCGCGTAGTCGTCCCAGCGCTGGCCGAAGCCGGCCGCCTGCGCCACCCAGCGCACGGTCTGCAGGTCGCGCAAGCCGCCGGGCGATTCCTTGCAGTTGGGCTCGAGCGCGTACGGCGTGTCGTCGTACTTGTGGTGGCGGTGCCGCATCTCCTGCGACTTGGCCGCGAAGAAGGCCTGCGGGTCGATGCTGCCGTCGAAACGCTGCCGGAATTCGTCGTACAGGCGCCGGTTGCCGGTGATCAGGCGCGATTCCAGCAGCGAAGTCTGGACCGTGACGTCCTTGGCCGCCTCGGCCAGGCACTCGTCGACGCTGCGGACGCTGGAGCCGATCTCCAGGCCCGCGTCCCAGCAGCGGCCGATGAAGGCTTCCAGGCGCTGCGGGGCGATGCCACCGGTGTCGCCATCGGCCGCGCCCTCGGGTGCCGAGGGCAGCAGCAGCAGCACGTCGACGTCGGAGTACGGGAACAGCTCGCCGCGCCCGTAGCCACCCACGGCGACCAGGGCGAAGGCGTTGCCGAAGCCGGCGTCCTGCCACAGCGCGCGCAGCGCTTCGTCGGCGGCGCCGGCCATGCCGCGCAGCAGGCTGTGGATGTTGCGCACGCCGGTGGGCGAGCGCAGCCGGTCGAAGAGGGCGCTCTTGCGCGTGCGCAGCTCGTCGCGCAGGGTGGCGGGCAGGTCGACGACCACGGAAAAGGCCATGCGTCAGCCTCGCGGACCGTGGCCGGAGGCGCGACTCGGCGCGGCGGGCGGGGCGGCGCGCACGGTCAGCCGGCGGTCACGAAGGCCGGCGGCGGCGGGCTGCCCGCCGAGAGCGTCAGCACCTCGTAGCCGGTGTCGGTGACCAGCACCGTGTGCTCCCATTGCGCCGACAGCGAGCGGTCGCGCGTGACGATGGTCCAGCCGTCGTACTTGCCGGCCTTGTGGTCTTCCTTGATGTCGCGCTTGCCCATGTTGATCATGGGTTCGATGGTGAAGATCATGCCGGGCTTGAGCTCTTCCATGGTGCCCGGGCGGCCGTAGTGCAGCACCTGCGGCTCGGCATGGAAGGTGCGGCCCACGCCGTGGCCGCAGAACTCGCGCACCACCGAGTAGCCGTTGCCCTCGGCGAACTTCTGGATCGCGTGGCCCACGTCGCCCAGGTGCGCGCCGGGCTTGACCTGCAGGATGCCGTGCCACATGGCCTCGAAGGTGACCTGGCACAGGCGCTTGGCCGCGATGGACGCGTCGCCGACCACGAACATCCGGCTGTTGTCGCCGAACCAGCCGTTGTAGATGACGGTGACATCGATGTTCATGATGTCGCCCTTCTTCAGCGGCTTGTCGTCGGGGATGCCGTGGCACACCACGTGGTTGACCGAGGTGCACAGCGACTTCGGGAAGGGCACGCTGCTGGCGCCCATGTACCCCACCGTGGCGGAGGTGGTGCCCTGCTTGACAATGTATTCGGCGGCGAGGCGGTCGATCTCGTTGGTCGTGACGCCCGGCTTCACGAAGGGCGTGAGGTAGTCCAGCACTTCGGAAGCGAGCCGGCAGGCCGTGCGCATGTCGCCCAGGCTGGCCGGATCGTGGTAGGTGATGCTCATCCTGCGATTATCCCATTCGGCCCGTAAAATGCCGGGTTCTCCCGGATGGCCCCAGTCAGCGGTCGTTCGGCGCAAATCTCCATCTTCTGCCGGCCCCAGGCCCCAACACCGTGACGCTGCCCGCCCACACCGCCACCCCCGTCGTGACTGTTTTCGAGGGGGGCGCGGCGCTGAGCGATTTCCGGGCGCGCCAGTTGCTGCCCAGGCTGCAGGCCATCGAGCCGAAGATCGCGGCCTTGAGTGCGCGCTTCGTGCACCTGGTGCTCACCGAAACGGCGCTCGACGCTGCGGTCCGCGACCGGTTCGCGGCCCTGCTGACCTACGGCGACCCTTTCGACGCAGGCACCGTGGACGGTGCCAGCCTCGTCGTCACGCCGCGCCTGGGCACCGTCTCGCCCTGGGCCTCGAAGGCCACCGACATCGCCCACAACTGCGGCCTGGCGCTGCGCCGGGTGGAGCGGGTGACGCAGTACTTCGTCCACCTCAAGGCGCCGCTGCTGGGCAAGGCGCCGGTGCTCGAGGGCGAGGCGCTGGCCGAAGTGGCGGGCCTGCTGCACGACCGCATGACCGAGTCGGTGCTGCCGTCGGTCGAGGGCGCCGCCGCGCTGTTCTCGGAACTGCCGCCGCAGCCCATGGCGCACGTCGACGTGCTGACGGGCGGCCGCGCGGCGCTGGAGGCGGCCAACACGGGCTTCGGCCTCGCGCTGGCCGAGGACGAGATCGACTACCTGGTCGAGGCCTTCACCAAGCTGGGCCGCAACCCCACCGATGTCGAGCTGATGATGTTCGCGCAGGCCAACAGCGAGCACTGCCGGCACAAGATCTTCAACGCCGACTTCACCATCGACGGCGTGCGCCAGGACAGGAGCCTGTTCGGCATGATCCGCCACACACATGCCACGAACCCCCAGCACACCGTCATCGCCTACGCCGACAACGCCTCGGTGATGGAAGGCCACGCCATCGAGCGTTTCATGGCCAAATCGGCCTCCAACGCAGGCGGGGCGGGCGTACCCAGCTATCAAAAGGATAGCGCGACGCACCATGTGCTGATGAAGGTGGAGACGCACAACCACCCGACGGCGATCTCGCCCTTCCCGGGCGCGTCCACCGGTGCCGGCGGCGAAATCCGAGACGAGGGCGCCACCGGCCGCGGCTCCAAGCCCAAGGCCGGGCTGACCGGCTTCACGGTGTCCAGGCTGTGGGACGGCAGCTTCGGGAAGCCCGAGCACATCGCCAGCCCGCTGCAGATCATGACCGAGGGCCCGCTGGGCGGCGCAGCCTTCAACAATGAATTCGGCCGGCCCAACCTGCTGGGCTACTTCCGCGAGTACGAGCAGACCGTGGCCAGCGACGTCGACACGCTGCAGCGCGGCTACCACAAGCCCATCATGATCGCTGGCGGCCTGGGCCAGATCGACGCCATCCAGACGAAGAAGATCCCGTTCCCCGCCGGCACGCTGCTGATCCAGCTGGGCGGCCCCGGCATGCGCATCGGCATGGGTGGCGGCGCCGCCAGCTCGATGGCCACCGGCGCCAACGCGGCCGAGCTGGATTTCGATTCGGTGCAGCGCGGCAACCCCGAGATCGAGCGCCGGGCGCAGGAGGTCATCAACCACTGCTGGCAGCAGGGCGAGGCCAACCCGATCCTGGCGATCCACGATGTCGGCGCGGGCGGCCTCTCCAACGCCTTCCCCGAGCTGACCAACGACGCCGGCCGCGGCGCGCGCTTCGACCTGCGCGCCGTGCCGCTCGAGGAGTCGGGCCTCGCACCCAAGGAAATCTGGAGCAACGAGAGCCAGGAACGCTACGTGCTGGCCATCGCGCCGGAATCGCTGGAGCAGTTCCGAGCCTTCTGCGAGCGCGAGCGCTGCCCCTTCGCGGTGGTCGGCGTCGCGACCGAGGAACGCCAGCTGAAGGTGGTCGACGAGACCGCAGGCGCCAAGGACCAGCCGGTCGACATGCCCATGGACGTGCTGCTGGGCAAGCCGCCGAAGATGCACCGCGACGTGCAGGCGATCCGCCGCCGGTTCCAGCCGCTCGAACTCACCGGCGTCGAGCTGCAGAAGGCCGCGATCGACGTGCTCTCGCACCCGACGGTCGCGTCCAAGCGCTTCCTCGTCACCATCGGCGACCGCACCGTGGGCGGGCTGACTCACCGGGACCAGATGGTCGGCCCCTGGCAGGTGCCGGTGGCCGACTGCGCCGTCACGCTGGCCGACTACCAGGGCTTCGCGGGCGAGGCGATGAGCATGGGCGAGCGCACGCCGCTCGCGGCCATGGACGCCGCCGCTTCGGGCCGCATGGCTGTGGCCGAGGCCATCACCAACCTGCTCGCTGCGCCGATCGAGCTCAAGCGCGTGAAGCTCTCGGCCAACTGGATGGCCGCCTGCGGCGAGCCGGGCGAGGACGCGGCGCTGTACGAAACCGTCCAGGCCGTGGGCATGGAGCTGTGTCCCGCGCTGGGCGTGTCGATCCCCGTCGGCAAGGATTCGCTGTCCATGCGCACCCAATGGGAAGAGGGCGGCGAAAAGAAGAAGGTCAGCTCCCCCGTGAGCCTGATCGTCACGGCCTTCGCCAGCCTCGACGACGTGCGGGGCACGCTCACGCCGCAGCTCGATGCGACCACCGACGACACGACCCTGGTGCTCATCGACCTCGGCCGCGGCCAGCACCGCATGGGCGGCAGCATCCTGGCGCAGACACTTAACCAGACCGGCGACCGCGTGCCCGATCTCGACGACCCGCAGCTGCTGGTCAAGCTCGTCGCCGCCGTCAACCAGTTGCGTGCCGAGGGCAAGGTCCTCGCCATGCACGACCGCAGCGACGGCGGGCTGTTCGCCACCGCCGCCGAGATGGCCTTCGCCGGCCACGTCGGCGTGGCGCTGAACGTCGACCTGCTGGTCACCGAAGGCGACGGCATCTCCGACAGCCGGATGGAGACCGGCGACGCCAAGAACTGGGCGCAGCAGGTCAGCGCGCGGCGCGAGGAGCTCACGCTCAAGGCCCTGTTCAGCGAAGAGCTCGGCATGGTGCTGCAGGTGCGCACCGCCGAGCGCAACGCGGTGATGCAGACGCTGCGCGCGCACGGCCTCTCGGCCTTCAGCCACTTCGTCGGCAAGACGCGCCCGCAGAGCTCGCCGCTCGACGTCGGCAAGGGCAAGCTCGAGGTGTGGCGCGACACCAAGGCCGTCTTCAGCGCCACGCTGGCCGACCTGCACCAGGTCTGGGACAGCGTGAGCTGGAAGATCTGCCGCGAGCGCGACAACCCCGAATGCGCCGACGCCGAGCACGCCGCGGCGGGTGAGCCGAATGACCCCGGAGCGCACGTCCTGCTTGCGGAGGGTGCTATCGAAAACGTAGCGGCGCCGTTCCTGGGCGGGGCCCGGCCCAAGGTCGCGATCCTGCGCGAGCAGGGCGTCAACTCGCATGTCGAGATGGCCTACGCTTTCACCGAGGCCGGCTTCGAGGCTTTCGACGTCCACATGACCGACCTGCAGGCCGGCCGCGCCGACCTGGCCGACTTCAAGGGCGTGGTCGCCTGCGGTGGCTTCAGCTACGGCGACACGCTGGGCGCCGGCATCGGCTGGGCCCGCAGCATCACCTTCAACCCGGCGCTGGCCGAGCAGTTCGCGCGCTTCTTCGGCCGCGCCGACACCTTCGGCCTGGGCGTGTGCAACGGCTGCCAGATGTTCGCCGAGCTGGCCGACATCATCCCGGGCGCGCAGGACTGGCCGCGCTTCACCACCAACCGCAGCGAGCGCTTCGAGGCGCGGCTGTCGATGGTCGAGGTGCTCGAGTCGCCCAGCCTGTTCTTCCAGGGGATGGCGGGCAGCCGCCTGCCGATCGCGGTGGCGCACGGCGAGGGCTACGCCAACTTCAAGTACCGCGGCAACGCCGACAAGGCCATCGCCGCCATGCGCTTCGTCGACAACGCCGGCGTCGCCACCGAGCGCTACCCATTCAACCCCAACGGCAGCCCGGCAGGCCTCTCGGCCATCACCACGGCCGATGGACGCTTTACGGCCATGATGCCGCACCCGGAACGCGTGTTCCGCAACGTGCAGATGAGCTGGACCTCGGGCGACGTGAGCGACTTCAGTCCCTGGATTCGCCTGTGGCGCAACGCGCGCCGCTGGGTGGGTTGAGCGGCATCCTGCCGCGCGCCCGTCGCAATCCGGCAATGGGCCTGGGGTCATGCGCGGCGCCGTAGCGCGATCGGCCTAGACTCGGGCGCATGTCCCGGACGAGCAGCCTTCGCCTCCCCGCTGCCGCGCACTCCGCGCGGCCTGCTGGCGCGTGGTGGTCTGCTCCAGACGCCGCGCCTTCCTGAGCCCGGCGGCCTTTCTTCTCTCCCTTCTTTCGCGCTGCGCGCACCTCCCGACCGCCGGGCCCACTGTCCGGGCCCCTGCGGGGTGCGCGCCCTTCGACGCTTCGTGCTCACAGGAAGACCTGGAGCTTCGATCCGTCACATGGTGCCGTGCGGGCCCGCATGCGCCACGACCACCAGGAACCCTGCCATGACCATCTCCTCCGTCTCGCCTTCCTCCAGCAACTCGCTTCCCGCCCAAGAGGCAGCGCGCACCCTGACCGAACTCGACCATGCGCGCCTGACGCGCCTGCTCTCGCTGCAACCCGCCCCGCACGAGGACCTGCAGGCCGTGCTGGATGAGGGCGAACTCGTCGATCCGCGGGAGGTCGCGCCCGACGTCGTCACCATGAACTCGCGCGTGTGCCTGGCCGGCGAGGGCGATGGCCCGGCCGGCCAGGAACTGACGTTGAGCTACCCCTTGCAGGCGCGCCCCTCGGACGCGCAGGTGTCGGTGCTGTCGCCGGTCGGTGCGAGCCTGCTGGGTGCACGCGTGGGCCAGACGGTGCAGTGGCGCCAGCCCGACGGCGCCTCGCGCACGGCACGCATCGTGGCGCTGGCCTACCAGCCCGAGGCCGCAGGCGACTACCTGCGGTAGCGGCGACCGGCCCAAAAAGAAAAGCGGCCCGCGGGCCGCTTTCGTTCGGTGGGGCATGGCCCCGGCGCTGGCAATTACTCGACCTTGGCCTTCTCGCGCAGCGACTGCTGGTACTCCTGCAGCTTCTGCTGTTGCAGCTGCTGCGAGAGCTGCGCCTTGATTTCGTCCAGCTTGGGGAAGGACTGCTCGCGGACGTCGTCCAGGCGGATGACGTGCCAGCCGAATTCCGACTTGACGGGCACCTGCGTGGTCTCGCCCTTCTTGAGCTTGACCATGGCCTGCGAGAACTCGGGCACCAGGCCGGCCGGGTTGGTCCAGTCCAGGTCGCCGCCGTTGGCGCCGGAGCCCGGGTCCTTCGACAGCTTCTTGGCCAGGTCCTCGAACTTCGCGCCCTTCTTCAGGTCGGCGATGACCTTCTTGGCCTCGTCCTCGGTGGCGACCAGGATGTGGCGGGCCTTGTATTCCTTGCCGCTGTTGGCCGCGACCAGCTTGTCGTAGGCGGCCTTGACGTCGGCGTCGCTCACGGGATTGTTCTTGCGGTAGTCCTCGAAGAGCTGGCGGATCAGGATGGCCTGGCGCGCCAGTTCCATCTGGGCCTTGAAGTCGTCGGTGGCGTCCAGGCCCTTCTTCTGGGCTTCCTGCATGAAGACTTCACGCGCGATGACTTCCTCGCGCAGCTGGCTCTGCATCTCGGGCGTGACAGGACGGCCTGCAGCGGCAAGCTGCTGCGCCAGCATGTCCATGCGCGCCTTCGGCACGGGCTTGCCGTTGACGATCGCGGCGTTCTGCGCGAAGGCAGGCACCGCACCCAGCAGCGCGGCGGCCGCGACAGCTTGCAGGAGTTGTTTTTTCATGAAGGCAGACCTCGGGAACAGGAAGGCGCGTTGAACGTGCGACGCGATGAACGGAGGGACGAAGGAGGGGGAGGGAAGTGCCGCCGTGGGATCCGGCGATCAGGACGGCTCAGAGCGTCTCGATGGCGATGGCGTGGAGGCCACGGGGGACAAAAACCTGCAACGGATCATACACAAGCCGGTGTCGCGCGACCCGTGACAGTCCCGCGAATCGGGGGGAGGCCACGCGCACGCGGAAGTGCGTGCCCCAGCCGGCCGGCCCGGCACCCGCATGGCCCGCATGCGCCGCGCTCTCGTCGATCACTTCGAGCATGGTGGGGGCGAGTGCCGTGCGCAGCGCGGCCTCGAGTTCTTCCGCCGTGGGCAGGCTCGTCACGGCGGCGTTCATTTGGCGGCGGACTCGTCCGACTTCAGGTGCGGCGCGATGTACAGGCCCTGCGCCACCAGGAAGGCGATCGGGAACACGTAGCCCCAGAGCTTGAAGTTCACCCAGGCGTCGGTGCTGAAGTACAGCGCGACGTAGGCGTTGATGGCGGCCATGAAGGCGCAGTACACGATCCAGGCCACATTGAGCTGGTTCCAGATGCGCTCGGGCAGCTGCAGCTGGCTGCCCAGCAGCATCTTGAGGAAGTTCTTGCGCAGGGCCCACAGCGCCACCGCGAGCCCGACCGCCATGGCACCGTAGAGCACCGTCGGCTTCCACTTGATGAAGCGGTCGTCGTGCAGCACCAGCGTGAGCGTGCCGAAGACGAGGATCAGCGCCAGGGTGGCCTTCTGCATCGGCTGCAGGCGCTTCTCGGTGGCGTAGACGATGGCCATCTGCACCACCGTGCCGGCCATCAGCACCCCTGTCGCGACATAGATGCCATAGAGCTTGAAGGCGCCGAAGAACAGCAGGATGGGGAAGAAGTCGAGCAGCAGTTTCATTGTTCCGGTTCGAAGTCCAGCGACGCCGAGTTCATGCAGTAGCGCAGGCCCGTGGGTGCCGGGCCGTCCGGGAATACGTGCCCCAGGTGCGCACCGCAATTGGAACAGACCGTCTCGGTGCGGACCATGCCGTGCGAGCGGTCGACGATCTCGGTGATCGCGCCCGGCTCGGCCGCTTCCGAAAAGCTGGGCCAGCCGCAGCCGGCGTCGAACTTGGTGGCCGAGTCGAAGAGCTTGGCGCCGCAGCAGATGCAGTGGTAGCTGCCGTCGGCCCAGTGGGCCTCGTACTTGCCGGTGAAGGGACGCTCGGTGGCGGCATGGCGCGTCACCTCGAAGGCTGCGCGCTCGGCGCCCTTGTCGGCCAGCAGGGCCTTCCATTCGGCGTCGGTCTTCTGGATCTTGGGAGTGGTCATGAGGAGCAGCTGATTTCGATCGTGGAAGCCCAGTCGGGCGGGAAGCCGGCCATGGCGTCCATGCCGGGATGGTCGTCATATGGGGCCTGCAGGAGCGCCAGCAAGCGCGCGACGCCCGAGAAGTCCCGGCGCTGGGCCTGTTCGATGGCCTCCTGGGCCAGGTGGTTCCGCAGCACGAACTTCGGGTTGGCCTTGAGTGCCAAATCGGGCTGCAGCGCCCGTGGTTCCTGCGCGAGGCGCTCCGAAAACGATAGCATCCAGGCATCGAAGCCGGCGCCATCGAGGAACAGGTCGCGCACCGGCGAGAGTTCAGCGCCGGCGCGGTGCTCGGCCAGGCGGCGCCAGAAGATGGGCCAGTCGACCGCGCCCGCGGCCAGCAGGCGCAGCAGGGCCTCGACGAGCGCCAGGTCGTCCGGCCGCGCCTCGCCCAGCCCCAGCTTGGTGCGCATGCGGGCCTCGAACTCGGCCGGGAACACCGTGCGGTACGAGGCCAGGGCGGCCATCGCGCGCTCTTCCTCGCCGATCAGCGGCAGCAGCGCCTGGGCCAGGCAGAACAGGTTCCAGTACGCCACGTTGGGCTGCTGGTTGAAGGCATAGCGGCCCGAGCTGTCGCTGTGGTTGCAGATGTGGCCCGGGTCGAAGGCGTCGAGGAACTGGAAGGGACCGTAGTCGATGGTCAGGCCCAGGATGCTCATGTTGTCCGTGTTCATCACGCCGTGGCAGAAGCCCGCAGCCTGCCATTGCGCCATCAGCGCCGCAGTGCGGTCGCTCACGGCGTTGAGCAGGCTCGCGTAGGCATTGCCGTCGAAGCCGGCATCGTCGCGGCAGCGCGGGTAGAAACGGTCGATGACGAAGTCGGCCAGGGCGCGCAGCTCGTCATGCTGGCCGCGGGCCGCGAAGTGCTCGAAATGCCCGAAGCGGATGAAGCTCGGCGCCACGCGCGTGACCACGGCCGCGGTCTCCAGCGTCTCGCGCCGCACCGGCGCATCGGAGCCGGTGACGCACAGCGCGCGCGTGGTCGGAATGCCCAGGCCGTGCATCGCCTCGCTGGCCAGGAACTCGCGGATGCTGGAGCGCAGCACGGCGCGTCCGTCGCCCCCGCGGGAGTAGGGCGTGCGGCCGGCGCCCTTGAGTTGCACCTCGAGCCCGCTGGCCGTCTCGCCCAGCAGGATGGCGCGGCCGTCGCCCAGCTGGCCGGCCCACACGCCGAACTGGTGGCCGCTGTAGACGGTGGCCAGCGGCCGGGTGCCGGCCACCGGCAGGCTGCCGGTGAGCGCCTGCAGCGCCTCGGGCGTGCGCCACGCCGAAGGCAGGCCGAGCCACTGCGCCACCGCATCGCTGTGGCCGACCCAGTACGGGGCGGGCAGCGGGGTCGGGCTCAGATGGGTGAAGAAGGCGGGCCCCAGCGACTCGAAGCCGGGCTTCCAGTGCAGGCCCAGGTCGGCGGACGTGGTGTCCTCGGCGGTCAGGCTCATGCGGGGATTGTCGGGCCGCGGCTGTAACCCCTGGCGCGGCGGGCCATACCGGCAGAGGCTCAGCGGGCGGCGGCGGGGGCGGCCCAGATGCGTGCGCGGTACTGGGCCGGCGGCACGCCGAACCAGCGCTTGCAGGCGCGGAAGAAGTTGCTCGTGTCGACGAAGCCCAGGCGGTCGGCCACGTCGGCCAGACTGTGGCGGTCTTCGGCCAGGTACTGCTGCGCCAGTTCGCGGCGCGTGCGCTCGAGCAGCGACTGGAAGGACACCGCCTCTTCCTGCAGGCGGCGCTGCAGCGTGCGGTCGGCCAGGCCCAGGCCCGCGGCCACGTCCTGCCGGCGCGGCTCGCCGTGCGGCAGGCGGCGAGCGATCTCGGCGCACACCAGCGTGGCGGTGGTGGTCTGGCCCAGCTCTTCGAGTTGCGCATCGAGCAGGGCGTCGTGCATGCGGCCCAGCTCGGGGTGGTGCGTGGGCAGGGGCAACGCCAGGCAGGCGCTGGACACCAGCATGCGGTTGGCCGACGCGTTGAAGCGCAGTTCGCAGCCATAGGCGTCGCGGTGCGGGCGGTCGTCGGCGGGAGGCGGGTAGACGAACTCCATCGCCAGGGGCTCGACCGCGCGCCGCGTGAGCCAGCGGCACTGCATGAGCACCGTGAGCAGCGCGTGCTCCAGCCGCTGGCGCGGGATGGGCAGCCGCCCGCCCGTGTGCTCCATGACCAGCCAGCAGCCGCGCGGGTCGGGGTGCATCGAGAAGGCGGTGCAGTCGGAGATGACGGGCATGTAGCGCACCAGGCGCTCCAGGCCGCCGCGCAGGTCGGCGCTGCAGGCCATCGCATGGCCCACGGTGCTGGTGTTGCTGTGCGTGTCGGCCAGTTCGCGTTCCAGCCCCAGCGTGGCCCGGCCCGCGCGAGCGATGGCCAGCTGCCACAGCACGGTGATCTCGTCCACCGGGATGCGTGTGTTCTGGCGATGCAGCGAGTCGGGGTCGAAACCCGCGTCGCGCAGCAGCGCGGGCACCGCCAGGCCCTCGGCCTCGAACATCGACAGCAGGCCGATCAGCCAAGCGGCGGAGCTGGTGCGCTCCTCGGGTTGCGGCAGGCCGGCGGCGCGTCGCCGCGACCGGTGGGGCAGGAGGGCAGGGGAAGTCACTCGATTGGCGCGCTTCGGATAGTGGTCGGCCCGGAGGCGGACCCTAGGATTCGGCGGTTGCCGGCGAAGCAGCGAGCATGGGCGCAGGGCGCCGATGCGTGAATTCCGATTAACCCGGTATGGAGACAGAACGCATGCACGACATCAGAACGCCGACGGGGCCCGCGGCGGTGCCCTTCCATTCGATCGCGATCGCCGTGCGCGGCCTGGCTATCGCGGCCATGGCTTCCGCCGGCCTCGTGCTGGCCGGCTGCGGCGGCGGTTCGTCGGGCTCGCCCGGCGTGTTCCTGCC
>NZ_CABFMN010000109.1 GCF_901875635.1 Xylophilus ampelinus | reverse complement strand
CCGCTGCCGGTGGCGGCGCGGTGGGAGGCGACGGTGGCAGGGGCGCCGCAGCGCGCGACGTGGCGGCCGGCGCCCCGAGGATGACCGTGCGCTCGTCGGCCGCGGAGCCGGGCAGATCCGCCGGCTGGGTCAAGGGCCAGGCGGCTTCGTCCGCCGCAACGGCGGGCGCGGCGCCAGCCAGACGGGCACCGCACCCTCGGCAGAACTTGGCGGCTTCTCGGTTTTCGGTGCCGCACGCGGCGCATACCACAGGCATTTCGGCTCTCCGACTACTCTTTGTAACATGGTAGCCGGGCAGATCGGGCTTGTCGCCCGTTCGATGGCCGCTGTTACACGAAGTGGTCGACGGCGCCAGGGACGGGAAGCCGCGAAAGCGGCTTTAGGAGGTGCTTAGGTGACCGCCACCCGGCGCGACTTGCTGCGCAGTCGGCGCGACATCACCAGACCCAGGGCCAGCGTGAGTTCGAGCGCAATGCTCGGCTGGCGGTTGGCCATCTCACTGAAGCGCAGCGGCGTGAGCCGCCACAGGCGGGAGGCCGCAGCGGCCGTCACGCTGGCCGAGCGCGGCTGGCGCGAGAAGAAGGCGCCTTCGCCGACGGCCGAACCGGCGTTGAGCATCGCGATCTGCACCTCGCCCTTGCTGCTGAGGGTGTGGACGCTCACCGAGCCCGACTCGATGAAGAACAGCGTGCGGTCGTGCGCGTTCTCGTCGATCAGCGTCTGTCCAGCCGCGAGCTCGAACGGTTGCAGGTACGAGCCCAGCACCTCCCATTGCGCGGTCTGCAGGGCCGGCGCGAAGGCGTCGTCGCTGGTGTTCTGGGCGATCGCCTGGCAAAGGTCCTGGATGGTGGCGGGCATGGTGAGGGATCTCGTTTTGGCTCTGAACGCGCGAAGGCCCGGCGGCGCCGGACATCCGGGCCATTGTTCGGGCAATCGTGCTACTTTCCAATACAAAATCGGGAAAAAATCACGCCCAGCAATTCATCGGCACCGAACTCGCCGGTGATGGCGTTCAGCGCGTTCTGGGCCAGGCGCAGCTCCTCGGCCAGCAGGTCCAGCGGCGGTTGCGCCGCCTCCAGGTGCGCCATGGCGAGGGCGAGGTGCTCCTCGACCTGGCCGAGCGCCTGCACATGACGGGCCCGCGCGAGGTACAGCCCTTCGGGCATCGCCTGCCAGCCGGCGATCTCGAGCAGGCGCTGGCGCAGCGCCTCGATGCCTTCACCGGTGCGGGCCGAAAGCCGAAGCCCCTCGCCAGCTTCCACACCTGCCACGGCGTCGGCCTTGTTCCACACCTCCACCACCGGCACGCCCGGCGGCAGCCGCGCCGACAGGCTGTCGCGGATGGCCGCATCGGCCGCCCGGTACTCGGGCTCCTGCGCCCGCGTGAGGTCGTGCAGCAGCAGCAGGGCGTCGGCATCCTCGATCTGGCCCCAGGCGCGGGCGATGCCGATGCGTTCGACCTCGTCGCTGCTCTCGCGCAGGCCGGCGGTATCGACGATGTGCAGCGGCACGCCATGGATCTGGATGGTCTGCGCGACGACGTCGCGCGTGGTGCCGGCGATGGCGCTGACGATCGCCAGTTCGGCCCCCGCGAGCGCATTGAGCAGCGAGCTCTTGCCTGCGTTGGGCTGGCCGGCGATGACGACCTTGATGCCTTCGCGCAGCAGCGCACCCTGGCGCGCGCGCTGCTGCACGGCCTGCAGCTGCCGCTGCAGCGCGAGCAACTGGCCGCGCGCGTCGGCCTGCTCGAGGAAGTCGATGTCTTCCTCGGGGAAGTCCAGCGTCGCCTCGACCAGCATGCGCAGGTGGATGAGCGCGTCTCGCAGGGCGTGGATCTCGCGCGAGAAGGCGCCGCTGAGCGAACGGCCCGCACTGCGCGCCGCGGCCTCGGTGCTGGCGTCGATCAGGTCGGCGATGGCCTCGGCCTGCGCGAGGTCGATCTTGCCGTTGTGGAAGGCGCGCTGGCTGAACTCGCCGGGCTGCGCGACGCGAAGGGCTGGCAGCCGCGGCCGGCCCGTGGCGGGGTCGGGTTCCGCAGCCGCCTCGAGGCAACGGGCCAGCAGAAGTTGCAGCACCACCGGGCCGCCGTGCGCCTGCAGCTCCAGCACGTCCTCGCCGGTGAAGGAATGCGGCGCAGGGAACCACAGCGCGAGCCCCTGGTCGATGGCGGCGCCGGCCGCATCGCGGAACGGCAGGTAGGTGGCCTCGCGCGGGCGCAGGGCGCGGCCGCACAGTGCCTCGGCCAGAGGCGCCAGCCCCCGCCCCGACACGCGCACGATGCCCACCGCGCCGCGCCCCGGGGCGGTGGCGACGGCGACGATCGGATCCTGCAGTTGCGCGAGCATGGGCGTCGATTCTTTCAGCAAAGGCCGCGGCGGCGCGGGGCCCAAGAAAAAGGCCACCCGTAGGCGGCCGTTGGGTCGGATGCGGCGCGATTTGCTATTAATTCGATAGCTGCTCGCGCTTGCTGGACGGGCGCTGGAGACCGATTCGTCTCATAAACGCGCCGGGAGTGCCCTCACTTGCCCAGCACACCCAGCCGCTTGTTGATGACCCACTGCTGGGCGATCGACAGGACGTTGTTCGTGATCCAGTACAGCACCAGGCCGGCCGGGAAGAAGAAGAACATCACGCTGAAGGCCAGCGGCATGATCCACATCAGCTTGGCCTGCATCGGGTCCGGCGGCGTGGGGTTGAGCCAGGTCTGCAGCAGCGAGGTGCCGGTCATCACCAGCGGCAGGATGAACCACGGATCGGGGGCCGAGAGGTCGCGGATCCAGAGAATCCACGGCGCGTGGCGCATCTCGACCGAGGACAGCAGCACCCAGTACAGCGCGATGAAGACCGGGATCTGGATCACGATGGGGAAGCAGCCGCCCATCGGGTTGACCTTTTCCTCGCGATAGATGCGCATCATCTCCTGCTGCATCTCCTGCGGCTTGTCCTTGAGCCGCTCGCGCATCTCCATGATCTTGGGATTGATGGCCTTCATCTTGGCCATGCTGGCGTAGGCCTTGGCGTTGAGCCAGTAGAAGGCCGCCTTGAGCAGCACCACCAGCGCCACGATCGCCCAGCCCCAGTTGCCCAGGATCTTGTGCAGTTGGTCGAGCAGCCAGTACAGCGGCTTGGAGATGATGGCGAAGATGCCGTAGTCCTTCACCAGTTCCAGGCCGGGGGCCAGCGCCTCGAGCTTCTTTTCCTCTTCGGGGCCGGCGAACAGGGCGCTGTCCACCGTCTGCGTGGCGCCGGGCGCCACGGTCGGCAGACTCACGACCATCGAGATCGCGAACTGGTTCTGCCCCAGGTCGGCGGCACGGAACTCCCGCTTGAGCTTGGCACTGTCGGGCGCGTCGAGCAGCCAGGCCGACGCGAAGTAGTGCTGCACCATGGCCACCCAGCCGCTGTTGGAGGCGGCGGGCAGCTCGGCCTTGCCCTTGGCGATGTCGCCGAAGCTGACCTTGTGGAACTTCTTCTCGTCGGTGTAGACGGCGGGGCCGGTGAAGGTGCTGGTGCCGAACATCGTGCCCGAGGGTTCGGTGCCGTGGCGCTGCAGCTGCAGGTACAGCTGCGGCTCGCGCGGCTGGTCGCCCACGTTCACCACCTGGTGGCGCACGCGGATCACGTAGTCGCCGCGCTTGAAGACATAGGTCTTGACGTACTTCAGGCCGCCCACGGGCTGCGACTCGAAGGCCACCTCCAGCGTGTCCTGGCCGTCGGCCATGCGGTACGGGCCGGGCTTGGCGGCCATCAGCGTCAGGTGGGTCGGGAACTTCTCGCCGCCCGCCGGGTTGAGCAGGCCCGACTGCGCGAGGTAGCGCGTGGCCGGCGAGCCGTCGTCCATCAGCACCACATCGGTGTCGACCACCGGGATCGGCGGCATGCCCATGAGCTTGCGCGCGAAGGGGATGAGCCCGGTCTTGTTCATCTCCTCGACGTACTGGGTCAGCTCGAGGCGGGAGACCGTCGCGCCCTGGCCGTCGATGGTGGCCTTGTAGACGTCGGTCTCGACGCTGACCTTCTCGGCCGCGGCCGGCGCCGCACCGCCAGTCGGCGCCGTCGCGGCACCGGCCTGCGTGGCTGCGGGTGCGGGCGTGGCGCTGGCTGGCGTGGTGCCGCCCGGCTGGGCAGGCGCTTCGGCAACGGTCCGGGACGGCAGGAAGGTGGGCTTGCGGCCGTTGTGGACCTGCCACTGGTCCCACAGCATCACCAGCGAGAAACCGAAGATCACCCAGAGGATGGTGCGGCGTATGTCGTTCATGGAGAAGACTTCTTGGACGAAGAGAGAAAAGAGAACAGCCCCGCACCGGGCGTGTCGGAGGGCGGCGGCACCGGGTCGTGCCCGCCGGCGCACCAGGGTTGGCAGCGCACCAAGCGCCGCAGCGTGAGGTAGCTGCCAGCCGCGGCGCCGTGGGTCTCGAGCGCCTCGATGGCGTAGGCCGAGCAGGTGGGCGTGAACCGGCAGGCGTTGCCCAGCCAGGGGCTCAGCAGCAGACGGTAGCCGCGGACGATGGCAATCAGGAGACGCTGCATCACGCCGGAACCCGCGCCGCGCGCGCGAAGAGCTGCTGCAGCTCGCCGCGCACGGCGCGCTTGAGCTGCTCGGAGGTGGCGCTGACGAAGCGTGCGCGGTCGAAGCCGGCGCGCAAGCGCACGACATGCGCCGCGACGGGCAGCGCGACGTCGGCGGCGCCGCTCACGGCGTAGATCTGCCGACGGATGGTGTTGCGCGTGACGGCACGGCGCGCCCAGCGCTTGGGCACCATGGCGCCCAGCCAGACGTCGCTCGGATGGAAGAGGGGTGCGGCAGGACCACCGGCAGGCGCGTCTAGCGCACACCGGTGCAGCGCGAAATGCGCGGTTCGCGCCACGGTCGTGCCGGAAAGTGCCGCCTGGAATTGCGCGCGTGTCTGCAGTCGACGCATGCGTGTTCGATGCGACGCCCGCACGCGGCCCGAGGCGGCCGACGCCTTAGACGGCCAGGCGCTTGCGGCCCTTGGCGCGGCGTGCGTTGATCACGGCACGGCCGCCACGGGTCTTCATGCGGACGAGGAAGCCGTGGGTGCGGGCGCGGCGGATTTTCGAAGCTTGGTACGTGCGTTTCATGATGAGGATTCCTGACTGATGTCGGTGCCCATTGCTGGGCAAGGCGGGCGGACCGCGGCGCGAGGCGCTGGACCTCGAGGGGCCGTGCTTCGCACCAGCGAGTCACGACCACCGGCGACCCCGAACACCATCTCCTTCCAGAGCCACCCGGGATGCGAAGGCATCCGGCGCTGACCGCCCGCTCCGGACACAAGCCGGATCGAACGCACTCGAATAGAGGTTTCAGGGAAACCCGCGATTATTGCAGACATTGATCGGCGCGACAATGGACAGCGCGGCCAGCACCCGTTCCACGCCACCGTCAAGGGGTGTGGATAAGTTTTTGACAAGTTAGAATCCGCCAGGCATGCCGCAACCGAATATCCACAACGAGCAGAACAACAACATGACCGAGGGACAACCGTCTGGCCGCCGCGCTCATGCCGTCTGAGGGCGTGGGCGCCAGCCTCTGGCAGGCCTGCGTCGACCAGCTCGCACAGGAACTGTCCGAACAGCAGTTCAACACCTGGATCAAACCGCTGACCGCCCAGGTCGCGGACGACCTGTCTCGCATCACGGTCTTCGTCGCCAACCGCTTCAAGCTGGACTGGATCCGGGCCCAGTACGCGGCGCGCATTGCCGCCATGGCGGAGCAGATTTCCGGCCAGCCGGTGATGATCGAGTTAGCGCTCGCTCCTCGTGAAATTCCCGCCCGTACTGGCATCTCCTTGCCCGCGACGGTCGAGGCGGACGTGCCCCGCGAGGCGCCCGCCACGGTCGAGGAGCCCGGAGGCAATGGCTTCAAGAACCGCCTGAACGCCGCCCTCACCTTCGACACGCTGGTCGAAGGTTCGGCCAACCGCATGGCGCGCGCCGCCGCCATGCATGTGGCCGGCACGCCGGGCCACCTGTACAACCCGCTCTTCATCTACGGCGGCGTCGGCCTGGGAAAGACCCACCTGATGCACGCGGTGGGCAACAAGCTGCTGGCCGACAAGCTCGACGCCAAAGTTCTCTACATCCATGCCGAGCAATTCGTCTCGGATGTGGTCAAGGCCTACCAGCGCAAGACCTTCGACGAGTTCAAGGAACGCTACCACTCGCTCGACCTGCTGCTGATCGACGACGTGCAGTTCTTCGCCAACAAGGACCGCACGCAGGAGGAGTTCTTCAACGCCTTCGAAGCGCTGCTGGCCAAGAAGAGCCACATCGTCATGACTTCGGACACCTACCCGAAGGGCCTGACCGACATCCACGAGCGCCTGGTGTCGCGCTTCGATTCGGGCCTGACGGTGGCGATCGAGCCGCCCGAGCTCGAGATGCGCGTGGCCATCCTGATCAACAAGGCGACGGCCGAAGGCGCCGAGATGCCCGAGGAAGTGGCCTTCTTCGTCGCCAAGAACGTGCGCTCCAACGTGCGCGAGCTCGAGGGCGCGCTGCGCAAGATCCTGGCGTACTCGCGCTTCAACCAGAAGGAAATCTCGATCCAGCTGGCGCGCGAGGCGCTGCGCGACCTGCTGTCGATCCAGAACCGGCAGATCAGCGTCGAGAACATCCAGAAGACGGTGGCCGACTACTACAAGATCAAGGTCGCCGACATGTACAGCAAGAAGCGCCCGGCCAGCATCGCGCGGCCACGGCAGATCGCGATGTACCTGGCCAAGGAGCTCACGCAGAAGAGCCTGCCCGAGATCGGCGAGCTGTTCGGCGGCCGTGACCACACCACGGTGCTGCACGCCGTGCGAAAGATCTCCGGCGAGCGCCAGCAACTCACCGAGCTGAACCAGCAGCTGCACGTGCTCGAGCAGACCCTCAAGGGCTGAGGGCTGACACGCGCACCGAAGACAATGCACCACCTACCCAGAGAGAAGAGCAGAGGTCATTCATGATTGTTCTGAAGGCAACCCAAGACAAGGTCCTGGCCGCGTTGCAGTCGGTCGCGGGCATCGTCGAGCGCCGGCACACGCTGCCGATCCTGGCCAACGTGCTGATCCGCAAGACGGGCGGGCAGATCCAGCTCACGACCAGCGACCTGGAGATCCAGATCCGCACCACCGCCGAACTCGGCGGCGACGAGGGTGCCTTCACCACCACCGTGGGTGCGCGCAAGCTCATCGACATCCTGCGCAGCATGCCGGCCGACCAGACCGTGAGCCTGGAGTCCAACGCCAGCAAGCTGGTGCTCAAGGGCGGCAAGAGCCGCTTCACGCTGCAGTCGTTGCCGGCCGAGGACTTCCCGCTGGTGCAGGAATCGGCCAACTTCGGCCCCGCCTTCAGCGTGCCGCAGAAGACGCTCAAGGCGCTGCTGTCGCAGGTGTCCTTCGCCATGGCGGTGCACGACATCCGCTACTACCTCAACGGCATCCTGTTCGTGGCCGAGGGCAAGCAGCTGTCTCTGGTAGCCACCGACGGCCACCGCCTGGCCTTCGCCTCCGCCACGCTCGACGTGGAAGTGCCGCGCCAGGAAGTGATCCTGCCGCGCAAGACGGTGCTGGAGATGCAGCGCCTGCTTTCCGACGCCGACGGCGCGATCGAGATGCAGTTCGCCAACAACCAGGCCAAGTTCAGCTTCGGCGGCATGGAGTTCGTCACCAAGCTGGTCGAGGGCAAGTTCCCGGACTACAACCGCGTGATCCCCAAGAACCACAAGAACAGCGTCACGCTGGGCCGCGCGCCGCTCTTGGCCAGCCTGCAGCGCACCGCCATCCTGACCAGCGAGAAGTTCAAGGGCGTGCGGCTGAACATCGAGCCGGGCACGCTGCGCATCGCGTCCAACAACGCCGAGCAGGAAGAGGCCGTGGACGAGCTCGACATCGACTACGGCGGAGACGCGATCGAGATCGGCTTCAACGTCACCTACCTGATCGACGCCCTGGCGAACATGGGCCAGGACATGGTGAAGGTGGAGCTGCACGACTCGAACAGCTCGGCGCTGCTGACCATTCCGGAAGACGCGAACTTCAAGTACGTGGTGATGCCGATGCGGATCTGATTGCTATCGAAAAGATAGCGTCTCGCGCAGACACCCCGCGGGTTTCCGCGGGTTTTGTCTTTCAAGAGCAGAAGAAGAACAGGGAAACCGACCGAGGACGATTGCACACATGAGCGATACCAACCAGCCCCAAGAGCCCAAGACCGAACCGGTGTACGAGCCCGAGATCGACAACGCGATCCCGATCGAGGTGACCGGCGACGGCTACGGCGAAGGCTCGATCCAGATCCTGGAAGGCCTGGAAGCGGTGCGCAAGCGGCCCGGCATGTACATCGGCGACACCTCCGACGGCACCGGCCTGCACCACCTGGTGTTCGAGGTGGTCGACAACTCCATCGACGAGGCGCTCGCGGGCTATTGCGACGACATCGTCGTCACCATCCACACCGACAACTCCATCAGCGTGACCGACAACGGCCGCGGCATCCCGACCGGGATCAAGATGGACGACAAGCACGAGCCCAAGCGCTCGGCGGCCGAGATCGCGCTGACCGAGCTGCACGCCGGCGGCAAGTTCAACCAGAACAGCTACAAGGTCTCGGGCGGCCTGCACGGCGTGGGCGTGTCGTGCGTGAACGCGCTCTCCAAGATGCTGCGCCTGACCGTGCGCCGCGAGGGCAAGGTGCACGTGCTGGAGTTCAGCAAGGGCTTCGTGCAGAACCGCATCCTGGAGCAGGTGGACGGGGTCGAGGTTTCGCCCATGAAGATCACCGGCGACACCGAGAAGCGCGGCACCGAGGTGCACTTCCTGCCCGACACCGAGATCTTCAAGGAGAACAGCGATTTCCACTACGAGATCCTCTCCAAGCGCCTGCGCGAGCTCTCCTTCCTGAACAACGGCGTGCGCATCCGCCTGCTGGATGAGCGCACCGGCAAGGAAGACGACTTCTCCGGCGCCGGCGGCGTGAAGGGGTTCGTCGAGTTCATCAACAAGGGCAAGACCGTCCTCCACCCGACGCCCTTCTACGCCTCGGGCGAGAAGCCGGCCGACACCTACGGCGGCCTCCCCGGCACGCACATCGGCGTCGAGGTGTCGATGCAGTGGAACAGCAGCTACAACGAGAGCGTGCTGTGCTTCACCAACAACATCCCGCAGCGCGACGGCGGCACCCACCTGACCGGCCTGCGCGCCGCGATGACGCGCGTCATCAACAAGTACATCGAAGAGAACGAGCTGGCGAAGAAGGCCAAGGTCGAGGTCACCGGCGACGACATGCGCGAAGGCCTGACCTGCGTGCTGAGCGTGAAGGTGCCCGAGCCCAAGTTCTCCAGCCAGACCAAGGACAAGCTGGTGAGCAGCGAGGTGCGCGCGCCGGTCGAGGACATCGTCGGCCGCCTGCTGGGCGACTACCTGCAGGAGCGCCCGCAGGACGCCAAGATCATCTGCGGCAAGATCGTCGAGGCCGCCCGCGCCCGCGAGGCCGCGCGCAAGGCCCGCGAGATGACGCGCCGCAAGGGCGTGCTCGACGGGATGGGCCTGCCCGGCAAGCTGGCCGACTGCCAGGAGAAGGACCCGGCGATGTGCGAGATCTACCTGGTGGAGGGCGACTCCGCCGGCGGTTCCGCCAAGCAGGGGCGCGACCGCAAGTTCCAGGCGATCCTGCCGCTGCGCGGCAAGATCCTGAACGTCGAGAAGGCGCGCTACGAGAAGCTGCTGACCAGCAACGAGATCGTCACGCTCATCACCGCGCTGGGCACCGGCATCGGCAACGCGGGCGCCACGGGCGGCAACGGCGCGGACGACTTCAACGTCGCCAAGCTGCGCTACCACCGCATCATCATCATGACCGACGCCGACGTCGACGGCGCCCACATCCGCACCCTGCTGCTCACCTTCTTCTACCGCCAGATGCCCGAGCTGGTCGAGCGTGGCCACATCTACATCGCGCAGCCGCCGCTGTACAAGGTCAAGGTCGGCAAGGAAGAGCAGTACCTCAAGGACGGCCCGGCGCTCGACGCCTTCCTGCTGCGCGTGGCGCTCAAGGACGCCAGCGTGAGCACCGGCGGCGCCAACTCGCAGACGCTTACCGGCGAAACCCTCGACGAGCTGGCGCGCAAGCACCAGCTGGCGGAGGCCGTGATCGCCCGCCTGGGCGTCTTCATGGACGCCGAGGCGCTGCGTGCGATTGCCGACGGCGTGTCGCTCGACCTCGACACCACGGCTGCAGCCGAAGCCTCGGCCGTGGCCCTGCAGGCCAAGCTGCGCGAGCTGACCACCAACGGCGCGCCGGCCGAAGTCGCGAGCGAGTTCGACACCCGCTCCGACAAGCCCATCCTGCGCATCAGCCGCCGGCACCACGGCAACATCAAGTCCAGCGTCATCACGCAGGACTTCGTCCATGGTGCGGACTATGCGGCCCTGGCCGAGGCGGCCCACACCTTCCGCGGCCTGCTGGGCGAAGGCGCCACCGTCAAGCGCGGCGAGGGCGACAAGGCCAAGGAAGAGAAGGCTGCCGACTTCCGCAGCGCCATGCTGTGGCTGCTCTCCGAAGCCGAGCGCACCACCGCCCGCCAGCGCTACAAGGGCCTGGGCGAGATGAACCCGGAGCAACTCTGGGAAACCACCATGGACCCCGAGGTGCGCCGGCTTCTGCGTGTGCAGATCGACGACGCCATCGAAGCCGACCGCGTGTTCACCATGCTCATGGGCGACGAGGTCGAGCCGCGGCGGGAGTTCATCGAGACGAATGCGCTGCGGGCGGCGAATATCGACGTGTGAGTGCTGACGACTGCTGCAGTCCGACGCAAGTGCCGGGTCTGCTCTAGCTGCGAACAAAGACGAGCAGTGGTTGATAGCCGCCTTGGTCTGCGGTCCGCAGGGCGGTCAGGTACCGTGCCCGAACTTCGTTGGCGGCGACCAGATTGCCACCGCTTCCCCAGGTGAACGCTGGCTGGCAAAGGCTGCGAACCAAAGCGTCGGCCATCATGCGTGAATGCCGACCGTTGCCACTGGCGAAGGGGTGAATCCAGAACAGGTCATGGTGAAAGCGCGTTGCGATTTCGTCGGCAGGAAACGTGGCGTTGTCGACCCACCAGCGCACGTTGCATCGATGTGAAGCAAGGCAAGCCCAAGGCTGCTGAGCGAGCGCAGATGCTTCATGCGAGACGTCGCTGATGGCCGAACAACGCTGACCCGCGGTGGCGTTTCCTTCGGGTCCATTGCTCATCGGACGTACTGGCACCCCAGCCTGAACTGCCGGTCGCGCGCGAACTGGCGCCGGCTGCGGATGTCGCCCAGCGTCACCGGGTCGTTGGGCTGGCGGGCCCAGGCGTCGAGTTGGACGATCAGCGCGGCGAGTGCGTGGCATTCGGCGCCGGAATCGACGTCCACGTTGCGTGCCACTGCTTCTTCGTGGGCCTGCTGTGCCTGGGCCGCAGCCCGGTTGCTGCGCAGATGCGCGGCGCGCTGTTCCAGCGTCAGTCCGTCCGCAAGGTTGAGTCCCGGTTGGATGGCAATCCGCACCTGTCGGGCACCCGCGGGGCACGGACCATCGCCGTAACCGACCGTGCGGCCGTCGGCGCTCACGCACTTCGCAATGGTGGGCCACGGCGGGCGCGCAGCGACCGGCGGCGTCGGCACTGGCGGCTCAGTCACATCGTCGCGGGAGCCGATGGGCGACTGAGGCAGAGCAGTGGGCGGCTTTGCTCGTGCGCGGGCGCGATCGTGCTCCCACCATGCATTCGCGCCCCATGCGGCAAGTCCCACCACCACCGCACCCGCGACCAGCCAGATCCAGCCGAGCCGCGCGGGCTGTGGCCTTAAGGCGCGCTCCCAGGCGGCCGTGCGCTCACGGTGGGCGTCGAAAGAGTCGTTGTCATCGAGCGGCATCCCTGGAGTGTCGCGAGGAAGCGGTGGGCCGCGACCGACCAGCCGAAGAGCGCACTGGCCGATGACCTCATGGGCCGTCCATGTCAGCCAAGACGCCTTGATTGTTTCGATCCCGTGAACGCACTGGCTCGCAGACATGCGGGTTTTTACTTAGTTCGCGGCGCACAATTCAATCCAACAGAGCAGCAGCCGACAACAACCACCCAACAGGTTCGACGGTTGCTCTGGGTGAGCCAGGCCCGCTGCGGTGGCCGCCCCAGCCGAAGAAGAAAAGAACCTTCGGCCAGGACGGCGCCCCCCGATACCGGTTCGAAATTCATCCACTGACTTCGAAGGAAATTGTCATGAAGACCTCCCAAATCCTCGGCGCGATCGTTCTCTCGGTGCTCGGCGTCGCCAGCGCCTCTGCCGAAACCTACCAAGGCGTGCAGACCGTGAACTCGGTGCGCACCCGCGCCGAAGTGGCCGCCGAAGGCGCGCAGATCGCCCGTGCCGGCAACGTGTACGGCGACGTCGCCCAGGCCGGTGTGACGCCGGCTCGCACGTCGGCGCTGGCCCGCGTCGACCTGCGCAACGAAGCGGTCGCCACCGCCCGTGCCGGCAACATCTACGGCGACGCCGCGCACCAAGGCGTGCTGGCCCTGGCTGGTGAGCGCGACCGTGCCGAAGTGCGTGCCGAAGCCCGCGCCGCCGCACGCGCACCCGAGTTGTTCTGATCGGCCGCTTGCCACTGCACGGCTCAGCCGTGCAGTGCGATGCGCGAAGCCCGTCACCCCCGGTGACGGGCTTTTTCTTTGCCCCGCGCAGGGCTGAATAGGGAAAGTGCAATCGGCCGTCAGCGCACGCCAGCCGGGCGCTGGCGCCAAACTCGTCACGTTCGTGACAATCTGCGGAAGGAAGCTTGCACCACCCCGCGCACCGGCCGCCGATCAGCGCAGCGGCAGCTTGTTGGTGAAGGTGGAAATCGTCTGCGCCAGCCGCGCGACGCCGCCGGTGCCGCTGGCCGCGCGGCCGATGAGCGCGCCGCCGGCCGCCGCCTTGGCCAGCTTGCCGATGACGGAGCGGCTTCGGCCCGCCGAGAGCAGCAGCAGCACGCCGACGCCCAGCACGATGGCGTGTTCGCCGGGGAAGTCGGGACGCTTGGCGTCAGCCTCCTTCAGGGCCTGCAGCCACGGCTTGCGAGGGGCGGCGGCAGACACGCTGGGGTCGGCCAGGTCGACGGGGTCTTGCGAGGGGGTCATGGGCATCTTCTCTTCGTCTTCGTGAAGGTCGCGGGTCCCGCCGGCTCGATCGGCCGGGCCGTGGCCGCCTGCGGATGCATCGATTCTTCCGCATGCCGGCGGTGCCCCGCGAAGCGCCGGGCCGCATGCCGCCGTAGTCCGCCGCGCCGGCCGGCGTGAACTCAAGCGCGGGGCAGAGCGAGTTCGACCCAGGCCGGCGCATGGTCGCTGGCGCCGGGCTGGCCACGCACCTCGCGGTCCACCCCGGCGGCGCGCAGCGCTGGCAGCAGGTCGGGGCTGAGCAGCAGGTGGTCGATGCGCAGGCCGGCATTGCGCGGCCAGCGCTGGCGCCAGTAGTCCCAGAAGGTGTAGATGCGCTCGTCGGGGTGCAGGGTGCGGATGGCGTCGGTCCAGCCCTGGGCGAGCAGGCGCTGCCAAGCGGCGCGGCTCTCGGGTTGCAGCAGCGCGTCTTCCTGCCACGAGGCGGGGTTGTAGATGTCCAGGTCGGTGGGCACGACGTTGAAGTCGCCCGCCAGCACCGTGGGCAGGCCGCCCGCCAGCAGGCGCCTGGCGTGCGCGTTGAAGCGCTCGAACCAGGCGAGCTTGTAGTCGAACTTCGGCCCCGGCTGGGGATTGCCGTTGGGCAGGTAGAGGCAGCCGAAGGTCACGCCTTCGACCACCGCCTCGAGGTAGCGCGCCTGCGCATCGCCGGGCGGCGCGTCCGGCAAACCGCGGCCGGTCTCGAGCGGCACTTGGCCGCGCGCCAGGATGGCGACGCCGTTCCAGCTGGGCTGGCCGTGGAAGAGGGCGCCGTAGCCGGCCTCGGCGAAGGCGGCGGCGGGAAAGCGCGCATCGGGCGACTTCAACTCCTGCAGGCAGGCGACGTCGGGCTGCGCCCGGTCGAGCCAGTCCAGCACGAGCGGCAGTCGCCCGTTCACGCCGTTGACATTGAAGGTCGCGATCTTCATGACACCGATGCTCACGCAAGCGTGCGCTTCGGTCTGTCGGCGAGCGCCCTGGCCCCGCGATGCACCGCCGCCGTGCCTCCGCCTGGGCGCGCCGTGCCCCGCCCGAGCGCCCCAGCGAAATCGTCAACTTCTTGTGACAAACAGGCCGCAACGCCCAAGGAGCCTGCGCGAACAGCTATCAAAAAGAGAGCATTCGCGTAAACGATAGGGTGCGCCCGACTCTTGCTAAACAGAATCGGCGGCGGCGCATTCGTGCCCCGCCTTCCGACCCGAGGATGTCCATCGCCATGAAGCTGTTCCGCCTGTCCTGCCCCGCTGCCGTCCTGGCGCTGGGCGCTGCCGCCCTGAGCCTCTCGTCCGCCGCGCACGCGGTGATGGCGAACCCGCCGATCCAGATGGCGCCCCAGGGCGTGGAGTTCATGTGCGGGGGCAAGAACAAGGACGAGATCGCCTTCATGGAGACGGTGGCGCCGCGCTGGGCCGCCACCTTCGAGTTCGCGGTTTCGCGCGCGCCGCGCGGGCAGTTCCCCGAGTCGGTCGAGGTGAAGGTGATCGACAAATACACCGGCGCCGAGGTGATGCAGGCCGCCTCCAGCGGCCCCTTCATGCTCGCGCGGCTCGAGCCGGGCACCTACGACGTGCAGGCCACACTGGGCAACCTCACGCTCACGCAGACGGTGAACGTGGCGCTGGGCGTGCCGGGGCGCGCGCTGTTCCTGTGGCCGTCGAACTTCGACATGGCGGCCGCCACGATGCCGCGCCAGGCCGTCGCACAGGGCAAGTAGGCGGCGCGGCGCCGGGTTGGGCGCCTCGATCTTTAAGCAAGTCCTAAGGCACGCGGGCCACAGTCGGTCCCGTGGTCGCCGCCCTGTTCGTTCATCGCCCCGGCCACCCGAACCCGAACGAAAGGAATCCATCATGGCTCGCAAGTTTTCCCATGCACGCCCTGTCGTGGGCACCCTGATGCTGTGCGCCGGCGCGCTGTTCGGCGCGCTCGGCGCCGCCACCGCGGCCCAGGCCGCGACCTACAACCCGCCGATCCAGATGACGAAGGCCGGCGTGGAATACATGAGCGGCGGCATCGGCCACGACGAGGCCCAGCTCATGGAAACCGTGGAACCGCGCTGGCCCGCGAGCTTCGAATTCGCCGTCAAGGACCACCAGAAGGCCGACTTCGCCGCCGACGTGCGCGTGACCGTGCGCAATGCCGAAACCGGCGCCGTCGTGCTCGATCGCGTCGACGCGCACGGGCCCTTCATGGTGGCGCGGCTCGACAAGGGCCGCTACCAGGTCGACGCCGCGCTGGCCGGACAGACGCTGCAGCAGGACATCACCGTGAACGGCACGGGCCCCGCCAAGGCGCTGTTCCTGTTCCCGGCCGGCACAGACATGGCCAGCAACGGCGCCGCGCCCACGGCGCGCTGAACCCGGCGGCTGAACACAGGCCCGCCCGAGCGCCCGCCGATGCTGCCGCGACGCCCGGGTGGGCAGGGTCCGTCGAACCCGCCCGGCCATCTGCGTGCGGTGACGCGCAGCGTCGACGCACCGGCGGCCGCCGGGCCGCCGCCACGCGGGCTGTCGGCCCACATCCTGCCGACCTCCGCCACGATGATCGGCGTGTGCATGACGGTGCTGTCGATCGGCCATCTGCGCCAGGGCGGCGACTCGCGCGTGGTGCTCGACAAGCTGCTGGCCGTCGACGCGCTGATGTTCCTCACCAGCGCCGTGCTGTCCTTCATGTCGATGCGCAGCCGGCGCGCCGGCCGGCCGCAGCGCTACGAGGGCTGGGCCGAGAGCGTGTTCCTGCTCGGTCTCGGCGTGCTGGCGCTGGGTGCGGTGGTGCTGGCCTTTGCGATCGAGTGAGACCCCGGGGTCCGCGGGCGGTCGGAAGACTTCTCGTTTTCCATCTTTTCTCCGGCCTCGCACTGTGGCAGACGGCTTGAGGACGCCTTGAGCCGAATCGGGCTGCAGCGCCCACCAGATGGACGTGGAGCGCTCCTGATTTCATAGCGAAATTGTCCTTCGACATGTGAGGAGTCCTCGCCTCGGCGCCATGCAACCCGGACGCAACCGTCGTATGCTGCGATGCAGCAAATCGGACCTCCATGCCCCTCGCCCCCCTGACCCTCCTGACCACGTTGCTGCACGTGTTCATCGGCTTGCGCCTCGTGCCGGCGCTGGCGGGGGTGACGACAGGCTGGCCGCTGGTCGTGGTGCTGCTCGTGGTGTCGGCGCTCACCATGCCGCTGCCCTTCCTGCGCCGCCGCGGGCCGAAGCACGGATGGCCCGCCGCGCTGCAGTGGCTGGGTCTGCTGTCGATGGGCTGGTTCTCCTCATTGCTGCTGCTGACGCTGGCACGCGATGCCGCGCTGCTGCTGGCATGGGGCGGCAGCCGGGCCATCGGCGCCACCCTCGACTGGCCGCGCTGGCAGGGCCTGAGCGCGCTGGGCGTGGTGGCGCTGGCCACGGCCGTATCGGTGGTCGGCTTCTTCAACGCGCGCCGCACCGCGGCCGTGCGGCGGGTCGAGGTGCCGATCGAGGGCCTGCCCTCGCAGCTGCGCGGCTTCACCATCGCGCAGCTGAGCGACATCCACGTCGGCCCGACGATCCGCCAGCGCTACATCCAGCGCATCGTCGACACGGTGAACGGCCTGGGCGCCGACATGGTGGCGATCACCGGCGACCTGGTCGACGGCACGGTGCCCGAATTGCGCGAGCACATCGCGCCGCTGGCCCAGCTGCGCGCGCGGCACGGCACCTTCGTCGTCACCGGCAACCACGAGTACTACGCCGGCGCCCATGCCTGGATCGACGAACTGCGGCGCCTGGGCCTGCGCGTGCTGCTCAACGAGCACGTGGTGCTGCAGACGCGCAACGTGCACGGCGCACAGACCGACGAGGAGATCCTCGAGAGCGCGCTGGTGGTGGCTGGCGTGACCGACTACACCGCCGGCCATTTCGACGCCGCGCACGCCAGCGACCCGCAGCGCGCGGTGCGCGACGCGCCGCCGCTGGTGCACACGCGGGTGCTGCTCGCGCACCAGCCGCGCAGCGCGCCGGCCGCGGCGGAGGCGGGCTTCCAGCTGCAGCTCTCGGGCCACACGCACGGCGGGCAGTTCTTTCCGTGGAACCTGTTCGTGCCGCTGCAGCAGCCCTTCACGGCGGGCCTGCACCGGCTGCAGCAGATGTGGGTCTACGTGAGCCGCGGCACCGGCTACTGGGGACCGCCCAAGCGCTTCGGCGCGCCGTCCGAGATCGCGCTTATCACATTGACGCGGCCGCATCCGGCGGCGCGCTGATCGGCCCCTTCCGGCGGTGTCCTACCGGGGAAATCGGCGCCCGCGAAAGCGCCGCGGGCGGCGCGTGCAGATACTGAATCGCGGCTGAACGAAACAGCCGGCTCAGGAATCCCAAAGATGCACAACAACAGGATGATGATGGCCGTCGCGCTGCTGGCGCTGGCGGCGACAGGCGCGGCTGCGCAGGGTCGCCAGGACAGTTCACCCGCCGTGTACCTCGAAGGCGGGCAGACCTTGCATGGCAGTGCCAACAGCCAGATGGCAGGAATCGGCGTGATGTTCCCCTGGGCGCCCAACCCGTCGTGGCAGGACGGCGCGCGGTCCTTCTACTGGGACCTCTTCGCAAGCCAGTGGCGCGGGCCCTACGACGGCGAACGGCGCAGCATCTCGCAGATCGGTGCCATCGCCACCTGGCGCTACCGCTTCGACGGCGGCGCCTCGCCCTGGTTCGTCGAGGGCGGCCTCGGCGTCAGCGTGATGGACCGGCTCTACCGCACCGACGGGCGCAGCTTCAGCACCGCCTTCCAGTTCACCGAGGCGATCGGCGCGGGCTACAGCTTCGGCACCAACGGCCGGCACGAGCTGTCGCTGCGGCTGCAGCACTTCTCCAACGCCGGCATCAAGAAGCCCAACCCGGGCGAGAACTTCGTGCGCCTGCGCTACGCCTACCGCTTCTGAGCTAGGCAGGCTGGGCCATGGCGCCCACGCATTGGGCCGCCTACGATGCGGCCTTCCAGAAGACGAGGAGCGGAACATGCGTTCGATGTGGATGCGCGTGGCGGGCACGTGCATGCTCGCCATCGGCCTGGCGCTGGGCGGCTGCGGCAGCAAGGAGCCGGAGCAGCGCGCCGCCTTCATCCAGTTCCTGCAGACGCGCGTGCTCGATCGGCCCGGTGTGCGCGTGCCCAAGCCGACCGACGAGCAGAAGAAGCCCTTCGGCGACTACGCGCAGCACTACACCGTGATCGCCGACTTCAACGAATCGATGAACGAGTCGGTGGGCCAGCCGATGGAGGCGGTCATCGCGAAGGGCTCGCCGCGATCGATCGGCGACATCGTGGCGCGGCGCGACGACATCCGCACCGCGCGCGAGGGCATCAAGCAGATGCGCGCCGCGCTCGATGCGAACCTGGCCAAGGCCGATGCCGCCCACGCCGCGCTCAAGCAGCCGGATGATCTGAAAACGGTGTTCGACAAGGCCTACGACAAGACGGTGACGCTGCCAGCCGCCACCTTCCGCGAGGTGTTCCCTGCCCTGGACGCGGTGCTCGGCGGCGCCGTGCGCATCGGCGACTACATCGAGGCGCACCGCGCGCAGATCCAGATCGCCGGCAACGCCATCACCGTGAACGACGCGAAGGTGCAGGCCGAGCTCAACGCCATGCTGCAGCAACTCAACAGTCACGCCAACGCGATCAACGCCGCGCAGAGCAAGCTGCGCACGGTGGTCAGCGGCAGCTGAAGGACTTCAGCGCGCGGCCTCGAGGCCGGCGATGTCGCTGGCCTGCGAGAGGTCGTCGAGCCAGGCGCGCCAGGCGTCCTCGCGCTCAGCCGGATCGCCGCGCAGCAGGGCCGACGGGTGCAACGTGATCAGCACGCGCCGGCCCTCGGGCCCTTCGAGCCAATGCCCGCGCTCGGCCATCACGGCCACGGGCCGGCCCACGAGCGCGCGCGCGGCGGTGGCACCCAGGGCGATGAAGGCGCGCGGGCGCACCTGTGCGATCTCCGACTCGAGCCAGTGCAGGCAGGCCGCGGCCTCGCGCTGGCCGGGTGTCTTGTGGATGCGCCGCTTGCCGCGCAGCTCGAACTTGAAGTGCTTCACCGCGTTGGTGACGAAGAAGTGCTCGCGCGACCAGCCGAGCTCGGCCACCGCGCGGTCGAAGAGCTGGCCCGAGGGGCCGACGAAGGGCCGGCCGACGAGGTCCTCCTGCTCGCCGGGCTGCTCGCCCACCACCATCAGCGCGGCGCGAATCGGCCCTTCGCCCATCACCGACTGCGTGGCGTGCGCGCCGATGGGGCATTCGCGGCAGCGCTCGGTCGCGCGCTTGAGCGCGGCCAGCGCCGCCTTCGGATCGTCGGGCAACGCCACGGTGGGATGCGGCTCCAGCGTGCGGGCCTGCTGCTGCGGCTGCACGATGCGGCGCGCCGGCACGGTGGCCGGGGCCTCGACCATGCGGCCCGACCGCTCGTGGGCCTGCGCCGTCAGCGGCGCGATGAGCGCAGCCTCGGGGAGGTTGTGCCAGTACTTCACGGGCATCTCCTTGCGCATCATGTCGGTCTTCAGCCGCGCCGGATTGAAGATGTGCGCGTAGTAGGTGAGCCACAGCGCCTCGCCTGCATCGGCCGGCGGCGCATCGGCGCGCGAGGCGCCCGGCCCGAAGCGCAGCTCGCCGGGTGGCAGCGACGCATCCGAGGCCTTCGAGGGTGACGCCGTCGGATCGGCCTGCGCGGGCGTCCACTGCACCGAGCGTTCGGGCGTGAGGATGGCCCAGTGCATCGCGGTGAAGCGGCGCACGAAGAAGGGCGCCACGGCTTCGACGATGTGGTGGTCGGGCTCGAACCAGGCCACGTGCAGCGGCGGCTCGCCTTTGCGCTCCAGCGGACGGAAGCGCACGAAGGCCTTCATCTTGTGCAGGTCGCGGCGCACGGCCTGCATCATGTGGCGCGCGCGGGTGCGGTCGGCATCGAGCGGATCGTGGCGCAGCGCGCGCTCGTGCACGAGGCGCCACAGCAGGCGGTAGAGCAGCGCGAAGCGGGCCGGGTCCTGGTGCAGTACGACCTTCTCGCACAGCGTGAGGAACGCTGGGGGCACTACGAAATTCATAGCGCCTTGCGCAGATGGGACGGGCACTGCAGGCCGTTTTTGCTCTGAACCGGCGATCGGCGCGAACAAGTCTTCCGCCGCTCCTGCAGGCGTGTGCCACGCGACGTCCTCGGGCGGCACCAACTGCGCCAGCAGCCGCCGCGCCTCGCTTCGAAATCCGGGCCAATCGGTTTCGCTGCTGAGTGTGACGGTGTGGCGCATGCGTGCCAAGCTAGGGTCGGGGACAGGGCGCGTGTGTAGGTGGCCGGCGCGCGGGGCGGGCAGCGAAATCGTGCAGCAGCGGCAGCAGCACGCGCGCGATGCGCCTCAAGCGTCGAAGAGGCTGCGCTGCACGGGCGGCGGCGCGAGATGCGCCTTGAGGTCTTCGGCCTCCAGCACGCGGCCCGGGCGGTGGTCGGCCAGCACCACGAAGGGCATCACCTTGCGCAGGGGCACGCGCAGCCGCTTGAGGTCGTCGCTGCGCAGCCGGCGCACGCGGCGCGTGGCCAGCAGTTGCTGCACCGTGCGCACGCCCAGGCCCGGCACGCGCCACAGCAGTTCGCGCGGCGCGGTGTTGAGGTCGACCGGGAAGCGTTCGCGGTGCGCCAGCGCCCAGGCCAGCTTGGGATCGACGTCGAGCGCCAGCATGCCGCCCTGCGCGGGCGCGACGATCTCGCTCGCCTCGAAACCGTAGAAGCGCAGCAACCAGTCGGCCTGGTAGAGGCGATGCTCGCGCACCAGCGGCGGCGCGACCAGCGGCAGCGACGAGGACGCATCGGGAATGGGGCTGAAGGCCGAGTAGTACACGCGCCGCAGCCGGTAGGCGCCGTAGAGCTGCGCGCTGCTGGCCAGGATGGCCGCGTCGTCCGTGGCATCGGCGCCCACGATCATCTGCGTGCTCTGGCCGGCGGGCGCGAAGCGCGGCGCTGCGGCACGGGCCGGGCGCGCGCGCGGCAGCGACACGGTGGGCGCCGACTCGGCCTGCGCCTTCTGGGCCTTGGCCTCGTCGATGTGCACCGTCAGCCGCGCCATCGAGCGACGGATCGCCGCGCCGTCCTTCTCGGGAGCGAGGCTTTCCAGGCCCTGCACGGTGGGCAGCTCGACGTTGATGCTCAGCCGGTCGGCGTAGCGGCCGGCCTTCTGCAACAGCTCGGGCGCCGCGTCGGGGATGGTCTTGAGGTGGATGTAGCCGCGGAAGTCGTGCTCCTCGCGCAGCACGCGTGCGACCTCGACCACCTGCTCCATCGTGTAGTCGGGGCTGCGGATGATGCCGCTGGAGAGAAACAGCCCCTCGATGCAGTTGCGGCGGTAGAAATCCAGCGTGAGCTGCACCACCTCGTCGACCGAGAAGCGCGCCCGCGGCACATTGCTGGTGACGCGGTTGACGCAATACAGGCAGTCGTACTGGCAGAAGTTGGTCAGCAGGATCTTGAGCAGCGAGATGCAGCGCCCGTCGGGCGCGTAGCTGTGGCAGATGCCCGAACCCTCGGTCGAGCCGATGCTGCGCCCGCCGACCGAATGGCGCTTTTCGGTGCCGCTGGAGGCACAGGAGGCGTCGTACTTGGCCGCGTCGGCGAGGATGGCGAGCTTGCGCTGGAGAATCACTGGATGAATTTACAGTGATTCCACGGTACACGCCACACCGCCCATCGCCCAGCGGGCGCTACTGCGCCTTCTTCGATTGCCCCGCCGGGTCGCTGGAGGCCGGCGCGCCTTCGCCGGAGCCGGGCGCGGGTGCTGGCGTGACGGGCTGGACGGCCGCGCCGGTGCCGGTGGGTTCGCTCGGGTGGGGCGCGCTGCTCGACGAGCCCGGTGAGGCGGCAGCCGGGGGTGTGGCGGCGGGCGCGGCAGGGTCATTGCCGCTCTTGCCACAGGCCGTGAGTGCAGCCGCCGTGATGCCGAGGGCGAGAAGACGGGTCAGGGGCGTCAGAGGGGTCAGAGGGGTCATGGTTGTCTCCTGGAAGAGAGGGGAAGGCCCGGAAGGGCCACGATTCAGTTCAGCGCCGACGCGCTATGGGTGGCCAGGCGGCGCGCCTGCGCCTCCATGACCAGGTAGAGCACCACCGCGACGGCGAGCGGTGCCCAGTAGTACACGGCGCGGTAGCACAGCACGGCGGCGATCAGAGCCGTACTCGTCAGCGGGGGTGCCAGGAGGGCCACGAACACCGCCTCCAGCACGCCCAGCCCGGCCGGCACGCGCGACATGAGGCCGGCGACCGCGCCGATCAGCAACACGCCCAGCGCCATGGGGTAGGGCACGCGCTCCTGCAGCAGCACGAACATCGCGAGTCCCATCACGCCCCAGTTGGCGCACGACAGGGCCAGCTGCACGAAGGCCACGCGCAGGCTGGGCAGCGCGATCTCGTGGCCGCGCACGGTCCACTCGCGCCGGCGCGCGAAGGCACAGGCGAGCAGGTAGGCCAGCGACACGGCGACCAGCCCCGCGCCGAGTGCGCGCAAGGCGGTCCGGCCC
This sequence comes from Xylophilus ampelinus, assembly GCF_901875635.1. Lineage (GTDB taxonomy): Bacteria > Pseudomonadota > Gammaproteobacteria > Burkholderiales > Burkholderiaceae_C > Xenophilus. The sequence goes on along the minus strand of NZ_CABFMN010000109.1, from coordinate 24,978 downwards.
AGGTGCCAGTCCTCGGGCAGGGCCAGCGGCCACAGCAGGAAGGCCAGCCCGGCCAGCAGGAAGTAGCCCAGCCAGTTGGTGAGCATGCTCATGCCGACCACGCGCGTGATCTGCCCGGGCGCCAGGCCGAGCCGCGAGTACAGGCGCACCCGCATGCCCACGGCGCCGACGATCGTGCCCATGTTCAGGTTGAAGGCGTAGCTCACGAAGGTGATCGCCATCACCGTGGGCACCGGCAGGCGATGCCCGGTGTAGTGCCGGCCGACGAGGTCGAAGCTGGCGTAGATGAGGTGGCTCAGCGCAGCCAGACCCGCCGCCACGAACAGTGTGCGCAGCGGGTAGGCGCGCATGGTGGCGAACACCTGCGCCCACTCGATGGCGCGTGCCTGACTCACCAGCAGCACAGCCACGAAGGCGAGGAAGCTCAGCACGACCAGGCGTTTGGCCCAGGGCCACCACGGCCGCGCGCGCCAGGCCTGCAGGCGCTGTCCCCCGCGGGCCGGCGCGCGCGACTCGCCCGCGGGCAAGTTGCTGGTCGGCGCGGCGGTGGAGGAGGGCGCCATGGCGGCTCGCGTTGGCCGCCTCAGGCGGCGTCGGTCTGGGCGACGGAGCCGTCGTGGCCGCGCTCGCGCGGCGGCTCCGTGGGCACGGCAGGCTTGAGCCTCGGCGCGTGGCGCGGCAGCCAGCCGGCCCACGAGGGATACCAGCGCATGAAGTGGAAAACGAAGAAGCTGCGCACCAGGCGCCACCCGCTCCATTCGCCCAACGCATCGGCCTCGATCTGCTTGCAGCTGTGGCGCATGAGGTGGTCGAGCCGCTCGGTCAGCACGCGGTTGAAGTCCCGGTCGCGGATGATGACGTTGGCCTCGAGGTTGAGCGAGAGGCTCAGCGGATCGAGATTGCTCGAACCGACCGTGCTCCACACGTCGTCGACCACGGCGACCTTGCCGTGCAGCGGGCGCTCGCAGTACTCGTGGATCTTCACGCCCGCGTTCAGCAGGTGGTGGTAGAGCATGCTGGCCGCGGTCTTCACGATCGGCATGTCGGGCTCGCCCTGCAGGATGAGGCGAACGTCGACCCCGCGCCGCGCCGCGCGACGCAGGTCCTTGATGAGCCGGTAACCGGGGAAGAAATACGCGTTGGCGATGACGATGCGGTGCCGCGCGGTTCGGATGGCGGCGCGGTAGTGGCGCTCGATATCGGTCGTGTGCCGGCGGTTGTCGCGGGTGACGAACATCACTTCGGCCTGGCCGGTGGGTGCGTTCTCCACGTCGGCGGTGCGGCGCAGGCGGCGGCGGAACCAGCCCGCGCCCTTGCCGCCCACCGCGATCGCATGCAGCACGAAGCGATGGATCTCGCTCACCACCGGCCCCGTGAGCTCGACCGCGTAGTCCTGCTTGGCTTTGGGGCCGAAGTCCATCACATGGTCGGCCGAGTAGTTGATGCCGCCGACGAAGGCGCGCAGGCCGTCGATGACGACGATCTTGCGGTGCATGCGGCGGAAGACGTTAAGCCGCTGGCCCAGGAAGCGTGAGCCCGGGTCGAACACGCGCACGCGCACCCCGGCCTGCCCCAGGCTGTCGAGAAACTCGGCCGACAGGTCGGGCGAACCGAAGCCGTCGATCATCAGGTCGACCTTGACGCCGCGGCGCGCGGCCTCGCACAGCGCCGCATGCAGGCCTTTCCCGATCTTGTCCTCGAACAGGATGAAGGTCTCGACGATCACCTCGCGCTCGGCGGCGCGGATGGCCTCGAACACGCGCGGGAAGAAGGCTTCGCCGTTTTCCAGCAGTTCGACTTGGTTGCCGGCGTACCAGCGGCGTCCGCTCATGGGTGTGCTCCCGTCTTGTCGTTCACAGATCGATCTCCGCGACCAGCGGTGCATGGTCCGAAAGATGCGACCACGGTTGGCGCGGCAGCACCACCGGCGCGTGCGCCCCCGCGTTGCGCACGTAGATGCGGTCCAGCGGCAGCATCGGGAAGCGCGACGGGAAAGTCTTCGCGGCGCGGCCGTTGGCGTGCTTGAACACTTCGCGCAGGCCGGCGCCTTGCTCCAGCACCTCGTGTGCGCGACTGCGCCAGTCGTTGAAGTCGCCGGCCACGACCAGCGGCGCATCGGCAGGCACCTCGTCGCGCACGATGTGGCACAACAGCTCCAGCTGCTGCTGCCGATGCGCCTCGGCCAGGCCCAGGTGCGCGCAGATCACGTGCACATCCACGGTGCGGCCCGGCAGGCGCAGCACGCAATGCAGCAGGCCGCGCTTCTCGGGGCCGGCCACCGACACGTCGTGGTTGCGGTGGTGCACGATGGGGAATTTCGACAGCACCGCGTTGCCATGGTGGCCACGCGGGTACACCGCGTTGCGCCCGTAGGCAAACTGCGGCCACATGGTGTCGGCCAGGAATTCGTAGTGCGGCGCCTCCGGCCAGTTGTCGACCTTCTTCTGGTGCCGCGAGTGCGTGCCCAGCACCTCCTGGAGGAAGACGACGTCGGCCCCGACCGTGCGCACGGCCTCGCGCAACTCGGGCAGGATGAACTTGCGGTTCAACGCCGTGAAGCCCTTGTGGGTGTTCACCGTCATCACCTTGAGCGACTTGGGTGGCGCGGCGGCGGCCAGCGGCAGATGGGGTTCGGAAAGGAGTGCCACCCTGCGATTTGTACGGGGCCGTCCGGGTTGCGGCTGTAGGAAGGTGTCAGCTTCTTGCCGTCCGAATTTCGCGGATGCCGCCCAGGGCGGTGCGTGGCGCTCCTACAGCCGCGCGCCGCGCGTCCCGACAGGCGCGCGTGGAACCGGCTCCTAAGTTGAAGTTCTTCCGGTGCCGCGGCCAGCGCCACGAGCGGCACCCTCGTCCAACCTCACAGGAGCCTTGCATGACGCCCAACACCCTTTCCGCACTCGTCGCCGCCGGCCTGCTGGCCGCATCGGCCGCAGCCAGCGCACAGACGACCTCGGTGCCTGCCACCCAGCCCGGCGTGGCGGGCCAGGCCAGCACGATGACGCCTGCCGGTGTGCCCAACCCCCCGCAGCGCCCCGACTACAGCCAGCCCAATTCGCGCGACGGCGTGCGCATGGGCGCGGTGTGGAACAACCACAACCAGGCCAATACCAACACGCCGGGCGGCGAGGCCAGCACCATGCGCAACAACCAGCCCAACACCACGCCCCAGGTGGGCGAGCGCACGCGCGCCGAGGTGCGCCAGGAAGCGCTGCACCAGCCTCGCCCGTTCGGCTACACGGGCGAGCGCCCGGACGTGGCGACCAACCCGATCGACTCGACCGGCACGCCCAAGTGACCTCGGCGCTCGGCCGCAAGCCCCGCACCGACCGATACGAGCAGCGCTTCGGCGCTGCTTTTTTTGGCCTCGCAGAAGGCACCCCTCGTGCACAAAAAAACCCGCCGCGCATGAAGCGCGGCGGGCCTGTGCCGATGAGGCCCCACGGAGGCCGATCCGAGGCTCAGCCCTTGGCTGGCGCCTGGCCCTCACCGTGCGGGCGATGGCCGCGGGGGCCGTGGCCGCGCGGACCCATGCGCAGGCTCTCGGCGTCGAAGGTCTTCTGCTGCGCAGGCGTGAGCTGCGCGTAGAAGGCCTTGGTCGCATCGGCGCGCTTGGCGAACATCGCGCTGCGTTCGGCCTGCCGGGCCTGCATGCGATCGATGCGCTCGGGTGTCCTCAGCTTCTCGAATTCCGCGCGGCGTGCCGCGCGGTCCTCGGGCTTGGGCATGGCGGGCGGCTGCAGCGCCGTGGTGTAGCTGGTCCACGCGCCTTGTTGCTGCGCGCTGAGTTGCAGCTTGTCCTTCAGTGCCGCGAGGCGCTGGGCGCGGTGCTGCTGCATGCGCTCGAAGCGCTGCGCGAAGTTTTTCCTGTGCTCCATGCGCGGCTTGGCATTGGCATCCGCAGGGGTCGCCGCGGCTTGGGCCTGGGTGGCGGACAGCGGCACGTTGGCGGGAGGCGGCGTCTGTGCGGACGCGGCGAAAGCGGCAGAGGCCATCACACCGGCCCAGACCATCCGTTGGCGAAGAGAGATCATGCGAGTCCTTCCTTTCGTGGAAATGCTGCCGCGGTGAAGAGTGCAGCAGGTGAGACGGAGTGTGGAAGGCGCGAATGTCGCGGCCGTGAGGACCGGGTCAACGCGGCGTGATCGAAGGTAAAGATGCCGTGAATGGACGCGGCCGCGCCGCTCACTTGGGCCGCGGGCGCCTCAAGCTCCGGTCGGGCACGCTCAGGCGGCCGGCGCGCAGCTCGCCAACCGCGTTGGCCACCGCCTGAGCGACGTTGCGCACCTCCTGCTGCAGCGCCTCGTCGGCATCGAGCGTGTCGTGGCTGGTGGCATAGGGTTCGTAGTAGCCGAGGTAGCGATCCAGCCGTGCCTGTTGGCCGGCGTCGACCAGGCCCATCCAGTCGAGCCAGTCGCTGAGGTTGCGGCGCAGGCTCTCGATGCCAGCCACGTCGCCGTGCACGACGAGGCCGTACACGCGACCGTCGAGATGCTTGGGAAAGTCCCAGCCCTGCAGCTCCAGCGCCTTGGCCTCTTCGGGCTTCTTGCCGTGGGTGGTGGTCGGGTCGGGATTGCCGCCATCGGCGCACACCAGCCTGTCGATCATCAGCTTGAGCGGACTCGTGGCTTGGTACCAGTGGGTGGGCGTGAGCACGATCACGCCGTGGGCCGCAACCCAGCGCTCGTAGATCTCGTTCATCCAGTCGCCGGTCTGGCGCAGCGAATGGTTGGGGTAGCAACTGCAGGGCCAGTGGCACAGCGGCATGGCGGTGGAGACGCAGCCCTTGCACGGGTGGATCTGCCGGCCGTACTCGGAGGTCACCAGGCTGAGGTCGAGCAGGTCGACCTCGATGCCCGCCACCTCCAGCGTCTGCTGCGCCATCTGCGCCATGCGCCAGGTCTTGGACACCTCGCCGGGGCAGGTGCCATCGTTGCGTGGCGAGCCGTTGACCAGCAGCACGCGCGAACGCGTCTCGGGCCGGCCCCATGCGGCCTGCGCGGCGTCCAGGCGGGCCTTGGCCTCCAGCCAGTCGACCGAGAGCTCGTAGTCGGGATCGGCGTAGCCAGGCCCGGCTCGGCGCGTGACGGGCGACTTTCGGCCTTCGTCGTAGGCGTCCCAGGCGATGGCCTCGAGACGAGCAAGCGCATCGGCCTCGGCGCCGAAGGCCGGGTCCTGGAAGGGCTGCATGAAGCGCAGGTGGAACTCGCTGCGATCGAGGTGGCCGGGCGCCTGGCCCTTGCGGATCGTGGGGTACTGCATGCCGGCACTGTGACGAGCCGCCCCGTGCCCGGACTGCCGGCGCGCACCCCGGCAAGCGATGCCTCCCGGCCGACACGCGACCCGCGCGGGCGCCAACCTTCCAGCGTCGGAGGGAAGCGGCCGCACGGAATGGGCGCAACGTCCTACGTCGCCCTCCGCCGGAGATGCCAATGTGGAGGCTCGCTCGCCGGCGTTGGCGGGCGCATTCTTCCGGAGTCTTCATGCACACCCATCGCCTGCTTGCCCTCGTGGGCACCCTCTGCGTCGCCGCCGGCGCCTACGCGCAATCGAACCCCCCTGGCGCCGCAGTGCCGCCCAACACCCCCGGCATTGCCGGCGGCCGCAGCGAGAACGCCGCGGAAGCTCGCAAGGCAGCACGGCCGCAGGGCCAGGTGCGCCCGCCGGCCGGCGACGAGCCGCGCACCCCCGAGGGTGGCGCCATCGGCACCGACCGCGCGGCCGTCGCGGGCGAACGCCGCGCGGAGACGCGCGACACCCGCCGCCCTGGCAAGCCCAAGCCGATGCCGGGCGGAACGCCGAAATAACGAGTAGCGGGCGGGGAGCGGCGGGCGCCCGTCAGGACAACGCGACCAGCTCCCACGACACGTTCTGCCATGGCACCCCGAAACCGCTGCCGGGTGCCAGGGCGGCCGGGCGCGCCAGGGCATCCTGCGCCCACCGTGCGCCAGCCTGCACACTGTCCACCAGCGGCACCGGCACCTGCGGCGCGATGTCTGCGCCCATGCCGGCAAGCCCGGCGCCGCCAAGAATCACGGCATCGGCATCGAATCGCTCCGCGGCCTCGCGACAGGCCTCGGCAAGCAAGGCCCGAGCGCCGGCCGGGTCGGCGGCGAGTTGCGCGCCCGAGGGCGCCACGGTGTGCACGCCGGCCAGCGACTCGCCCTGGCCGAGCGCATGCGCCAGACGCTCGAGCATCGGCTTCCAGCGTTCGCCGCCGGTGACGATGGCGTAACGTCCGTGCCGCGCTGCGGCGAGGAAGGACGCTTCGGCCAGCCCGCTCACGGGAACTCCCGCGCCTTCGCGCAGCGCGAACAGCCCCGGGTCGCCGAAGCAGCCGATGAGGACCGCATCGACCGCCAGGCCCTGCGCCTTCGCCACGGCCCACGCGTCGAGCACCGTGTGCTGCGCGACCGCGTAGCTTGCCTCCGAAGCGATGTAGGGCGCCCCGAAGCGGGCGGTGAGGGTACGCACGTCGATGCCCGCACCGGTCGCGGCCTTCACGTGATGTTGCAGCAAGGCACTGACGCTGGTCGAGGTGTTGGGATTGATGACCAGCAGCAAAGGCATGTCAGCTCTTTTTATTCAGTGACGCCGCGACACCGAGGAATGAAGCCGCGCGGCCGAGCGCAGAGGGCGCGGAGATCTCGCAAGGAGCGCAGAAAGATTCGGGGAAATCCTTGATGGCTTTCTTCTGCGCCGTCTGCGAATCCTTTGCGCCGTCTGCGTTCGGCTGCCTGCCTTTCAATTCAGCCTCCGCGCTTCTTCGAGGCGCGGCGCCCCAGCAGCGCCGCGCTGCCCAGGGCCACACCCATCACCGCGAAGGAGACGATGGTCGTGACCGTGCCCAGCGCGTAGATCGAGGGCGTGGTCACGGTCGAGGTGAGGCCCTGCAGTTCGAGCGGCAGCGTGTTGACGTCGCCGATGGCCTGCGAGGTGCGCGCGATCTCGTCCCAGCTGAGGGTGAAGCCGAACATGCCGATGCCGATCACCGACGGGCCGATGAGCGGCAGCACGACGTGCCGGAAGCTCTGCCAGGGCGTGGCGCCGAGGTCGCGCGCGGCTTCCTCGTAGGCCGGGTTGAAGCGGTTGAACACCGCGAACATGATCAGCAGCCCGAAGGGCAGCGTCCAGGTGAGGTGCGCGCCCAGCGCCGAGGTGAGCAGACCCAGGGCGGTGCCGTAGTTTTCCAGCGTGCCTTCGGCGCCCATCGCCGTGAGGGCCGACTTGATGCCGGTATCGAGCAGGCGGAACTGCAGGCCGATGCCCAGCGACACGATGATCGACGGCATGATGAGGCTGGCCACGGCGACGTAGAACAGCGCGTCACCCCCTTTGAGCCGCTTGCGGAAGGCCAGCCCTGCGAGCACCGAGAGCACGACGGTGAACGCCATCACCACCGCCCCCAGCATCAGCGAGCGCCGGAAGGCCGCACCGATGTCGACCGTGCCCAGCCCCTCGGCCAGCTTGTGGAACCAGTGCAGCGACACCCCGCGCATCGGAAACGTGAGGCCACCCTCCGGCCCCTGAAAGCTCAGCACGAAGATCGTGAACATCGGCCCGTACATGAACACGACGAACAGCGCGAACACGATTGCCAGCGGCCAGAAGCCGGGGGCGCGGGGGGGACGGTAACGGACGTTCATGGGGTTCGACCCGAATGCGGGCAGCCGAACGCAGAGGGCGCAGAGGATTCGCAGAGGGCGCAGAAGGAACAGCCAAATTTTTTGACTTCTTTTTTTGCGACTTCTGCGCGTTCTCTGCGCCCTCTGCGTTCGGCTGCCCGCTCCCACTCCCGAATTAGCATCACAGCTCCTTGCGGATGTCGACGAGCCGCGTGAGCCCGTAGATGATCATGAGCACGACCGCCAGCAGGATCACGGCGTTCGCGGCGGCCAGGGGGAACTGCAGGTAGCTGGTCTGCACCTGGATGATCTTGCCGACCGAGGCGATCTGCTGGCCGCCCATGACGCCGATGGTGACGAAGTCTCCCATGACGATGGTGATGACGAAGATCGAGCCGATGATGATGCCGGTCTTGGTGAGCGGCACGATCACGTTCCACAGCGTCTGCCAGCCGCTGGCGCCGGCATCGGTGGCGGCTTCGAGCAGGCTGCGGTCGATGCGCATCATCGAATTGAAGATCGGCACGATCATGAACATCGTGTACAGGTGCACGAAGGCCAGCACCACCGAGAAGTCGGAGAACAGCAGCCACTCGACCGGCTCGTTCACCAGGCCGATGCCCACGAGCGTCTGGTTCACCAGCCCGTTGCGCCCGAGCAATGGCACCCACGAGATCATGCGGATGACGTTCGAGGTCCAGAAGGGCACGGTGCACAGCACGAACAGCGCCGTCTGCATGCCCGACGAGCGGACGTGGAAAGCCAGGAAGTACGCGACCGCGAAGCCCAGCACGAGCGTGATGGCCCAGACCAGGAAGCAGAACTTGAGCGTGGACAGGTATGTCGACAGCGTGACGCAGAAGTCGGCGTTGTCGGTGAGGTGCGAGCAGCCCTCGAAGATGCTGAGGTAGTTGCGCAGCGAGACGGCCGGGATCAGCTCGTACTCGTTGAAGTCCCACAGGCTGACCATGCCGATGAGCAGCAGCGGGACGATGAAGAACAGCAGGAACACCAGCGCGAACGGCGCCGCCTGCCACCACGCGGCGATGGTGTGCAGCGGCCGGGTGGCGGCGTGGGTGGCGGTGGCGGGGGCGCTCATGGGAATACGGGATCGGGCAGCCGAACGCAGAGGTCGCGAAGGCTACGCAAAGGGCGCCGAAGGAACAGCCGAAATTCTTTGAACTTCTTCTGCGCCCTCTGCGCAATCTTTGCGCACTCTGCGTTCGGCTGCCCGTATCCGGTTCATGTCAGGCCGCCACGAACTCGTTCCACTTGCGGACCATGTACTCGTTCTCGTCCATGACAGCGTTCCAGCAGGCGATGCCGCCCATGCGCTGCTCGTAGCTGCCGCCGTCGCGCACGCTGCCCGCCTTGGCGATCACGACGCCCTGGGGGCTCTTGATGTCCTGCGCGGCGGGCTTGCCCTCCATCCAGTAGGCCCACTCGTAGGGCTCCATCTTGGCCTTGGCCGTCTCCAGCACGGCGCTGTAGTAGCCCTGGCGGTTGAGGTACGCGCCGGCCCAGCCGTCGAGGAACCAGTTGATGAACTCGTAGGCACCGTCGAGCTTCTTGCCCGACAGCGTGGCCGGCAGGCCGAAGCCCGAGGCCCAGGCGCGGTAGCCTTCCTTGAGCGGCTGGAACACGCAGTCGATGCCCTTGCTGCGCACGGCCGTCACGGCGGGGCTCCACATCGACTGGATCACGACCTCGCCCGAGGCCATGAGGTTGACCGACTCGTTGAAGTCCTTCCACAGCGCGCGGAACTGGCCGGCCTTCTTGGCCTCGATGAGCGTCTTGATCGTCAGGTCGATCTCGGCCTTGCTCATGTTGCCCTTGTCCTTGTACTTGTGGATGCCCTTGGCCTCCACCACCATCGCCGCATCCATGATGCCGATGGAGGGGATGTTCAGGATGGCGGCCTTGCCCTTGAACTCGGGGTTGAGCAGCTCGGCCCAGCTCTCGATGGGGCGCTTGATCAGGTCGGGGCGGATGCCCAGCGTGTCGGCGTTGTAGGTGGTGGGGATCAGCGTCATCCACTGCGTGGGTGCCTTGGCGAAGACCTTGCTCTTCTCGCCCTCCAGGAAGATCACCTTTTTGGGCGCCGTGCCCTGGTCGCCCACGGCCTTGCCGGCCACTTCGCCCTTGGTGAAGAGCGGCGTGATCTTGTCGGCGTTCTTCACGCGCTTGACGTCGATGCCCTTCAGGTTGCCGGTGGGCACGATCTTCTTGAGCGAGAAGAACTCGGTGTCGATCAGGTCGAAGCTGTTGGGCGCGGTGACGGCGCGCTTGGTCACGTCGTCGGTGGTCACGGCCACGTACTGGATCTCGATGCCGGTGTCGGCCTTGAACTTGTCGGCGATGGCCTTGTCCTGGTTCACCGCCGTGCCCAGGTAGCGCAGCACGACTTTTTCCTGCGCATGGACGAAGGGCGCGATGCCCGTGGCCAGGATGCCGGCCGTGCCTTGCAGCAGGGTGCGGCGCTTCAGGGAGGAGGAGCTGCGGTTGTCTTCGTTGGATGCGGACATCGGTGTTGCCTCTTTCGGTGATGGCGGTTGCAAAAAGGGGGAGAAAGCGGGAAAGGGTCAGAAGGCCACGGCCGGCAGCGCGGCGGCATCGGGCGCGGTGGCGGGATCGACGGCGGGCGGCGGCTCGGGCTGGCGCTCGCCGGGCCGCACGGCGCCGGGGCCCAACGGACGCGCATGGGCGTCGGCCCAGGTCAGGCGAACGGCGTCGCCCACGGAATAGGGATGGGTGTCGAAGGCAGCCTCGGCCAGTTGCACCGACACGCCGGCCTTGCCGGCGGGCGCCTCGGCCAGCTGCAGGCCCAGCAGCACGTAGGTGCCCTGGTACTCGACGTCGGTGACCGTGGCCAGCAGCCCGGACGGCGTGCTGTCGGCCGGCGCGACCTGCATGTGGTCGTTGCGCACCGCGATCGGTCCGGCGGGCGTGAAGAGCACGTTGTGGCCGCCCATGAAGCGCGCCACGAACTCGCTGGCCGGGTGGTTGTAGACCTGGTGCGGCGAGCCGACCTGCTCGATCAGGCCGTGGTTCATCACCACCATCGTGTCGGCCAGCGCCATCGCCTCTTCCTGCGAATGCGTGACGTGGACGAAGGTCAGGCCCAGTTCCTTCTGCCAGCGGCGCAGTTCGGCGCGCATCTGGATGCGCAGGAAGGGGTCGAGTGCGGAGAGCGGTTCGTCGAGCAGCAGCACGCGCGGCTGGGTGATCAGGGCGCGCGCCAGCGCCACGCGCTGCTGCTGGCCGCCCGAGAGTTCGCCGGGCTTGCGCTGCGCCAGGTGGCCCATGGCCACGCGATCGAGCAGGTCCTGCGCGCGCCGGTGGCGCTCGGCCTTGGCCATGCCCTTCATCTTCAGGCTGAAGGCCACGTTGTCGAGCGCCGAGAGGTGCGGGAAGAGCGCGAAGCTCTGGAACATCATGGCCGTGCCGCGTTCGGCGGCCGGCAGGTTGGTGATGTTGCGGTTGCCCTGCAGGATGTCGCCGCTCGTCACCGACTCGTGCCCCGCGATCATGCGCAGCGTGGTGCTCTTGCCGCAGCCCGAGGGCCCCAGCAGGCAGCAGTAGCTGCCGGCCGCGATGCGCAGGTCGATGGCGTCCACCGCCGCCGGCGTGCCGGGCGCATAGCGCTTGGTCAGCGCAACGATCTCGACGGCAGCGGGCTCGGGCACGGCGATGGCATCCATTCGGGGCGTTTCGCAAGATGGATGCCAGCGCCCCGACGGGGGCGTGGGCGGCATGTGCACCGCATTGGTGCGACCCCCGGGTGTGACTCAGCCGCCTCGCGGTTCTCAAGCCAAATCGGCCGCCAGTGCCCGTCCTGCTTGCGCGAGTCGCTATGAAATCAGGAGCATCACGACCGCGATGGACGGGGATTCGGTTCGCCGACGTTCAAGGACGTCGGTCGGCCAGGCCCGCCAGCACCGCGGCGCCGCGCCATCCGCCAGAGCCCCGCCGGCACCAGCGCGACGCCCGGAACAGGCACGGCCGAGCAGGTCATTCGGCGGCAGGCGGCGCGTAGCGCGCCTTCTCGACGTTGCGCAGCAGCGCTTCGCGCTGTGCGCGCGAGATGCCGCGGATGCCCTCGGCCACCCACTTCACGCGCTGCGGGTCGAGGCTGCCTTCGCGTGCCCAGCGCTCGGCGGCCAGGCCGGGGGCGTGCAGCATCGACGCGAGCCACACGGCCTGCGCCGGCTCCAGCCGGGCGGCGCTGCGCTTGAAGTAGTGCTTCGCCGCCGCCTCGGCGCCGCAGACCTTGCCCCACGGCGCGTTGTCCAGGTAGAGCTGCAGGATGCGGGCCTTGCCCAGCGTCTGCTCCATCTCCACCGCGTACAGCATCTCGCGCAGTTTGCGCTCCAGGCTGCGTTCGCTGCCGGTCACCAGCATCTTGGCCAGCTGCTGGGTGAGGGTGCTGCCGCCGCGGTCGATGCCGCCTTTCTTCTGGTTGCTGTCGAGCGCCGCCGAGAGTTCGACCAGGTCGTAGCCCGGGTGCTGGAAGAAGCGCTGGTCCTCGGCGGCGATGACGGCACGGGCCAGCCAGCTGTCGGCCGCCAGGCGCGACGGCGGCCCGCAGGCCGTGCGTGCGCCGAGCATGGCCTCGGTACCCAGGCCGGCCACGGTGAACTGCGCCACGCGCGGCTGCAGCCCGAAGCTGCCGGTGGGTTGGGTGAACTGGCCGCGCAGGCCCAGCGTGCCGCCGATTTGCGCTCGCTGCAGTTCGGGCATGTCGGGCACCAGCACGGCGTACCACTGGGCAATGGGGGCGTCCGCCATGTCGACGTTGACCTGCAGGTCGCGCTGGCTGAGCTTGCCGTCCCAGCGGCCGGTCAGCGCCGGAGGATGGCCGGGCGCGCCGGCGGCGGCCGGAGGCGTGGCCGACAGCTCGCCGGCGAGGCGGTCGGCATCGCGGCGCACCGTGACCCGCAGGTCGTCCAGGCGCAGTGGCTTGGCGCCCAGGGCGGGCACCACGGCGCTGCAGGGGGCGCAGCGGGCTTCGAGTTGCGCACCCGCCTCACGCCAGCCCAGTTGGACGGGACCGAAGCGGGTGTCGAGCCGGCGGCCGTCCAGGTGGGGCCCGAACCAGGGCGAGGTGGCCAGCCGCACCAGCGTGGGCACGCCCACCTCCAGCTTGAGCGGGCCGATCGGCAGTTCCGCTGCCCACTCGCCCTTGGCCGGCGCCAGCGCGATCTTCGCGATCAGCACGAGCGCCACCCCGCCCGTCACCACCAGGGCCAGCAGCCCGTACAACACCACTCGCAAGGTCTTCTTCACACGGCTCCCAATGCACTCGGTCTCACGTTCCGTCCGTTGGTGGCGACGCTCACAGCGGAGTGGCCACCGTCACCGCCTGCCACGGGCCGGCCGAGCGCCCGCTGGCGCCCGCCCAGTACCAGGCCGAAGTGTCGGTGAAAGCTTCGCCTCGGGCGTCCACGATGCGCTCGCACACCCGCAGTTTGGCCTGCCCGCCGCGCTCCGCGTTGAAACAGCGCCACAGCCGCGCCCGGGCGTCCTGTTCGAGGCGCGCCTGCACGATGCGGTAGCCCAGCGCGCGGTAGCAGTCGGCCGCCGAATGCAGCATGCGCGTGGGCCGGTCGACCTGCCGCATCACGAACATGCGCTCGCCGTCGGTCAGACGTGCGATGGCGCCTGGGAAGTGGGCCGCGAAGCGCTGCTCGACCTCGCTGAGCGCCAGCGGGCGCAGTGCGGCACCGTCCCACTGGGAGGGCCATTCCTGCGTGCTGGCCATGCGCGGGGCCGCGTCCGGCGACCGCGCCATGCCCGGGAGGCCGAGGGCCACGCAGCCGAGCATCGCGAGTGCGAAGACCGCCTTGTGCAGTGCACGGTGCACGAAGGTGTTGGCGAAGCAGCGTTCAATGGTGCGTATCGACATGGCGCAGGCCCTGGAAGGTGATGAGTCCGGGCACGGACGGCAGGGGTGCGGCGGCCGGTGCGTGGCGCCGGCCGCGATGCTGCATCGCCCAGGCGATGCCGCTGCACACGGCCGCGAGCAGCACGAGGCCCAGCGCCTCGTGCGCCCAGGGCGCGAGCAGCCGGTCCGCGCCTTCGAGGCCGACGAGGATGGCGTTGCGCACCACGTTGCCCAAGAGCACCAGCACGCTGACCACCGGCAGGCGGGTGAGGAAACGGCGGTTGTCTGCCGGCGAAACGAACAGTGCCACCGCGCACGCCGTGAAATACCCCAGCCACACCATCTGCACACCGGAGCAAGGTGCATCGACGATCACGAGGCGGCCGGCGATCCACAGGCTGCTGCCCTCGCGCACCACCGTGAAGAAGGGCACCAGCAGCCACTGGCTTGCTTCGGCAGTGACGACGCGCAGCGGGTAGCCTGCATAGAACTGCAGCGACGACAGCAGCGGCAGGGCCAGCACCGCCAGTCCGATGACCGGCAGGCTCGCCACCCGGCGCGGCAGGAAGGCCAGCAGGCCGAAGGCGAAGGCCACCACGGACACCAGCCCCGTGATCAGCGGCGGCAGCGCGGGCAGGCCCGGCACGCCGCCGCGCAACAGCGTCGCCCCCACCGTGCCCAGGCCGGCCAGCGCCAGCCAGCCCAGGCCCGGCGCCGCGCGCAGGCCGCGACGGTGCTGCCAGGCGAGCACGCCCAGGGCGGCCAGCGCCAACAGACCGAGCGGGTCGTCTGAACCGTCGGCCAGGCGCGTTGCCATCCACACCCAGGTGGGCAGCAGGGCGGCGGCCTGCAGCGCCAACCAGGCGGCAGGCGGCACGCGATCGAGGCGGATGGCCGCGTCCACCCAGCGGGGATGCTTCCGGGCCAGCGAGGCGAGGGAGAAGGTGCTCATCGCTGCCTCAGGCCGTCAGGCGCCGCTTGTCGTGGCGACGGGCGCGGCGACGCAGCATGGCCAGCATCGACAGCGCGACGGCCACCGCGCCGAAGACCTCGGGCTCGGGCGTGCTGGGCACTTCGGCGCCGAGCGCGTTCTCGCTCACCCCTTGCGGCAGCGGCAGGGGCTGGTGCACGCTGTCGCTGCCGGCTGTGTTGCGCACCACCTTGTCGACGGCGATGAAGCTGGTGTACTGCGTGAGCAGGCTGTACTTCAGGCCCAGGTCGGTGATGGCCTGCTTGTAGCGGTCGCCCGCTTCCAGCGCCTCCTGGTCGGACAGCGCGGCGATGCGGTGGCGCGCCCACAGCGCACGCAGTGCGCTGGCGATCTGCGCGGTGCGGCCGTCGATGCGCAGTTCCTGCTTCCACGGGCCGCTGGCGCTCTGGCCCTCGATGGTCACGCCGCCCTTCGCTTCGCCGCGCCACTTGCCGAACACGATCACCGGGCGTTCGCCGAGCACGTCGGGCAGCTGCTGCGGCTCGACGTCGTACACATCCAGGCCGCCGAAGGTGGCGCGCACCTTCGTCAGCACAGGCGACTCGACCATGCGGCGAAAACGCGCCGCCTGCTCGGGCGCCTGCACCGGGTCGGTGATGATGAAGGGCTCGCCCATGCCGGCGCGGGCCAGGCCTTCCATGAGGTGGCGGTTCACCGAGGAGCCGATGCCGAAGGAGAAGAGGTTCGCCTTGTCGAGGTTTTTACGCACCAGGTCGAAGGCTTCGCGCTCGACGGTCACGTAGCCGTCGGTCACGACGACGATGCTGCGCGAGACGTTCGCGGCCTTGGGTTCGGCATACACGCGCTTGAGCGCGGGGATGAGTTCGGTGCTGCCGCTGCCGCTGTAGTTCTTGATGGTGGCCATGGCCTGCTCGATGTTGGCGCGCGTGGCCGGCACGGAATGGTCGTTGAGCATCCTGTTGCTGCCCGAGAAGAGCAGCACGTTGAAGGTGTCGCTGGGGCGCAGGCCACCGATCAGCCGTTCGAGCACCGTCTTGGCGGTGTCGAGCGGAAAGCCGTGCATCGAGCCCGAGATGTCGACCACGAAGATGTAGTCGCGCGGCGAGATCGCACTGGCCGCGACCGATTTCGGCGGCTCGACCATCGCCAGGAAGAAGTTCTCTGCGCCGTCGCCATTGCCCTTGTAGAGCATCAGGCCCGATTCGATCTTCTCGCCCGCGAGGCGGTAGTCGATGACGACATCGCGGTCGTCCAGCGGGCGCCCGTCGGCCCGCAGGGCCACGTCGGCGTGGCGGGCCTCGTCGCTGGTCTTCACGTCGATCGTGTGGGTGAGCGAGCGCACTTCCTTGATACCCATCGGCGTGTCGATCGCGACCTTCATCCTGAAGGCCGTGTTCGGCGCCACGCCGGCACGCAGCGTGGGCTGCGCGATCCACTTCGCCTGCGCGTTCTCCGACTGCGGGCTGTTGTAGCGCGGGCCGACCACGGTCGGGAACACGAACTGGTAGTTGCCGCCCTGCGGCACCAGCAGTTCGGTGTAGCGCAGCTCCACCTTCACGTCGTCGCCGGGCAGGATGTTGGCGACGTTCATCTGGAACACGTTGGGCAGTTGCTGCTCCAGCAGCGCGGCGGTCTTGCCCTCCTGCTTGGCGGTCTCGTACTCGATGCGGGCCTGCTGCTTCTCGCGGATCTGCGCCGTGATGAGGCGGTCGGCCAGGCGCACGGTGAGGCCGCCCACGGCGGCTTTGGTCGAGCCGGGGAACACGTACTTCGCTTCGATGGGGCGCTGGCCTTCGTTGCGGTAGGTCTGGGTGACGGTGACGTCGGCGATCACGCCCGAGATGCGCACGTCGACCTCGGTGCCCTTGAGGGGCAGGCGGTCCACGTCCGGCGAGTCGCTCTTGACGAAGAAGTACGGGCTCTCGGTCTTCTGGCGGGGGGCGGCCTCCTGCGCGTGCAGCGGCCGTGCCGTGAGCAGCACGAAGCAGGTGGTGGCGAGGCTCACGGTGGCGAGCCAGAGCCAGCGGCCGGCGCGTGGCGCGGCAGGGGCACAGGGGAGAGGTTCGGTGACGGTGGCGGCTTCCATGAAGGGGCTCCTTGGGATCGGTGTGCGTCGAGGCGCAGCGCCACTGTCGAAGCCCGCCGAGAAGGCATGAGGAAGCGCACGAGAAGCGATGTCGAAGCCGCGCGGGCCTGTGTGAAGTCCGTGTGAAGTGGAGGTGCACCACGCGCTCTGCGGCTTCATATGGACTTCGGCCGGCGCAGGAACCATCGGCCCCCATCGCTTTCACGGAGAGAAAAACCAAGATGTTCCAGACCCTTCGCAACTCCGCACTCGTCAAGGTGCTCGCGCTGGTGGCGCTGACGCTACTGCTGTGCATTCCGCTGGCCGAGATCGGCTCGCTCATCCGCGAACGCGGCCAGAGCCAGGCCGAGGCGGCCCAGGAACTGGCGAGCACGCACGCCGGCGCACAGGCCGTGGCCGGCCCCTTCCTCGTGCTGCCCTGGGTCGAGCAATGGACCGAGACCGAGCGCAACAGCAAGGGCGAGGTGACGGGCCAGTCGCAGCGCACCAAGCCACGCACCGCCATCGTCTTCCCCGAGCGGCTGAAGATCGACGGCCGCATGACGCCCGAGGAACGCTACCGCGGCATCTTCCGCGTGCTGTTCTACAAGCTCGACGCCACGCTGGACGGCCGCTTCGCCGCCCTCGGGCCCGCGCCGCGGCCCAGCGAGCGCGGCGGCACCGTGACGCTGGGCACGCCGCGGCTGGCGTTCAGCGTGAGCGACGTGCGCGGCATCGAGGGCCTGCCCGACGCCACGCTGGGCGGCGCGCCGCTGCGCTTCCAGCAGGGCATCCCCGGCCTGGGCCAGGCGGGTGCGCTGCAGGGCATCCATGCACCGCTTTCCGGCGAGGCGCTGCGCGCGCTGGCGAGCGGCCAGGCGATGGACTTCCGCCTCGCGTTGAAGCTGGTCGGGCAGGAAAGGCTGAGCATCGTGCCGGCGGCCGAGGACACCGAGGCGCACCTGCAATCTCCCTGGCCGCACCCGAGCTTCGGCGGGCGTTTCCTGGCCAGCGAGCGCACGGTGGGCGACGCCGGCTTCGACGCGCGCTGGCGCGTGTCGGCGCTGGTGAGCACGGCACGCACGCAGCTGCTGCGCCAATGGGCTGCCGAGGCGACGACGGTGGGCGCGGTCGACGTGGCCTGCGCCGGCGGCGACAGCGCGTGCATGGCGGCGGCCACGGCTGCCGCGGCCACCGCACCTGCACGGGCCGACCTGCGCGAGGTCGACAGCTTCGACGTCGCACTCGCCCAGCCCGTCAATGTGTACTTCATGGCCCACCGCGCAGCCAAGTACGGCGCGCTCTTCATCGGCCTGGTGCTGATGGCCAGCTTCATGTTCGAACTGTTCCGCCAGCTGCGCCTGCATCCGGTGCAGTACGGCCTGGTCGGCCTGTCGGTGGCGCTGTTCTTTTTGTTGCTGGTGGCGCTGTCGGAGAAGCTACCCTTCTGGCAGGCCTATGCGCTGTCCGCCTGCGCGAGCGTGGGGTTGCTCATGGCCTACTTCAGCGCGGTGTTGCGTGGCTGGCGACGTGGCGTGGGACTGGGCGCTTTCGTGGCCGTGCTGTACGGCGCGCTGTACGGGCTGCTCGCCTCGGAGAACAATGCGCTGCTGCTCGGGGCGCTACTGACCTTCAGCATGCTGGCGCTGCTGATGCTGGCGACACGGAACGTCGACTGGTATGCGCTGTCTGAAGGAAGGGCCCGACCCGCCGAACCGGCCAGCGCCACCAGCCCAACGCTATCGAATTGATAGCTACCGGCGCCCGCCCCATGGGGGCTTGCGGCCGATTTCATCCTCAAGTTTCTGATTTCTCTCTTATGCCTTCCACGTCTCGCCTCTGGTCTCCGCGCGCCAAGCGCATTGCGCTGTGGAGCGCGGCCGGGGTGGGCGGAGCGATCGCCGCCGGCCTGCTGGCCATCGGTGTCGCCCTCGTCCTCATCGCGCCGCAGTTACCTGATGTTTCATCTCTGGCCAACTACCAGCCCAAGCTGCCGCTGCGCGTCTACACCGCCGACGGCGCGTTGATCGGCGAGTTCGGCGAGGAGCGCCGCGAGTTGGTGCCGATCGACAAGATCCCGCGCGTGCTCAAGGACGCGGTGCTGGCCACCGAGGACGCACGCTTCTACCAGCACGGGGGCATCGACACCAAGGGCGTGCTGCGCGCAGTGTTCGCCAACCTGTCGGGCGGCCGGGCGCAGGGCGCCTCGACCATCACGCAGCAGGTGGCGCGCAACATGTTCCTCACCTCCGAGCGCACCGTGAGCCGCAAGCTCAAGGAGGCGATCCTGGCCTGGCGGCTGGAGGACAAGCTCACCAAGGACCAGATCCTCGAGATCTACCTGAACCAGATCTACCTGGGCAACCGCGCCTACGGCTTCGCGGCGGCGGCGCAGACCTACTTCGGCAAGCCGCTGGACCAGATCACCGCCGCCGAGGCCGCGATGCTGGCCGGACTGCCCAAGGCGCCCGGCACCAACAACCCCGTGGCCAACCCGCGGCGTGCCGTGGCCCGGCAGCAGTACGTGATCCAGCGCATGGTCGAGACCGGCTACCTGAAGCCCGCCGACGCCGAGGCCGCGCGCGCCGAACCGCTGAAGCTGCGCGAGGCCAACGATCCCACGCGCGTGCACGCCGAGTACGTGGCCGAGATGGTGCGCCAGCAGATGGTCGACAAGTTCGGCGATGCGGCGTACACGCGCGGCCTGAACGTGACGACCACGCTCACCGCTGCCGACCAGAACGCCGCGTACGCCGCGCTGCGCGCCGGCCTGCTCGACTACGAGCAGCGGCAGCCCTACCGAGGCCCCGAAGGCCTGGTCGCCGACCTGCCCACCGAGCCGAAGGCGCTCGACCAGGCCATCGACGAGGCGCTGGCCGACCATCCCGACAACGGCGAGCTGGTGGCCGCGGTGGTGCTGGAGGCGGGCCCGAAGAAGATCACCGCGGTGCGCGCCAACGGCGACACGGTCGAGATCACCGGCCGCGGGTTGCAGCTCGCGCAGCGCGCGCTGAACGACAAGGCGCAGGCACCCGTGCGCATCCAGCGCGGCGCCATCATCCGGCTCGAGCCCAACGGCAAGACCTGGGAAGTGGCCCAGCTGCCCGAGGTGGAAGGCGCCTTCGTCTCGCTCGACCCGCGCGACGGGTCCGTCAAGGCGCTGGTCGGCGGCTTCGACTTCAACAAGAACAAGTTCAACCACGTCACGCAGGCCTGGCGCCAGCCGGGCTCGAGCTTCAAGCCCTTCATCTACTCGGCGGCGCTCGAGAAGGGCTTCGGCCCCGCCACGGTCGTGAACGATGCGCCGCTCGTCTTCGACTCCGCCGCCACCGGCGGCCAGCCCTGGGAGCCGAAGAACTTCGAGGGCGGCTTCGACGGGCCGATGAGCCTGCGCACCGCGCTGCAGAAGTCGAAGAACCTGGTGACCATCCGCGTGCTGGATGCCATCACGCCGCAGTACGCGCAGGAATGGATCGGCCGCTTCGGCTTCGACCCGGCCAAGCACCCGGCCTACCTCACGATGGGCCTGGGCGCGGGCTCGGTCACGCCCTTGCAGATGGCCGGCGCCTATGCCGTCTTCGCCAACGGCGGCCTGCGCGTGCAGCCGCAGCTGGTGACGCGCATCGCCGACGCGCGCGGCCAGGTGATCGAGGACACGCCCCTGCCGGCCGCCGACGAGGCGCAACGCGCGATTCCCGCGCGCAACGCCTTCGTCATGGACAGCCTGCTCAACACGGTGGTGAAGAATGGCACCGGCTACAAGGCCTACGCGGCGCTCAGGCGCGACGACCTGTACGGCAAGACAGGTACCACCAACGACTCCTTCGACGCCTGGTTCGCCGGCTTCCAGCCCACGCGCGTAGGCATCGCCTGGGTGGGCTACGACACGCCGCGGCAGCTGGGCGTGCGCGGCGAAACCGGCGGCAGCGTCGCGCTGCCCGTGTGGACCGCCTACATGAAGACCGCGCTCAAGGGCGTGCCCGTCGCCAAGCTGGCCGTGCCCGAAGGCGTGACCGACGCCGGCGGCGACTGGGCCTACAACGAATACGCCAACGGCGGCGGCGTGCAGGCCCTCGGCGTAGAGCCGACCGCGCCCCTGGTGCCGGGCAGCGGCCCCGATGCGGGCACGGTGCCGGGCATGGGCAGCAACGTGCCGGCGGAGCTGGGCGTGTTCCCAATGGGGCAGCCGTCGCCGGGCGCACGGCGCGATTCGCCGGAACGCAACCGCATCCTCGACCTGTTCCGCTGAGCGGCGTGTTCCGCTGGGCAGCCGCTACAGGCCGGTCTGCTGGATCAGCGCCGCGATCGCGACATCGCTCCAGCGCCGCCACAGGCTCTGGGCAGCCGCCTGGGCCTGCAGCGTGACGCGGGCCTCGCCCGGCGGCGCGTGCCAATCCGCCGGCAGCGGCCCCTCGGCCACGATGCGGAACCAGGTCTGCGCCGGCTTGAGATCCTTGGCGGGCGCGGTGGGGTTGAGCGCGATCTCGCCCCCGTGGGGCTGCGCCAGCATCGCATGCGGGAGCCGCTTCACGCTGCCGCCGTCGATGGCGACGATGCGGCCGTCCAGGCGGCCGCCGCGGCCCTGGACGTAGGCGTTGACCGGCGCACCGGCCTCGATGCGGAGGCGGTCGCGTTCGGGCACCAGGGCCTCGGCGCGCCAGCGCTGCGCGTCCACCACCGTCGCCAGGCGCTGCGAAGGCGCCACCCACACCCCGGGCGCCAGCAGCGGGTCGAGGTCGCGCACGGTGCCCCCGGCAACGGTGACGATCTGAAGGCGTTGCAGCTCGGCCTGGCGGGCCCGCTGCTCACGCGTCCAGCGGGCCGCCTGCTGCTGGGCCAGGGCGGCCTGCGCTGCCGGCGAATCGTCCAGTCCCAATGCACCCTGCGCGGCCCGTTCGTAGGCCGCGGCCATGGCCTCGGCCTTGTCGCGCTCGACCGCCTGTACCGGCGCCTCCAGGGCCAGCAAGGGCTGCCCGGCGCGCACGGTCGCACCTTCGGCCACGTCCAGCGCGACCAGGCGGGCAGCGAAGGGCGAGAACACCGGCTGCTCGACGCCCGCGCGCAGCACGCCCGGCGCGCTCACGCACGACGACCACGGCAGCGCCAGCAGCAGCACGACGCCGGCCAGCAGCAGGGCCGCCAGCCATCGCCGGCGCGACGGGATCTCGGCGCGCCGCGCGTGCCAGACGCGCAGTTCGGCCAGCACCGGCCGCACGATGAACACGGAGATCTCGACGAAGAACAGGAACACCCCCAGCGCCTTGAAGAAGGCGTGGTAGACCACCAGCGCGATGCCCAGGAAGAGCACGAAGCGGTAGACCCAGGTGGCGAAGGCGAAGGCCACCAGCCCTCGTCGGAAGGCCGGCGAGAGCGCCTCGGGCGAGGGCTCGGACAAACCCGGCAGCCACGCACGCAGCACCCGCCGCGCCTGGGCGCCCGCGCGCTCGTGCAGCCCCGGCAGGTCCAGCGCGTCGGTGAGGATGTAGTAGCCGTCGAAGCGCATGAACGGACTGGCGTTGACCGCCAGCGTCAGCACCCAGGCGGTGGTCGCCAGGAAGAACAGCGCGTTGCGCAGGTCGGACTCGGGCAGGAAGGCCCAGCCCAGGGTGCACCAGGCGGCCAGCACCAGCTCGGCGCAGATGCCCGCCGAAGCGATGGCCAGGCGGTGGCGCGAGCGGCGCAGCTTCCAGCTCTCGCCGGTGTCGGTGTACGCCATGGGCCACATCACGAGGAAGGCGACGCCCATGTGCCCGACCCGCACACCATGGCGCGTCGACATGAGCGCATGGCCCAGCTCGTGCAGTAGCTTGGACAGCACCAGCGCGCCGGCGAAGCCGAACACGCCTTCCCAGCTCAGCGCGCCGTGCAGGTGGGCGCGCACGGTGTCCCATTGCCGCGCCGCCATGAGCAGGCCGGCCAGCGCGGCCAGCAGCGTGGCACCGACGAAGGTGCGGGTGTAGAGCCAGCCGACCCAGGGCAGTGCGGCCTTCAGCCAACGCTGCGGGCGTACCAGCGGCACGCGCACGAAGAGGTAGTTGTTGAGCAGCCAGCGCCAGGCGGGCATGGGTGCGCGCGGGCGCGGCGTGCGAACGAGCTGGTGGCGCGCCAGGAAGTCCTGCAGGCGGACGACGTCCTCGGGATGCGCCGCGAGGGTCGTGGCCGCGCAGACGTCGCCGGCGATACGCGCCGCATCGCCCAGGTGCCAGCGGCGCAGGATCTCGAACTCGAGCCAGCCGATGCGAAAGAACAGGTTGCGCACCGGATCGCAAAGGTGCCAGGCCGGCGAGCCGTCGGGGTTGGGGCCGCCCGCCTCGATCTGCAGCTCCTCGCGAAGCGCCGGCCAGGGGGCGCGCTGCGGCGCCCGCGTCGGCACGCCGGGCCGCGCGCCGCCGGCCTGCGAAACGGCCGCGCCTAGCATCCGCACCACTCCCGCAGCGCAGCGAAGGGCCGGCGCAGCAGCAGGTAGCCGAGCACGGTCCAGTCGCCCGACACGCGGGCCGTGCCGCGCAGGCCGATGCGGGCGCGCTTCGGGTCACCCTCCAGGTGGCCGCGCAGCACGTAGCTGGCCACGCCGTCGGGCGCGTCCACGGCCTGGTAGCCGGCATGGTCGAGCACCGCGCTGACCGGCGCCAGCGGCGCCACGCTGAGGAACACGGTCATCGGGGCGCCGGCGCGCAGGTTGACCGCCTCGCCCACCGGCGCCCAGGCCTGCACCCCGAGCTGTGCGGGGTCGGCCAGCTGGCCGATGCGCTCGCCGGTCTGCACCGGGCGGCCGGCCCAGTCGTCGGGATCGGAATACACGAACACGCCCGGCGCGGCGGCCTGGATCGACAGCTGCGCGAGCTCGCGCTCCAGCGAATCGACCTCCACCTCGCGCTCGCGCAGGCGCCCCTGCGCCAGGTTGAGCTCGGCCTTCGCGGCCTGGGTCTCGATCGCCCGCTGCGAGGCCTGGTGCAGTTCCAGCCGGGCGGTGGACAGGGCCGCGCGCGCCACGGCCAGGCGGTTGTCCAGCGTGGTGTCGTCCAGCTGCGCGATCACCTGGCCCGCCCGCACTTCGGTGTTGGGCGGCACGGCGATGCGCTTGATGACGCCCTCGCGCGGCGAGGCCACCACCTGCGTCTTGAGCGAGACGATCTCGGCATGGACCAGCGCGTACTCGCGCACCGGCACCAGCAGAAGGAGCGGCACGAGCGCGGCGGCGACGCGGGCGCGGCGGCTGGCCCAGATCTGGCTCCAGGCGGCCTGGAGCGAGCGGCGGCGGCCGGTCAGGGCCCACCAGGCATGGCCGTACATGCCCGCGGCCTGCAGCAGCAGGTACTCGGGCGCGCGGTCGTCGAAGTCGACCGGCCAGGGCTGCTCGCGCGCGAGCAGCAGCACGGCGCGCAGGCGGCCGTCGGGGCCCACCAGCGGCAGCAGCCACACGTGGGGCGGCAGCCACTCCTGCCACCCCTCGGCCAGCGCGGGCGGCAACATGCCGCGCGACAGGGCCATCACGCGCGCCTGCGCCGGGAGCGCCTCGAGTTCGGCGCGCAGGTGGTCGGCCACGTCGGCCAGCCACAGCGCATAGGGCGAGTCGGCTTCGACGTCGGCCAGGCCCGAGTGGCCCGCCAGGCGGGTGCGCCGCCGCCCGAAATAGGCGATCAGCGCCGCCTGCCGGAACGGCACCAGGGCCAGCGTCTCGTTGCAGATGACGAAGGCCAGGTCGGCCGGGCGCGCCGCGGCCTGCACCTTGGCCGCGAGCGCATGGAAGCTGAGGTCGGCCATCGCTTCAGCAGCGCCCGGCCGCGTGCCGGGAAGCCGGCACCCTCATCGGCCGGCAGGCGCGCGCGCCTGACCGCTCATGCCCGGGAGCACGCTCGGGCCGCCGCCTTCGATGTCGGCCTCGATCTCCACCGTCTGGCTCACCGCATCGACCCGGGCCGAGATGCGCGCCACCTTCAGGCCGACCGCATCGCCGGTCTCGTCCACCCGCGCTGGCAGCCGCTCGCCGGGCTTGAGCCAGGCCAGCCAGTTCGACGGCACGTTCACGCGGGCCTTGAGCGGCCCGCTGCCGACGATGTCGACCACCGGAGCCCCGGGATTCACGCCCTGGCCCACCTTCACATGCACGCGGGCCACGCGGCCGGCGAAGGGCGCGACGAAGTTGCACTGCGCGAGTTGCGCATCGACCACGCGGATCTGGCTCTGCGCCTTGTTGACGTTGGCGGCGGCCAGCTCGACCTCCACCTCGGCCGCGGACTGCAGGCCCTGCAGCTTGACCTTGGCCTCGTACTGCACGCGCGCGGCTTCCAGCTCGGCGCGCGCGGCGTCGCGGCGCGCCTGCACCTCGCCGCAGTCGAACGCGGCCAGCAGCTGGCCGGCCCGCACGCTGTCGCCGAGATTGACCGCCACCCGCGCGAAGCGGCCGGCCGTCGAGGCCGCCAGCGAGCTTTCGCGCTCGGCGACCACCAGGAAG
>NZ_CABFMN010000108.1 GCF_901875635.1 Xylophilus ampelinus | reverse complement strand
CCATCGCAAAGTCGGCTTCCACCCCTGGCTCACTTCTCAATCGGCCCGGTGGCTCACTTCTACTTCGGCGCGGACACTGGGCCCATTCGAGGGCCAATGCCACGGTGATATGGGGTGCCTTTCTCTGCTCCAAAAATTCAATGAACCGAGGTAGCTTCAGGCCCGCTTCATACATCTTGAAGCCGAGCTCCCGCCGCATGGCGAGGTAGTCTTGCATGGCCTCGCGCAGCGGGTTCATGACGCAGCTCCCGGCCAAGGCAGCGCCAGCGCGCGCAACGCTGTCAGGTCTACCTTCGCATAGATCGTGGTGGTCTGCAGGGTGCGATGACGTAGAACCTTGCCGATCTCCGCCAGCGAGGCTCCATGATTGAGCATCTGTGTGGCAAGGGCATGCCGAAACTGATGCGCTCCCTTGCGCGAAGACTCGATGCCTGCTCGCTCGAACGCTGCCGTCACGATCGCGCCAATTGCCTGAGGCGGTTGCAGCTCCCGAATAGGCGCTCGCGCCCGCAAGAACAAATGGCGATCGGTGCTGCTTGGACGTCCATGCTGCAGGTAGCTTGCGATCGAATCGCCGACTTCCGCTGGCAACGGCAACTGGCACTCACGGCCCCCCTTGCCGCGCACCCGCAGCTGTCCAGCCTCCCAATCCATGTCTTCAAGCTTCAATTCGCAGATCTCGCACGCTCTTAGACCCAGGCGGGCGAGCAGCAAGAGGATCGCGTGATCGCGACGGCCAACTGCGGTCTGGATGTCGCAGTGGGCGAGAATCGCCCTCGCATGGTCGGGCGCAATCGCGCGGGGAATCGATGTTTGCGACCAATTTGCAACTGCGGGGATCGCCGCGGCCAGGTCTGAAGTGAGATCACCGCGGTAGCGGGCAAACTGCAGAAACGAGCGCAGCGCGCTCGTCATGGTTTTTGCGTAGCGCGGGTGGTGGCTCGCTGCCACGCGCCGCACGAACGCGACGACGTCGCTGGCCGATAGCTCTCGAAGGTTCGCCACCCCGCTTCCGAATCGCTCGGCGAGAAAGCGCCTGGCGACCGGTACATAGGCACGAATCGTATTTGGGACGAGTGAACGCTCCTTGCGCAGGTATCCGGCGAATTTCTCTACGAGTTGATCGGCGGGGGAGGCTTCGATTGGCAAGCTCTCGACCGGCGCAATATCTCCCTCTTCGCGCAGCAAGGTCAGCAGCCTGGTCAGGGCCAGCAGATCGCCTTCTCGTGGACGTCGATGATGGACGCGATACTTCAGGTACTGATCGACGTGTCCTGGCGTGATCTGCGGTAGCGCGACATCCACTTCCTTGAGCCATCGACTGAAGTCAGCAATCAGGCGCGTGTCGACATGAACCGAGGAGGCAGCATAGCCCTGCTCCATCATTCGGGATGTAAAGGTCTTGATGCGCGCCACCAGGGGTCCTTCGACCGGGTGAGCCAACGACCACGAAGGCTCGAGAGGCTGTGCCATGACGTTCTCCTTCCAAACTGGTTGACTTGGAAGGAGAAAGACTATGTCCCGCTGGCGTCGGCGATTGACTGGGAAACCTTAGGGAGGGCGCGCCAACTCGGCATAGGCGGGTGCGGGATACAGTGCCTCCTATGTACTGTGGGCCATAGGCGGCATTCGCATGGCTCGCATGCGTTGCAGGGAAGGGCAGGGCGGCCGCCGGTACCGATTCAGGTGGTTCAGAACAACCTGGGGCACGCCTCCGTTGGCACGACATCTTTGTATTTGACAACGGAGCGTGATGAGCGGTTGAAGGCCATGCGGGGATTCTGGGGCGATGGAGGCGAGGGCCGCAACCGCGAGTGATGGCGCGCTGGGTATGTCGGAGGTGCTTTCGGCGCGCACATTCGAAATGTAGACACGAACCGGAATCTCGCGAAGAGCGTTGCGGTGGCACTATCTTCCGATTCAAGCGGATGCGTTTCCGGAGGGAATATGAACTGTCTGAGGTTCTATGGTTCTTGCAAACTATTTTTCGGCAGCAAGCGCGTCGGATCGAACAATTGGGTGCCTCTCCAGATAGCGAATGCCCCTGAGCAACTTGCGCCCGAGGATGATGAAGGCCTGAGTGCTGGCAAACCCCTTGGCCCGCAGGGCCAGGTACAGCGGCTTGAGCGCGTTGCTGCGGCTGGCCGCAAATCCGGCTAGATACACCTGTCGGCGCAGCACGCCGGCCCTCGCTTGCTCGGGCGCACGAAGCACACGACCAGGATGACGGAGTCTCCTCTAGCGGCCAGCGCCAGAGAGCTAGCAGGCCTGCGCGTAGATGCCCGTCGTCAGTTGCGCAAGCACAAGCCTAGATCGCTCGCTTGTTCCTGTTGCCCTGTAGTCAAGTGCGCGAAGGGGTGGTGCGCGGGGCGTAGAACGACCGTCTCGCAATCTCTTGGCAATTCCGATCACTGGTCGAGCGGGTGTCTGCCGACCGGCCCAAGCCTCTGCGGTCGCCCGATGAGTACTGCGCTTCGATGGCGCGCCGTCAAGATGGTACGGCCGGTCGCATCCCTGGGCCAAGTTGCTTGGTCAATCCTGCGCAGCCACCGGACGAACTCGGACCTGGACGATCAGCACTAAGAGTCCATCCCGTCGAGGCGCTCTGCTCGCGTTTATCGAGAGGTTAGATCGCTCGCTGGATGATTTTGCGCAGGTCGGTTGACGGATCAGCAAGCGCCGCGACATCAGGCAGGTGCGACAGCGCCAGCAGTTTCTTCAGCGAGGCGAACTCGCGGGCGTTGTTGACGCAGGCCACGCCGACCGCGCGCCCATGCCGCACCTGGATAAGCGCGAACTTGCCGCCGCTCGCCGGAACGCCGCGGACGATCTCCGCATCGCCGGCGGCCAAGCCGACGACCTGCATCTTCATCTCGAACTGGTCCGACCAGTACCAGGGCAACTCAACGAACGGCGCGGGTTCCGTGGAGAGCAGGGCGCGGGCGGCGGCAGCGCCCTGGTTCTGCGCGTTCGACCAAGTCTCGATGCGCTCGAAGCGGCCGCTGAGCGGGTTGCGCTGGCGTGTGACGTCGCCGATGGCCAGCACCCCAGGGCAGGTGGTGCGTCCGAAGGCGTCGACGAAGATACCGTCGTCGCAGGCGATGCCAGCGGCGCGCGCAAGTTCATCGTTTGCGACCACGCCGATGCCAAGGATCACCGCGTCGACCTCCAGTGTCGACCCGTCGCTGAGCGCGACGCGCGCGCCGTCGACGCCCTTCAGCTGCGTGTTCAGCTGCAAGTCGACGCCGTGCGCGCGGTGGCAGTCAGCCACCAGCGACGACAGCGTCGTCGGGCAGCAGCGGTTCATCAACCGGTCCGCCGCTTCGACAACCGTCACCTCGCAGCCCAATCCGCGCGCGGTGGCGGCGAGCTCAAGGCCGATCACACCGCCGCCAATGACGAGCAAGCGTGCCCCAGGAACCAGCACGGCGCGGATGCGGCGTGCGTCTTCGAGAGTGCGCAGCGTGAACAGCGGAACGCCTGCATCCCGGAGAGCCGGAATCTCGCGCGGCCGGGCGCCGGTGGCGAACACGAGGGTGGCGTAGCCGAGTTCGGTGCCGTCGGTCAGGCGCACGCGCCGCTGGCGTGTGTCGATGGCCGTTGCGGTGCGGCCCCGCATCCACTCGACGTTCGGAGCGCGGCTGATGTCGAGGCGGATCTTCTCGGAATCGCCCTCGCGCTGGAAATCCTTCGACAAAGGCGGGCGATCGTACGGCGGCTCGGCTTCCGTCTCGACGACGCACACCTCCCCCGCAAAGCCGTTGCCGCGCAGCGTGGTGACGAATGAAATGGCCGCCAGGCCTCCTCCCAGCATGAGTACAGGCCCGACCGGCGAGTCGCTTCCCATCGTGATCTCCCGTAACGTTGTCGCAGCGCGATGTTCAGCGCAGCAGATGGCTCTTGCTGATGACGGAAAGGGCGCGGTGGATGTGGGTTGTCAGCAACGCACACGCCACTTCCGCCTTTCGGCCCAGAGCGGCCTCAAAGATCGCGGTGTGCTCGTCGTGCACATCCACCGGCGGCGGCCCCTGCGTAGCCGAGATGCGGCGGTAGCGCTCAGACTGCTGATAAAGCACCTGTCGCATGCGCAGCAGCCACCGCGAACGGCAGGCTGCGACAAGCGCCTCGTGGAACTGCCGGTTGCATGACTCCCAATCGTCGAAGCTGCGGGTCGCATCGACGCGCAAGCGCTGCTCGGCCAATGTCAGCTTGTGGAATGCACTAACAAGCCCGGCCTCCCAGTCGTCCTTGCCGGTGCGGATGCTTTCCCGCATCGCCTCGGTCTCCAGCAGGACGCGAAGTCGCGTCACGTCCTCCAGGTCCATCAACGACATCGGCGTGACGCGAAAGCCACGTTGGCCATGCGACACCACCAGGGAGTCTGAAACCAGCAAGGCAAGCGCCTCACGCAACGTCCCCGAACTGACTTGGTATGAACTCTTGAGGTGCTCGACCCTCAGCTTTTCGTCGGGCTTGAGACGACCGTCAATGATGTCCCGCCGCAGCTTGCGGTAGGCGGACTCGATCAATGTCCGTGGCGCATCCTCCGTGGAGGCTGGCGCCTCGAGTTCCATGTCCATGCGATTGCCTACGGGAGTCAAAGACGAGAGTTGCCCTGTATAACGAGTGTATCTCACAAAAATCTCGACAGACTATAAGGGTTCTAACCTACATGGGAAATACAGAGATTACCGACAATGTCGAGACTTTATGAATGATTCACTGATCATGGACCAGTCCCCCGAGATCTCCAAGAGCATCGTCGCTGCAGGGCTGCGCACCAATTACCACGACCAAGGCGCAGGCTTCCCGGTGTTGATGATCCACGGGTCGGGGCCGGGCGTCAGCGCGTTCGCAAATTGGCGACTGGTGATGCCGGTCCTGGCGCGCGAACGCAGGGTGATTGCGCCCGACATGGCGGGTTTTGGTTTCACTGATCGGCCCGCGGGCGCGGTGTACTCGATGGACAACTGGGTGGCACAGGCGATCGGTCTCCTAGATGCCCTCGATCTCCCGAAGGTCGATCTGGTTGGCAATTCCTTCGGCGGCGCGTTGTCGCTGGCGCTCGCGATCCGCCACCCGCAGCGAGTGCGTCGCCTGGTGTTGATGGGTGCGGCCGGCGTCAGCTTCCCGATCACGCCCGCGCTCGACGCGGTTTGGGGCTACGAGCCCTCGTTCGAAAGCATGCGCAAGGTGATGGACTGGTTTGCATTCGACCGGAACCTGGTCACCGACGAGCTGGCCCAGCTGCGTTACGAGGCGAGCATCCAACCTGGCTTTCATGAATCCTACTCGGCCATGTTCCCCGCCCCCCGGCAGCGCTGGGTGGAGGCGTTGGCCAGCCGCGAGGAAGACATCCGCAAGCTGCCGCACGAGACCCTCATCATTCACGGACGTGAGGACCAGGTCCTTCCAGTGTCGAACTCGATCACGCTGTCGCAGTGGATCTCCCGCTCCCAGCTGCATGTGTTCGGCCGCTGCGGTCACTGGACGCAGATCGAACATGCGGCACGCTTTGCAAAGCTGGTCGGCAACTTCCTGGCCGAGGCGGATGCCGCCTGAGGAAGGTTGCATGACGAGCGGCGTAAGGCACAACGTGCGGATCGTCCAGACGGGCGAAACCTACGCCTGCGGCGAGACGGAAACCTTGTTGCAGGGCATGGCCCGCATCGGCCGTAAGGGCATTCCGGTTGGATGCCTGAGCGGCGGCTGCGGCGTGTGCAGGATCAGCGTACCGGTCGGGCAGGTCCGCTGCATCGGCCCAATGAGCCGGACCCATGTGTCGGAAGACGACGAGGCGAAGGGCATCTGCCTGGCCTGCCGGGTGACGCCGGTATCAAGTGTGGAAGTCGACGTGGTAGGCAAGCTGAGGAAGGCGCTTACCTTCAATTGGGGTGCAACTGGTGCCGCGCGCGGTCCGGACGCCTCGCTAATTCACGCAACCAAGGAGACTTGAAATGGGTGTGATGCGAATCGGGCACGTGAGCCTGAAGGTGATGGACATGGCTGCGGCCGTGAAGCACTACGAGAACGTGCTGGGCATGAAGAAGACCATGGAGGACAAGGCCGGCAACGTGTACCTGAAGTGCTGGGACGAGTGGGACAAGTACTCGGTGCAGCTGAAGAAGGCCGACTCCGCCGGCATGGACCACGTGGCCTACAAGGTCGAGCACGACGCCGACCTGGATGCGCTGCAAAAGCGCATCGAAGCCGCCGGCGTGAAGACCACGATGCTGCACGAAGGCACGCTGCCGTCCACCGGGCGGATGCTGCAGTTCAAGATGCCCAGCGGGCACGAGATGCGGCTGTACGCGATGAAGGAATGCGTGGGCACCGCGGTCGGCTCTGAGAACCCCGATCCCTGGCCGGACGACCTCAAGGGTGCCGGCTCGAAGTGGCTGGACCACGTGGCGCTGGTGTGCGAGCTCAACCCCGAGGCCGGCGTCAACAAGGTCGCCGAGAACTGCAAGTTCTTCAAGGAGTGCCTGGACTTCTACCTCAGCGAGCAGATCCTCGTCGGCCCCGGCGGCGCGTTCCAGGCCGCGGCGTTCATGTTCCGCGCGACCAAGCCGCACGACATCGCCTTCCTGCCCGGCCCGACGGCGGGCATCCACCACGCCTCGTTCTTCCTCGACTCGTGGGAGGAGGTGCTCAAGGCCGCCGATGTGATGGCCAAGAACAAGGTCAAGATCGACGTGACGCCCACGCGCCACGGCATCACGCGCGGCCAGACGATCTACTTCTTCGACCCCAGCGGCAACCGCAACGAGACCTTCGCCGGCCTGGGCTACCTGGCACAGCCCGACCGCCCGGTGAACACATGGACCGAAGAGAACCTGTGGCGTGGCATCTTCTTCCACACCGGCGAAGCCACGCCTTCGTTCACCGAAGCCTACACCTGAGCGAAAGCGCCAGCATGGACAGCACCCGAGTGAACAGCGTGCCGCAGCGCGCCATCACCACCGACGCCGCCGCCGCGGCGGCGCGGGGCGCGGTCGAGCATGCGGCCGCGCTCGGCTTGCGCATGAACGTCGCGGTCACCGACGGTGCCGGCCGGCTCACGGCCTTCCTGCGCATGAACGGTTCCTTCAACCACTCGATCGGCATCGCCATCGACAAGGCCGGCACCGCCGCCGGCTTCGGTTTTCCAACGTCGGGTTGGAAGGACGTGGTGTCCGGCGACGAACTGCTGCGTGCCGGCCTGAACGAGCGGCCTGGCGTCGTGATGTTCGGCGGCGGCCTGCCGATCTTCGAGGACGGGCTGGTGATCGGCGGCATTGGCGTGTCCGGCGGGTCGGCCGAGCAGGACGAGGATTGCGCGCGCGCTGGCTTGGCCGCCATCGGTTTGTGAGATAGCCATGAAGCAGATTCGAAATTTCATCGACGGCGAGTATTCGGCCGGCACCAAGCATTTCGACAAGCGCTCGCCGCTCACCGGCGAGCTCATC
The DNA here is from genome assembly GCF_901875635.1 of Xylophilus ampelinus. Taxonomy (GTDB): domain Bacteria; phylum Pseudomonadota; class Gammaproteobacteria; order Burkholderiales; family Burkholderiaceae_C; genus Xenophilus. The sequence continues at coordinate 40,607 of NZ_CABFMN010000108.1, read as the reverse complement.
GCACAGGTCAGCGAGGCCGGCCGCACCGACGTGGATGCGGCCGTGACGGCGGCGCGCGCCGCGCTGTCCGGACCCTGGGGGCGCATGACTGTCGCCGAGCGCGTCGAGCGGCTGTACGCGGTCGCCGACGGCATCACCCAGCGCTTCGACGAATTCCTCGCCGCCGAATGCGAGGACACCGGCAAGCCGATGAGCCTGGCGCGCCACATCGACATCCCGCGCGGGGCGGCGAACTTCAAGATCTTCGCCGACGTCGTGAAGAACGTGCCGAGCGAGTTCTTCGAGATGGCCACGCCCGACGGCCGCGGCGCCATCAACTACGGCCACCGCACGCCGGTGGGCGTGGTCGGCGTGATCTGCCCCTGGAACCTGCCCCTGCTACTGATGACCTGGAAGGTCGGCCCGGCGCTGGCCTGCGGCAACGCAGTCGTCGTGAAGCCCTCGGAGGAGACGCCGCAGACGGCCTCGCTGCTGGGCGAGGTGATGAACGCGGCCGGCATTCCGCGTGGTGTGTACAACGTCGTCCACGGCTTTGGGCCCGACTCGGCCGGCGAGTTCGTCACCACGCACCCGGGCGTCGATGCCATCACCTTCACCGGCGAGACGCGCACCGGCGAGGTCATCATGAAGGCGGCCGCCAAGGGTGCGCGGCCGGTGAGCCTGGAGATGGGCGGCAAGAACGCCGCGATCGTGTTCGCCGACTGCGACTTCGATGCCGCCATCGAGGGCACGATGCGCTCGGTGTTCGCCAACTGCGGCCAGGTGTGCCTGGGCACCGAGCGTGTCTACGTCGAGCGGCCGCTGTTCGAGCGCTTCGTTGCCGCGCTGAGCCAGGGCGCCAAGGGGTTGAAGCTGGGCCGTCCGGAAGACGCCGCCACAGGCATGGGCCCGTTGATCAGCAAGGAGCATCAAGCCAAGGTGCTCTCGTACTACGAGCTTGCGCGCGCCGAGGGTGCCACGGTTGTCACCGGCGGCGGCGTGCCGCGGATGGGCGGCGCGCTCGACGGCGGCAACTGGATCGAGCCGACCATCTGGACTGGCGTGCCCGAGACGGCGCGCGTGGTGCGCGAAGAGGTCTTCGGCCCTTGCTGCCACATCGCCCCCTTCGACACCGAAGACGAGGTGCTCGGCAAGGCCAACGACAACGCCTACGGTCTGGCGGCGTCGGTCTGGACGCGCGATCTCGCGCGCGCGCACCGCTTTGCCCAACGTATGCACGTCGGGCTGGTGTGGGTGAACAGCTGGTTCCTACGCGACCTGCGCACCCCCTTCGGCGGCGCTAAGCAATCGGGCATCGGCCGAGAAGGCGGGGTGCACTCGCTCGAGTTCTACACCGAACTGAAAAACGTCTGCATCAAGCTCTGAACACCATGACACCGCAACTGATCGAACAACTCGGCGACGAACTCCACGCGGCTCTCGCCGAGTGCCGGATGGTCGAGCCGCTGACCAACCGCCATGCCGACATCACGATCGAGGACGCCTACGCGATCCAGCAGCGCCTGAACGCGCGGCGTCTCGCGGCCGGCGAGCGCATCATCGGCAAGAAGATCGGCGTCACCAGCCAGGCGGTGATGAACATGCTCGGCGTGCACCAGCCCGACTTCGGCATGCTCACCGATGCGATGGTCTACAACGAAGGCCAGGCGATCGAGGCCAAGACGCTGATCCAGCCGAAGGCGGAGGGCGAGATCGCCTTCCTGCTCAAGCGAGACCTGCAGGGCCCCGGCGTCACCGCCGCCGACGTGCTTGCGGCCACCGAGGGGGTGATGGCGTGCTTCGAGATCGTCGACTCGCGCATCCGCGACTGGAAGATCAAGATCCAGGACACCGTGGCCGACAACGCCAGCTGCGGCGTGTTCGTGCTCGGCGACCGCGTCGTTGATCCGCGCGGTCTGGACCTCGTGACCTGCGGCATGGTGCTCGAGAAGAACGGCGAAGTCGTCGTCACCGGTGCCGGCGCGGCCACGATGGCCTCGCCACTGAACGCGATGGCTTGGCTGGCCAACACGCTTGGACGGCTGGGCGTGCCGCTGAAGGCGGGCGAAGTGGTGCTCTCTGGCGCGCTCGGAGCGATGGTGCCGGTGAAGGCCGGCGACAACCTGCGCGTGAGCATCGGCGGCATCGGCGGCTGCTCGGTGCGGTTCGTCTGAAAGAGCGGACCACCCTCCTGCAATTCCACTGGTTCATGCCCCGTCTCATGGCTCTACTGGCTGCATTCCACACTTGCCTTGTGCGCTGCGCATTGGCCGTTTTGTGCCTGGGCACCACGGGCTCCCCGCTGCTCGCAGCCGAGGTCTACCCGTCCAAGCCGATCAAGCTGATCGTGCCTTTCCCGCCCGGCGGGCCTACCGACATCATGGGCCGCTTGGTGGCCAAGATCATCAGCGACAAACTTGGCCAGAGCGTGGTGGTAGAGAACAAGCCGGGCGCCGGTGGCAATGTGGGCACCGACACCGCGGCCAAGTCGCCTGGCGACGGCTACACGCTGGTGCTGTCGGCGGTGAGCCCCCTGGTGATCGCGCCGAGCCTGCAGTCCAAGCTCCCTTACGACTATGCGCGCGACTTCACGCCCATCACCTTGGTGGCGCTAACCAAGGCCGCCATCGTCGCACACCCCAGCATTCCCTTCAGTGATTTGAAGGGAATGGTGGCGTATGCCCGCGCAAACCCGGGCAAGTTGACTTACGGCAGTTCGGGCGTGGGGACCGCCAATCACTTGCTCGGCGAGATGCTCCAGTCCGCCGCCGGCGTGCAGATGCTCCACGTTCCCTACAAGGGCACCGCGCCGCTGGTGCAGGACTTGCTGGGCGGCCAGCTGATGACCAGCATCGAAAGCTCTTTGAGCAGTGCCGCGCCCAACATCCGCAGCGGCAAGCTCAAGGGCATCGCCGTCGTTTCTTCCACACGCTCGCCATTGCTGCCCGAGGTGCCGACGGTCGCCGAGCAAGGCTACACAGGCTTAGCTCTGCCGTTCTGGTTCGGCTTGCTCGGGCCCGCAAAACTTCCGGGCGAAGTCACGGCAACGTTGAACAAGGCGGTGACTGAAGGCCTGAGGTCGACCGACGTCGTCGAGGGTCTGGCCCAGATCGGTGCCGAGCCCTTGCTCTCTTCGCCTGAGCAGTTTGCGGAGTACATGCGCACCGAGCATCGGCGTTGGGCCCAGGTGATCCGCGAAGCCAAGATCACGCTCGACTGATCGCACGATCACCGCCATGGATCTGCAACTGAAAGGCAAACGTGCCCTCGTCACCGGCTCCACAGCCGGTATCGGCTGGGCCGTCGCGCGAGCACTCGCGGCCGAGGGCGCTGAGGTGGTCCTCAACGGCCGGGATGCTCTCAGGCTGGCGCGAGCCGTTGAACGCCTGTTTGCGGATGTTCGGTCGGCCGAGGTCGACGCCGTCCAGGACGATGTCGCCACGGCCGAAGGTTGTGATCACCTGGCCGATGCTGCCGGGGACGTCGACATCCTCGTCAACAACTGCGGCGTCTATGAGGCTGCGGCGTTCGAGTCCACTACAGATGCCCAGTGGACACGGATGTTCGACATCAACGTGCTCAGCGGCGTGCGTCTCACGCGGGCCCTTCTGCCGGCCATGAAGGCGCGCAATTGGGGGCGCGTGGTGTTCGTCTCCAGCGAATCCGGCATCTGCCCGCCGGGGGACATGGCCCACTACGCGATGACGAAGTCGGCTCAGCTGTCGGTGTCGCGCGCCGTGGCCGAGACCTGCGCCGGTACCGCGGTGACCGTCAATGCCGTGCTACCGGGGCCGACCCGAACCGAAGGCGTGCAGGCCTTCCTGGAGCGGATGGCCCGCGATGCAGCCTGTTCGATGGCCGAGGCGGAATCGACGTTCTTTCGTGACCATCGCCCGACCTCGCTGCTGCAGCGCTTCGTGGAGCCGGCAGAGGTCGCCGCGACGGTCGCATTCATCTGCAGCCCGCTTGCCGCTGCCATGAACGGCGCGGCAGTTCGCACCGATGGCGGCGTTGTTCGCACTCTTTACTGACTTCACTTCGAGAACATCCATGCCCAAGATCAAATGCGCCCTCATCGGACCCGGCAACATCGGCACCGACCTACTGGCCAAGCTGCAGCGCAGCCCCGTGCTTGAGCCGGTGTGGATGGTGGGTATCGACCCCAGCTCCGACGGCCTGAAGAAGGCGCGCGAGATGGGCCTGAAGACCACGTCCGACGGCGTCGACGGCCTCGTGCCGCACATCCAGGCCGACGGCGTGCAGATCGTCTTCGACGCCACCAGCGCCTACGTGCATGCCGAGAATTCGCGCAAGGTCAACGCCTGCGGCGCGATGATGATCGACCTCACGCCGGCGGCGATCGGCCCGTTCTGCGTTCCGCCGGTGAACCTGAAGGAACAGGTCGGGCGCGGCGAGATGAACGTCAACATGGTCACCTGCGGCGGGCAGGCGACGATCCCGATGGTCGCCGCGGTCAGCAAGGTGCAGACGGTCGCCTACGGCGAGATCGTCGCCACCGTGTCGTCCAAGTCGGCCGGCCCGGGCACGCGCAAGAACATCGACGAGTTCACCCGCACCACCGCGGGTGCCGTCGAGAAGGTGGGCGGCGCGAAGAAGGGCAAGGCGATCATCGTCATCAACCCGGCCGAGCCGCCGCTGATCATGCGCGACACGGTGCACTGCCTCACCGAGGCGGCGCCCGATCAGGCGCGCATCACCGCGTCCATCCACGCCATGATCAAGGAGGTGCAGCGCTACGTGCCGGGCTACCGCCTCGTCAACGGCCCGGTGTTCGACGGCAACCGCGTGTCGGTCTTCCTCGAGGTAGAAGGCCTCGGCGACTACCTGCCCAAGTACGCGGGCAACCTGGACATCATGACGGCTGCCGCTGCGCGCACGGCCGAGATGTTCGCCGAGGAGATCCTCGCCGGCACGCTGAAGCTGCGCCCCACCGAGGCCGCGCGCCCGGCCGCCGTGCTGGCCGGCTGCAACTGACGCCCGCGCCACCCGAATCAACCACCTCCGGAGATCCACGATGAACCTCAAAGGCAAGAAAGTCCGCCTGCACGACATGACGTTGCGCGACGGCATGCACCCCAAGCGGCACCTGATGACGCTGGAGCAGATGAAGACCATCGCCAAGGGCCTGGACGACGCCGGCATGCCGCTCATCGAGGTCACGCACGGTGACGGGCTCGGCGGCAGCTCGGTCAACTACGGCTTCCCCGCGCACAGCGACGAGGAATACCTCTCGACCGTGATCCCGCTGATGAGGCGCGCCAAGGTGTCGGCACTGCTGCTGCCCGGCATCGGCACGGTGGACCACCTGCGCATGGCGCGCGACCTGGGCGTGCACACGATCCGCGTGGCAACCCACTGCACCGAGGCCGACGTGTCCGAGCAGCATATCACGCTCGCGCGCAAGCTCGAGATGGACACGGTGGGCTTCCTGATGATGGCGCACATGAACAGCCCGGAAGGCCTGGCCAGGCAGGCCAAGCTGATGGAAGGCTACGGCGCCAACTGCATCTACGTGACCGACTCTGCCGGCCACCTGCTGCCTGACGGCGTGAAGGACCGGCTGAAGGCTGTGCGCGACGTGCTGGCCCCGGAGACCGAGCTCGGGTTCCACGGCCACCACAACCTCGCGATGGGCGTGGCCAACAGCATCGCCGCCATCGAGGTCGGCGCCTCGCGCATCGACGCGGCGGCCGCGGGCCTGGGTGCCGGTGCCGGCAACACGCCGATGGAGGTCCTCGTGGCGGTGTGCGACCTGATGGGCATCGAGACCGGCGTCGACGTGTTCGGCATCCAGGACGTGGCCGAGGACCTGGTCGTGCCGATCATGGACTTCCCGATCCGCATCGACCGCGATGCGCTCACGCTCGGCTATGCCGGCGTGTACGGCAGCTTCCTGCTGTTCGCCAAGCGCGCGGAGAAGAAGTACGGCGTGCCGGCGCGCGACATCCTCGTCGAGATGGGGCGGCGCGGCATGGTCGGCGGCCAGGAAGACATGATCGAGGACACCGCGCTGACGCTCGCCAAGGCGCAGGGCCTGGCCCAGCCCAAGGCCGCCTGAGGAGACGACGCCATGCCGCTCGACAGCGCCACCGTCGCCGCCCTGGCCGAACAGCTCGAGTCGTGCCAGCTGCGCGCCCGAGACACGGTCAAGATCACCGATGCGCACCCCGGCATGACGCTGGCGGATGCCTATGCCGTGCAGGACGCCATTCTGGCGCGCAAGCGCGATCGCGGCACGCGCGTGGTGGGCTGGAAGGCCGGGCTCACGTCGCCGGGGAAGATGAAGCAGATGGGCGTGTCGGAGCCGTGCTTCGGCTTCCTCGTCGACGAGTTCGTCGTGCCCGACGGCGGCGACGTGCCGATGGCCGACCTGATCCATCCCAAGGTCGAGCCCGAGATCTGCTTCGTGCTGAAGCGCGCGCTGAAAGGCCCGGGCTGCCACATCGGTGCGGTGCTGGCCGCCACCGACTTCGTGCTCCCGGGCATCGAGGTCATCGACAGCCGCTACCGCGACTTCAAGTTCGATCTGGCGAGCGTGATCGCCGACAACACCTCGGCGGCGCGTTTCGTCGTCGGTGGCCGGGCCGTTGCGCCCGACGCGCTCGACCTGCGCACGATCGGCGTGGTGCTCGAGAAGAACGGCAAGCCGGTCGCGATGGGCGCCGGCGCAGCGGTGCTGGGCCACCCCGCCGCGGCGGTGGCGATGCTGGCCAACCACCTCGGCGCGCGCGGGCAGGAACTGCCTGCCGGCGCGCTAGTGCTGTCGGGCGGCGTGACCGAGGCGGTGGCCGTCGAAGCGGGCGACCAGGTCTGCCTTCGCGTGCAGGGTCTCGGCAGCGTGGCCGTGCAATTCCGCTGAACCTCATTCGTCACTTCTCGCAAAAGGAGAGCAGCATGCCGTTCGCTCAGATCTACCTGCTCGAGGGCCGCACCGAAGACCAGAAGCGCGCCGTGATCGAGAAGGTCACCCAGGCGCTCCAGGAGGCCGTCGGCGCGCCGAAGGAGAACGTCCGCGTCTGGATCCACGACGTGCCCAAGACCAACTGGGGCATCGCGGGCCAGACTGCGAAGGACCTCGGTCGCTGATCGGCCGATGTCCCGCAGCCCGCCAGTGCATCCGTCTTTCTCGCCGTCGGACACGGTGACCCGTGTCACTGAGAACGAGTGGTCGCCATGAACATGCCCACGACCTCCACGTCGACGCGGCCCCTGGTCTGGACCAAGCGCATCAGCCAGGTCCCGAAGGAAGTCTTCGTCAGCGAATCGCTGTTCGAAGAGGAATTGAGGACCATCTTCTACGGCGACTGCTGGCACGTCGTCGCGCACGAGGGCGAACTTCCAGAGGTGGGCGACTTCAAGACCTTCGAGCTCGGCCGCATGCCGCTGCTCATCGTGCGCGGCAAGGACCGCCAGGTGCGCGTGTTCCTCAACAGCTGCACCCACCGCGGCACGCAGGTGGAGACGGCGAGCTGCGGCAACCGCACCGAGTTCGAGTGCCCCTACCACCGCTGGCTGTTCGGGCTGGAGGGCGACCTCGTCGGCTGCCCGGGCTCCAAGGAGTTCTCGCCGGAGTTCCAGAAGGAGGACTACGACCTGAAGGAAGTGCGCGTCGGTGTGCATCTGGGGCTGGTGTTCGTCACGCTCGGCAAGGCGACGCCGCCGCTGGAAGATTGGATCGGCGCGCCGATCATGGAGCCGCTGAGCGTGGTGCTCGGCGGGGACGGGCGCCTGAAGCTGCTGGGCTACCAGAAGGTGCGCTACGCGGTGAACTGGAAGGCCTACAACGACAACGACGGCTACCACGCCCCGCTGCTGCACACGGGATTCCGCCTGCTCAACTGGCAGGGCGGCCAGGGCGCGCAATACATGACCGAGAACGGCCACGCCTGCATCGTCGCGCAGCTCAAGCCGATCCAGCACAGCGGCTTCCTGAAGGACACCTCGCTGATCACCTTCAAGGGCCAGAACCCGGAGAAGGGCAGCTGCGTGGTGCAGCTGTTCCCGTGCAGCGTGGTGGTCAAGCACCTCGACGTGATCAACCTGCGCTTCGCCATCGCGCGCAGCCACGACGTGACCGAGGTTCACTACGCCTACTTCGCCCACGTCGACGACAGCGAGGACATGGTGCGCCACCGGCTGCGCCAATCGTCCAACCTGCTCGGCCCCTGCGGCATGGTGACGATGGAAGACGCGGCCATCTTCCAGCGCATCCACATCGGCAGCTACACGCCGGGCCAGGCCGAGTTCCAGAAGGGCGTGACGGGCGGCGACCAACCCTCGTTCGACGTCAAGCAGAACGACGAGACCGGGCAGTTGCCGAAATGGGAGCACTACCGGAAGCTGATGGGCTTCCAGCGGGAGGCCTGAGCATGGACGCCACCATCCTGGCCGCGCTCGACGAATTGCAATCGCAGTACATCGTCGCGATGGACGCGCAGGACATGCAGGCCTGGAAGGCCTGCTTCTCCGCCGCACCCGAAACCTCCTACATCTGGGTCTCGGCCGAGAACGACAAGCGCGGCCTGGGCATCGCGCTGATGTACGACGACTGTCGCGCCCGCATCGAGGACCGCGTGTCCATCGTCACCAAGGTCTGGGCCGGCACCTACCAGGCCTACCGCACGCGGCACTTCGTGCAGCGGGTGCGCTGCCGCGAGGCCGGCGCCGGGCGCGTGGAAGCGACCTCCAACTTCCTGATCACGATGACGCCCGAAGGCGGCACGCCGACGCTGCTGACCTCGGGCGTCTACCGCGACGTGATCGAGTTGCAGGGCGGGCAGGCGGTGCTGCGCGACCGCCGTGCGGTGTACGACGCGGACGCGCTGCCGCGCTACGTGGTGTTTCCGTTTTGAAGCTGCAAGAACGGCCCGGCGTGGACCGCGGTGGCCGGCGCCGCGCGCGCGTCGGCATCGGCGCTTCCATCGCCGTGGCGGTCGCCGCCGTCGCGGTCGCCTGACAACGTCTGCCACCACCTGAACCGGAGCCCCGATGTCCACCCCTGCCCTCGAACCCGTCGTCACCAAGGCCGCGCGACGGCTCATGCCGTTTCTCGCGCTGCTGTTCCTGCTCAGCTTCCTCGACCGCGCCAACGTCAGTTTCGCGGCGCTGGGGATGAACAAGGACCTCGGTTTCACGCCGACCGTCTATGCGCTCGGGGTCGGGGTCTTCTTCCTCGGCTACGTGCTGTTCGAAGTGCCGAGCAACATGATGATCGAGAAGATCGGCGCACGCCGCTGGATCGCACCGCTGACGATCGCCTGGGGCTGCGTGGCGATGGCGATGGCCTTCGTTCACGACGCGAACTCGTTCTTCGTGCTGCGTTTCCTGCTCGGCGTGGCCGAGGCGGGCCTGCTGCCCGGGCTGTTCCTGTACCTGACCTACTGGTTTCCGGCCGAGTACCGCGGCCGCATGAGTGCGCTGATCATGGCCGCGCTGCCGGTGTCGCTGATCGTCAGCGGGCCGGTGTCGGGCGCGATCCTGTCGCTGCCGCAGCTGCAGGGCTTGGCGGGGCTGAAGAACTGGCAGTGGATGTTCATCATCGAGGGGCTGCCGACGCTGATCGCCGGTCTGGCGGTCTACCGGCTCATGCCCGACCGCCCGCGCGACGCCGCGTGGCTGCGCCCCGAGGAAGCGCAGGCGCTCGAGAGCGCCCTGGACCGCGAGAACCGGCAGGCCACGCCGCAGCATCGCAGCAGCCTGCGCGACGGCCTGTGGTCGGCACCGGTACTGGTGTTGAGCCTGGCGTACTTCGGCGGGCTGGTGGGCAGTTTCGGCATCATCTTCTGGGTGCCGCAGATCGTCCGCGGCTTCGGCGCCTCGACGCTGCAGACGGGCTTCATCTCGGCGATCCCGTTCGTCGTGGCGCTGGTGGTCATCGTCGCGCTCGGGCGCTACGTCGACCGCACCGGCAGGCGCTTCTCAGTCTGCTGCGTCGCGCTGACCGCAGGTGCGCTCGGCCTGTGGGCCGCCGGCAGCACCGCCGAGCCGGTGCTGGCGATCGCCGCGCTGAGCGTCGCCGCCGCCGGCATCATGGGCTCGACCGGCGGCTTCTGGACGCTGCCGCAGGTGTACCTGAAGGGCAGCGCCATCGCGGCCGCCTTTGCCATGATCAACTCGGTCGGTGCGCTCGGCGGCTTCGTCGGCCCGTACATCATCGGCTGGGCCAAGGAGCGCTCGGGCGGCTTCGGCCTCGGGCTCACGTTGCTGAGCCTGGGGCCGCTGGCGGCGGCCCTGCTCGTTGCCGCGCTCGGGCGTCTGGGCCGCCCGCAACCGGCGGAGACCGGCGACGCCGATTGAGCTTTACATAACCGATGACATCACCACAGCTCGGCCTGCTTCCAGCACGCGGTGAATGATCGATTGGCGTTCTGCCCGCTCTTGAGCTTGCGGCGCGCGGTGTCTTTCAGCTCGGCCAGCGTGTAGGGGCAGAAGTTGGCCAAGGCGTGACGCTTGAGCCAGGCCCACAGGTACTCCACGGGGATGAGGTCCGGCGCGTAGCCGGGCAACAGCACCACAGGGCCGCTCGCGCGGCTGCCGAGCGCATGGCCGCGCACGACCCTGCCGAGCCCGAGGGACCCGCACAGACGGTGCGGCCGGTGCGCAGCGCAATGGCGGAGGTGGCGGCCGTCGACGCCGCCTGGGGCGAGCTGCGTGAGCGCCTCGCCCGCCACAAACGCGAGCGACGGCTGCTGCTGGCCGGCGTGTCGTACAACCTGAACAGCTCGCTCGCGCGGCCGGTGCTGAACCTGCTGGACAGCGCGTTCCGCCATGGCGGGCCGCCGGTGGTGCTGCGGCTGGTGACCGGTGGCGGGCGCGGGCGCATCGAGGTCGACGACGCCGGGCCGGGCGTCGCGCTGGCCGACCGCGAACGCGAGCTGCAGGCGTTCGCGCGCGGCGATCCGAGCCGCGGCGCGCGTGGCACCGGGCTCGGCCCGGCCGTGGCGGCGCAGGTCACCGCGCGGCTCCGTGGCAGCGTGAGCATCGAGGTCGGCCCGGTGCCAGCCGGCTCGCCATGGACCTGCCGCTGGTCAATTGAACGTAACGCATCCAAAATATTGGGATTAATAGGTATTAACGAGAGATTGAATCTCTAGCGAGATCCTTAGACTTGCTCATGCACTGACGCCTAGCGCTCTCGTTCGCGCGAAAACAGTCAGGCCTGTTTGTTCTCGACTTCGTCCGGAGACACTATGCGCCCGCTCTTTCGTCTGACCCATGCCGCGTTACTCGCGCTGGCCGCTGCCGTTGCACCGGCCGCTCAAGCCCAGCAGGGCAAGGAGCTCAAAGTCGGCCTCCTGCTGCCGTTCTCACAGGTCTTCGCGGTGTACGGCGAAGCCGTGCGCGAGGGCTTTGATCTGGCCATCGAGGAGGCAGGCGGCCAGGTGGCCGGCCGCAAGATCGTCGTCCTGAAGGAGGACAACAAGGAAGACCCGAAGGTCACCCTGCAGCTGGCGCGGCGCTACATCAAGGACGACCAGGTCGACTTCCTCGTCGGGCCGATCGCCTCGCACGTCGTCGCGGCGATCCGCGATGAAGTGCACCGCTCCAAGACCTTCCTGCTGGTGGCCAACGCCGGCAACAACGACGTGACGGGCAAGGACTGCAGCCCGTACATCGTGCGCACCTCGTTCTCCAACTGGCAAGTCAACCACGCGCTCGGCCTGTACGCCGGCGAGTCGGTCGGCAAGTCGGCGATGACGATCGCCTCCAACTACGACGCCGGACGCGAGATGGCCGCCGCGTTCAAGGACGGTCTGACGAAAAGCGGCGGCAAGGTGGCGTACGAGGACTGGACGGCGATGGGCGCCGCCGATTTCGCGCCGACCATCACCAACCTGCGCTCGCGCCTCGGCGAAGTCGACATGACGTGGTCGTTCATCGTGGGCGCGGGCGGGCCGCGCTTCGTCAACCAGGTGACCCAGGCAGGCATCCGCGGACCGAAGCTGAAGCTGGTCGCGCCGATCTGGCTGGGCGACGAACTGTTCTTCCCGGCGATGGGCGACAACGCCATCGGCATGGTGATCGGCGGCCACTACATGTCGGCGCTGAACACGCCGTTGAACAACGCATTTCAGGCGCGCTTCCAGAAGCGCTATGGCAAGGTCGCCCACACGATGCACGTGCAGGGTTACGACACCGCCAAGCTGATGCTCGCCACCGTCGAGGCGATGAAGGGCGACCTGCGCGACAAGGACAAGGTTCGCACGGCGCTCAGCAGCTTGAAGATCGACAGCCCGCGCGGGCCCGTCACCATCGACCCGCGCACCGGCAACGTGATCCAGAACATCTACATCGGCGAAGTGATCAAGAAGCCGGATGGTGCGCTGGCACACAAGATCCTGAAGACCTACGAGAAGGTCACCGACCCGGGCACCGGCTGCAGCCTCTGACGCGACCCACGCCCGCGCGGCACCCATACACCCGCGCGCACCGGAGCACGCCATGCAGATCTTCGCCGAACAGGTCGTCAACGCCCTTCAGATGGGGGCGCTGTTGTTCCTCGTGGCCTCGGGCCTCTCGCTGATCTTCGGGCTGATGCACGTCGTCAACCTGGCACACGGCGTGTTCTACATGGTGGGCGGCTACCTCGCGCTCACGCTGGCTGGCCGGCTGGGGCATTTCTACTGGGCCCTGCTGGTCGTGCCGGTGCTCACCGGGGCGCTGGGCGTGCTCGTCGAACGCACGCTGCTCTCGCGCACCTACGGCCGCGGCATGTACCCGCAGGTGCTGCTGACACTCGGCCTGGTGTTCGCCTGCGACGAACTTGTGCGCATCATCTGGGGCCCGCAGATCCAGACGCTCGCGCCGCCGGTCGAGCTGCAGGGCAGCATCGTCGTGGCGGGCGTCGCCATTCCGCTCTATCGGCTGCTCGTCGTGGCGGTCGGCGTCGTCGTGGTCGCGGCGCTCGTCACGCTGTTCGGGCGCAGCAAGCTCGGCGCGATGGTGCGTGCCAGCGTCGACGACCGTGAGATGGCGTCCGCGCTCGGCATAGACGTGCGCCTCCTGTTCACCGGCGTCTTCGCGGCCGGGTCGGCGCTGGCCGGGCTGGCCGGCGTGTTGTCGCTGCCGCTGTTCAACGCCTTCCCCGGCATGGGCAGCGAGATCCTGATCTCCGCGCTCGTCGTCGTGGTGGTCGGCGGCATGGGCTCGCTGCCGGGCGCGCTGATCGCCAGCCTGATCATCGGTGGGGCGACCGTGGTGGGCCAAGTCTACGCGCCCGCGTTTTCGACTGGCTTCATCTACCTGGTGCTGGTGCTCGTGCTGCTGGTGCGGCCGCAGGGCCTGATGGGGATCGCGCGATGAACCGAGAACGCTGGACCGTCTGCGTGGTGCTGCTGCTGGCCCTGCTGCTGCCGCATGGCCTGCGCGGCACGCAGACCGAATTCGCCATCGAGGTCATGACGACCGCGATGTTCGCGCTGAGCCTGAACATCCTGATCGGGCGCCTGGGGCTCATCAGCTTCGGCCACGGGCTGTTCCTCGGCGTCGGCGCCTACCTTGCCGGCCTCATGCTCCTGCACCTGACGCAGAACCTGTTCCTGTTGCTGGCCGCTGCGCTGGTGGCGGGGGCGCTGGTCTCGCTGGTGGTCGGTGCGCTCGTGCTGCGGCTGGGCGGCGTCGGCTTCGTAATGATTACGATCGCCCTGTGCCAGCTCGCCTACGTGGCCGTGCTGTCGGCCGACCGCTGGACCGGCGGCATCAACGGCATTCCGTCGATCCCGCGCCCCACGCTGTGGCCCGGCGACGTCGCCGAGTGGCTCAGCCTGGACAGCGCGAAGACCTTCTACCACGTCGCGCTGGTCGCGCTGGTGCTGCTGCTGTACGCGTTGCGCCGGCTCGACGCCTCGCCGATGGGCGCCGTGTTCGCCGGCATCCGGCAGAACCCGGCGCGGATGGGCGCGCTCGGCTACCCGGTGCGGCGCTTCCAGCTGATCGGCTTCGTGATGGCCGGATCGGTGGCCGCCGTGGCCGGTGCGCTGCAGGCGGCGCTGTTCAACCTGGTCGAGCCGGCGATCCTGTTCTGGACAGTCTCCGGCGAGGTGATCCTGATGGTCATCCTCGGCGGCGTCGCCAGCCTCTACGGGCCGGCCGTCGGCGCGGCGCTGTTCCTCGCGCTGTTCCACTACCTCGGTCTGCTCACGGATCACTGGCGGCTGGTGCTCGGCGTGGTGTTCATCCTGGTCGTGCTGTTCGCGCCGGCGGGGTTGGTTCCGCTCGTCGGCAACGCCTGGCGCCGGCGACGCGGCGGGACGCCGGCGGCCGCCGCCGGCGATGCGCTGCGGGGGGAGCCGTCATGAGCGCCGCCCTGCTTGCGACCGAGGGTCTGACGCTGGCCTACGGCCGCTTCATTGCAGTGCGCGACGTGAGTCTGCGGCTTCAGCCCGGCCGCCGCTATGGCGTGCTCGGCCCCAACGGCGCCGGCAAGACCAGCCTGCTGAACCTGCTTACCGGCACGCTGCGCGCGACCGCTGGCTCGATCCATTTCCAGGGCGCCGACATCACCGCACTGGGAGCCGACCGGCGCAGCCACCTGGGCATCGGCCGCAGCTTCCAGAAGACCAGCGTGTTCCCCGAGTTCGACGTGCTCGACAACGTGCGCCTGTCTGTGCGCTCGCGCCAGCCGCGCCGCACCTTCGACTTCTGGTCGCCGCGCAGCCGCGACCGCGATGTCGACGAGCGGGCCGAGGCGCATGTCGCGCGCGTCGGCCTGACGGCGAAGTCGCATACGTCGGCTTCGGCGCTGTCGTACGGCGAACTGCGCCAGCTCGAGATCGCCCTGGCGCTCGCCACCGAGCCGCGGCTGCTGCTGCTCGACGAGCCCACCGCGGGCATGAGCGAGGAGGAAACCCATGCCGTCGTCGACATGCTGCGCGCGAGCCTGCCTGCGGAGCTCACCCTGATGATCATCGAGCACGACCTGAAGGTTATCGAAGGGCTCACCGACCACGTGTTCGTGTTCGAGCAGGGCGCCCTGTTCGAGCAGGGCACGCCGGCGGAGATCCGCGCCAGCGACCGCGTCCAGCGCATCTACTTCAAGGGGCGCCAGCTTGCTTGAAGTCCGCGACCTGCGCGCCGCCTACGGCGCCACCCCTGTGCTGCACGGGGTGAGCCTGCACGCCGACGCCACCAGCTTCCTCGGGCTGATCGGCCGCAACGGCGTCGGCAAGTCGACCACGTTGCGCTGCATCGTCGGCCTGATGCAGCCAAGCGGCGGCAGCGTGCTCCTCGACGGGCAGCCGATCGTCGGCGTGCCCACCCACCAGATCGCGCGCCGCGGCGTTGCCTTCGTGCCGGAGAACCGCGGTGTCTTCCCATCGCTCACCGTGATGGAGAGCCTCACGCTCGGCGAGCGGCCGGCTCCTGCCCAAGGTGGCTGGACGCTGGAGCGGGTGCTTCAGGTGTTTCCGCGTCTGGGCGAGCGTCGGCGCAACCGCTGCGATGCCCTGTCGGGCGGAGAGCAGCAGATGCTCGCCATCGCACGGGCGCTGCTCACCAACCCGAGGCTGTTGATCCTGGACGAACCGACCGAAGGGCTCGCTCCACTCATCGTCGAGGAGATCAGCCGTGTGCTGCGCTCGCTGCGCGGCAGCGGGCTCGCGGTCGTCATCGTCGACCAGAACCTGGACACCGTGTTCGACGTCGCCGACGAAGTGGCCGTGATGTCGCGCGGCGCCATCGTCGTACGCGGACCCAGTGACACGCTGCGGCACGACCAGGACATGCTCAACCATCACCTGGGTGTCTGAAGCAGACGCGCTGCCGCCTGCCGCACGTTCCCAGCCCACCAAGGAGTTCGCCGTGAGTTCCCTCCCCGCCAAGGTCATCCAGCTGCACGTCGACAAGGAACGCAGCCTGTTCAAGGTGCCGCGCCAGTCTTTCGTTGACCAGAGTGTGTTCGAGGCCGAGCGTCGCATCATCTTCGACCGCTGCTGGCTCTACGTCGGCCATGCGTCGGAGATCGGCAAGCCCGGCCAGTTCGTCACCCGCACGGTGGCCGGCCGCAACGTGCTGTTCAACCGGGACACGGCGGGTCGCGTCAACGTGTTCATGAACACCTGCCCGCACCGCGGCGCCACCGTCTGCCGCGACCGCGCGGGCACGGCTAAGAACTTCCAGTGCTTCTACCACGGCTGGGTGTTCGGCAGCGACGGCACGCTGAAGGACCAGCCGGGCAAGGAGTCGTACTGCGAGGGCTTCAACGCCGAAGGCGGCGGCAACCTCGTGCTGGCGCCGCGCCACGAGGAATACCGCGGCTTCCACTTCATCGCCTTTGACAAGGACATCGTCGACCTGTCGACTTACCTGGGAAACGCCAAGGAGTACATCGACCTGGTGGTCGACCAGTCGGCTTCGCAGATGACCATCGTCGGCGGCTCGCAGGAATACAGCCTGCGCGCCAACTGGAAGCTGCTCGTCGAGAACAGCATCGACGGCTACCACGCGTCGACCACCCACGCGAGCTACCTCGACTATCTCAAGGGCACCGTCGGCTCGCTGGCGCCGGTGCCGCTGGTCGGCTACGGCCGCGACCTCGGCAACGGTCACGCCGTAATCGAGTACAGCGCTCCGTGGGGGCGTCCGATCGGCCAGTGGATTCCCGCCTGGGGCGAGCAGGGCAAGGCCGACATCCAGAAGATCGTCGACGGGCTGACGCAGCGCTTCGGCGCTGAACGCGCGCAGCGCATCGCGCTGCAGAACCGCAACCTGCTGATCTTCCCGAACCTGGTCATCAACGACATCATGGCAATCACGGTGCGCACGTTCTATCCGCTCGCACCCAATTTCCTGCACGTCAACGCCTGGGCGCTGGCGCCGGAGGAAGAGGGCGATTGGTCGCGCAAGTCGCGGCTGGAGAACTTCCTCGAGTTTCTCGGCCCCGGCGGCTTCGCCACCCCAGACGATGTGGAGGCGCTGCAGCACTGCCAGCGCGGCTACGAGAACGCACGCGAGGCGGGCTGGAACGACATCTCCAAGGGCATGGCCAGGGAGAAGCAGGCGATGGACGACGAGGTGCAGATGCGCGCCTTCTGGACCGAGTGGAACGCGCGGCTGGCCCGTGCGGCCGTTTGAAAGAGGGCACCGTCATGACTGACTTCACCCGCTCCCGCATCGAGGACTTCCTCTACTACGAAGCCTCGCTGCTCGACGACTGGAAGCTCGACGAGTGGCTCGCGTTGTTCACCGACGACGCGCGCTATGAGGTGCCGGCGACCGATCTGCCGCGCGACGCCTCGCCCGAGACCAACCTGTTCTACATCGCCGACGACGCCTACCGGCTCAACGAGCGCGTCAAGCGACTGCACAAGAAGACCGCGCACTCGGAGTTCCCACGCTCGAAGACGCGCCACGTGGTGAGCAACGTGCGCGTGCTCGAGTCCGACGCGACAGGCTGCCGCGTCTCGGTCGCCTTCGTCACCTACCGCACCAAGGACGGCCATACCGACACCTACATCGGCAGCAGCGACTACCGTATCGTCGCCGTGGCCGACGGCTCGCTGCGCATCCGCCACAAGCGCTGCGTGCTCGATCTCGATTCGCTGCGCCCGCACGGGCGCGTCAGCATCCTGCTGTGAGGAGCCCGTCTATGAGCATCCCGTTCCGCTACCGCAAGCTCGGCTACGTCGCGCTCAACGTCACCGACATCGAGCGTTCGACGGCCTTCTACACCGACGTGGTCGGCCTCGACCTGTCCGAACGCGTGCCCGGCGGCCCGGCGTACCTGCGGTGCGGCACCGACCACCACCATGTCGTGCTCTATCCCGCCGGCCAGCCGGGCGTCAAGCGCGTGGCGTTCGAACTCGAGAGTCGCGCCGAGCTCGAGCACGCCCGCAAGCATCTGGCCAGCCTCGGTCTCGCGGTGCACGACGTCGGCGCCGAAGAGCGCGCGCTGCTCAAGCAGGGCGACGGGCTGCGCTTCGTCGAGCCCCACTCTGGCCTGACGATCGAGCTGTACACGCGCGTGCTGCAGATGGCCATTCCGTTCGGGCAGCGGCTGACGAAGATCGTGCGTCTCGGCCACGTGGTGCTGTCGGTCGAGCGCTTCGACGAGATGGCGGCCTACCTGACCGCCAACCTCGGCTTCGCGATCTCGGACTTCGTGGAAGGCCGCTTCGCCTTCATGCGCTGCCAGCCCAACCCGCTGCACCACTCGTTCGCCATCGGAAAGTCGGCCGGCGGCAACCATCTGAACCACATCAACTTCATGGTCAGCGACATCGACGACATCGGCGTCGCGATGAACCGGCTGAACAAGGCCGAGATACCGATCGTGTTCGGCCCGGGCCGCCACAAGCCGTCGGGCAGCATCTTCCTGTACTTCCTCGATCCGGACGGCATGACCTTGGAGTTCAGCTTCGGCATGGAAGAGTTCCCGGAAAAGGGCGCCCGCGAGGCGCGCATGCTCGAGGCGCACCCGTCGGCACTCGACACCTGGGGCAGCGTGCCGAAGCCGGCGTTCGGCAAGGTCGGCAAGATCGAGGAGGCGACGGTATGAATGCCGCCTTGAATGGCGAGCCGGCGCCCTGGGCCACGCGCGCGAAGCCGCACGAAGGCCGCGTGGCGGTGGTGACCGGCGCGGCGCGCGGCATCGGCCTGGAGATCGCCCTGCGCCTGGCGCGCGACGGCGCCCGCATGGCGCTGGCCGACGCCGACACCGCCGGCCTGGCCGACGCCGCCGCGCAGGTGAGCAAGATCACCGGCGGCGAGGTCGTCGCCGAGGCCGGCGACCTGGCGCTCGAGAGCACCGCCGATGCGCTCGTCGCGGCCACGCTGAAAGCGTTCGGGCGACTCGACATCCTGGTCAACAACGCCGGCGGCGGCGTCATCCTGCCCTTCCTCGAGCACACGCCCGAGACGCTCAAGCGCACCATCGACCGCAACCTGTGGACGGTGTTGTGGTGCTGCCGCGCCGCGCTGCCGGTGATGAAGCGCCAGCGCTACGGGCGCGTCGTCACGCTCGGCGCCGACTCGGTGATGAGCGGCCTGTGGGACCACGCCGCCTACAACGCCGCGAAGGGCGGCGCGCACGGCCTGACCACAGGGCTGGCGCGCGAGTTCGCGCGCGACGGCATCACCGTCAACACGGTGGCGCCGTGCGCGGTGAGCACGCCGCAACTCGTCGAGCTGAACGTCAAGGACCCGGCGCTGGTCGACCGCTTCGTCAGCATCATTCCGATGGGCCGCGCCGCTGAGATGGCCGAGGTGGCCTCGATGGTGAGCTACGTCGCCTCCGAGCAGGCCTCGTTCGTCACCGGGCAGGTCATCAGCGTCAACGGCGGCAGCACGATGCCGTGAGCGAGGCTGCCGACACCTCCGCAGCCGCGGTCAGCGACTGGCCGCGCATCGCGCTGCTGCTGCTGTGCGGCGTCTTCGCCGCGACACAGGTCGGCAAGCTGCCGCCGGCGATCCCCGCACTGCGTGAGACTTTCGGCGCGAGCCTCGTGCAGCTGGGCTGGATCAGCTCGGTGTTCAACCTGACCGCCGCCCTGGTCGGCATCGCCGCCGGCCTGCTGGCGGACCGCATCGGTCGCCGGCGAGCGCTGGGCTTCGGCCTGCTGGCGCTGTCGGCCGGCTCGCTGCTCGGCGCCGCGAGCGGTGGACTTGCGGCCTTGTTCGTGGCCCGGATCGTCGAAGGCTTCGGCTTCGTGGCAGTCGTCGTGGCAGTTCCGGCGCTGCTGCGCGAGGTGGCGGCGCCGCAACGCCTGCCGCTCACGCTCGGTCTGTGGAGCAGCTACATGGCGCTCGGCATGACGTGCATGCTGCTAGCGGCGCCGCTGTGGCTGCCGAGCGTCGGCTGGCGCGGCGGGTGGTGGTTCGGCGCGGCCGGCGGCGCCGTGCTCTGGATGGCTTCGCGCGCGGCGATGCCCGCGCCGGCCGTGCCGCCCGCGGCGGCGCCGCAGATGCTTGGGGGGTTGCGCGAGCCAGCGCCGTGGCTGCTGGGCGCGTGTTTCGGCGTCTACACGCTGCAGTGGATGGCCATGATGGTGTGGCTGCCGACCTTCCTGCACGACGACCTCGGCTTCGGCGTGGCCGGTGCGAGCGCCGCGGTGGCTGCGGTGATCCTCGTCAACGCGCCAGGCAACTGGCTGGGTGGCTGGCTGTCGTCGCGTGGCGTCGCCCCGTTCCTGCTGGTGCTGGGGCCGGCCCTGCTAATGGGCGCGACCGGCGCGCTCGCCTTCGCCGGCGGCCTCGCGGCCGGTCCGCGGCTGGCCTCGTGCATCGCGTTCTCGTTCGTCGGAGGCGTGCTGCCGGCGTCGATATACGCTTGCCTGCCGGCCGTGGCGGCGCGGCGGAGCAACTTCGGTTCGGTCAACGGCCTGGTGGTACAGGCTTCCAACCTCGGCGCCCTCGCCGGGCCGCCGTTGGCCGCGGCGATGGTCGGCGTGGAGGGCTGGCGCGGCGTGGGGCTCGGCTACGTGGCCACCGCGGCCCTGTCCTCGGCGGCCATTCTTCTGGCCGCCCGCGTACCCGAGCTGCGTGGTCGGCGATTGTCTAGGCTGAGCGATGGCAGAGCGTAGAAGCAAGGCGCCGGCCGACCCGGCCGTGCGCAGCACGCAGGTCGAGCGCAGCGAGCGCATGCGCCGGCGCATCCTCGAGGCCGCGTTCGAGGTGTTGCGCGACCGCGGTTGCGCCGGCTTCACCACCGTCGAGGTGGCGCGGCGTGCCGGCGTGTCGCGCGGCGCGCAGGTGCACCACTTCCCAAGCAAGAACGAACTTGTCACGGCGGCGATGGAGCATGTGTTCTCCGTCGCGCTCGGCGACGGCTTGGCGCTGGCCGCCTCCGCGCAGAGTTCCGGCCGCCCGCTCGAGACCCTGCTGCGCGACGCACAGGCGTTCTACTTCAGCGAATACTTCTACGTGGGTCTGGACATGCTCATTGCCGGCGGCAAGGATCCGACGCTCGCGGAAGCGGGCAAGCGCGTCGTGCGCGACTACCGACGACCGGTGGAGCGCGCCTGGCTCGGGGTACTGCGGGAGTTGGGTCTGCCGCCGGAGCCGTCGGAGGATCTGCTGCTGCTCACTGTGAGCTTGGTACGCGGATTCGGCATCCGCAACCTTTGGGCGCCCGAGCCGGAACGCGTGGCCCGGCTGCTGGGGCTTTGGCAGCGCATGCTGTCCGACTACGTGCAGGCCTATCGCTCGAGCGTGCCCGGGAATGCGGGGGTGATCCATGAGCGCTAGCACGATCATCGACGTCCACACCCACGTCGTGCCGGAGGAGTTCCCGCCGTACATTGGGCACCGGCTCGGGGCGCGCTGGCCGTCGATGGCGCCGGCGCACGCCTGCCATCAGCACGTCATGCTCAACGGCCGGGTCTACCGGACCGTGTCGCACCAGTGCTGGGACTGTGCGGTGCGGTTGGCCGACATGGAGGCGATGCAGGTCGGCCGGCAGGTGCTCTCGCCGATGCCGGAACTGCTGTCGTACTGGCTCGACGGCGACGACGCCCAGGTGCTGGCGCGCTACCTCAACGAGCAGATCGCCGCGATGGTGCAGCGCGCGCCCGAACGTTTCAGCGGCCTCGGCACGGTGCCGCTGCAGGACGTGGACCGCGCGATCGCGGAATTGGACCACGCCGTGCACGGGCTCGGCCTGGCCGGCGTGGAGATCGGCAGCAACATCGACGGCGTCGCGCTCGGGGATGCGCGTCTGCTGCCGTTCTTCCAGGCTGCCGAACGCTGGGGAGTTGCGGTGTTCGTGCATGCGCTGCGGCCGGCTGGCATGGAACGCCTCGTGGGTCCGCCGATCCTGGAGCAGGTGCTGGCTTTCCCCGGCGAGGTGGGGCTCGCCGCCGCGTCGCTGCTGACGGGCGGCACGCTGCAGGCGTGCCCACGGCTGCGCATCGCCTTCAGCCACGGCGGCGGCACACTGGCCATGCTGTTGCCGCGCCTGCAGTTCGGCTGGGAGACCTTCCCCGCGCTGCGCGAGCGGATGGCGGTGCCGCCGGTCGAAGCGGCGCGCTTCATCTACGTCGACGATCTGGTCTACGACGCCACGGCGATCGAACACTTGGTGCGAACGTTCGGTGCTACGCAGGTGATGGTGGGCAGCGACTATCCGTTCGCGATCATGGACCGTCACCCCGCCGAACGGCTGGGCGCCTTGCCGTTCGACGGACCAACACGCCGGCGCTTGTCGCAGGAGAACGCCGAGCACTGGCTCGGACTCCGCGCGGCGAGGACTGAGGGTTAATGCGCAGGAGTTTTTTCCTATAAAAAGCCAAAATCACGAGACTTTTCTGAATCAGCATGCGAGCCTCTCCTCCCAATCCACAGACCGCGCGTCGCAAGTCATCTGCGCGGCCGACCATCGGCATCGTGATCGGTGATCCCTGCGGCGTCGGTCCGGAGGTCGTTGCCAAGGCCTGGGCGCAAGGAGACCTGCACGCATGCTGCCGGCCCTTGCTGATCGGCAGCGCACATGCGATGCGCACGGCCGTGGCGCAGAGCGGCTTGGGCCTGAAGGTGCGCGGCATCGATGCGCCCGAGCGCCTGACCGGCCGCCGTGACGTCATCGAGATCCTGGACTCGGGCGCGCTCGACCCCGCCGACATCACGCCCGGCGCGGACAGCGCCGCCTGCGGACGGGCCAGCGCAACGTGGCTTGACGAGGCCGATGCACTGGCGCGTTCGGGGCGCCTGCAGGCCACCGTGATGGCGCCCATCAGTTCGGTGGCGATGAAGAGCGCCGGCGTGCTCGACCGCGTCGTGCAGATCAAGCCCGGCCGCAGCTACCTGCTGCTCGCCTCCGGTGCGCTGCGCATCGCGCACCTCACCGATCACGTGCCGCTGCGAGAGGTGTCGCAGCTCATCACCGCGCGCCTGATTGCCTCGTCGCTGCGCCAGCTCGACGCCGCGCTAAGGCAGTGGGGCATCGCGGCCCCGCGGATCGGCGTTGCCGGCTTCAACCCGCACGCGGCAGGTCCCGAGGACGAGGAGCAGATCGCCCCCGGGGTGAAGCGCGCGCGGGCCAGCGGCGTCGATGCCACCGGGCCGATCAGCCCCGACACGGTCTTCCGGCAGTGCGTCGAAGGTCGCTTCGACCTCGTGCTCGCGATGTACCACGATCAGGGGCACATCGCGATCAAGACGGCCGCGTTCGCCGGCAACGTGGCCATCGTCGTCGGCCCGCCGTATCCGCACGTCACGGTGGCGCATGGCACCGCCTACGACATCGTCGGCCGCGGCATCGCCGACCACACCATGATCCGCAACGCCATCCTCACCGCCGGCTCGCTGGCCGAAGGACGGGCCTTTCCGCAGCTGCATTGACGCCCGCGAGGGCATTGGGATATCGCGTGACTGACGCTTCGGAGTTCACTTTCATCGCCCGAACCGACGAGGTCGAGGCCGGCTACGCCCTTCAGGTTGCCGTCGACGGACGCGAGCCGGTCGCCGTGGTGCGGCTGGACGACGGCTTCTATGTCATGGACGACACCTGCACGCACGGTGCGGCGTCGATGTCCGAAGGCGAGGTCATCGGCTGCGAGATCGAGTGTCCCTTTCACAGCGGCCGCTTCGACGTGCGCACCGGCGCGGTCACGGCGTTCCCGTGCACCAAGGCGTTAAAGGTTTATCCGGTTAAGGTCGAAGGCGATCAGGTCTTCGCTGCGCTCGGCGCAGGCACCTGCGCGGACGATGCGACCACCGGCTGATCGGGGCATGCAGCCATGATCCTGGGTGAACTGTCGGACGAAGCCTTGCATTTCCGTGTGCAGCAACTGCTCGCCGCTTACGTCGAGATCATCGACGACGACCGCCTGGAGCAGTGGCCCGATCTCTTCGTCGAGCGCGCCGTCTACCGCGTCGTGCCGCGCGAGAACGCCGACCGCGGCCTGCCGGCGGCGGCGATCGACTGCGACAGTCGGGGCATGCTCGTCGACCGCGTGGTGTCGCTGCGCCAGGCCCACATCTACGGACTGCACTACCACCGCCACCTGCTGAGCAACCTGCGCATCACCGCGCGCGACGGCGACGAGGTGCGCGCGCAGTGCAACTACGCTGTGCTGCAGACGCGCAGCAACGGCGAGACCTCGATCTACAGCGCCGGCAAGTACGTGGATCGCATCGTCGCCGAGCAGGGCGTGCTCCGCTTTGCCGAGAAGCACGTCATCTTTGACACCTATCGCATCGACAGCCTGATGGTTCGTCCCCTGTAGCCCAAGGACCGACGTCATGATGCACGAAGCCTCCGCCCGCCCATCTGCAGCAGCCCCGGCCCGCGAGGCCGAAACGGGCTTTCGCGTGCCGTACCGCGTGTTTACCGACCCCGAGGTCTATCGCCTCGAGCAGGAACGCATCTTCCGCGGGCCGCACTGGTCGTTCGTCGCGCTCGAGGCCGAGATCCCCAGGTCAGGCGACTACAAGACGACGCGCATCGGCGACACGCCGGTGATCGTGATGCGCGCGGCGGACGGCGCGGTGCACGTCACGGTCAACCGCTGCGCGCACCGCGGCGCACTTGTGGTGCGTGACCTGCGCGGCAACCGCAGCTCGCTCGAATGCGTTTACCACCAGTGGTGTTACGCGCCCGACGGCAAGCTGGTGGGCGTGCCCTTTCGCAAGGGCATTAAGGGCCAGGGCGGCATGCCGGCGGACTTCGACATGAACCGCCACGGCCTGCAGCGGCTGCGCGCCGAACGCCTGCACGGCGTTGTGTTCGCGACCTTCGATGCCGAAGCACCGGCGCTGGCCGACTACCTCGGTCCGATGGTCGTCGCGCAGATGGCACGGATCTTCCGCCGCCCGCTGCGCGTGCTGGGCGACCTGCGCCAGTACGTCCACGGCAACTGGAAGCTGTACGCCGAGAACACGCGCGACCCGTACCACGCCAGCCTGCTGCACCTGTTCCACACCACCTTCGGCACCTACCGCTCGTCGCAGAAGGGCGGCGTGACGCTCGACGCCGATCACCGCCACTCGCTCCTGCAGGCGAGTTCCGACAGCAACGACGCGCAGAAGGACCAGGAGATCTACAAGTACATGCGCAGCTTCAACGCGCAGTTCCGTTTGCAGGACCCTTCGCTGCTTGCGGGTCGGCGCGAGTTCGACGACGGCGTGACGCTGGTCATCCTGTCGGTGTTCCCGAACCTGATCGTGCAGCAGATCGCCAACACGCTGGCGGTGCGCCAGATCGTGACGCATGGACCGGGCGCTTTCGAGCTGGTGTGGACCTCGTTCGGCTACGCCGACGACGATGCGGACATGCAGCGAATCCGCCTCAAGCAGGGCAACCTCATCGGGCCCGCCGGGCTGATCTCGATGGAGGACGGCGAGGCGGTGGAGATCGTTCAGCGCGCCGTCGCCAGCGACGACCGCCAGCAATCCTTCATCGCGATGGGCGGAGGCCGCGGCGGCGACGCCGACCACCTCGTCACCGAGTCTTCGATCGTCGGGTTCTGGGAGTACTACCGCAAGGTCGTTGGCTTCGAATCCGTCAAGGCCAATTGACGGCCGCTTCAACCGCTTTTCAAAGGAACCTGCCATGGACGCTGCTCCGAAAACCATGCTCGACGACGTCGTCCGCCACGAGGACGGCGTGCGCGCCGTAGACAGGCGCATCTTTGTCGACCCCGAATTGTTTGAGCTCGAGCAGAAGCGGGTCTGGGAGAAAGTGTGGGTCTACGTCGCCCACGAAAGCCAGCTGCCCAAGCCCAAGGATTACGTGACGAGTTGGATCGGCCGCACGCCGGTGGTGGTGAACCGGGACAAGACCGGCGCGCTGAACGCGTTCGTGAACATCTGCTCGCATCGAGGCGCTACGCTGTGCCGCAATGCCAAGGGCAGTGCGAGCAACTTCGTCTGCAGCTTCCACGGCTGGGCGTTTGACGCGAAGGGTAACTTGCTGGCGCCAATGAATGAGGACGGTGCCGGGTATCCGCAAGGCTTCGACAAGAGCAAGCACGGCCTGACCAAGGTGCGGCTCGAAAGCTACCGCGGCTTCCTCTTCGCCACGCTCAACCGCGACGCCGAGCCGCTGATCGACTATCTCGCCGACAGCAAGACCTTCATCGACATCGTGGTCGAGCAGTCGCCCAAGGGCATCGAGGTGCTCAAGGGCCGCTCGGTCTACACCTACCGCGGCAACTGGAAGCTGCAGGCCGAGAACGGCGTCGACGGCTACCACGTCGACTCAGTGCACGCCAACTACGTGCAGATGATCAAGAACCGCGCCGCGATCAATGCCGCCGGGCAGGCGCTGAAGGTGATGGCGGTGGGCGACTTCAACCGCTTCCGCGGCGGCTACTACGACCTGGGCAACGGCCACACCATGCTGTGGTCCAGCGTCACCAATCCGCAGGACCGCCCGATCTGGTCGCGGCGCGAGGAACTCGCGGCCTCGATGGGCAAGGAGAAGGCCGACTGGGCTGTCAACCGCTCGCGTAACCTGCTCGTCTACCCGAACATGTTCCTGATGGACCAGATGGGCACGCAGATTCGCATGTTCCGACCACTTTCAGTCGACCGCACCGAGGTCACGATCTACTGCTTCGCGCCGGTGGGCGAGGCGCCCGAGTTGCGCGCCAAGCGCATCCGCCAGTACGAGGATTTCTTCAACGCCTCGGGCATGGCCACGCCCGACGACCTGACCGAGTTCAACGAGAGCCAGGTGGGCTGCAGCCAGTACAGCGTGGTGCGCTGGAGCGACATGTCGCGCGGCCAAGCGCACGAGGTCGCCGGCCAGGACGACCTCGCGCAGGAACTCGGCATCCAACCGGGTAGCAGCGGCCACAAGGCGTCCGATGAAGGCATCTTCCTCGCCCAGCATGCACGTTGGGCCCAACTGATGGCCCCCGTCGATCAGGAGGGCGGGCAATGACAGGCATCGGCACGACGACGCAATCGGTGACGGAGCTGCTGTACCGCGAGGCTTTGTACGTCGACGAGAAGCGCTGGGACGACTGGCTCGCGTTGTTCGACCGGCAGGCCGAGTATTGGATCCCTTCGTGGGATTCCGACAACGAGCTGACCACCGACCCGCAGACCGAGATATCGCTCATCTACTACGGCGACCGTACGGGCCTCGAGGACCGCGTGTTCCGGTTGCGCACTGGGCGGTCGGCGGCATCGAATCCGATGCCGCGCACCTGCCACGTCGTCTCGAACATTCTGGCGACGCCGGCGGCCGACGGGACCTGCAGCGTCAGCGCGAGCTTCGTCGCCCACCTCTTCAGGCGCAACGCGGAACAGCACTTCTTCGGCCGCTACGACTACCTACTCGTCCCGGCCGAAGGTGGCGGATGGCGCATCCGCAAGAAGAAGATCGTGGTTTTGAACGACCTGATCGACACGGTGCTGGACATCTACAGCGTGTAAGCGGCGGCGGCGAAGGCGTCGTCGGGCGGGCGGGCACCAAGCGTGTGGGCGCCGGAGCGGCTGTCCCCAGCGGCCTTGCGGGATTCCGACGGAGATTGCCATTGCCCAACGCCGACCAGCTCCCGGCGTCGAGGCAGAAGCGTCCGAGCTTTATATCCCCCGGATGTCCGATCGAATAACGAGGAAACCATATGTCCACCACCACGTCCATACCGGATTTGATCGATCAGTCGCGCCTTAGTCCGCTGCAATGGAGGATTTTCGGACTCTGTTTCCTGGTCGCCCTTTGCGATGGCTTCGACACACAGGCCATGGCCTTCACTGGGCCGGCTATCCTGCAGGCCTTCAATCTGAAGGCTGCCGCACTTGCGCCGATATTGACGGCGGGCATCGTCGGCATGGTTCTGGGTGCGATGGTATTCGGTCTGCTGGCAGACAAGTTCGGACGGAGGCCGATGGTGGCCTGGGCAGTCGGCGTCTTTGCCGGAGCTACCCTTGCAACGGCGTGGGCAACCAGCACCGATCAAATCCTGGCACTGCGTTTCATCGCCGGACTCGGCATGGGCGGCGCGACGCCGATCGTGCTGGCGCTTACCGCGGAATACTGCCCAGCGAATCGCCGCAGCACGATGATGACAAGCGTCATTTTGGGTTTGCCGGCCGGTGCCATTCTCGGGGGGCTCCTTGCTTCTAGAATACTGCCGCACACTGGGTGGCAGGGAATTTTCATAGTGGGCGGCCTGGTGCCTTTGGTCTTGCTCGCTGTGATCCTCGCGTCTCTACCGGAATCGCTGCGTTTTATCGCACGATCGAAGTCCGAAGACGCGAACAGAAGGATCGAGCACATCGTGCGTCAGATCGCACCGAGCATGCCGGCCGGCGGCATCTACCATGTACCCGAAGCGGAGGCCCCCGCTCGCGTCGCCTCACTCTTCTCCCGCCGCCTGGGGCGCAACACCGCCGCGATCTGGTTGATCTACATGTTCAACTGGGTCGCATGGTTCATGTTCCTGTCGTGGTTTCCGACCGTGCTGAAGGCAACCGGATTCGCTCCCGAGTCCGCACCGCTGGGAACCGTCGTTGTCAACACTATGTTCGTGATCTTCGCGATTCCGCTTGCGACCATCCTGCCAAAGGTCAACATCAGGATGTTGCTCCTCGCCATGTTCTTGCTCGGCATGGCGATGTGTTTCGCGCTTGCCCACAGCGGCACCAACTGGACGCTGGTTCTGGCGCTGGGAGCAGGTGCCGCAATAGGAATTGGTGGACAGCAACTAGTGCTCAACTATGTTGTGGCGGAGGTCTATCCAACGGCGCTACGCGCCACAGCGACGGGGTGGGCGATCGGGCTTGGCCGCGTTGGCGCGATTCTGGGCTCGGCGAGCGGTGGCTGGTTTCTCGAAAAGGGCGGCCCGTCTGGATTCTATCTTGCGCTGATCGCTCCACTGGCGCTCGCGGCTCTCGGCCTGGTAATCCTCAGGATCGGTAGAGAACGCACCGAGGCCGCTGCGGAGTACCAGCAATGATAAAGGCATCAAACCGCACCCACGACGGCTCCGGCAAGCGCCTGTCCGCGCCTGCGCGCACGTCCGAACCGGCGCGCAGGCGTTTCGAGGGCAGGACCGCGGTGGTCACTGGCGCCGCTCAGGGTATCGGCCGCGAGACCGCGCTCGCGCTCGCACGAGAAGGCGCCTACGTGGTACTCGCGGACCGCTCGAAGATTGCGCACGAAGTAGCCGACGAGGCGCGCGCCGCTGGCGGAAACGCCACCGTGCTGATCGCCGATGTCGAACAGTACGCTGCCTGCCGCCGCATGATGAACCGCGCCGCGAAACTGAACGGACGCATCGATGTGCTAGTCAACAACGTCGGCGGCACGATCAGGGTCCAGCCCTTCGAGCACTATACCGAGGCGCAGATCGTTGCTGAGATCAATCGCTCGCTGTACCCGACGCTTTGGTGCTGCCATGCGGTGCTGCCGCACATGCTGCGCCAGGGCGGCGGTGCAATCGTCAACGTCTCGTCCACTGCCACGCGTGGCGTCCACCGGGTGCCGTACTCGGCGGCCAAGGGTGGCGTGAACGCGCTGACCACCTGCCTGGCCTTCGAGTACGCGCAGTGCGGCATCCGCGTCAACGCGGTGGCGCCGGGGGGCACCGATGTCGGCCCGCGCCGAATCCCGCGCAACACCGAAAAGATGAACGACGAGCAACAGGCTTGGTACCAAGCCATCGTCGACCAGACCATATCCTCGACCTTCCTCAAGCGCTACGGGACGCCCGACGAGCAGGCGGCAGCCATCCTGTTCCTTGCATCTGCCGAAGCAGCCTACATCACAGGGATCACGCTGCCCGTGGCGGGCGGCGACACCGGCTGAGACAGTCGACCGGATTCAGGCGTTTGCGCCTTCAACAGCTGCGGCGACCAGCGACGCCAGATAAAGCGGCGACGCGCAGGTTGAGACGGGCACGTAGCGTTTCTGCATCGCCGCTGACGTCGCGTAGGCGGTCAGCGTCATGGTTGAGGGGTGAAGGACGACCGGCGTCTCGCCGGGAGTCTGCTCCGCCTCGATGACCACTTTAATGCATTGTTCCGCATACCTGCTCCAGTCCGGTACGAGGCAAGGAATGATGTTGGATTGAGTCGACCAAGCTTCAAGAAGCGCGGTCAGACGCTGCAGGTCAGCGCTTGCCACCAGCCAACGAACCAAACTGGCCAAATGACTCGGCATATGAATCATGACCTCATCCAGTTGTCGGAGGTCGAGGCTCATACAGGCGATCGGTGAACGCGACATGGGTTTGTCAGTTCCCGTCGGCGCTGCGGTCGATCGACGCTTTGCTACGCGGGCATGAGCATAGACCATGCTGGCAGCAGCCAATCCGTATCAGTCGCTTATTGCTTCCGCCCGCTGCAGCTGCCGGCCGGTTTCCCGCAGCCGAATAGTCTACCTGATCGCCGATTCACGCGGACTGTGATGGACACGTCCGCGACGCGGGTCGACCAGATTGACTGATGCAATGGAATGCGGTTACTACATTTATGGAACATGACTACTACACCTCACGGGAGCACACCTGCACCGGGTCACCACAGTCGTCACCTCGACGTGACGGTTGGCAAGGTCGAGACCGCGGGGAGGCCGCCGCAGCGCTTTGCACTGGCGCCTCTGGGCGCTGCACAGCCGGCGCAGGCCGTCAGAGCTGCGCTGCTCGCTCGGGGCTGGCAACCGGGTCGCCCGGTCACTGCCATCAGCGACGGCGAGCCTGCACTGCCCAACCTCGTGTGCACTGCGACGGGAGGGCAGGTGCGCCACATCCTCGACTGGTGGCACATCTCGATGCGTGTGCGTCACATCGAGCAGGCGCTGGCCGGCATCTATGCCCTGCGGCCGAAGCACCAAGCCGGCCTCGACTACATCAGGGTCGACGTCGAACGACTTCGCGACCTTGTCTGGAACGGCTACGCCTCCGATGCAGGTCGGGCACTGCGGGCGCTGAGCCACCTTGCACAAGAGGCGATCTACCTGAACGGAGACCAATTCGGCCCGGCGGTGGGAAAGTTTCTGCTTCACTGCCAGGGGTTGCGCGCCTACCTGTCCAACAACGAAGGTGCTCTCATGGAATATGGCGACCGCTACAGATCGGGGCGACCAATTTCAACCTCGCGCGCCGAGGCGTCCGTCGATGAAATCGCCAATGTCAGGATGGCCATCCGTCTCACGCACGATGCGCGAGCTGGAGCGCTCGCTGGGCGTGGCGCTGTTCGACCGCAGTACGCGCCAGATGCGTCTGACCTGGGCCGGCCAAGTGCTGCTGGGCGAAGCCCGCCGCGTGCTGGCTACGGTAGACCACGCCGTCCAGGCCGCCAATGGCGCCGCGCAGGGCTACCAGGGCTTCCTGCGTATCGCCATATGCGACAGCCCGGCCCAGCCGCGCATCGCCTCGCTGCTGGCGCGCAGCCGTGAGGAAGAGCCAGAACTGGGTATCCGCATCTTCGAGCTGCCGTTCTCGCAGCAACTCAAGGGCCTGCACACCGACCTGCTGGACATCGGCTTTGCGTTGCCGGCACCCCGCTGCGCTGCGAGCCATTGCATCCGCCCACTGGTCTGGTGCGCTGGCTCAGCATGTTCGACGTCCGCCAGCAAGTTGAAAGCACGGGAGAAATCCAGGAAGCGTTGCTGAAGCAGATGGCGATCGTCGAAAGGCGAAGCCAATGGTTGCTACACGAAATGCTGCATCGCGGATTGGGCGTCGCTCTGCTGCCGGAGTTGCTGCGATGGGAGCCCGCGGACCGCGACGCGGGTCGATCAGATTGACTGACGCAATGGAATGCGGTTACTACATTTATGGAACATGACTACTACACCGCACGGCAGTAAAAGCCTGAGCAAGCCAAACGAGCGGTTGGTAGGGTTATAGTCTGGCGTGCCAATTGGGATACGAGGACGATCACAATGTCAATTCCTTCCGGCGGCTCGACGCCGAGCGTGCGAAGCCTCAGGGGTCGGGCGGCCATCGTCGGGGCTGGCCGGTCTGCCGTCGGCCGCGTGCCGGGCCGCAGCGTCCTGGCCCTGGCAAGCGATGCGGCGAAGGCCGCGCTCGCGGACGCGGGCATCGAGCGAGGCGCGATCGACGGCGTGCTGACGAGCGCCGCTTTCGCCGCGACGTTTCACCGCTTCAGCGTCGCGTTCAGCGAGTACTTCGGCATCACGCCCACGTTTTCGAACACCTTGCAGGTGTCCGGCGCCACTGCGGCCACGATGTTCAACATCGCCGCCGCCGCCGTCAGCGGCGGCCTTGCGAACAACGTGCTCGTGCTGGGTGCCGACAGCCTGCTGACCGGCCTGTCTCCCGACCTGGCGCTGCGCTCGATGACCGAGAGCCGTGACCAGCAATACGAGATGCCGTTCGGCATTCCCGTTGCGAATACCTTCGCGATGACGGCACATCGCCACATGAAGGAGTTTGGGACCACCTCCGAGCAGTTCGCCCAAGTCGCCGTCATTCATCGCGAGCATGCGATGCGCACGCCGGGCGCGCAGATGACGGAGCCGATCACCGTCGACGACGTGCTGGGCTCCGGCTGGGTGACGACGCCGTACCACAAGCTCGACTGTTCGCTCATCTCCGACGGGGCTGCGGCCTTCGTCGTCACGTCCGGCGACCGGGTCGGCGACTTCGCGGGCAAGCCCGTCTACATCCTCGGCGGCGGGGAGTGCTACACCCACGAGCACATCTTCCTGATGCCTTCGCTCACCACCACCGGCGCGGTGCAGTCGAGCGCGAAGGCCTATGCAATGGCAGGCGTCGGCCCGCGCGACATCGACGTGGCCGGTGTCTACGACTGCTTCACCGGCACGGTGATCATGATGCTCGAGGACCTGGGCTTCTGCCCGAAGGGGGAGGGCGGCCGCTTCGTGGCCGATCGGCAGATCACCTACGGCGGTAGCGTCCCGATCAACACCCATGGAGGCCTGCTCTCCTTCGCGCACCCAGGCATGCCCGGGTCGCTGCTGCACTTCCTCGAGGTGGTGGAGCAGCTGCGCGGCTGCTGCGGCGACCGGCAGGTCCAAGGCGCAGAGGTCGGGCTGGTGCACAGCCTGGGTGCGGGTTTTGCGACACAGGCCACCACGATTCTCGGCACGGAGGCCGCACTGTGAGACGCATCGATCCGAGTGAAGCCCACGCGAAGCCCCTGCCGACGCCGGACGCGGATTCGCAGGCCTACTGGGACGGCCTGCAGCAGGGCCGGCTGCTGTTGCAGCACTGTGGCGCCTGCGGCCATGTGCAGTTCTGCCAGCAGGCGATCTGCCGGCGCTGCGCGGGGACCGAACTTCTGCACAGGCCTTCAAGCGGGCGCGGCACCGTGCACTCCTTCAGCGTCGTGCACCGGGCGCCTG
This sequence comes from Xylophilus ampelinus, assembly GCF_901875635.1. Classification (GTDB taxonomy): domain Bacteria; phylum Pseudomonadota; class Gammaproteobacteria; order Burkholderiales; family Burkholderiaceae_C; genus Xenophilus. The sequence continues at coordinate 7,390 of NZ_CABFMN010000108.1, read as the reverse complement.
GGCCTGCCTTCAAGCAGGACACACCCTATGCCGTGCTGCTCGTCGAACTGGAGGAGGGGCCGCGCATGATTAGCTCGCTCGTCGATGCCGACCCGATGTCCGTCGACTTCGGCATGGCGGTCGAACTGGTCTGTGAAGAGGTCAACAGCCGGATCACCCTGCCGCGCTTTCGGCCGGCGACGAGCGCCAAGGCGTTGCCCACGCGCGGCTGAGAGCCGCTGCGTCCGCGGCGTGAGGCGCGCACCCCCCTGCGCCTCGTGACGCGCGTCGAGTGTCGCCACAAAAAGAGCGCGGCTCGAGAAGTCCCGAGCCGCGCAATAGGCTTCCCGGTCGCTTGACCGGCAGCCTAGGAGATACCGTCTAGAACGAATGGCGCACGCCGGCGGCGAGCCCGTAGACCTTGTCGTTCGCGATGGTGACGCCGGAATTCCAGATCGGCAGCACCGCGATGTCCTTGTTGTTCACGTGACCGAGCATGGCGAACAGCGACGTCCGGCGAGAAAGGAGGTAGTCGGCGTTCAGCACCACCTGCTTGGACGAATTCGACGAGGCGGAATCCTTGAGGTTCCAGTACTGCGCGGCGACGATCAGCTGCTGCGTTGCCTTGAAACTCGCGCCGACGGTCCAGAACTTCGAAACCCGGAAGCCGACGACGCCCTCGTCGTCGTTCACATCGTCCAAGCCGACGTGCAGCTTGAACGATCCGAAGTTGTAGGAGCCCGACAGGATCATCCACTTCACCGCGTCGCCGGCGAGGTTCTCGTCATGGTGGTAGCTGAGCGAGATCGCCAACGGACCGTCGCTGTAGCCGACATTGCCGCCGTAGTTGCGCCCGGTCACCTCTTCCCCGAGCGAAATGTGCGCGAAGAAGTCGATCGGGCCGAACTTGGGGCTGTCGTAGCGGATCTGGTTGCTGTTCCAGAAGTCGTTGCTGATGCCCTGCGCGGCGAGGTTCGTCGCCATGCCGTGTTGATGCCAGACTGCAGCGCACTCAAGGTGGCGGCCTGCTTGATCACCGCGGCGGTGTAGTTGCGCCCCAGCGTCACCTCGCCGAGGCTGCTTTTTAGGCCGACGTATGCGTTGCGGCGCCAGAAGGCGGGCGTTGTTGCCGCGGCGAACCCCGCCGCTGCATTGCACGCGCCGGAAGCCGCGCCACCGGGCACGTTACCGTTCTTCGCGTCCGATCAGCCCTTAGAGCGTGACGCTCGATTGGGCGTGTGCGGCGACCGCTGCCGATGCCGCCAGACCGCCGAGGAGCAAGTTTCGAGGGCTCACTGGATTGCCTCCGTGTTCAGTTGGATGTGGAAAGTTGCAAGCGACAGCGCAGCGCGTTTCGCAATCATCTGTGCCAAACACATGTTCGTTAGGTTGTTCACGACAAATCACGGTACTTTCCCGAAGCGGTTGGCCCGACGAGCGTCGCAGCCGGCAGTGCCGCTTCCGGGCGCTACTCGTGCTTGATGCCTGCAGCGTTTGCGACCGTTGGAAACCGGCGCGTCTCCGCCTCGATGGAGCTGGCGAACTGCTCGGACGTTCCCAACGACCGGCTCGACCCCCTGCTCGAGCAGCCTCTGGCGCACGCCTTCGACGAGCAGGCCGCGCGTGACGACTTCGGCCAGCCTGTAGAGCACCGGCTTGGGCGTGCCGGCGCGGCCGACGAGGCCGAGCCAGGAGTTGCCGTTGAAACCTGCCACGCCCGACTCGTTCAATGTCGGGAACTCCGGTGCCGCGGCCGAGCGCTGCAATCCTGTCGCCGCGATCACGCGCAGCTTGCCGGCCTTGACCTGCGGCATGGCCGACAGCAGGTCGACGAACATCATCGAGATGTGGCCGGCGAGCACGTCGGTCATCGCCGCCGCGCTGCCCTTGTAGGGAACGTGGACGATGTCGATGCCCGCCATGCTGCGCAGCATCTCGCCGGACAGGTGGTTCGACTGGCCGTTGCCTGCCGAGCCGAAGGTCAGCTTGCCGGGTACGCGCCTGGCGAGGGCGATCAGCTCGGGCAGCGTCTTCGCGGCGACATCGGGGTGCACCACCAGCAGGTTGGTCAGGTTGACAGTGTGCGTGATCGGGGGCGAGGTCGCGCGCTGTGTCGTCGGGCAGCTTCGCGTAGACGCTCGGGTTGATCGCATGGCTGGTGGCCACGACGCACAGCGTATGGCCGTCGGGCTGCGCCTTGGCCGCGATGTCGGTTCCCAGCGTGCTGCCGGCGCCGGGCACGTTCTGGCCACCGGCTGCCCGAGGCCCTCGACGGCGCGCCCGACGATGCGGCCGACGGTGTCGAGGATGCCGCCCGAGACGCTCGCGATGACCAGCGTGACCGGCCGCGACCGATAGGCTGCCTGCGCCCGTGCTCGGAAGGCGGTGAGCAGGGGAAGGGCGAGCAGGTGGCGACGCCGGAGCGTGGGTGAAGCGTTGTGCATGAGAATTCTCTGTGTAGAATAAGCATCTCTGGGGAGAAAGCACCGTAGCCTTCCCGTTGTTCGGATGTCAATATCACCTGGTGGTCGGCGATGAGCGACTTGGATGAGCATGCAGAGCGGCCGGAGAAGCTGGTGGGTGCACTGGCCAGCGGGCTGGCCATCGTGCGTTATTTGGCTGTTGCGGGCGCGCCGGTGGGCGTCAGCCGCATCGCGCGTCACCTCGAGCTGAATGCGAGCACCTGCTACAACCTGCTCAAGACCCTGGTGCACGAGCGGCTGGTCGTGTTCGACGAGGCGACCAAGACCTACTGCGTCGGCCTCGGCGTGGTGGAGCTGGCCAAAGGCGCGCTCGAGGCGGCGTCCTACGTTCGCCTGGTGCAGCCGCACCTGGAAGCCGTGGCCGCCAGCCACAAGGTCACCGCGACGCTGTGGCAGCGCGCCAGCGACGATCGCGTGGTGCTGGTGGCGCGGGCCGACAACGACGCGACCATGCGCGTGCACATGAACATCGGCCAACGCCTGCCGACGTTCATCTCGGCCCTGGGCCGCGCCATCGCCGCGCATTCCCGCCTGTCGGACGCCGAACTGCGCCGGCGCTTCGACACCCTGCGCTGGGATGCCTCGCCCGGGTTCGACGCCTACCTGCGCAGCGTCGACGACGCCGCGCGCAAGGGCTATGCCGTCGATGCCGGGTGCTACGTCAAGGGCGTCACGAGCGTGTCAGCTGCGGTGCTCGATGCGTCGGGCCGGCCCGTCATGACGCTCAGCGGAACGGGTTTCAGCGCGCAGCTTCCGCGCGCGGCGGTCAAGGCCCTCGGAGAAGGCCTGCGCGACCGCGCGCTCGTCGTCTCGCGTGCGCTCTCGGGCGGCGCGCCGAACCCGTGACCGCACACCGGACTGGAACCATGACCTCGAACGAACCCTCCGTCCTGCGCGAGCGCCACGGCGCCACGCTGGTGATCCGTCTCAACAAGCCCGAACTGCGCAACGCCTTCGACCTGGAGATGCGCCAGGGCATCGCCGAGGCGGTGTACGAGGCGCGCGACAGCGCCGACGTGCGCGCCGTCGTCATCGCCGGGTCGGGCAAGGCCTTCTGTGCCGGCGGCGACCTGAAGTCGCTGTCGTCCGAGACGCGCCCGGTGTTCGCCGACCGCGACCGCATCCGCCGGCTGCACGTCTGGTTCCGCGAGCTGGCCAACCTCGAGAAGCCGGTCATCGCCGCCGTGCACGGGCCGGCGTTCGGCGCCGGCTTCATCCTCGCGCTGGCGAGCGACTTCGTTCTCGCGGCGCCGAGCGCGCGCTTCTGCGCGGTGTTCACGCGCGTCGGGCTCGTGCCGGACCTGGGCGCTTTCTTCCTCCTTCCGCGCATCGTCGGGCTGCAGCGCGCGAAGGAACTCGTGTTCTCGGCGCGCGAGGTCGATGCCGAGGAGGCGCGCTCGCTCGGCTCGTCTACGAGATCGTGCCCGAGGAGCAGTTGCTCTACGAGGCGCTCGCGATGGCCGCGCGCTTCCACGGCGCCGCCACGCAGGCCATCGGCATCTCGAAGAACATCCTGAACCGCTCGTTCAACCTCGACCAGGACACCCTGGCCGAGCTGGAAGCCGCGGCCCAGGCGATGGTGATGAAGACCGAGTACCACCAGAACGCCGTCGCGCGCTTCCTGAACAAGCAGCCGCGCGCGTTCGAGTGGCCGCCCAAGCGCGTGCCCGGCCGTGGCTGACACCGCCCGCCTGCTGGCGCTGTACCGCACGATGCAGCTCGTGCGCCAGGCCGAGTCCGCGCTCACGCGGCTGTTCGCCGACGGCGAGGTGCCGGGCTTCATCCACCTGAGCATCGGCCAGGAAGCCATCGCCGCGGGCGTGGCCTCCGCGCTCGGCCCGGCCGACACGCTGGCCACCACGCACCGCGGCCACGGCCACGTGCTCGCCCGCGGGCTCGGGCTCGACGCCTTCTTCAAGGAGGTGATGGGCCGTGCCGGCGGCATCTGCGGCGGCCGCGGCGGCTCGATGCACGTGGCCGACACCAGCCTGGGCATCCTCGGCGCCAACGGCATCGTCGGCGCGGGCATCCCGATCGCGCTCGGCAGCGCCATCGCGCAGTCGGTGCGCGGCACCGGCGGCCTCGCGGTGAGCTTCTTCGGAGACGGCGCTATGGCCGAAGGCGTGCTACACGAGACGCTCAACATGGCCGCGCTGTGGAAGGCGCCGCTGTTGCTCGTGTGCGAGAACAACGGCTGGAGCGAGTTCTCGCCCACCGCGCGCCAGTTCGCCGCGCGGCTCGAGGGGCTGGCGGCGGCGTTCGGCATCGCGCACGAGAAGGTCGACGGCAACGACGCGCTCGCGGCGGCCGACGCTGCCGCGCGCGCGGTGGCCGCGATCCGTGGCGGTGCCGGGCCGCGCGTGCTCGAGTGCATGACGCACCGCGTGCGCGGCCACTTCGAGGGCGATCCGCAGAAGTACCGCAGCCCTGCCGAGCCGGACCCCGGCGCCAAGGGCGACCCGCTCGAACGCGCGCGCGCCACGCTGCTTGCAGCCGGCGTGGACGAGGCGGCGCTCGAAGACGCCGGGCGCGAGATCGCCGCCCGCATCGAGGTCGCCATCGCCGCGGCCCGGGCCGACGCGGCGCCGACCTTCGCGCCGGCGCTGGCCGGCGTCTACACCGCCGTGGAGGCACGATGAACGCGGTGGCTGAGACTCCGGTGGCGCCGGCTGGCGAGATGAAGACCATGGCCGCGGTCGCGCAGGCGCTGCACGATGCGATGGCCGACGACCCGAGCGTGGTCGTGATGGGCGAGGACATCGGCGCGCCTGGCGGCTCGTTCAAGGCCACGCGCGGCTTGCTCGAAGCCTACGGCCCCCAGCGCGTGATCGACACGCCGATCTCCGAGGCCTCGATCGTCTCGGCCGCGGTGGGCGCCGCGCTGTCGGGCCTGCGGCCGGTGGTCGAGATCATGTTCATGGACTTCGTGACGCTGGCGATGGACGCGCTCGTCAACCAGGCGGCGAAGGCGCGCTTCATGTTCGGCGGCCAGTGCAGCGTGCCGATGGTGCTGCGCACGCCGCACGGCGGCGGCCTGAATGCCGGGCCGCAGCACTCGCAGTGCCTCGAGGCTTGGCTCGCCCACGTGCCGGGGCTGAAGGTGGTCTGCCCTTCGAATCCGGGAGATGCTTATGCGCTGCTGCGTACCGCGATCCGCGACCCCGACCCGGTAGTCTTCGTCGAGCACAAGGGGCTGTACGGCAGCAAGGGCCCGGTGGACCGCGCGGCCGTCGCCACGCTCGGCACCGCGCGCATCGTGCGCATCGTGCGCCCCGGGCGCGACGCCACCGTGGTGACCTACGGCGCCACCGTGGCCGCGTCGCTGGAGGCCGCGCGCCAGCTCGCCGCCGAAGGCGTGGAGGTCGAGGTGATCGACCTGCGCAGCCTGCAGCCGTGGGACCGCGCCACCGTGCTCGGCTCGCTGGCGCGCACCCATCGCGCGGTGGTCGTTCACGAGGCGGTGCAGGCCTTCGGCGTCGGCGCCGAGATCGCCGCGACGATGGCCGACGAGGGCTTCGACGATCTCGACGCGCCGGTGGTGCGCGTCGGCGCGCCCTTCATGCCGGTGCCTTTCGCCAAGTCCCTCGAGCAGGGCTACAACGTCGGCGCCGCCGGCATCGTCGCCGCACTGCGGCGCACCCTGGAGTGATCCCTTCCATGTCCAATATCCTGAGCGAGAAGCACGGCCCGGTGGGCCTGCTGACGATCAACCGCCCGAAGACGCTGAACGCGCTCGACGTGGCGACGATGCACGAGCTCGACACCGAGCTCGCCGCCTTCGAGGCCGACGACGCGGTGCGCGCGATCGTCGTCACCGGCGCCGGCGAGCGCGCCTTCATCGCCGGCGGCGACATCGCCGACCTCGACAGCCGCCAGGGCCTCGTTCACTACCAGCAGTTCGCGGAAGTCATCCACCGCCTGATCGCCCGCTTCGAGCGCTGCGACAAGCCGACGCTCGGCGCGATCAACGGCTGGGCGCTGGGCGGCGGCACCGAACTGCTGCTCGGGCTCGACATCCGCCTCGTCGCCGAGGAGGCCAGGCTCGGCCTGCCCGAGATCACGCTCGGCCTGTTCCCCGGCGCCGGCGGCACGCAGCGGCTGATCCGGCAGATCCCGCTGTGCCGCGCGAAGGAGCTGATGTTCACCGGCGACCAGATCACCGCCGCCGAGGCGGTGACGCTCGGCCTCGTCAACCGCGCCGTGCCGCGCGAGAAGCTGCTCGCCGAGACGCTGGCGCTGGCACAGCGCATCGCCGAGAAGTCGCCGCTGGTGCTCAAGCTGCTCAAGCGCACGCTGCGCGACGGCCTCGAGATGCCGCTGCCGCAGGCGCTGGCGCACGAGCAGGCGATGATCGGCCTAGTGCTCGACAGCCGCGACGCGCACGAGGGCTGCCGCGCGTTCCTCGAGAAGCGCAAGGCGAACTTCACCGGGGCCTGAGCGCGTGCGCCACTCCTGGCTGATGCCCAAGCTGGGCCTGACGATGACCGAGGGCGTGCTGGCCGAGTGGACGGTGCCGCCCGGCGCGCGCTTCAAGGCGGGCGAATGCGTCTTCCTGGTCGAGAACGACAAGGCCGCGAGCGAGATCGCCGCCGAGCACGACGGCGTGATGGGCGCGCCACTGGTCGCCGTGGGGCAGACGGTGGCCGTCGGCGACGTGGTCGGGCACTGGGACGATGGGCTCGACGGCGGCGCTGCGGCGGCCGAGCCGCAGCGGACGGCGCAGGCGGCGGAAGCACCGGCCACACCGCCGCCCGGCCCGGCGCGGGCCGGCACGCCTGCGGGTGCCGCTGCCGCGGTCACTGCGTCCGTCGCCGAGCGCCGACCCGTCACGCCGTGGGCGCGCCAGCTGGCCAAGCGACAGGGCATCGATCTGTCGCGCGTCGCCGGCTCCGGCCCGCGCGGGCGCGTGCGCGGCCGCGATGTCGAGG
>NZ_CABFMN010000107.1 GCF_901875635.1 Xylophilus ampelinus | reverse complement strand
GCTGCGCCGGTGCGCCTGCCCGTGTCGCCCGAGGCGCTGGGCTGGTGGGCGCTGGGCTTCACGCCGCACGTCACCTGGCAGGACGAGGCGCTGATGCTGGAAGTCTCGGCCTGCGAGCGGCTGTGGGGCGGGCGGCGTTCGCTGATGCGCCAGCTTCAGCATACGAATCCGGCACCGACGCCCGTCCAGCAAGCGCAGGGTGCTACGAGTTTGATAGCACTGGCCCGCCTGCGCATGTACGCCGCGGGCCAGCGTCCGCCGCCTGCGGATGCACGCCAGACGCCTTCGGCACTGCCTTTGTCCGTGCTCGGTGCCGCGCAGCCGCACCTCGACGTGCTGGCGCGCATGGGCTGCCGCACCTGGGGGCAGGCGGCGGCGCTGCCGCGTGCCGGGCTCGTGCGGCGCTTCGGCGCCAGCCTGCGCGAGGCGCTGGACATCGCCTGGGGCCAGCGGCCCGAACGCCACGCCTGGCTCACGCTGCCCGAGGTCTTCGACCAGAAGGCCGAGTTGCCGGCGCTGGCCACCAGCGCGCCCGAACTGCTGTGGGCAGCCCAGCGGCTGCTGTCGGCGCTGCGCATCTGGCTGCAGGCGCGCCAGCGCGGCGTGCTGGCCTTCGAGCTCGAATGGACGCTGGACCTCAAGCGCCTGAACGGCGTCGACCTGCCGCGCCAGCAGCAATTGCGCGTGCGCACCGCCGAGCCCACGCAGGACATGGCCCACCTGCGCCGCCTGCTGGCCGAACGGCTGGCCGTCACCCAGCTGGCGGCGCCCACCGGCTGGCTGCGCCTGCGATCCCTCGAGACGGTGCCCTGGAGCGGTGCCGCCCGCAGCTTTCTGCCCGAGGACAACCGCCCCGGCGAACCGCTGCACGAACTGGTCGAGAAGCTCAGCGCGCGCCTGGGCCCGCACCAGGTGCTGGTGGCGCGGCCGCAGGCCGACCATCGGCCCGAGCGCATGCAGGCGTGGGGGCCGGCGGTGCAGGGGCAGGCACCGGCCCTCGCAAAGCCCGCGCAGGCGATGCCGTCACGCCTGGCCGGCGACCCGGGCGCCGACCTGCTGCCGCACTGGGTGATGGACGCGCCGCTCGAACTCGAGGTGCATGGCGAACAGCCCCATTACCAGGGCGCGCTGCGCTCGTTGGTCGGCCCGCAGCGGATCGAGGGCGACGGCTGGTGGGAAGAGGGCGAACTGCGGGGAGCCCCCGCCGAGCGCGACTACTACGTGGCCGAGAGCCCGGGCGCCGGGCTGGTGTGGATCTTTCGCGAGCGGCCCGGCGCGCAGCATGCCGATCGCGCGCCCCGGTGGTTCCTGCAGGGCCTGTATGCCTGAGCGCCATGCCTGAACTCAGCGACAAGGACGAACACGCCCGGCGCCGCCGGCTGCGGCTGGCCCAGGCGGCCGCCAACGAGCCGATGGCGCCGTCGGAACCGGTGGCCGTGGCCGATGGCCTGCCCGACTACACCGAGTTGCGCTGCCTTTCCAACTTCAGCTTCCAGCGCGGCGCCTCGCACCCGTGGGAACTGGCCGTGCGCGCCTGGTCGCTGGGCTACCGGGGCCTGGCCATCACCGACGAGTGCTCGGTGGCCGGCGTGGTGCGGGCGCTGTCGGGGCTCAAGGAATTCATCGAGGACCTCGACGAGAAGGAGCGGCGTGACCCGACCTTGCCGAAGACGCCACGCAACCCCGACTTCCGTCTGCTCTATGGCAGCGAGTTCGTCTTCGAGCGCTTCACGCTGGTGGCGCTGGCGCGCGACCTCGAAGGCTGGGGCCAGCTGTGCGAGCTGATCACCGATGCCCGCATGGCCGCCGACAAGGGGCACTACCGCCTGCCCTGGGACCCGGCGCGACTGGCCGCGCTGCAGCGCTGCGAGCTGCTGGTCGTGCCGCACCGGCAGCCTGGATTTGCTATCGATTCCATAGCTGTCTGCGCAGATGTGGCGGGCGTTGCAGCCGTTTTTTCTTCGAATCTCTGGCTCGCGGTCGAGCTTTTCAACGAACTGGACGACGACCTCTGGCTGGCCGCGATGCGCGAGGTGGGCCAGCGCACCGGCGTGCCCCTGGTGGCGGCCGGCGACGTGCACATGCACGTGCGCTCGCGCAAGCCGCTGCTCGACGTCGTCACCGCCGTGCGCGAGGGCCGGCCCGTGGCCGAGTGCGGCTTCGCGCGCCGCGCCAACGCCGAGCGCCACCTGCGCTCGCGCCTGCGGCTGGCGCAGACCTACCCGCCCGAGTTGCTGGCCAACACGATGGTCGTGCGCCATCGCTGCGGCTTTTCGCTGGAGGAATTGCGCGAGCATTACCAGTACCCGCTGGAGGTGCTGGGGCCACACGAGACGCCCACCGAGACCCTGGCGCGCAAGACCTGGGCCGGCGCCCACGAGCGCTACCCGCAAGGCATTCCCGCCAAGGTGCGACAGCAGGTGCTCAACGAACTCGCACTCATCGCCGAGAAGAAGTACGAGATGTTCTTTCTCACGGTCGAAGACGTGGTGCGCTTCGCCAGAGAGAAGAAGATCCTCTGCCAGGGCCGAGGCTCGTCGGCCAACTCGGCCGTGTGCTATTGCCTGGGCATCACGGCCGTGAGTCCCGACGACGGCCACCTGCTGTTCGAGCGCTTCCTCAGCCGTGCGCGCGACGAACCGCCCGACATCGACGTCGACTTCGAACACCAGCGCCGCGAAGACGTCATTCAGTACATCTACGAGAAGTACGGCCGCCACCGCGCCGCCATCGCCGCGGTGGTCATCAGCTACCGCTCGCGCAGCGCGATCCGCGACGTGGGCAAGGCGCTGGCCATCGACGAGCGCCTGATCGACGCCTTCGCCAAGGACCACTACTGGTTCGACGACCCCATCCTCGATCAGCGGCTGGAAGAAGCGATGGAAAGGGCCGGCGTGCGCGAGGGCCTGCACCGCCTGAAGCTGTGGATCGAGCTCACGCGCGCGCTCAAGGGCTTTCCACGCCACCTGTCGCAGCACGTGGGCGGCTTCGTTCTGGCCGAGCACAAGGTCAGCCGCCTGGTGCCGATCGAGAACGCCTCCATGCCCAAGCGCTCCGTCATCCAGTGGGACAAGGACGACCTGGAGGACATGGGCATGCTCAAGGTCGATGTGCTCGCGCTGGGCATGCTCAGCGCCATCCGACGCGGGCTCGACTTCATGAACCGCTGGCGCGGCACGCTGCAAGCTTCGACGTACCAACCGTTGGAAATGCATCAGCTGCCCATCGACGACGAGCCCACCTACGACATGCTCTGCGACGCCGACACCATCGGCGTGTTCCAGATCGAGAGCCGGGCACAGATGTCGATGCTGCCGCGCCTGAAGCCACGCTGCTACTACGACCTGGTGATCGAGGTCGCCATCGTGCGGCCCGGCCCCATCCAGGGCGGCATGGTGCATCCGTACCTCAAGAACCGCGAGAAGCGGCAACGCAAGGAGCCGATCCACAACCCCTATCCGGCGCTCGATGAAGCACTGGGCCGCACGCTGGGCGTGCCCATCTTCCAGGAGCAGGTGATGCAGATCGCGATGATCGCCGCCGGCTTCAGCGCCGACGAGGCCGATCGCCTGCGCCGCGCGATGGCGGCCTGGAAGCGCAAGGGCGGCATCGACAAGTTCCACGACCAACTGGTGGACGGCATGGAGGCCCATGGCTACGACCGCGAGTTCGCCGAAGGCATCTTCCGGCAGTGCCAGGGTTTCGGCGAGTACGGCTTTCCCGAAAGCCATGCGGCCAGCTTCGCCAAGCTCGTCACCGTGAGCGCCTGGCTCAAGCTGCACGAGCCGGCCTGCTTTCTCGCGGCGCTGCTCGATTCGCAGCCCATGGGTTTCTATTCGCCCTCGCAACTGGTGCAGGACGCGCGACGCCATGGCGTGGAGGTGCGGCCGGTGGACGTGATGGTCAGCGGCATCGATTGCAGCCTGGAGCCGCGCGCAGCCGATGCGCCGACGCCGCATCTCGACCCGCGCCATGCGCAGCGCCAGGGCCGGCCCGGCCAGCCGGCCGTGCGCCTGGGGCTCTCGCGCATCACGGGTCTGAGCAAGGCCGGTGCCGAGCGCCTGGTGGCAGCACGCGCGCAGCAAGCCTTCACGAGCGTCGAGGACCTGGCCCTGCGCGCCGAGCTCGACCCGCGCGACATGGCCGCGCTGGCCGGCGCCGAGGCGCTCGTCGCCCTGTCGGGCCACCGCCGGCAACAGGTGTGGGAGGCCACGGCCACGCGCGGGCTGGCCGGGCGGGCGAAAGGCCTGCTCAAGGGCGTTCCCATCCATGAACCTTCGCTGGCCCTGCCGGCGGCGCCCGAGGGCGAGGAGATCGTCGGCGACTACGCCGCGCTGGGCCTGACCCTGCGCCGCCACCCGCTCGCGCTGTTGCGCCCCAGGCTGGCGAGGCTGAAGCTGCAGAGTGCGCAGGCGCTGCGCGACGCGCCGCACGGCGCCAGCGTGCGCGCCTGCGGCATCGTCACGGTGCGCCAGCGGCCTGGCACTGCCAAAGGCACCATCTTCGTCACGCTGGAGGACGAGACCGGCCCAGTCAATGTCATCGTCTGGAGCCACGTGGCCCTGGCCTGGCGCGAGCCGCTGCTCAAGTCGCACCTGCTGGCGGTGCAGGGCACCTGGCAGCGCGACACCGAGAGCGGCGGCAACGTGCAGCACCTGGTGGCCCAGCGCTTTCGCGACCTTACGCCCTGGCTGGGCCGCCTCGCGCAGGGGCAGCGCAGCCGGGATTTCCATTGAAAGGATTTCCATCCATGTCCGACGCTTTGCCCCAGACCTACGTGTGGCTGCGCCCGCCACCGAAGGTGAACCGCGCACTCGATGCCCATCGCCGCCGATGGTGGTGGCCGCGCGGCGCCCAGCTGCCCGCGGCGCATCGGCTGCACATGACGCTGCATCCGCTCGGCGTGCTGGACGAGGGCCAGATCCAGGCCGTGGCCGAAGCGCTGCAGCGGGTACGGCTTCCAGCCTTCCAGTTCGAACTCGACTGGACGGGCGTCTGGACGCGCAACCGTATCGCCGTGGCTTGCGCCCGGCCGGATGCGGCAGTGGTGCAGCTTCATGACGCCTGCGCCGGTGCGCTCGGAACGTCGCTTCGATCGGGTGCCTGGATGCCCCACGTCACCCTGGCGCGCGAAGCGCTGGGTGCCGGCGCCGAATTGATCGAGCCGCTGCGCTGGCCCGTCGACGCGTTCTGGCTGGTGCGATCGTGGATCCTTCCACGTGCCTCGCGGCACGAAGTTCTGCGGTGCTATCCGCTGGCCGGCGCTGCGGTAGGGTCCGTCGAATCGAAGCCCTGTGCCGCCCATGGGCTGCCTGGCCGTCTTTGGTCCGCGGCGCCACTTGGGCTACGCTGAAACCATGAACGCGATATTGCCCGCCCGCCACGTGTCCCAGGGGTCCCCGGTCGCTGGCGCCCCGATCGGTCCGCCCCCGCCAGCGCCCGACGTGCCCCAGCCGCCGCCATCGTCCCCGCCCATCGTCGTACCGCCGCCGCCTGCAGGCGATCCGCCGCCGGCCGTCCCACCCTTCACCGATCCCGGCGCTCCGCCACCCGTGGCCGATCCGCCCCCGGCCGCCGTGGTCCTCGGCCGCGTGCATGCACGCCGCCTGCGTGAGGTGTACCGCTCCGCGGGCTGGCCCTGCTGCGACGCGATCGAGGTCGATCTGCTCGCGGCCGGCCTGCTCGAGCGCCAGCGTTCGGCGCAGGGCCACGAGACCCTGCGCGTGAGCGACAGCGGCATCGCGCACATCGCGTCGTCGCTGCTCCTCAACCGCGGTGCACTGTCGGCGCACGAGGCGCTGGTCGAGCAGGTGGCGCGCGAGATGACGCGCAACGGCCGCATCGCCTGGCGCGGCCTCAGCCTGCGCGCGCGCCTGGCGCCGACGGAGGAGGGCGGCAAGCCGCGCTGGTGCATCGCGCGGCCCGATGTCTTCTCGATCCGCAACACCAGCGTCGAGGCCTACACGCAGCCGGTGGTGCACGAGGTCAAGGTCAGCCGTGCCGACCTGTTGGGCGACCTGCGCAAGCCCGACAAGCGCGCCGCGTACCTCGACCTAGGCGGCGAGTGCTGGTACGTGCTGGGGCGCGATGCGCGCGGCCGGTCGATCGCCGAGCCCGAGGAAATCCCCGAGGGCTGCGGCGTGCTGGTGCAGGAGAACGCGCGCCTGGTCGTGGCGCGCGCCGCGGCCCATCGGCCGGTGCAGCGCCTGCCTTTTGGCGTCTGGATGGCGTTGGCCAAGGCGCAGCCGGTGCAGGGCTTCGACGACGAGGCCCAGGACCAGCTGATGTCGCTCTAGCAGCGGAGCCTGGTCCGTCGCCTGGCCGCCGGCGCCGGCTCAGGAATACGGTCGCTGGGCTGCCCGGTGCAAGGACTTGCCCACGGCTCGGATGGCGCCGGGGTCTGTCGGCGGAGGCGGCGCGCCGTCGATGAAGGGCCGCTCCACGACGTGGTGGCTGATCGCGGCCATTCCCACGGCTGCGGCGGTAGCGACCATGAGCAGCAGCCCGAAGGCCCAGGGCGGCAGCAGCGTCACGTCGTAGATGAAGGCGTGCGTGAACCCCACCACGACGAAGATGACGCACAGGTGCAACAGGTACAGGCTGTAGCTCACCGTGCCCAGCGCCACCGGTGCGCGCGCGGCCAGGAGCGCGGGGCGGGTGATCGTGCAGCCCACGAAGAGCAGCGCGATGTGCAGGCCGTGGACCTGCGGCGCAGTGGATGCCGCCTCCCAATGGAGCAGCGTCGAAAGAAGCACGGTGGCCACGAGCGTCTTCGCCAGTGGCTGCCAGTGGGCAGGGAGTTCCCGGTCGCGCAGGAGGGCGCTCGCGGCGCCGACGACGAAGAACACCCACACGCCAAGCCCGGCGACCGTGGCGAACCCGATGGCGGCGGCGCCGATGCCCAGCCAAACCGGAAGGCGAAGCAGCCGGGTCAGCGCATAGAGCACGGGCAACATCACGTAGAAGCGCCACTCCATGGCCAGCGTCCAGTTCATGCCCAGCAGGCGCTTGGTGTCGAAATCGCCCACGGCGGGCAGCGGGTACAGGCCAAAGGACAGCATGGCAGGCAGGGCGGCCATGGCGTTGCCAAGGATGTCCGCCGAGGGGTTCAGGACGGCGGCCAGCAGCAAGACCACCAGCACCGTGACCGCATAGGCGGGCGCCAGGCGCCGGATGCGCTGCAGGAAGAAGTGGGTCCAGTCCACCTCGCGCGCCTGCATGAGCTTGCCGACGAACAGGAAGCCGGTGATGCAGAAGAACAGTTGGACGCCGATGGCGCCGAGATGGCCGAGCAGCCGTACGCTGGCCTCGCCGAGCACGAAGGCCCGGGGCGAGAGCTGCAGGGTGTGCCAGAGGAGTGGCGCGTGGTTGAGTAGCACCAGCATGGCGGCCAGCCCGCGCAGGCCGTCGATCCAGACGAGCCGGCTTTGGCCGGCCGGTCGCGGCTGATCGTGCAGGTGCTGCGACACGACGAAGCCTGCGGCGATCGTGGTTGCCGCGATGGCGAGCAGGAGCACGACCAGCAACGACGGTTGCAGTTCGGGCGGCGCGTTGCCCTGGACGGCCAGCGACGCGGCATGGATGGAGGATGAAGATGGATTCACGGACGTTTTCCCCGGAAGAAGGCTGGCACCCAAGTCGGCGCGCGTGGCGCGCAGGTGCTTCAGGATCGCGGCATGTCGGCGCATGACGCCGACCGCCGGCTGCGGCAGGCGAGAGGGCGCCTGCCGGTCCAGGCTGCGAAACGCGGCGCGCCTCCAGACAAGGCGCGTCGCGACAACCCGGCAGCAGGCGCTTGCCCGCTCAGGGGGGAGTGACCGAGAAGAAATGGCCGCGCGCGAGTTCGCAGCCTGCAAAGCTGGGCGCGCGATCGGCCAGGCGCACGACGGCCTCGGCGTCGGACAGGCGCCGAGACCGGGAAGACGCAGTGCGCAGGGCCATGGACATGGAAGCGGTTCAGGCAGGCAGTTGCGCCGCCCCTGCGCTTACGACCGGGGTGGGTGGCACCGGCGCAGCAGCGATGGCCGCAGACAGCGGCAGTCCCATGGACCCGTCTTCAAGCCGCTGACGTTCGCTTTCGTCGATGTAGCGCAGCTGACTGGGCAGGTGGCCGGCGTGCGTCAGTGTCTGCAGCAGCATGCCGATGCCCTTGCGAAAGATTTTGTACGGCGTCTTGGTGGAGAGCGCGGCGATCACCAGCCAGAAACCGTTGTGCAGCATCACGTGCAGGCTGCCGACGCGGCGCCCGTCCAGCAGGCGGCCAGCGTAGTTGATGTGGCTACCAGGAAAGTTGTCGAACATGCCGGTGACCGTGCGGACCTCCTGCACCGGGTCCACCCCCTGGCGTGCGAAGGCGCCATGGATGGTGCCGGAACCCAGTGGGCGCGTGTGCACCATCGTCACTTCGTCGATGACCGCGCAGCGGTACGCAGGCTCTTCCATGAGCAATGCCCACACGTGGTCCGCACCCCAGCCCGAAATGTGGCGCTCGATCAGGGGGAGCAGCGTCTTCAGATAGCTGCTGCGGATGCAGGGCGCCATGCTGTCGATGTGGTTGGTGTAGCGCAGCTGGTAACCCGGGCACGTCATGAGGGCGGGGTAGGTCACCCAGCTGTCGCGCGACATGGCCAGCTGCGAAACGACCAGGTCCTGCTGCGTCGCGAGTTCGAAAAGCCGGTTGATGTCGCCCGGTGCCATGCGCAGGTCGTCGTCCGGCAGCATGACGTAGTCGTAGCGATCCAGCAGCTCTGGATGGGCCCTGAAGTGGCGCGCCAGGCTGTCCCACTTGGTTCCCTGGTCCACCACGGTGGGCAGGTCGCCGCCAGTCACCTCGTTCGCCTGGTCGCCATAGGCGTTGAGCTGCAGGTCCCAGGTGCGCGCCGTGGTTCCGTCGCCAAGCCACTCGCGGTGCAGCGACTTGCCGCCTGCTCGCGCAAGCACCAGGAACCTTCTAGAACTGCTCGCCATGGCTGTCTTCCTTTTCTTGGTGTGTGTTGTTGGCCAGGGAAGGTGGTTTGTCAGAAGAAGGCCGGTGTGTCCGGCCGCAGCAGCGGCCAGGCGGCGTCCTTTTCGGAGATCGTGCTGACGGGCAGCGGCCAGGCGATGCCGAGTTCCGGGTCCGACCATCGCAGCCCGCATTCGGCGCCGGGCATGTACTTGGAGGAGACCAGGTAGCTCACTTCGACGTTGTCGGTGAGCGTCTGGAAGGAGTGCGCAAAGCCCTGCGGCACGTACAGCTGCCGATGGTTCTGGTCGTCCAGTTCGAAGGCCTCGTGGCGCATGTAGCTCGGGGAGTCCGATCGCAGGTCGACGATGACGTCGACGATGCGGCCACGGGTGCAGCGGATCAGCTTGGCCTCGGACGCGTCGCCGCGCTGGAAATGCAAGCCGCGCAGGGTTCCCTTGAACGCCGAGAACGAGGTGTTCTGCTGGACGTAGTGGGTGGTCATGCCGTGCGCTTCGAATTCGTCCTCGCACATCGTGCGGGCGAAGAATCCGCGCTCGTCGCCGCGCTTCTCCAGGTCGATGATCCAGGCGTCCTTCAGGTGGGTCGGATGGAAAATCACGGCTGGGCCTCCAGTTCTACTGCGGCGTTCGTCGCATCGGCTGACGCGGGGGCGCCGAAGACGCGCTCCTGCTCGGCATAGAGCGCGTCGATCAGGCGGTCGGCAGGGAATTCCACGTCGTCGAAGGTCAGCGCCGAATCCTTGGCCACCGGCCGCCGCACGCGGCATCCGACCGCCAGGCCGATGGGAAGCAGGCGGTCATCGCGAATGGCAGCCATGTTTTCCGCGACGCCATAGACCTCGTAGCCACCCAGTTCCTCGATGGCATCGCCGGGCTGCAGATCCTTCTTGGCCACGGCGACCACGCCGACGACCGGCCCGCCCGCCGGCGTCAGCACGGCGTCGTGGAAAAGCACGGCGCGTGCCACGGAGGTCGGCACCTCGAAGTGGCACAGGTGATAAGGGGTGTAGAAGCAGTAGTAGGGCCCGGTGCCCAGCTTGTAGAGATTGAGATAGTGCGCCTTGCGCGGGTGGTCGATGGTGGCCAGCACGAAGACGCCCGGGCCCGGCCGCGCGCCCACCACATAGTCGACGATGCCGGATTCGCCCGCTGCCAGGCGCGCATCGAGCTCCGGCGCGAAGGCGGACACGGTTTCTTCCAGCGGCACCAGCGGCGCCCCGGGATTGCCGCCCGAGAAATCGGGCCCCAGCATTCCCCGGCGTGCGACCTGCATGCCGGTGCCGTTCGCGACGATGGCCTGCTCGAATGAGATCTTGGTGCCGTCCGCGAACGACGCGACCATTGCCGGCTTCTGCCCCCACTTCTCTGCGAAGGACTTCTGGGTGGTCGGGTTGCGGTAGGGGTCGTGCAGGCCCTTGATGTTCCCGCACAGGACGGGGCGCGCGCCCAGGCCTTCCACGAAGCGCACCAGGTTCATCTGCACGCCAGGCTGGTCGCCGTCCGCGAAGGTGTAGACGACACCATGCGCGTCGGCCTTGCGCTTGAGGATGGGCCCCACGGTGCCGTCGAGCTCGGCGTTCATCTGCACCACGTGCTTGCCTGCCTCCAGCGCGGCCACGACCACCCGCGCGGCATAGTCCAGCGCGCCCGTGACTTCGATGATGGCATCCAGCCCGCGTGCGGTCGCGAGGGCGATCGCATCTTCCGTCACCGCGGGCTGCCCCTTTGCGATGGCAGCCTCCAGCGATTCGCGGTCGGCGCAGTGCTGCGGTTCGACCCCTGCCTCGGTGTAGGCCTGCACCGCAGGGCCGAGATGCCGGTTGGCCACCGCGCTCAGCACCATCCCCGGCGTGGCCGAAATGATCTGCAGGGCGATGCCCCTTCCCTGAAAGCCCGCACCCACCAGGCCCACCCGGATCGGGCGACCTTCGGCCTGGCGTTTCTTGAGTGCGCTGTCGACGATGAGCATGAAGGGGTTCTCTTGGTGGGGCTGGGGGGTGTGGGGACAGGTCCGTTGTTTCAGTCGGACCAGACCTTCCAGGGGGCTTGCTTCTCGCCATGCCACAGGCCTTCGAGGACCTGCTTGTCGCGCAGCGAATCCATGCTCTGCCAATAGCCGTCGTGGTGGTAGCTCGCGAGCTTGCCGCGCTGGACCATGCGCTCCATGGGTTCGGCCTCCCACATCTGGTGGTCGCCGTCGATGTAATCGAAGACCGCCGGCTCGCAGACGAAGAAGCCGCCGTTGATGAGGCCCCCGTCCTTGGCGCCCTTCTCACGGAAGCCGCGCACGCTGGTCCCGTCATCGGACAGATGCAGCGCGCCGTATCGGCCCGGCTGCGTGACGGCGGTGAGGGTGCAGTGGCTGCCGGAGCTGATGTGGAAATCCATCAGCCTGCCGATGTTCACGTCGGAAACGCCATCGCCGTAGGTGAGGCAGAAGCGTTCGTTGCCGATATGGGGCTGCGCGCGCTTGAGGCGGCCGGCGGTCATCGTCTCGGTGCCGGTGTCCAGCACGGTCACGCGCCAGTTCTCGCTGCGGGCCTGGAGCCAGTCGACCGTGCCACTTCCGAGGTCGATCGTGAAATCCGTGCCGCGGGACTGGTAGCGCAGGAAGTACTCCCGGATCATCTCGACCTTGTAGCCGCCCAGCACCACGAAGTCCGAGTAGCCGTAGTGGGCGTAGATCTTCATGATGTGCCACATGATCGGCCGGCCGCCGATCTCCACCAGAGGCTTGGGCCGGATCGTGGTTTCCTCGCTCAACCGCGTCCCATAGCCACCTGCCAGCAATACGACCTTGACCACGTTCCACTCCTCATGCGCGGGACAATCCGCCCGCTTGGATTCCGGGAATCCACTCCCCTTCGACTGCTCGAACTCTGCGGCTGCGCTGGCCGCGCGAGATGTTTTTTTCTTGGTCCTGCGATCCGCAGCGCCCGGCCTTCAGGCCATGGCTGACTGCCACTCGAAGGCCTTGTTGAGGCGCCCGGCGTCGACGTGGCCCTGCAGGACGTTCAGCCGGATCAGCTGCGAGCTGCGGAACCGCGCGTCGTCGAAGCCCATCCGGCGCAGGCCGTCGATGAGGTTCGTGATCGACTGCTGCAAGGTGACCACAGGCTGGTGGTCCGACGCCAGTTCGCGATAGAGGCCGAAGTCCACCTGATAGGAGCGGCTGTCCGCGGGCGCTTCGAGGTTGATCGACACGCGTGTTCCGGGCACGGCCTGCGCGACGGCATGGGCGAGGTCGCGGACCTGGTAGTTGCGCTCGTTCGAACCCGCGTTGACCGCGAGGTAACGGCCGCCGGCATCGGCAGGGCGCGCGATGGCCCAGTCGATGGCCCTGGCCATGTCGGCGACGTCGATCAGGGGCCGCCACGGCGTGCCGTCCGACAGCACGGTGATCTCGCCCTGGCTCAGGGCACAGGCGACGAAGTCGTTCAGCACCAGGTCCAGGCGCAGGCGGTCCGACATGCCGCATGCCGTCGCAAAGCGCAGGCAGGTGATGGTCATTGCAGTGTCCATCGCCTTGAGCTCAGCCTCCGCGCCGATCTTCGAGCGGGCGTAGGCGGTCATGGGATTGAGAGGGTCGTCTTCCTTGCGTGGACCACCTGAAGCGACGCCGTACACGCTGCAGCTCGACGCGAACACGTAATTGCGCACGCCGGCCTCTGCTGCCATGCGCGCGATGGACACGCTCGACGCCTGGTTGATGGCCATCGTGGGGGCCTCGAAGCGGTCACCCATGGGGTCGTTCGAGATCGCCGCCAGCTGCACGACGGCGTCGTACCCCTTCAGCAGATCCGGGGTCAATGCCCGGACATCGCCATGGAGCTGCTGATCGAGAAAGCGCTCGGGCACCACCGCGGTGCCCGTCAGGCCGTGGGCGAAGTAAGCGTTATCGAAGCCGTGCAGAACGGCTTCCGGGCGTGCGCGGCGTAGATACCGAGACACCACCGAGCCCACGTACCCCATGTTGCCTGTGATCAATATGCGCATGCCATCACTTCCTAGTCAATAAAGTAAAACTTTTGTATTCATTGTTTCACAGATTTAGCGTTTTGGTGTTGTTTTTGCTGCACTGCAAAAGATTTATCGACCTTTTTGTGGATGCATCCCAACGCCCGCCGACCGCACCGATCAACCTCACTGGTCAGGCCTCACTAAGCTTTTAGTGCTAATCCTACGATGTGCTGATGGCTAAAAATGCAAATTTTGTAACTTGATGTCATTTTGAACCTCGGTTGCCATGGACTTGGGTGAATGCCGCTCGTTGAGCGCGACTTGCACGGTCGCGCTCAGGCGATTGCTCGGCGATTCACTGCCGTGTCGAACACAGCGTCCCGTGTTCGCCGAACGCCTGTCAGCCGCCGCGGAGGCGTTCGGCTGCTGATTCGGCTGCGTGGATGTGTGTCACGCGGGCTATGCGTGCGAGCGCACGGTGTGCGGCTGCACGCCCGGTCTGGAGGCTTGGCCGAACCGCCGGTGCAGGCGCATCAGCGCGAAGTGGATGGTGCCTGGGCGCAGGCCGCGATGCTGGCCGATCTGCTGCGGCAAGTCGCGTCACTTGCGAGGCTCACCGAACGAACCCGCGTAGCCAGAGAGTTTTGGGGCAGTTGCGCGCTGGGCATATCAATGCACGGGTTCTCCGCCGAGGTAGGCGGCTTCGAAGAAGCGCGAGAAGTTTGCTGAGCGCGGCCCCGCCGGAACGGGATGGCTACTGGAGCGGGTGAAGGGAATCGAACCCTCGTATGAAGCTTGGGAAGCTGCCGTTCTGCCATTGAACTACACCCGCAGCAGCCGCGGATTCTAGCGCGCGTCTTGGCCCTGCCCGCCCGCCAACGGTCGCTGCATGAGCGCCTGAGGCTGCAGCGAAAGGGGGCCTGCCGAACCCCAAACCCTTCGATCCCGCGCGCAAGCACCATGGCTCCTCCGCAGCCGCAGGTAGATGCCGCGCCGCGTGCCCGAAGCTATTTGGCCTTCACCTCGACACGCCGCGCCTCAGCCGCGGGGCCGCCGGCCTGTGTTTGCTCGGGCTTGGCGAGTTCGACCTTGTCCTCGGGCACGCCCGCCATCTTGAGGGCGGCGGCCACATTCATGGCCCGCTGCCTGGCGAGCTCGGCGTTCTTCGCCGGGTCGCCTGTGGCGTCGTGGTAGCCGCTCACCAGCACGGTGCTGCCGCTCTGCACGGCTTTCACCACGTCGGACAGCGCGGCACCGGCGTTGGACGCCACCTCAGCCTTGCCGCTCTCGAAGTAGAACTTGACGATGCCGTTCTCGACCTTGACCGAGGCCGCCTCGGCCGCGCCGAGGGCGGCACCGGCGACCACCGCGCCCGGCGTGGTCACGGCGGCCGGCGCGGCCACCACGTCGCCGGAGTGGAACTTCACCACCAGCGGCACGATGAGCAGCGCCACGATGTTGATGATCTTGATCAGCGGGTTCACCGCCGGGCCGGCCGTGTCCTTGTAGGGGTCGCCCACGGTGTCGCCGGTCACGGCGGCCTTGTGGGCCTCGCTGCCCTTGCCGCCGTGGTGGCCGTCCTCGATGTACTTCTTGGCGTTGTCCCAGGCGCCGCCGCCGGTGCACATACTGATGGCGACGAACAGGCCGGTGACGATGGTGCCCATCAACAGGCCGCCCAGAGCCTTGGGGCCCAGCAGCAGGCCGACCAGGATCGGCACGACCACCGGCAGCAGCGAGGGGATCATCATTTCCTTGATCGCCGCGCCGGTCAGCATGCTCACGGCCTTGCCGTACTCGGGCTTGCCGGTGCCGTCCATGATGCCCTTGATGTCGCGGAACTGGCGGCGCACTTCCTCGACCACCGCCCCTGCGGCGCGGCCCACGGCCTCCATCGCCATGGCGCCGAAGAGGTAGGGGATGAGACCGCCGATGAACAGGCCGACGATCACCATCGGGTCCGACAGGTTGAAGTCGATCGCGCGGCCGTAACTCTCGAGCTTGTGCGTGTAGTCGGCAAAGAGCACCAGCGATGCCAAGCCCGCCGAGCCGATCGCGTAGCCCTTGGTCACCGCCTTGGTGGTGTTGCCCACGGCGTCGAGCGGGTCGGTGATGTCGCGCACGGACGAGGGCAGTTCGCTCATCTCGGCGATGCCGCCCGCGTTGTCGGTGATGGGGCCGTAGGCGTCCAGCGCGACCACGATGCCCGCCATGCTCAGCATGGCCGTGGCAGCGACCGCGATGCCGAAGAGGCCGGCCAGCATGTACGACGCGATGATGGCGATGCAAACGAAGATCACCGGCCAGGCGGTGGAGCGCATCGACACGCCCAGGCCCGCGATGATGTTGGTGCCGTGGCCCGTGGTGGAGGCCTGCGCGATGTGGCGCACCGGCTTGTACTGCGTGCCGGTGTAGTACTCGGTGATCCACACCAGCGCGGCCGTCAGCACCAGGCCCACGGCGCAGGCGCCGAAGAGGCGCATCTGGCTGCCGCTCTCGCGGATCGCGTTGTCGGGAATCAGCCAGGCCGTGACGAACCAGAAGGCGATGAGCGACAGCACGCCCGCCACCGCCAGTCCCTTGTAGAGTGCCGGCATCACGTTGGTCATGCCCGGCGAGGCCTTGACGAAGAAGCAGCCGATGATCGACGCGATGATCGACACGCCACCCAGCGCCAGCGGGTACAGCACCGCGTTGACCGGTGCCGCCGTGACCATCAGCGCGCCCAGCACCATGGTCGCGATCAGCGTCACGGCGTAGGTCTCGAACAGGTCGGCCGCCATGCCCGCGCAGTCGCCCACGTTGTCGCCCACGTTGTCGGCGATCACGGCCGGGTTGCGCGGGTCGTCCTCGGGGATGCCGGCTTCTACCTTGCCCACCAGGTCGGCGCCCACGTCGGCGCCCTTGGTGAAGATGCCGCCGCCCAGCCGAGCGAAGATCGAGATCAGCGAGGAGCCGAAGGCGAAGCCGATCAGCGGGTTGAGCGCCTGCGAAGTCACTGCGGCCGTGCCGCCCAGGAACCAGTAGAAGGCCGCGACGCCCAGCAGGCCCAGCCCCACCACCAGCATGCCGGTGATGGCGCCGCCGCGGAAGGCGACGTCAAGCGCCGGGCCGATGCCCTGCGTGGCCGCCTGCGCCGTGCGCACGTTGGCCCGCACGGAGACGTTCATGCCGATGAAGCCGCAGGCGCCCGAGAGCACCGCGCCCACCACGAAGCCGATGGCCGTGGTGAAGTCGAGGAAGAGCGCGATCAGCACCGCCAGCACCACGCCGACGACGGCGATGGTGGTGTACTGCTTGGCCAGGTAGGCCGAGGCGCCGGCCTGGATCGCCGCGGCGATCTCCTGCATTCGCGCGTTGCCGGGGTCCTTGGAAAGAATCCAGCTGCGCGCCCAGATGCCGTAGGCCACGGCCACCAGGCCGCAGACGATGGCGAGGACGAGAGGGGTGTTACCTGTCATGCATCGGTCTCCAGTTTGAAGTGACGGAGACGCCAGCACGGGCCAACGCTGCAGGTCTGCAACGCGAGAAGGCCGGTGCTGCCGTCGCGTTGCTTCCTCGATGACTTTCGCCCGCCCCGCCGCGAAGGCCCTGGGGGAGAAAGGCCGATTGGCCAACGGGGTCAATTTACAGGCAAAAGTCACGCGCCGTGTGATGGCTGCGTGACGCGCTCGCTAAACTCCGGGTTTGTCCCGATCCGGGGCAGCCCGCTCATTCCAACCAAAGACAACACATGTCCTTCGACAAAGTCTCCCCTGGCAAGAAAGCCCCCGAAGAGTTCAACGTCGTGATCGAGATCCCGATGAACTCGGACCCGATCAAGTACGAGGTGGACAAGGAATCCGGCGCGATCTTCGTCGACCGCTTCATGACCACGGCCATGTACTACCCGACCAACTACGGCTACGTGCCGCAGACCCTGTCGGGCGACGGCGACCCGGTCGACGTACTGGTCGTCACGCCGTACCCGCTGCATCCCGGCGTGGTCGTGACCTGCCGCGCACTGGGCATCCTGAAGATGGAAGACGAAGCCGGTGTCGACGGCAAGGTGCTGGCCGTGCCGACCGACAAGATCCTGCCCATCTACAGCCACTGGAAGAAGGTCGACGACGTGAACCCGATGCGCCTGAAGGCCATCAGCCACTTCTTCGAGCACTACAAGGACCTGGAAGCCGGCAAGTGGGTCAAGGTGCTGGGCTGGGACGGCGTGGACGCCGCCCACAAGGAAATCGCCGACGGCATCGCGGCGTACAACAAGAATTAAGAGCCGAATCCGGCTCCAGCGCCCGCCGGACGGGCGCGAGCAGCTATCGAAATGAGAGCGCCCGCAGCGTGCGAACGATGCGGGCGCTTTCGCATTCGGGCCAGCCTGCTTAGAAGCCGAGTGAGCGCCGCGGCCGGTGATTGACGGCGAGGACGGCATTCAGCGCCACCGCGCCGACCACCGACAGCAGCACACGCATCGGCTCCGCCAGGGCCGGCGGCAGCAGGACGATGGTGCGTCCGCGCTCCGCTGTGGGCGCGGCTCTCAGGTCGTCGGCGCGCGGAAGGGGCTGCGCGCCTCCAGGTGCTCCATGTAGTTCTCGATGCCTGCGCCTTCGCGTTCGAGGAAGCGCTCCACCGCATCGGCGAAGGACGGGTGCGCCAGCCAGTGGGCGCTGGTCGTCTTGACCGGCATCAGGGCGCGGGCCATCTTGTGCTCTCCCTGGGCGCCGCCCTCGAAGCGCGCCACGCCGTGCGCGATGCACCATTCGATGGGCTGGTAGTAGCAGGCCTCGAAGTGCAGGCAGTCCACGCGCTCCAGCGCGCCCCAGTAGCGGCCATAGGCCACCGACTCATCTTCGAGGTCAAATCGGCCTGCAGCGCCCGCCCCATCTGCGCGAAGCGCTATCAAACTTGTAGCGATCGGCTTGCCTTCGCGTTCGGCGGTGAATAGCAGCCACGCCTCGGGCATGGTCTGCGCCTGACGGCGGAAGAAGTCGCGCGTGAGGTAGGGCGGGTTGCCGTGTTCGCGGTAGGTGCGGGCGTAGCAGCGGTAGAAGAAGTCCCAGTCCGCCTCGGTGATGTCGGCCCCGCGTGCCCAGCGGAAGCTCACGCCCGCGTCGCGCACCTTGCGGCGCTCCTGGCGGATCTTCTTGCGCTTGTCCTGGGACAGGCTGGTGAGGAAGGCATCGAAGTCCGGATAGGTCGCGGACGAATCGCCAGGTGACTCGTTCTTCCAGTGGAACTGGACCGTGTGGCGCAGCATGAGGCCGGCGGACTCGCAGGCGGCGATGTCTTCTTCGGCGCCGAAAAGCAGGTGCAGCGACGACAGCTCCATCTGCTTGCACCATTGCACCAGGCCCTGCACCAGCAGCGACCGATGGTCGGCGTCGACCGCCAGCAGCCGCGCCCCGGGCACAGGCGTGAAGGGCACGGCGCACACGGCCTTGGGGTAGTAGGTCAGGCCATGCTGCTCGTAGGCATTGGCCCAGGCCCAGTCGAAGACGTATTCGCCGTAGGAGTGGTCCTTGGCGTAGAGCGGGCAGGCCGCCTTCAGCGTCTTGCCGCGCCACAGCGTGGCGAAGGCCGGTGCCCAGCCGGTCTCGGGTGTGGCGCTGCCGCTGGCGTGCAGGGCCGCCAGGTAGGCGTGGCGCATGAAGGGGCTGGGCTCGGGCTGGGCGTCGAGCAGCGCGTCCCAGGCGGCGGCGTCGATCTCCGACGGGTCGGTGTGGACCCGCAGCACGGGCTCGCGGCTCATGAGGTCCTCGCCGTCTTCGGCCCGCCCAGCTGTTCGGCGATCCAGATGCCGCCGAGCACCAGCGCCAGGGCGACGGCGTGGAAGAGGGCCAGCGGCTCGCCGAGGATCAGCACCGCGAGCAGCGGTCCGAACACCGGCGTGAGGTTGACGAACACCCCCGCGCGCGCCGGACCGATCAGCGACACCGCCTGGATGAAGGTGATCTGCGAGACGAACGAAGGCAGCAGCCCGACGAAGAGCATCAGCAGCCACCCCTTGGGCGTGGGCACGACGAAATGGCCGGTCGCGATTTCGGCGGCCAGCAGCGGCAGCGAAGTAAGGGCCGCCACGGCCGCCACCGCGGCGAAGAAGACGATCGGCGGCACCGCGGGGCGGCGGCGCAGTCCCAGCATGTAGCCCGCATAGAGCGCCGACGCGATCACCATCCACACATCGCCCTCGTTGAACGCCAGCCCGGTGAGCACCGCCAGCTGCCCGCGCGAGGCGACGACGACGATGCCCGCCAGCGTGACGGCCACGCCCAGCATCTGGAGCGGCGTCACGCGCAGGCGCAGGAACAGCACGCCGCCCAACAGCACCAGCACGGGGATCGTGCCCTGGATGATCGCGATGTTGATGGCCGTGGTGTGGTGCGCGGCGGCGTAGAAGAGCGCGTTGAAGGCCGTGAAGCCCGCCGTGCCCATGACGGCGAGGTAGCGCCAGTGCGGGAGCAAGGTGCGCCAGTGGGCGGCGACCTGGCGGCGCGCCGAGAAGAACAGCGCCACGCAGCAGATCGACCACCGCGCCGTGGTCAGCATCATGGGCGAGATCTCGCCCACCGCCAGCCGCGCCGCGACCGCGTTGCAGCCCCAGATCAGGGTGGTGAAGACCAGCAGCAGCCAGGCCTGGCCGTTCAACCAGCGGTAGAGCGCCAGCAGGGGGGGCTGGTGGGCGGCCGGGGATGGGGATCGCATGAGCCGCCGAGCGTACCAGCGGCGCCGTCCCCGCGTGCGGCGGCGGTCATGCGACTGCCGTGGCGCGATAGTTGCATCGCGTCCGGCTGGATACGCCGCCCCCGGGCCGGGGGATTTGGCGATTAGGCTATCCTCGGCCGAACCAACGCGAGAGAGACCCCATGAAGCAGATCACCGCCATCGTCAAACCCTTCAAGCTCGACGACGTGCGCGAGGCGCTGGCCCAGGTCGGCGTCTCGGGCCTGACGGTCACCGAGGTCAAGGGGTTCGGTCGCCAGAAAGGCCACACCGAGCTCTACCGTGGTGCCGAGTACGTCGTCGACTTCCTGCCCAAGATGAAGATCGAGGTGGTGGTCAACACGGCCGACGTCGACCGCTGCGTCGAGGCCATCGTCTCGGCCGCGCGCACCGGCAAGATCGGCGACGGCAAGATCTTCGTCACCAACGTGGAGCGCATCGTGCGCATCCGCACCGGCGAGGAAAACGAGAGCGCGGTCTGACGCGCGGCGCGCGTCGGCCCTGAGCGGTCGGATTCAGCGCGCCCTCACACGACCTGCGCCAGGCGGTCGTCGCCCGGATGGCGCGTCGCCTCGTCGCGCAGGGCCTGCAGCAGGCCGACCGGCTCGGTGCCGGTGCGCACCAGGTTCATCTGCCAGTCGCCCATGAAACCCTCGCGCACGCTGTGGCCGAGGAAGTGCAGCAGGCCGTCGTAGTACCCGGCTGTGTTGAGGATGCCGGTGGGCTTGTCGTGGTAGCCCAGCTGGCGCCAGGTCCAGATCTCGAACAGTTCCTCGAAGGTGCCGATGCCGCCGGCCAGCGCCACGAAGGCGTCGGCACGCGCGCCCATCATGGCCTTGCGCTCGTGCATGGTGTCGACCACGTGCAGCTCATCGCACAGGGTGTTGGCCAGCTCCTTGTCGACCAGTGCCTTGGGGATGATGCCGACCACACGGCCACCGGCCAGGCGCGTGGCCTCCGCCACCGTGCCCATGAGGCCGGTGCGGCCGCCGCCGTAGACCAACTGGCCGCCCTGCTGGCCGATCCACTGGCCGACCGTCTTGGCGGCATCGAGGTACACGTCGCCTTCGCCGGGGCGCGAGCCGCAGTAGACGCAAAGGGAAAAAGAGGGAGAGGGAGTCGTCATGCGAAGAAGGATGCTGCTCGGCCGTGACCGTCAAGCGACGAAGAAGCGCTGCCACAACGCGGCCAGCCAAATGCCGCCGGCCAGCAGGCTCGCCAGGAGCACGGCCGCGCTGCCCATGTCCTTGGCGCGCTTGGACAGGTCGTGCCATTCGGGGCCGATGCGGTCGATGGCCGCCTCGACGGCGGTGTTGAGCAGTTCGACGACCATCACGATCACCACGCTGCCCGCCAGCAGGGCGACCTCGATCCAACTGCGTCCGAGCCAGAAGGCCAGCGGCACCATCACGACGGCCATCGTCGCTTCCATGCGGAAGGCGGCCTCGCCCCAGCCGGCGCGCAGGCCGTTGATCGAATAGCCCGCGGCATGCCAGAGACGGTTCAGGCCCTTGCGCGCCTTCTGCGGGTTGACGAGGGCAGGATCGGTGGGGGGGGTGCTCATCGGCTCAGGGGCTTGGACGCAATGAGGCGCGTGCCGGCCCAGGCGTCGTGCCAGAACTGGCGTTGCGGGTGGAAGCGGGCCAGCAGCGCCCAGACGATGACCCAGCCGGCGATCAGGACCACCGATTCGCCGCCCGAGACCTTGAAAGGCAGCACCGACAGCGCGGCCAGCGGCGGCAGGAACCAGATCCAGCTGAGCAGGTAGCGGCCGAGTGCGCGCAGTTGAGTGACCGGCGCGCCGTGGCGGTCGACCACGCGCAGGCCCCAGGTCTTCATGGCGAGCGTCTGGCCGCGCGACCAGAACCAAGTGAAGTAGATGCCGAACACCACGAACAGGAAGGCCTGCAGCAGGTGGCGGCGCGCGTCCATGGCGTCGCGCATCTGGCCCAGCGTGCTGAACAGCCAGCCGGCCACGAACACCACGGCGAACATCAGCATGCCTTCGTAGAGCCAGCAGGCCATGCGGCGCCAGAGGCCGGGCGCTATCAATTCAGGAGCGGCCTGCGCCCTGTCGGCGGGCGCTGCAGCCGTATTTGGCATGGAAGACAGGGGCGAGGTCGACTGCGGGGGCATGCCCGCATTGTCCCGTACCGGAATGCTCACTGAGCCGCAGGCGCGGGGTCGGACGCCGCGGTCGGGGCCGCGATGGCGGGCGCAGGGGCTGGAGCGGCGGCTGCGGCTGCGGCTGCGGGTGTCGCTGCGGGCTGCGGGTACATGGCCTCGGCCGAGGGCGGCACGGGCGCCAGCAGCGGCGCCTCGGTACGGGGCGGCGCGAGCTGGATGCGCGGGCCGCCGTGGCCCTGGCCGAGGGCACTGTCGGGAATGGGGGCCAGCTTGCGCTCCGGCACCGGGCGCAGGGGCAGCGCTGCCGTGGTCGGCACCGCCGCAGCACTGGCGGCAAGCTTGCGGCGCTCTTCCTCGCTGAGGGCCTGGTAGGCCTCCCACTTGGCCTTGCGCTCGTCGGCGGGCGCAAGCCGCTTCACCTCGGCGAAATTGAGGCGCGCCTGGGCCCGGTCACGCGCACTGAGTCCGGCCCATTCGCCCATGCGGCCGTGCAGCGTGGCCTGCTCGTTGGCGCCGAGCTTGTCGTAGTTGCGCGAAAGCACCAGCCATTTGCGCTTGTGCGCTTCGCTCAGTCCGTTCCAGTGCTGGGCAAGCGGCCGCAGGGCAGCTTGCTGCGCGGCCGTGAGGTCCGTCCACAGCGGCTTGGCAGGCGCGGGGCGCGATTTGGGGCTGGGAGCGGTCGACTTCGTCGTGCTGGCAGCCCCATGGACGGCGGCAGGTGCGGCGACCGCCGGCGGCTGAGCCTGCGCCTGCGCATCGAGCGTGATCAATCCGCCGACCGCCAGCGCGACGACGCCGAGCGCTCCGGCCGCGCGCACCGTGATGGCGAGCAGCCCCGGGGCGGGGCGCGGCTCACGGGAAATGGCGGACGGGATGGGCATGGAGGCGGGAGAAGGGCGGGTGTCGCGGCGACCCGTCAGCGGGTCGAGGCCTCGCGCTTGAGGAACTGTGCGAAGCCGGGGTCGGTGTAGGCCGCGGGCGGCAACTCGTCGGTGAGCAGGGCGGCATCGACATCGGCGACCTCGGCCGTGCGGTCTTCGTCCTGCCAGACGGAGATGGTGACCAGACCGGCCACCAGCGCCACCAGCGGCAGCACGCTGGCGACACGGGTCCACCAGCCACCGTCGCCGCTGCCGAGCAACGCCGCGCCGCCGGACACGCCGACGACACCGCCCGCCGGCGCCGTGCGCACCTGCACCACTTTGCGGCGCGCGAGCGCCTGCATGCGCCCGGCGCGCAGGCGTTCGGCGATGTCGTGGGGCAGGTCGTGGCTGCCGGCCGACAGGCGGGCGGCCACGGCGCGCCCGAAGCGCTCTTGCTGGGCGTTGGCGGTGGTGTTCGAAGTCTTGGTCATAGCTGAATTCCCCTGGCCTTGAGGGCTTTGCTCAAGGCGTGGACGGCCCGCGAACAGTGCGTCTTGACGCTGCCTTCGGAGCACCCCATGGCGGCAGCCGTCTCGGAAACGTCCATTTCTTCCCAGTAACGCATCAGAAAAGCCTCGCGTTGACGGGCCGGGAGCGCCGCGATCTGCTCCTCGATCTCATGGAAGATCTGTGCCCGGCGGGTCGTGTCCTCGGCGCTCTCGGTTTCGCGCGTGTCGGGGTCGGAGGCGAGGTTCTCCAGCAAGTCGAAATCCCCGCCCTCGTCGGCCGCGCTCTCGAAATCGCTGAGGTTCGAAAACAACGCCCGGCGCGTCTTCTGGCGGCGGAACCAGTCCAGCGTGCAATTCGACAGGATGCGCTGGAACAGCATCGGCAGCTCGTTGGCCGGCTTGTCCCCGTAATGCTCCGCGAGCTTCATCATGCTGTCCTGCACGATGTCCAGGGCGGCTTCCTCGTCGCGCACGTGGTAGATCGAGCGTTTGAAGGCCCGTTTCTCGACGCTCTTGAGGAAATCGGAGAGTTCTTGTTCGGATGCCAAGCGGGAGGCCGCGCGGGAAGGGCGCGTGGTGGGGTGGGGCGGCGGGATGCCTTGTTTTGGGCGGCGGCGATTATGGCATCGGCCCCTTTTTCGTGCGCCGGAGCGGCTCGGGGGCTTGTTGCAGTGCCATAATCGCCGGCTGCAAGTCAAACGGCAAACGGGTCACTGCCCGGCGGAACATCCTCGTCCGCCCATGGTTTTGGTCCTAAGTCCCGACGCGGTCTCACAAGGGCTGGCAAGGGGCACCCAAGGTTTTTCGTTCCCGAAAACTCGAAAGGTTCATCTCAAAATGGAAATCTCCAAGGCGGAACTCGCCAGCGCTGCCGCTGTCACCGGCAGCCAGACCCAGGACCTCATGGGCGCTGAAGTGCTGATCAAGGCACTGCAGGCTGAGGGCACCAAGTACATCTGGGGGTACCCCGGCGGTGCAGTCCTCTACATCTACGACGCGCTCTACAAGCAGGACACCATGCAGCATGTGCTGGTGCGCCACGAGCAAGCGGCCGTGCACGCCGCCGACGGCTACGCCCGCGCCACGGGCGATGTCGGCGTGGCCCTGGTGACCTCCGGCCCCGGCCTGACGAACGCGGTCACCGGCATCGCGACGGCCTATATGGACTCGATTCCGATGGTGATCATCTCCGGCCAGGTGCCCACGCCCGCCATCGGGCTGGACGCCTTCCAGGAGTGCGACACGGTCGGCATCACCCGCCCTATCGTCAAGCACAACTTCCTCGTCAAGGACGCGAAAGACATCGCGCTGACGATGAAGAAGGCCTTCCATATCGCCCGCAGCGGCCGACCCGGCCCGGTGGTAGTGGACATCCCGAAGGATGTTTCTTTCAAGAAAACGCCGTACGCCGGCTATCCCGACAAGGTCGAGATGCGCTCGTACAACCCGGTCAGGAAGGGCCATGGCGGGCAGATCCGCAAGGCGCTCCAACTGCTGCTGAACGCAAAGCGTCCCTACATCTACACCGGCGGCGGCGTGCTGCTGGGCAACGCGACCAACGAGTTGCGCACGCTGGTCGACATGCTGGGCTATCCGGTCACCAACACGCTGATGGGCCTGGGCGCCTACCCGGCGAGCGACCGCAAATTCCTCGGCATGCTGGGCATGCACGGCACCATCGAGGCCAACAACGCGATGCAGAACTGCGACGTGCTGCTGGCCGTGGGAGCGCGTTTCGACGACCGCGTGATCGGCAATCCCAAGCATTTCGCGCAGAACGAACGCAAGATCATCCACATCGACATCGATCCGTCGAGCATCTCCAAGCGCGTGAAGGTCGACATCCCGATCGTCGGTGACGTGAAGGACGTGCTGACCGAACTGATCTCGATGATCCGCGAGAGCAGCACCAAGCCCGACGCCGGTGCGCTGGCCGACTGGTGGAAGACCATCGAAGCCTGGCGCAGTCGCGACTGCCTCAAGTACGACCGTGGCAACACCGAGGTGATCAAGCCGCAGTACGTGGTCGAGACGCTCTGGAACATGACCAAGGACACGGAGACGTACATCACCTCCGACGTCGGCCAGCACCAGATGTGGGCGGCGCAGTACTACCGATTCGACGAGCCGCGCCGCTGGATCAACTCGGGTGGCCTGGGCACCATGGGCGTGGGCATTCCCTACGCGATGGGCATCAAGCTCGCCAAGCCCGAGGCGGAGGTGTTCACCATCACCGGCGAAGGCTCGGTGCAGATGTGCATCCAGGAACTGTCGACCTGCCTGCAGTACAACACGCCGATCAAGATTTGCTCGCTCAACAACCGCTACCTGGGCATGGTGCGCCAGTGGCAGGAGATCGAGTACTCCGGCCGCTACAGCCACAGCTACATGGATGCGCTGCCCAACTTCGTGAAGCTGGCCGAGGCGTACGGGCACGTCGGCATGCTGATCGAGCGCCCGCAGGACGTCGAGCCCGCGTTGCGCGAGGCGCGCAAGCTCAAGGACCGTACCGTGTTCATGGACTTCCGCACCGACCCCACCGAGAACGTGTTCCCGATGGTGCAGGCTGGCAAGGGCATCACCGAGATGCTGCTGGGGTCGGAAGACCTCTAATGCGGACAGCCGAACGCAAAGGGCGCAAAGGTTTCGCAGAAGACGTAGAGAAGAAGAATTTCTGGTTTTCTTTTGAGCCCTTTGCGTAGTCTTTGCGACCTCTGCGTTCGGCTGCCCGATTCCGATTTCCTAACCTAAGCGTCGACGAATCTATTGCCCGCCAAGCCCGCACATTGCCGTGCGCGGGGGAGGGCGGCGAGAAGAGGAGTCGCAGTCAAGACATGAAACACATCATCGCCGTGCTGCTGGAGAACGAACCCGGCGCACTCTCCCGCGTCGTGGGCCTTTTTTCAGCCCGCGGCTACAACATCGAATCGCTGACCGTCGCGCCGACCGAGGACCCGAGCCTGTCGCGCATGACCATCCAGACCACCGGCTCGGACGACGTGATCGAGCAGATCACCAAGCACCTGAACCGGTTGATCGAGGTCGTGAAGGTGGTCGACCTCACCGAAGGCGCCTACACCGAGCGTGAGCTCATGATGGTGAAGGTGCGCGCCGTGGGCAAGGAGCGCGAGGAGATGAAGCGCATGGCCGATATCTTCCGCGGCCGCATCATCGACGTGACCGACAAGAGCTACACCATCGAGCTCACCGGCGACCACGGCAAGAACGACGCCTTCCTCGATGCCATCGACCGAGCGGCCATCCTCGAGACGGTGCGTACGGGTCCGAGTGGCATCGGCCGGGGCGAGCGCATCCTGCGCGTCTGAACGAATCGGGGCTCGGCCGATGCCCGTCCGGACCGAGTCTGTCGAAGCCCTGGCGGCCGCGAGGCGGCCAGGACTGCAGTGAGCCCTTCGACAGGCTCAACACGGACGGCACCACGCAACAACACTGCATTTCAACCGGAGAGAAGACATGAAGGTTTTTTACGACAAGGACTGCGACCTGAGCCTCATCAAGGGCAAGACCGTCGCCATCATCGGCTACGGCTCGCAGGGCCACGCGCATGCGCAGAACCTGAACGACAGCGGCGTGAAGGTCGTGGTCGGCCTGCGCAAGGGCGGCGCCTCCTGGGACAAGGTCGGCAAGGCCGGGCTGAACGTCCTCGAAGTGAACGAGGCCGTGAAGTCGGCCGACGTCGTGATGATCCTGCTGCCCGACGAGCAGATCGCCGAGGTCTACAAGAACAACGTCGAGCCCAACATCAAGGAAGGCGCCTCGCTGGCCTTCGCGCACGGCTTCAACGTGCATTACAACCAGGTTGTGCCGCGTGCAGACCTCGACGTGTGGATGGTCGCCCCCAAGGCCCCCGGTCACACGGTGCGCAGCACCTACGCGCAAGGCGGCGGCGTGCCGCATCTCGTGGCCGTGCACCAGGACAAGTCCGGCAAGGCGCGTGACCTGGCCCTCTCGTACGCCATGGCCAACGGCGGCGGCAAGGCCGGCATCATCGAGACCAACTTCAAGGAAGAGACCGAGACCGACCTGTTCGGCGAGCAGGCCGTGCTGTGCGGCGGCGCCGTCGAACTGATCAAGATGGGCTACGAGACGCTGGTGGAAGCTGGCTACGCGCCCGAGATGGCCTACTTCGAGTGCCTGCACGAGCTCAAGCTGATCGTCGACCTGATCTATGAAGGCGGGATCGCCAACATGAACTACTCGATCTCCAACAACGCGGAGTTCGGCGAGTACGTGACGGGCCCCGAGGTCATCAACGAGCAGTCGCGCGCCGCGATGAAGAACGCCCTCAAGCGCATCCAGAACGGCGACTACGCCAAGATGTTCATCCAGGAAGGGCGCCTGAACTACCCGAGCATGACGGCCCGCCGCCGCAACACCGCCGAGCACAGCATCGAAGTGGTGGGCGGCAAGCTGCGCGCGATGATGCCCTGGATCGCCAAGAACAAGCTCGTCGACCAGACCCGGAACTAAAGCCCCCCGGCTTTTCACGCCTGCGGCGTGTAACTCCACCCCTCGAGGGGAGGCGCGGCCACCTTGGGGCGGCCGGCGGCGGCCGCATCCGCAGCTTCGCACCGCAGACCCGAGGGCCATCGCCTGCGCGATGGCCCTTTTTCATTGACTACACTGCCCGTTTCGCCGCGAGCCCCTCGCGGCGCTATGAATTCGATAGCTGCTCCCGCACGATCCACGGGCGCTGGAGGCCAATTTGATGCATGACGACACGCCGCTGGGCGAGCCCCTGCCGCGCAAGCGCCGCAAGGGCATCTACATCCTGCCGAACCTGTTCACGCTGGCCGCGCTGTTCGGCGGCTTCTACGCCATCGTGATGGCAATGAACGCGCGCTTCGACCTGGCCACCATCGGCGTGTTCTCCGCCATGATCCTCGACAGCCTGGACGGCCGCGTGGCGCGCATGACCAACACGCAGAGCGCGTTCGGCGAACAGATGGATTCGCTGTCCGACATGGTGTCCTTCGGCGCCGCACCGGCACTGATCGCCTACGAATGGTCGCTCAAGGGCCTGGGCCGGTGGGGCTGGATCGCGGCCTTCGTGTACTGCGCCTGCGCGGCGCTGCGGCTGGCGCGCTTCAACGTCAACACGGGCGTGGTCGACAAGCGCTGGTTCCAGGGGCTGCCATCGCCGGCGGCTGCGGCTCTCGTGGCTGGCTTCATCTGGCTCATGACGGAGTGGGGCAAGCGCGGCAGCGATGTCTGGTACCTCTCGTGGCAACAGATCACCTGGATCACCTTCTTCTTCACGCTGTACGCGGGCCTGACGATGGTGACCAACGCACCCTTCTACAGCTTCAAGGACATGCAGGTGAAGAAGAGCGTGCCCTTCGCGACCATCGTGCTCATCGCGTTGGGCATCGCCGTGATCAACATCCATCCGCCCACCGTGCTGTTCGGCCTCTTCGTGGCCTATGGCTTCAGCGGCTACGTGATCTACGCCTGGCGCAAGGCCAAGGGTCAGCCGGTGAGCGTGATCAGCGTGTCGACCGACGAGCCCGACGAGCGGGGCTTGCACAACTGAGCAGGCCCTGTGTTAAAGTCCGCCGCTCCATGAAGCAGATGTCGCTGGCCCTACTACTGATCCCCTACGGGCGGAGACGGTAGAGCGCGCGCGCATCCCATCACCACGGCCCGTTCGCACCAGCAACGGGCCGTTCTGCTTTTGGGGTTGCTGGTCGATTCCAACCATCACAGAGAAATCGACATGTTGAAGCAACCTCAGACCAAGTACCGCGCCTTCGCACCGATCGGCCTCACGGACCGCACCTGGCCCGACGCCGTGCTGACGAAGGCCCCGATCTGGCTGTCGACCGACCTGCGCGATGGGAACCAGGCGCTGGTCGAGCCCATGGACATCGAGCGCAAGATGCGCATGTTCGAGATGCTCGTGAAGATCGGCTTCAAGGAGATCGAGGTCGGCTTTCCCTCGGCCTCGCAGGTCGAATTCGACTTCGTGCGGCGCCTCATCGAAGAAGACCGCATTCCCGACGACGTGACGATCCAGGTGCTCACGCAGGCCCGTGATCACCTCATCGAGCGCACCTTCGAAGCCCTGCAAGGCGCGCCGCGCGCCATCGTCCATCTCTACAACGCCGTCGCGCCCATCATGCGCCGCGTGGTGCTCGGCATGGACGAGGACGGCATCGTCGAGCTGGCGGCCAGCCACGCACGGCAGTTCAAGGAGCATGCAGCCCGCCAGCCGCATACGCACTGGACCTTCCAGTATTCGCCCGAGATGTTCTCGGGCACGGACCTCGCGTTCTCCAAGCGCGTCGTCGATGCGGTCACCGAGGTCTGGGCGCCGACGCCCGCACACAAGTGCATCGTGAACCTCCCGTCGACGGTCGAGCATTCGACGCCGAACATCTTCGCGGACATGATCGAGTGGATGCACCGCAAGCTCGCGCGTCGAGATGCGATCGTGCTGTCGGTCCATCCGCACAACGACCGCGGCACCGGCACGGCCGCGGCGGAGTTCGCCGTCATGGCGGGCGCCGATCGCCTGGAAGGGTGCCTGTTCGGCAACGGCGAGCGCACGGGCAACCTCGACCTCGTGAACGTCGCGCTCAACCTCTACACGCA
Source organism: Xylophilus ampelinus (assembly GCF_901875635.1). GTDB lineage: Bacteria > Pseudomonadota > Gammaproteobacteria > Burkholderiales > Burkholderiaceae_C > Xenophilus. The sequence continues at coordinate 19,579 of NZ_CABFMN010000107.1, read as the reverse complement.
GGGCGTCTCGCCGGGCCTGGACTTCTCGCGCATCGACGAGATCCGCGCCACGGTGGAGCACTGCAACCAGATCCCGGTGCATCCGCGCCATCCGTACGTGGGCGACCTCGTCTACACCTCGTTCTCGGGTTCGCACCAGGACGCGATCAAGAAAGCCTTCGCGGCGCGGCGCGAGGCCGATCTCTGGGACATCCCGTACCTGCCCATCGACCCCAAGGACGTGGGCCGCAGCTACGAGGCCGTGATCCGGGTCAACAGCCAGTCGGGCAAGGGCGGCATCGCCTACCTGCTCGAGAGCGAGCATGGCCTCGAGTTGCCGCGGCGCCTGCAGATCGAGTTCAGCCAGGCCGTGCAACGCGTCATGGACGTGGAAGGCAAGGAGCTCTCGGCGGCCGACCTCTGGCAGATCTTCCGTGACGAGTACCGCATGGATTCGACCAACGGCCTGCAGCATCGCGCGATCGATGCCGAAGGCGAGGGTGCCTCGGCCGCCGTGCACCTGCGCGGGGACTTGCGCTGGGGTGGCGAAGTGCGCCGCATCGACGGCCGCGGCAACGGGCCCATTGACGCCTTCATCCAGGCGATGGCAACGACCACCGGCCACGCGATCCGTGTGATCGACTACCACCAGCACGCCATCGGCACCGGGGCCGACGCGCGCTCGGTGGCCTACCTCGAATTGCGCGTGGACGAGTCGCAGACGCTCTTCGGCGTGGGCATCGATGCCGACACGACGGCCGCCTCGCTGCGCGCCATCGTCTCGGGCGTCGAACGTGCCCTGGGGCAGGGCCGTGCGCACCGTGCGCCCGCGGCACAATCCGAGGTGATAGCCGCCTGAGCCACAGGGCAGTGGGTGCACCGAATCCAGGAGAACACGATGACCGACCAGTTGATCATTTTCGACACTACCCTGCGCGACGGCGAGCAGTCGCCCGGCGCCTCGATGACGCGAGACGAGAAGATGCGCATCGCCAAACAACTGGAGCGGCTGAAGGTCGACGTCATCGAGGCGGGCTTCCCTGCCAGCTCGAACGGCGACTTCGAGGCGGTGCAGGCGATCGCCAATGCGATCAGGGAGTCGACCGTGTGCGGCCTGTCGCGCGCCAACGACCGCGACATCGCCCGCGCGGCGGAGGCCCTGAAGGGCGCCGCACGAGGCCGCATCCACACCTTCATCGCCACCTCGCCGCTGCACATGGAGAAGAAGCTGCGGATGACGCCCGACGAGGTCCACGAGCAGGCCAAGCTGGCCGTGCGGTTCGCGCGCAACAAGGTCGCCGACGTGGAGTTCAGCCCGGAGGACGGCTACCGCAGCGACGTGGATTTCCTCTGCCGCGTGCTCGAGACGGTCATCGCCGAGGGCGCGACCACCATCAACGTGCCCGACACCGTGGGCTACGCGATTCCGGAGCTCTACGGCAACTTCATCAAGACCCTGCGCGAGCGCATCCCGAACAGCGACAAGGCGGTCTGGTCGGTTCATTGCCACAACGACCTGGGCATGGCGGTGGCCAATTCCCTGGCCGGCGTGAAGATCGGCGGCGCACGTCAGGTGGAGTGCACGATCAACGGCCTGGGCGAGCGTGCCGGCAACTGCTCGCTCGAAGAGATCGTGATGGCGGTGAAGACCCGAAAGGATTACTTCGGCCTGGATCTGAACATCGACACCCAGCACATCGTCGCGGCCAGCCGCATGGTCAGCCAGACCACCGGCTTCGTCGTGCAACCCAACAAGGCCGTGGTCGGCGCCAACGCCTTCGCCCATGCTTCGGGCATCCACCAGGACGGCGTCCTCAAGGCGCGCGACACCTACGAGATCATGCGCGCCGAGGACGTGGGCTGGACGGCCAACAAGATCGTGCTGGGCAAGCTCTCGGGCCGCAACGCCTTCAAGCAGCGCCTGCAGGAACTGGGCGTGACCATGGAAAGCGAGGCCGACATCAACGCTGCCTTCCTGCGCTTCAAGGAGTTGGCCGATCGCAAGGCCGAGATTTTCGACGAGGACATCCTCGCGCTCGTCAGCGCGGAGGAGGGCTCGAACGTTGGTGAGCAGTTTGGCTTCGTGTCGCTCTCGCAGCACAGCGAAACCGGCGAGCGGCCTCATGCCCGGGTGATCTTCACCGTCCAGGGCAAGGAAGTGACCGGCGAGTCGGACGGCAATGGCCCGGTCGATGCTTCCCTGAAGGCGATCGAGTCGCACGTGCAGAGCGGCGCCGAAATGGTGCTGTATTCGGTCAACGCGATCAGCGGCTCGACCGAAAGTCAGGGAGAGGTGACCGTGCGGCTGCAGAATGCGGGCCGCGTGGTCAACGGCGTGGGTGCCGACCCCGACATCGTGGTCGCTTCCGCCAAGGCTTATCTCAGTGCCCTCAACAAGTTACAGAGCCAAGCTGAGAGAGTGGCAGCGCAGGGGTGAGTTTCCTGAGGTCCTTGGTTTTCGATTGAAGAAAAGGACGCAAGTAACTGATATTGCGCGTCTTTTTTGATTTCGATAGACTGCGGCCCTCACGTCATCGCCGCTGGAGATTTTTGATGCCCGAAGCCCCTGTGCAATCCGCTTCCTCCCGGCGTTTCCATACCCCCCTCAAGATGATCGCCGTCGCGCTGTGCGCGACGGCGTTTTTGCTGCCCGGCGCGCATGCCGCGGCCAAGAAGGCGGTGCCCGCCGGCAAGAAGGCAGTCGCCGCAGCCAGCGAGGGCAAGCGGGCCGGCAAGCCGGCGCGTGCAGCCAAGGCCGAGGCCAAGAGCAGCGGCAAGGTCGCATCGTCCAAGCGCTCCACGAAGGCGGAACCGGCCGAGCGCGTGGTCCGCGGCGGCCGCAACGTCGTCGCTTCCATCCACAAGAAGAACGGCAAGACCGTGGTCGCCGTGCAGCGCCGCTCGGTGGTGCGCGTGCCCGAAGCGCCGCCGCGCCTGTCCTTCGGCCAGATGGCCGGCCTCCACACGACCGAGGACGCACTCGACCTGAAGTCCAGCGCCGCCCTGGTGATCGACCAGGACACGCGCGAGGTGCTCTTCAGCAAGAACGACCACGCCGTGCTGCCCATCGCGTCGCTCACCAAGCTGATGACTGGCCTGCTGATCAGCGAAGCGCAGCTGCCGATGGAGGAGCTCATCACCATCACGCAGGACGACGTCGACACCGAGAAGGGCAGCCGTTCGCGCCTGACCGTCGGCTCCACGCTCTCGCGTGGCGAGCTGCTGCACCTGGCGCTGATGTCGAGTGAGAATCGTGCCGCGCATGCGCTGGGCCGCACCTACCCCGGTGGCCTGTCGACCTTCGTCAGCGTCATGAACGCCAAGGCCAAGATGCTGGGCATGCGCGATACGCGCTATGTCGAGCCGACGGGGCTGTCATTCCACAACCAGTCGACCGCGCAGGACCTGGCCGTGCTGGTGAGCGCCGCCTCGGCCAACTCGCTGGTGCGCCAGCTGTCGACCTCGCCGGAACACCAGGTGGAGGTCGGCAACCGCGTGCTGCAGTACAACACCACCAACCGGCTGGTGCGCAGCCCGGAGTGGGACATCGGCCTGCAGAAGACCGGCTATATCTCCGAGGCTGGCCAGTGCCTGGTCATGCAGGCGAAGGTGGCGGGCCGCAAGCTGATCATGGTGTTCCTGGATTCGGCCGGCAAGTTCAGCCGCATCGCCGACGCCGAACGCGTGCGCCGCTGGGTCGAGAACGGCCACATGATGCACACGGCGAGCGCGCAGATCGCGGGCGATTGAGCGCGCACGGCCTGCTGCAGAAAGAACGAAGGGGCCCCGCCGCGGGCCCTTTTTTCTTGTCCAGGATCGGGTGTGTTCGAGGAGCAACGGCACGCCCTCAGGGCGTGCGCGTGGCCTCCGCATCCGGCGAGTGACCGGCCGCTGGTGCGGCCGTGCCGGGGCCGCCTACATGGCCCAGGGCGCCTGAGATCTCGTTGGCGGTGGCTTGCAGCTTGGGCAGCCAGCCATCGTCGAGGCGGTCGGCCGGCGCGGAGATCGACAGGCCGGCCACCAGCCTGCCTTGGTCGTCATAGATGCCGGCAGCCATGCAGCGCACGCCCAGTTCCAGTTCCTCGTTGTCGCGCGCGATGCCGTATTGGCGCGCCTTCGAAAGCTCGCGCTCTAGAACCGGCAGTTGCGTGATGCTGTTGCGCGTGTGCCCGGCCAGGCCGGTGCGGGTGGCATAACTGCGCACGCGTTGCGGATCGTCGGCCGCCAGGAAGAGCTTCCCGGTGGATGTGAGGTGCAGGGGCGCCCGGCCGCCGATGGCTCGCACCACCTGCATGCCCGAGCGCTCGCTGTAGGCGCGTTCGATGTACACGATCTCGTCGCCCTGGCGCATGCTGAGGTTGACCGGCTGCTGCGTCAGCTTGTGCAACTCGCGCATGGGCGACAGCGCCGCGTCGCGCACGTTCAGCCGTGCCTTCACCAGATTGCCGAGTTCCAGCAGTCGCATGCCCAGCCGGTAGCTGCCCGCTTCGGGCCGGTCGACGAAGCGGCCGACGGCCAAGTCGTTGAGGATGCGGTGCGTGGTGGAGGGGTGCAGGCCGGTCTTTTCGCTGATCTCCTTGAGGGAGATCGCCTCTTCGCGCGAGGCCAGCACGTCGATCAGGGCGAACATCCGCTCGATCACCTGGATGACAGGGGTGGCGGGGACGTCAGCGTTGGCTTTTCTCATGGGATGGCGCGGGATGAGACACGCACCATTTTACCTCGTGAAATTTTCTGGCGCCTGCCACTGGCCGTCGAGCAGCAGTTCGTGCGGCACGAAGCGTGCCTTGTAGTCCATCTTGACGCTGTCGCCGATCCAGTAGCCGAGGTAGACGTGCGCCAGGCCGAGCTGCCGCGCCTGCGCGATCTGCCACAGCACGCCGTAGGTGCCATAGGCGGCGCCGGTCTCGGGTTCGTAGAAGGTGTAGACCGCCGAGATGCCGTCGTTCAGCACGTCGAGGATGGACACCATCTTCAGCGCACCGGCGCTTCCGTCGGCCAGCGTCTCGCGGAACTCGACCAGCCGCGAGTTGACGCGGCTTTGCAGCAGGAACTGCGTGTACTGATCGATGCTGTCGTGGTCCATGCCGCCGCCCGCGTGGCGGCCGTTCTGGTAGCGCAGGTACAACTGGTAGTGCTCCGGCACGAAGCACAGCTTGAGCACGCGGGCCTGCAGGGTGGCGTGCTGCTTCGCGGCGCGGCGCTGGCTGCGTGTGGGCCTGAAGCGATCGACGAGCACGCGCAGCGGCACGCAGGCGCGGCAGCCGTCGCAGTACGGCCGGTAGGTGAACATGCCGCTGCGGCGGAAACCGCCGAGCACCAGGTCCGAATAGGCGTCGTTGTTGATGAGGTGGCTGGGCGTGGCCACCTGCGAGCGGGCCTGGCGGTCCGGCAGGTAGCTGCACGGATAAGGCGCCGTCGCGTAGAACTGCAGCGTCTGGAGCGGAAGGTCCTTGAGGTGCGTCACGGGGAAACCGGAAAGGCGTCGCGCGGGATCACTCGGGTCGAGGCGGCAGGAGTTCGTTCCAGTATACGGGCTCGAAACGCCACGCCGCAGGAGGCGGGAGCACCCGCGCGGCGTCCACATGGACCAGGAAGCGGCTGCGCGGCCACTCGCGTGCCCCCAGGCTCGCGAGGTGCCGCGTGTTCTGCTGGCAGTCGATCAGGCCGATGCCGTGCCGGCGGCAGAAGCACACCAGCGCGGCCAGCGCGATCTTGGACGCGTCGGTACGGTGCGCGAACATCGATTCGCCGAACATCGCGCGCCCGATCGCCACCCCGTACAGGCCGCCAGCCAGTTCGCCGTCGACCCAGGTCTCGACGCTGTGGGCGTGGCCGGCACGGTGCAGCCGGGTGTAGGCCTCGACCATCTCGTGGACGATCCAGGTGCCCGACTGGCCCTCGCGCGGCGCCTGCGCGCAGGCAGCGATCACGCGCTCGAAGGCGTGGTCGATGCGGATCTCGCAGCGAACGGCATCGGCACGGAAGGCCTGCAGCGTCTTGCGCAGCGAGCGGTGCAGCCGGAACTCGGCCGTCGGCAGCACCATGCGGGGATCAGGACTCCACCAAAGGATTGGCTGGTCGTCGCTGAACCACGGGAAGATGCCATGGCTGTAGCTGTCCAGGAGCGTTTCCACATCCAGCGCGCCGCCGCCGGCTAGCAGACCGGGCGCCGGATCGTCGGCGCCCCAGGCCGCTTCGACGGGCGGAAAGGGCTGGCCCGGCTCGAGCCAAGGCAAGGGGTGAGGTCGTGTGCGCACGGAAACAAGCGGACTGAACCGGCGATTCTGCGCGCATCGGCGGGTACCCATCGCTGCATCAGACTCCTCCGGACCGCCAAGCCTGGCCAGCGGGCCACCGGTTCGACAGCGTTTCTGGTCAAGCCGCACATCGTTGCAGCGGCGCCGACGCCAGCAGGCGTTGCCACAAACCCAGCCAAGGGTTCCAGTCATGCCCGCCGGCCGCGGTGAGCACATGGCCGGGCGGCAGCGCCGCGGCCAGAAGCGCATGGCTGGGCGACAGGCGGTCCTGCAGCCCGTACCCAAGGAAGACGGGAGAGTCGCCCGTGCGCCCTGCCCGCAGCCGCGTTTGCAGGCTGCGCCAGAGCCTGCGGTCGAAGGCCGTATCGGGAAGGGGGCCCACAGGCGCCGGCCATTGCAGCAGGCCGCCCGCGGCTGCCACTTCCCGCGTGGCTTCCGGTTCGCCCAGATAGGGCGCCAGCAACAGGGTTCCGGTCACGTCCTGTGGGTGTTCGTCGGCGTAGATCAGTGCGCCGAGGCCGCCCAGCGAGATACCAGCCAACCACACCTGCCGGTAGCCCTCGGCCCTGGCGCGTGCGATCACGTCGTCGTGCAGGCGCTGCACGACCGTCTGCTTCTTGTAGTAGGCCAGGTGGGCGTCGACCAGCACGAGGTCGACGGCCAGTTGCTGCGCGCGCACCGCCTCGACGAAGCCTTTGCGCTCGAGTTCGCCCATGGTCATGCCACGGCCGGGCAGCAGCACCAGAAGGGTAGTGACTGGATCGCCGCAGGCCGAGGCGAAGCGCCGCACCGGCACTGGCGCCGCGGGCTCGCGCGGCAACCAGCCGCAGCCCGGCACGCCGGCGGCGGCGAGCGCGGCCGTGGCGGCGGTGATCAACCCGAAGCGGCGGCGCGGCACCATTGCCGCAGTATCGGGACCTGAAGGGTGGCGGCCGTCAGCGAGCAGCGCGATGCGGCGCGGGCAGATCTACCATCACTGGCTGGCCCGGCGGGGCGCAGCCCGCGTCGCAGCAGCGGCCAGGCTGGCGGTTGCGGGTGATGGCGCGGGCCGGGTCGTGCGGCGCTGTGGCGGGCGAGCCGTCGGCGGCGAGGCCGCGCTCCAGCAGCCGCTCGACCAGCTCGACCTTGGAGCCGACCGGGTAGTGGCGCCAGATCTCCTGCTTCATCGCCGCGGGCGAGCCGCCCCCATGCAGGCTGATCGTGCTGTACCAACCACCCTGGTAGCCGGCCGTGAGGTCCTCGATGAAGCGGGCGGTCTCGATGCGCTGTTCGTAGGGCACGTCGGGGTTGGCACGCAGCAGGTCGGCGAGGCGCCCGGCCGTCTCGGGGTTGTGGTCCTCGTCGGGGCCGGGCAGGGTGACGATCAGACCGCCGCTCACGTAGTGCGCGATGCGGTGCATGTCGTAGATCTTGGTGGCCAGCAGCAGCTTGCCGATGTTCGCAAACACCGGCTCGGGCATGAAGACCTCGCAGTGGGCATCGGCCTTGGCGTACACGCTGGCGGCCACGCCGCAGGCGAAGAAGCTCTCGGTGATGGTGATGAGCTCGACCATCTGCTCGCGCAGGTGCGTCTCCTGGCCAGGATCGAAGCCGTTGGCCTCGCACATCAGGGCGCCGGCGCCGATCAGCAGGTCGCCGAAGCCGGCGCGCGCGCCGATGCAGCTGTGGCGGTGGTGCGTGGCGTAGCTGTAGGTGAGGTGGCTGCTGTGCTCCCAGCTGCCGTTGCTGCCGTCGTAGAAGACGCGCGGCTCGGGCACGAAGACGCGGTCGAAGATGCACACGCCGGTGCTCTGGCCGTAGCGGCGGCTGAAGAGCGCATCGCCGTGCTCCAGCTTCTCGCCGGGCCGTCCGGCGGGCCGCGCGACGATGGTGAGGCCCGGTGCGTCCAGCGGCACGGCGCAGCAGACGGCGAAGTCGGCGTCCTCGCGGCCCATCGCACGGCAGGGCATCACCAGCAGCTCGTGCACGTAGGGCGCGCCGGTCACGATCGCCTTGGTGCCGCTGATGACGATGCCGCGCTGGCCGTTGCGCACGGCGTTGCGCTCCACCACGTGCACGTAGCTGTCCACGTTGGCCTGCTGATGCGGGCGGCGGCTGCGGTCGCCCTTGGCATCCGTCATGGCCACGCCCAGGGTCAGGTCCTGGTCCTGCACGCGGTGCAGGTACTCGGCGAAGCGCTCGGTGTGGGCACGGCCTCCGGCCGCATCGTCGAGCCGGGCCGAGACCTGCGCGATCGCGTTGAGCGCGTCGTGCGTGAGGTAGCGCTGGGCGCAGCCGGTCTCCTGGCAGACGAGCCGCACCGCCTCCAGCTTGTTGAGCAGGTCGCCGCTGCCGGTGTCGATGTGGGTCATGCGGTTGACCCGCTTGCCGCTGGTGTGCTGAACCGCCGTCATCAACGGCGCGTACTCGGGTCGGTGCGCGAAGTCGTAGGTGAGGGCGATGGCGTTGATGCCGGGTTGCAGCGCAGGCGCGTCGGCGATGGATTCGATGCGCTGGCCATCGACGTAGACGGTGGGCGCAAGGCGCCGCAGCGATTCGCGGTAGTCGTCGCCCGTCATGAGTGCGGCCGTGGCGTGGGGAGCGTTCAAACGTGTCTCCTGCTGTGGTCGGGCCATTTCAGCATCGATGCGCCGTTGCTCCAAATCCGACGGCCGCGGGGAGGTTCGGTGGTAGGGTCCGGTTTTCGCACCGCTACCCACCCGACTCCCATGCTGCTCGACGCTTCCCAATCCCAACTCGTCCTGGTCGACTACCAGGCCCGCCTGATGCCGGCCATCTTCGACGCCGAGGCGGTGCTGCGCAACGTGAGCCGACTGGCACAGCTCGCGAAGCTGCTCGACGTGCCGGCCTGGGGCACCGAGCAGAACCCGTCCAGGCTCGGCGAGAACCCGCCCGAGATCCGAGGCCTGTGCCGCAACACCCTGGCCAAGATGCACTTCAGTGGCGTGGAGGAAGGCCTGGGCGAATGGCTGCGCGCCCCGGCGCCGCAGGCGCCACGCGGCAACGCGCGCAGCCTGCCCAAGCACTTGCAGAAGCCTGCGGCCCCGGCCGAGGAGCGCAACACCCTCGTCGTGGCCGGCTGCGAGGCGCATGTGTGCCTGCTGCAGACCGCGCTCGACCTGCTCGAGGACGAGTTCGAGGTATGGGTCGTGACCGACGCCTGCAGCTCGCGCACCGAGCGCAACCGAGACGCCGCCTTCGACCGGCTGGCCGGTGCGGGGGCCGAGCTGGTGACGACCGAGATGGTGGGCTTCGAATGGCTGCGCACGGCGGAGCACCCGGCGTTCAGGGAATGGCAGGCCATGGTCCGTTGAACGACCGCAGGATTCCTGTAGGTCAAATCGGCCTCCAACGCCCGCTGGGCGGGCGCGGTCAGCTACGGATTCGATAGCGCTCGAGGCGTCAGCGCAATGCAAGCGAGCCGCGCGAACCTTCGCCGGCAGAAAAAAAGGAGACACGACTGATGAGCCATTACCAGGACTTCTACCGCCATTCCGTCGATGCGCCCGAGACCTTCTGGGCCGAGCAGGCGAAGCTGATCGACTGGCACACGCCGCCGACGCAGATCCTCGACGCCAGCCAACCGCCGTTCTGCCGCTGGTTCGCGGGCGGCCAGACCAACCTGTGCCACAACGCGGTCGACCGGCACCTGGCCGAGCGCGGCGACCAGCCTGCGCTCATCGCCATCTCGACCGAGACCGGCAGCGAACGCAGCTACAGCTTCAGGGAACTGCACGCCGAGGTGCAGCGCACCGCCGCCGTGCTGCTCGAGCTGGGCGTGCAGCGCGGCGACCGGGTGCTCATCTACATGCCCATGATCGCGGAGGCCGCCTTCGCCATGCTGGCCTGCGCGCGCATCGGCGCCATCCACTGCGTGGTGTTCGGCGGCTTCGCCAGCGGCTCGCTGGCCTCGCGCATCGACGACGCGCAGCCCAAGGTGGTCGTCAGCGCCGACGCCGGCTCGCGCGGCGGCAAGGTGGTGCCGTACAAGCCGCTGCTGGACGAGGCGATCCGCCTGTCGTCCCACAAGCCGACGGCCGTGCTGCTCTACGACCGCGGCCTCGCTGCTATGGAATTGATAGCTGGCCGCGACCATCTGGCGGGCGCCGAAGGCCAAAAACATGCCCAGGCCCAGGTGCCGTGCGTGTGGCTCGATGCCACCGACATCAGCTACACCATCTACACCAGCGGCACCACCGGCAAGCCCAAGGGCGTGCAGCGCGACGTGGGCGGCTACGCGGTGGCGCTGGCGGCCAGCATGAAGCACATCTTCGACGGCCGCGCCGGCGAGACCTACTTCTCCACCAGCGACATCGGCTGGGTGGTGGGCCACAGCTACATCGTCTATGGGCCGCTGATCGCCGGCATGGCCACGATCATGTACGAGGGCCTGCCGACCCAGGGCATGGACCGCCAGCCCGATGGCGGCATCTGGTGGCGACTGGTCGAGAAGTACAGGGTGAGCGTGATGTTCAGCGCGCCCACCGCCGTGCGCGTGCTCAAGAAGCAGGACCCGGCGCTGCTGAAGAAGTACGACCTGTCGAGCCTGCGGGCGCTGTTCCTGGCCGGCGAGCCGCTGGACGAACCCACGGCGCGCTGGATCAGCGAGGGCCTGGGCGTGCCGATCATCGACAACTACTGGCAGACCGAATCGGGCTGGCCCATCATCACGCTGCCCATCGGGGTCGAGCGCCGGCCGGCCAAGTTCGGCAGCCCGGGCATCGCGATGTACGGCTACAAGGTGAAGATCGTGCACGAGAGCACGGGTGAGGAGCTCACGGCGCCCAACGAGAAGGGCGTGGTCGTGATCGAGGGGCCGACGCCGCCGGGCTTCATGCAAACCGTGTGGCGCGACGACGAGCGCTTCGTCAACACTTACTGGAAGAGCATCCCGGACAAGCTGGTGTACTCCACCTTCGACTGGGGCATCCGTGACGAGGATGGCTACTACTACATCCTGGGGCGCACCGACGACGTGATCAACGTGGCCGGCCATCGCCTGGGCACGCGCGAGATCGAGGAGGCCATCTCCGGCCACGCCAACGTGGCCGAGGTCGCGGTGGTGGGCGTGGCCGATGCGCTCAAGGGCCAGGTGGCGATGGCTTTCGTGGTGCCCAAGACAGGTAACGCAGCCACCGACAACGCCGAAGCGATGAAGCTCGAGGGCGAGATCATGAAGCGGGTGGCCGACGACCTGGGCGCACTGGCGCGGCCTGCACGCGTGCGCTTCGTGCCCGGCCTGCCCAAGACGCGCAGCGGCAAGCTGTTGCGACGCGCCATCCAGGCCGTGTGCGAGCAGCGTGACCCGGGCGACCTGACCACGCTGGACGATCCGGCCACGCTGCAGGGCATTCGTGCGGCAGTGGCGGGGGCGGCGCCACGCCCACATCCTTTGGTGTGAGGCATGGGACTGCCATGTGGCCGCGTCCCACATGCCGGCCACCGATCATGTAGCGCGACGGTCGTTCGTTCGCGGAATCACCGCGACCCTCACCAGTTGTACTTTGCGGTCAGGTAGACATTCCTGCGATCGCCGTAGTAGCAGCCTGTCGAAGACAGGCACGTGGCCACGTAGGTCTTGTCCGCAAGGTTCGACACATTGAGCGCGAGGCGCAGTCCCTTGAGTGATGGGCGCACACGGCCCAGGTCCCAACGCAGGGCGGCGTCGACGAGTGTCACGCCCGGCACCCGGAACTGGTTGGGCGCATCGCCGTAGGTGGCACTTGTACGCCTGACGCCTGCGCCGATCGACAGCCCCGGCACGACGTCGGACGGGATCGCATAGTCGAGCCACAGCGCGGCCTGGTGCGTCGGAACATAGGGAAAGCGCTTTCCAAGGGTGGAAGCTCCCGACGAGTTGGGGTTGGCGCGTGTGACCCGGCTGTCGGTATAGGCGTAGGACGCGATCGCATCGAGCCCGCGTGCGAGGGGGCCCTTGGCTTCCAGCTCGAGCCCTCGCACACGGACTTCACCCGTCTGCTCGCTGAACGCGCGGCTCAAGGGATCCGGGGTGAGCACGTTTCTCTGGGTCAGTTCATAGGCCGCAGCAGTCACCATGGCCTGAGAGCCGACCGGCTGGTACTTGAGCCCGGCTTCGATCTGCCGCCCCGTCGTCGGCTCGAACGGGCGGCCCAGCCGGTCGGTGCCGGCTGCCGGCTGGAAGGACGTGTTGAAGCTGACGTAGGGCGCCAGTCCGTTGTCGGCGTTGTACATGAGCGCGGCACGCCCCGTGAACTTGCCGTCGTGCTGGTCGACGATCGCGGTGCGCGCGGTCGCGGTGGTCAGTGTGCGGGTATCCGTGTCCGCCTTGTCGTGGCGCCCGGCCAGCACCAGGGTCCAGCGGTCCAGCTTCATCTGGTCCTGCAGGTAGAAGCCCGTCTGGCGTCTTTTCTGGTCGATGTGGGTGGCGACGCTGGGGACGGCCCCGGAGTCGGTGCCGAAGACCGGGAGATAGGCATTGAATGGACGCGTGACGATCCGCAGATTCGTTTCGTCGAAGGCCGACTTTTCGTTGGAGTAGTCCACGCCCGCGAGCACGGTGTGCTTCAGCGGGCCGGTGGCGAAATCGGCCTGCAATTGCGTGTCGGCCGTCAGCAGCGTGGCTTCCTCCGGGAATGCCCATGCATAGCGCATGAGCGACGACGGGTTGCACGCGGTCAGGCAGAAGGCCTGGATCCGCTGCGTGTAGGCATCGACCTTCCCGTGGCGCACGTTCTGGCGCAGGGTCAGCGTGTCGTTGAATCGGTGCTCGACCTCGTAGCCCACGAAGCGCTGGCGGTTGCTGAAGCGGTCGTAGCTCGGCTCTCCCACGAAGGTGCGCGTGGGGAGCGCCGCATACCGGCTGACGTCCAGGGAGCCTGCCGCGGGCAGGGCCGGTGCACCGCCGCCCCCCGGCGAGTCCAGGGACTGCCATTGGCCGAGCAAGGTCAGGCGCGTGGTGTTCGAGGGGCGGATGGTGAGCGAGGGCGCCAGGTAGGTCTTGCGCTCGGACACGTGGTCATAGGCGGTGTCGGCCTCCCGATGCAGCGCCACCAGGCGATAGCTCACGACGCCGTCGGCATCGATGGCGCCGCCGAGATCGAGCGCCGCCTGACGGCGGTCGTGGCTGCCGACCTGGACCTCGACCTCGCGCACTGGCTCGAGCGTGGGCCGTTTGCTGACCATGTTGACCAAGCCCCCTGGCGTGGCCTGCCCGTAGAGCACCGACGACGGTCCCTTGATGACCTCGACGCGCTCCAGGCCCCATGGCTCGATGCGTGGCTGGGAATAACCGCGTGCACCGAAAGGCAGCCGGAGGTTGTCCAGGTACCTGGCCGGTGGAGTGAAGCCGCGCAGGGTGAGCCAGTCCAGCCGCAGGTCGGTATTGCCATATTGGGCCACGATGCCCGGCGTGTAGCGCAGGCCCTCGACCAATGTGGTCGCCCCTTGCGCATCCAACTGGTCGCGCGTGATCACGGAGATGGATTGCGGGGTCTCGATCAGGGGGGTGTCGGTCTTCGTGCCGGACACGCTGCGCCGGGCCACGAAGCCGGTAACCGGGCCGGTTCCGGTTTCCTGGTCGGCCTGGCTGACGACGACGACCGCTGGCAACGACGCAGCCGTTGGGTCCGAGGCACGCTGCGCTTCTGCTGCGCGAGTGTCCTCTCGCTGCAGCGAATAGACGTCGTCTCCCGTGCGAACGACGCGCAGGCCGCTGCCCTGGACCACCGCGGCCAGCGCCTCCGTCAGAGTGAAGCGTCCCTTCACGCCAGGACTGGACAGCCCGGACGTGAGGGATGCGTCCACCGACAGCAGAATGCCAGCCTGGCTGGCCAGTTGCGTCAAGGCGCTTGCCAGCGGGCCGGCATCTACGGCGTAGTCGCGGGCGGACGAAGCGGAAGGTTGGGCCAGCGCATGACCGGGATGCAGCACGGCCAGGACGGGCAGGACGACGAGTGCGGCCCTCAACGTATGAACTGCCAGGGCGGTGCGTCGCAGTCGATGACGACGTGCTGCCGTCGGGCGCGTGGGCGGATGGTCGGGGGGAATCAGGGCGTCGCGCATGAAGGCCTCGGTGCGAATGAAAGGTGGATACCTTCCAATGCCAACTGGCGATCGGAAAAAGGGAACTCGACCGGCCGATTTTTTTAGCTTCGGCCCTTGTGGCCTTGCGGCGGCTCGACGACGACCCACCACGGGAGTACCTTGTTCACCCGGATGGGCAGGGTGGCCTGAAGCGCTGCAAGAACCCGGTCGGTGTCTGCGAGCGGGTAGCTGCCGACCAGACGGATCCCCCTGAGTTCCGGCGCGCAGCCCAGGTATCCCCGGCGGTAGCGGGACAGCTCGTCGATGAAGTCGCCCAGACGCATGTCCTTGGCGACCAGAAGGCCTTCGGTCCAACTGTCGCCGCCGGCACTGGCCTGCACCGGCGTGTCCACCCGATCCGAGAAGAGATCGGCCTGTTCCCCGGCCCGCACCGTCAGTGCTCCCGCGGTCCGCGCGGGTTGCGCACGGACCGCGCCTTCGAAGACGGTCACGCGCGTGGTGTGTTGCGCACGAGCGTCGCGCCTGACCGCGAACCGGGTTCCCAATGCCGTGAACCGGCCCTGCGCCACCTCGACCACGAGGGGGCGGCTCTTCCATGTCGGGTCATGGCCCGTGGTGACCAGCACTTCGCCCTCATGCACGATGACACGCCGGTACGCGCCGCTGAAATCGACGTCCACGGCAGACGAAGTGTTGAGCCACAGCCGGCTGCCGTCTTCCAGTGCAATCTCGCGACGCTCGCCGGTTTGTGTTCGGTGGGCAGCGACCCAGCCCCGCCATGGCAACTCCCGGCTGACGAGCCATCCAGCAACGCCGGCGACCGGCACCAGCGCCAGCATGCGCAACGCATCGCGGCGACGGCGTGCACCTGCGGCGCTGCTCATGTTCAGGAGGTCGCGCGCTGGCAAATGGGCGATGGAAGAGAAATCGTGCGCCACCGACTCGACCTGCCGCCAGGCCGAGCGCGCACCTTGATCCTTGCGCAGCCATTCCTCCCACCGAAGCCGGTCCGCATCGCTGACCGATTCGGCCTGCAACAGCGCGAACCATTGCGCGGCCTGCTGCAGATGCTCGAAGCTGGGTCTGGCGCTGTCTGCGGCTGTGGAAGGAGGCTGCGTCATGGCTCCTCGGCAAGAACGAGACATTGCAGCATCGCCTGCGCCATGTACTTCTTCACCATCCGCTCTGACACCCCCAGCTGGCTCGCGATTTCGGAATAGGTCAAGCCATCGATCTGAGACAGCAGGAAAGCGGTGCGCGCCTTGGCACTGAGCCCCTCGAGCATCGCATCGATGCGGCACAGCAACTCGACGGCGATCAGCCGTTGCTCGGGCGACGGTGCGCCCAACTCGGGCTGGCTGGCCAGCGTTTCCGCCCAGGCGCGCTCCACATCTGCCCGTCGCCAGTGATTGACGATCACCCCATGGGCCAGCGTCCGCAGGAATGCGCGGGGCTCGCGGATGTCGGTCGCTCTACGGGAGACCAACAGCCGGACGAAGGTGTCGTGCGCAAGGTCTGCCGCGAGCGACGCACCGCCCAGTCTGCGAAGAAACCAGTTCACCAGCCAGCCGTGGTGCTCGCGGTAGATGCCCTCGATCAGTGCGGGCGCGGGCAGGGGGGCGGACATGACCGACGGTGCAGAATGCGTCATTTAATCAATAATGGTTCTCATTCTATTTGAGCTCGTGTGAGCGGGGGGTGCCTCTTGGCCCAGAAAGAGAGGGTGACGGTGATGTACAGCTCTCAAGGCCATGCGCGCTGCCGTGGCGGCCGGCCGGCCGACCGAGTCGGGCCGGGTCATCCCGGTTGCTCCATCGCGGCCAAGTGCCAAGAATTGCCGCTCCTGCGCGCGCGGATGACTGCGCTGCCGACTGCTGTATTGGGAGCGGTCCGGCGTCACATGCTTGACGTGGCACAATGCGAGGGTACTCAGGCCCTTCCCCAGCCACAGTCGCATCCGCCAATCGGTTCAGCCGTGTCGCGGAAGGTTTTCAAACCAGCTAATGCTTCCTTCAGGGAAGCGGAGGTCAGCGGAACATGAGCGATTCTTCGTCTCCATCCTCGGTCTACACGGCCTATCAAGGCAACTCCTACCTCTTCGGCGGCAATGCGCCCTATGTCGAAGAGATGTACGAGAACTACCTCGCCAACCCGGGCAGCGTGCCCGACAACTGGCGCTCCTACTTCGACGCACTCCAGCACGTCCCTGCCACCGACGGCAGCAACACGAAGGACGTCCCCCACCTCCCGGTCATCAACGCCTTCGCCGAGCGCGCGAAGCAGGGCACGACGAAGGTCGTGCAGGCCAGCGGCGCCGATTCCGAACTGGGCCGCCAGCGCACCGCCGTCCAGCAGCTGATCGCCGCGTACCGCAACGTCGGCGCCCGCTGGGCTGACCTCGATCCGCTCAAGCGCACCGAGCGCCCGGCCATTCCCGAACTCGAGCCCTCCTTCTATGGCTTCTCGGACGCCGACCTCGAAACCGTCTTCAACACCAGCAACACCTTCTTCGGCAAGGACACGATGTCCCTGCGCGAACTGGTGAACGCCCTGCGCGAAACCTACTGCGGCACCATCGGGTCCGAGTACATGTACATCACCGACCAGACGCAGAAGCGCTGGTGGCAGCAGAAGCTCGAGAGCGCCCGCACCAACCCCAAGCTGAGCAACGAGCAGAAGAAGCGCGTGCTCGACCGCCTCACGGCCGCCGAAGGCCTGGAGCGCTTCCTGCACACCAAGTACGTCGGCCAGAAGCGCTTCTCGCTCGAAGGCGGCGAAAGCTTCATCGTCTCGATGGACGAACTGATCAACCGCGCCGGTGAGAAGGGCGTGCAGGAGATCGTGATCGGCATGGCCCACCGCGGCCGCCTGAACGTGCTGGTGAACACCCTGGGCAAGATGCCCAAGGACCTGTTCGCCGAGTTCGACCACACCGCGCCCGAAGACCTTCCCAGCGGCGACGTGAAGTACCACCAGGGCTTCAGCTCCGACGTCAGCACCCCTGGCGGCCCGGTGCACCTGTCGCTGGCTTTCAACCCCTCGCACCTCGAGATCGTGAACCCGGTCGTCGAAGGTTCCGTGCGTGCCCGCATGGACCGCCGCGGCGACAAGGAAGGCGATCAGGTCCTGCCCGTGCTCGTGCATGGCGATGCGGCCTTCGCCGGCCAGGGCGTCGTGATGGAAACGCTGGCGCTGGCCGAAACCCGCGGCTACTACACCGGCGGCACGGTCCACATCGTCATCAACAACCAGATCGGCTTCACCACCAGCGACCCGCGCGACAGCCGCTCGACGCTGTACTGCACCGACGTGGTCAAGATGATCGACGCGCCGGTGCTGCACGTGAACGGCGACGATCCCGAAGCCGTGGTGCTGTGTACGCAGCTCGCGCTCGAGTACCGCCAGGAGTTCAACAAGGACGTGGTGGTCGACATTGTCTGCTTCCGCAAGCTGGGCCACAACGAGCAGGACACTCCCTCGCTCACCCAGCCGCTGATGTACAAGAAGATCGCGGCCCATCCCGGCACGCGCAAGCTGTACGCCGACAAGCTGGCTGCGCAGGGCCTGGGCGACACGCTGGGCGACGACATGGTCAAGGCGCAGCGCGCCGCCTTCGACGCCGGCAAGAACACGTCCGACCCGGTGCTCACGAACTTCAAGAGCAAGTACGCGGTCGACTGGAGCCCCTACCTCAACAAGAAGTGGACCGATGCCGCCGACACGGCGATCCCGCTCGCCGAGTGGAAGCGCCTGGCCGAGAAGATCACCACCGTGCCGGCCGGCTTCACCGTGCATCCGCTGGTCAAGAAAGTGCTGGACGACCGCGCCGCCATGGGTCGAGGCGACGTCAACGTCGACTGGGGCATGGGCGAGCACATGGCCTTCGCCTCGCTGGTGGCCAGCGGCTACCCGGTGCGCCTGTCGGGCGAAGACTCAGGCCGCGGCACCTTCACGCACCGCCATGCCGTGTTGCACGACCAGAACCGCGAGAAGTTCGACGAAGGCACCTACGTGCCGCTGCAGAACGTGGCCGAGAACCAGGCGCCGTTCGTCGTCATCGACTCGATCCTGTCGGAAGAGGCCGTGCTGGCCTTCGAATACGGCTACGCCTCCAACGACCCGAGCACCCTCGTGGTCTGGGAAGCGCAGTTCGGCGACTTCGTCAACGGCGCCCAGGTCGTGATCGACCAGTTCATCGCTTCCGGCGAAGTGAAGTGGGGCCGAGTGAACGGCCTGACGCTGATGCTGCCGCACGGCTACGAAGGGCAGGGCCCCGAGCACAGCTCGGCCCGCCTGGAGCGCTTCATGCAGCTCGCGGCCGACACCAACATGCAGGTGGTGCAACCGACCACGGCCAGCCAGATCTTCCACGTGCTGCGGCGCCAGCAGATTCGCAGCCTGCGCAAGCCGCTGGTCATCATGACGCCCAAGTCGCTGCTGCGGAACAAGGACGCGACCTCGCCGCTGTCGGAGTTCATCAAGGGCGGCTTCCAGACCGTCATCCCCGACAACAAGGAGCTCAAGGCCGACAAGGTCAAGCGCATCGTCGCCTGCTCGGGCAAGGTGTACTACGACCTGGCCAAGAAGCGCGAGGAGAAGGGCAGCGACGACGTGGCGATCATCCGTGTCGAGCAGGTCTACCCCTTCCCGCACAAGGCTTTCGCGGCCGAGGTCAAGAAGTACGCCAACGCGACCGAGATCGTCTGGTGCCAGGACGAGCCGCAGAACCAGGGCGCCTGGTTCTTCGTGCAGCACTACATCCACGAGAACATGCTCGACGGGCAGAAGCTGGGCTATGCGGGGCGTGCCGCCTCGGCCTCGCCGGCGGTGGGCTATTCGCACCTGCACCAGGAACAGCAGAAGGCGCTGGTCGACGGTGCCTTCGGCAAGCTGAAGGGTTTCGTGCTGACCAAGTAAGACGGGCAACGGGCAGGCGCATCGCGCGCCGGTCCGCGTCCAGGTGCACCGGGCCTCGCGCCGGTACCGCTCCCCAGAAATGAACAGACAGAGATAAAAATGTCCATCGTTGAAGTCAAGGTTCCCCAGTTGTCCGAATCCGTGGCCGAGGCCACGATGCTCCAGTGGAAGAAGAAGGCCGGCGAAGCCGTCGCGGTCGATGAAATCCTGATCGAGATCGAGACCGACAAGGTCGTGCTCGAAGTGCCCGCGCCGGCGGCTGGCGTGCTGGCCGAGATTGTCCAGGGCGACGGCGCCACCGTGGTGGCCGACCAGCTGATCGCCAAGATCGACACCGAAGGCAAGGCCGGCGCCGCTGCGCCCGCGCCTGCTGCTGCCGCGCCGGCGCCTGCCGCCGC
>NZ_CABFMN010000106.1 GCF_901875635.1 Xylophilus ampelinus | reverse complement strand
TCGGCATCGCCGTTGTGGCGGTCGACGAACTCGATCAGGTTGGAGATCAAGAGCGGTCGGTCTTGCATCAAACCCAGAAGCATAGAAGGCGTTCAGTTCGTGATGTCTTTGAGAATGAACTCGTTCACATGACCGGAAGGCAGTGCTTCGAGGCCTGGATCCTCAGGAAGCTCGACATCGAACCATCGCCGCAAAACCTCCGAGATCATCTCGTAATGGGCACCCATGCGAATGACCTGCATCGTGTTGAAGTTGATGATCGTGCCAGCGCGCTTGTAGATATGCCCACGGCGTAAGCCATGGTCGATAGTGATGTCCGCCAACTCTTTCAGCTCTTCGGGTATGTCTTCCACTCTAAATCGCGTGCCGGTACCGCTGATGTTGGCCGACGAACCAAGAATTGGAACCTGCTGCTCCCGGCTCAGTCGACAAATCTCCTTGTGGAACGTGCCGGCATTGACGAGCAGTGCCACGGTGCCCGCCGCACTGCTGGCTTTGCGCAACTCTGGGTCGAGACTGCGAAATTGCGGATGATCTGGATTGACTGGCCCCAAAACACCGAGGGGAAGATCATGGTCATTGACCAATGCATCGACCATCGCTTGCCCGCGCCAATCCAGCCGATGCATCGTTCGCTGCGTGTCGAGGTCTGCCAGCATCGCGTTACGTTTGTGATCGCCTCGCCCTTTGGCAATAAAGATCCGTCGCAATGCTTCGGTCGTACTGCTACACAGCGCGTAGCCTGTGTCGTTGGGCAGAATGGCGATGCCTCCGGCCTTCATGATGTCGAAGGCCCGCTGGGCGTCGGCTTTCAGGTCAATAGGTTTTTCCATAAGGAGGTCCTTAGAATTTCAGTCGAGTTGAACGTTGGCGTCATGCACAGCCTTACTCCACCGTTCAGTTTCTTGATGGAGAAAGCGTCTGAACTCGGCAGGTGGCATGAAGACCGTATCCAGTCCGGACGCGCGCAGGGCTTGAATCACGTCTGGATTCTGTGTGGCGCGTTGCACGGCCGCGCCGAGTTCCGCGAGGATGTTCCCAGGCGTCGCTGCCGGTGCGTAGAAGCCAACCCACGACAAGAGCTCAAACCCGGGCAACCCCTGCTCGTCCAGCGTTGCGACATCAACCCCCACGTCCGGGCGTCGCTTCATACTCGTGACCGCCAGTGCTTTCAATTTCCCGGCCTTAATCTGAGGCAGCGTGGTGCCGATTGGGTCAAACATCAGGGGTACCTGACCACCGATGACGTCATTCATTGCGGCAGGCGAGCCCTTGTACGGAACATGGTTCAGCTTGATGCCTGCTCGACTTTGCAGCATCTCCATCGCAAGATGGCCCGTGATGCCGTTGCCTCCCGAGGCATAGTCAACCTTGCCGGGGCGTTGCTTTGCGTAAGTGATCAACTCCCGAAGGTTGTTGGCCGGAAACGCTGGATTCGCAACTAAGACCAGCGGGCTGGTGGCTACCAAACCAATGGGTGCGAAGTCCCTCTCCGCGTCGTAGGGAACCTTCTTGTAGAGCGCTGGATTGATTGCCAGTTGGCTCATGGTACCCAGCATCACCGTGGTCCCATCCGGGGTCGACCGCGCCACCTCTTGCGCTCCGATCATTCCGTTGGCGCCGGCCTTGTTGTCGATATACACGGACTTCCCGAGCTCCTTGGTCAAGGCTGCAGCGAAGCTACGTGCGACAGCATCCGTCGTCTGCCCGGCTGGAAATCCGACGACGATCCGAACGCCTTTGGTAGAGGACGTAGACTGCGCCGACGATGCTGTGGGTGCCGGAAGCAATACCGCGAACATGCTCCCGATAAGCCATGAGCGCCTCGTTGACGAAGGAGCATCGTCGCCAGCTGGGTTCAGGTCTGTTGCGTGGGTTTTCATGGGGTGTCTCCTTCTTGTTGATTGCTCAGTCGATCCTGATGTTCAACGCATTGACGATCTCTCCGTACCGTCGATAGTCCTTCTGGTTCTGGGCTTCGAACTGGGCCTTGGTCTGGGAGGACGGGAACAGTCCGAGCGTCGCAAATCGCTCTTGCACATCGGGCATGGCCAAGGCCTTGCGCAGCGCGTCGGCCAAGCGTTCCT
Source organism: Xylophilus ampelinus (assembly GCF_901875635.1). Classification (GTDB taxonomy): domain Bacteria; phylum Pseudomonadota; class Gammaproteobacteria; order Burkholderiales; family Burkholderiaceae_C; genus Xenophilus. The sequence goes on along the minus strand of NZ_CABFMN010000106.1, from coordinate 151,845 downwards.
CGATCTGCGGGGCGGTTTTTGCCGGCGCCATCAGGCTGATCCAGGAATTCGCGTCGACCTCGGGATATCCCGCTTCGGCGAGCGTGGGGACGTCGGGCATCGAGGCCACCCTCTGCGGCGAGAAGAGAGCGACCGCGCGCAACTGGCCCTGCTTGACGAACGGGTAGGCCCCGGCCACCGCGGTGAAGTTGATGGGAAGCACGCCGCTGACCACGTCGGCCATGGCTTGCCCGCCGCCCTTGTAGGGAACATGGACGAACTTCGCGCCGCTCCGCGCGTTCAGCATTTCCGCGACGAGGTGCGACGTGCCACCGACGCCGGAACTGCCGTAATCGAGCCCCTTGGGCGACGCCTTGGACAGATCGATCAATTGCCTGAGTGTCCTGGCCTGCACGGAGGGGTGCACGACGATGACGCCGGCCGCGTCGCCGATCTTGCCGATGGACACGAAGTCGCGCATCGCATCGAAGGGCACCTTCGAGTACACGTGGGGATTGATGAGCAGCGTGCCGTCGAAACCCAGCAGCAGGGTGTAGCCGTCCGGCGCTGCCGAGGCCACCGCGCCGGTCCCGATGTTTCCGCCGGCCCCCGGCCGGTTCTCGACCACCATCGTCTGGCCGAGCAGCCGCGTCATCTTCTCGGCGACGATCCGCGCTCCCGTGTCGGCCAGTCCCCCCGGGGTGAAGGGAACGATGAGTTTGATGGGCCTGGCGGGATAGTCCGCGGCGGCAGCAGGTGTCGCGAGCATCGGCGCCAGCAACGAGATGCCGAAGCTCCGGCGGGTTAGGTGGAACTGAAACGATTGATCCATGGTGTCTCCTTTTTGGACGCCCGCCCTGTTCGGACGATGCGAGTGCGAATGCCGGGTCACGGCCATATCCAAGGGCGCCGTTGTCGGTCGTGCTGCTGCCACTCGCGAACGAGGCTGTCGTCCTTGAGCGTGAGTCCGATGTCGTCCAGGCCTTCGAGCAGGCATTCGCGGCGCATCGGATCGACGGCGAAGCTCAGGCGCTGGCCCGTCGGCGATGTCACGGTGCAGTCGATGAGGTCGACGACCACGTGCGCGCCCTGCGAGGCGTCGGCTGCCAGCGCATCGATCTGCGCAGCGGGCAATCGAATGGGGAGCACGCCGTTCTGAAAGCAGTTGCCGGCAAAGATGTCGCCGAAGCTCGGAGCGATCACGCAGCGGATGCCGATGCCCTGCAGCGCCCAGACCGCGGCTTCGCGTGACGACCCGCACCCGAAGTTCTCTGCCGCCAGGAGGATGGGCGCACCGAGAAAGCGGGGTTGATTCAGCACGAAATCGGGGGCCGGCCTGCCATCGGGAAGCGTCCTGAGCGCCTCGAACGCATACGGTCCGAGCTCCTCCTTGGCCAGCGCAGTGAGTCTCTCGATGCGGATGATGATGTCGGTGTCGAGGTTCGGCCGCGCAATGTACGGCGCAGGCCCGCTGACGACGGTGAACGGTGGCATGCGCACGGGCGCGGCGTCCGTGCTGGCCGCAGGACGACCGTCGACGGCAGGGGTCGGTCCAGCATTCATCGCTCGAGCTCCGGCAGATTCATGGGATCGACGATCGCGCCGCGGATGGCGGCGGCCGCTGCCACGACCGGACTGGCCAGGTGGGTGCGCGCACCCGGGCCCTGCCGGCCGATGAAGTTTCGGTTGGACGTGGACACGCAGCGCTGCCCTGACGGTATCTGCTCGCCGTTGGCCGCCACACAGAGGCTGCAGCCCGGCTCGCGCCATTGGAAGCCGGCGCCCTCGAACACCTCGCGCAGGCCTTCCGCCTCGGCGGCGCGCTTGACGTTTTCGGAACCGGGGACCACCCAGGCGGTGACGCTCGGCGCGACGCGACGACCACGCACCACCTGGGCGGCGGCGCGCAGGTCCGAGAGGCGCGAGTTGGCGCATGACCCGATGAACACCCAATCCACCGGCACGCCCGCCATCGCCTGGCCGGCCTGCAGTCCCATGTACGCCAGTGCATCTTCCAGCACCCTGCGGTGGCCTTCATCGGCAGCTTCGGCAGGGTCCGGTACCACGGCGTCGATCTGGACCGTGTGTTCCGGGCTGACGCCCCACGTCAGCGTCGGGCGGATGCTGCCGGCGTCGATGGTGTGCTCCCGGTCCACGGTCGAGCCCTCGTCGCTGCGCAGGGTGCGCCAGCTGGCGATGGCTTGGTCGAGTTCGGTCCCGCGCGGCGCGAAGGGGCGCCCCATGACGTACTGGATGGTGCGCTCGTCCGGTGCCACCACCCCGGATCTCGCGCCCAACTCCACGGCCAGATTGCACAAGGTCATGCGTTCCTCGACCTCCAGCGCTTCGACGGCCGGTCCACAGAACTCGATGGCATGGCCGGTCCCTGCCGCCGTGCCGAGGGTACCGATGATGTGCAGGGCCAGGTCCTTGGCCGTGACGCCCGCGCGCAGGCGTCCTTCGCAGCGGATTCGCAGTTGCCTCGGCTTCTGCATCCGCAGCGTCTGGGTCGCGAGGGCATGCGTGCTTTCCGACGAACCGACGCCGAAGGCAAGCGCGCCCAGCCCGCCGTTCGTGCAGGTGTGGCTGTCGCCGCAGATCACGGTCATGCCGGGGAGCACGATGCCCAGTTCCGGCCCCATCACGTGCACGATGCCTTGCCCCGGCTCGCCCAGGTCGAACATGCGTACGCCAAGCTCCGAGCTGAGGCGCCTCAGGTCCGCGTGCAGCTTGCCGCCGAGCGGGAACGTCGTGGCGATGCGGCCGGGTCGGCTCGACACTGCATGGTCCGCGGTGCAATACGTCAGCTGCGGGTCATGCAGGGGCAGCCCGCGTGCCACGACATCGACAAGCGCCGGCGGGCCGGAAAGGTCATGCAGGAGATGCCGGTCGATGTGCAGCAACACCCATCCGCCGCCGAGGTCTCGGACGACGTGCGCATCCCACAGCTTGTCGAAGATTGTGCGGGGGGCCATGGCGACTAGCCTTGCGCCGTGACGGCGTCCAGAAATCGGGTCCGCAGCGCGTCCCATTGATCGGCGCCGAAGCGGCGGAACAATTCGGCGATGGGCCGCCTGGCGGCCGGCACCGACATCGAGGTTTGCAGCGCCGCCAAGGCCGCATCGCCGGCATCGATGCTCGCCATCAGCATGAAGCCGGGGAGGATGGCCAGCTTGTAGCCGAAGTCCTTCGCGTCCTGCAGATTCGAGATCGGTGTGCGACCTCCGGGCACCACGTTCAGCAGGCAAGGGCCATGCACTCTCTTCGGTACCTGAGCGACCTCGTCGAGCGTTTGCGGCGCTTCCACAAACGCCATGTCCGCACCGGCGTCGAGCGCCGCGTTGGCGCGCCAGATCGCCTCCTGCATGCCGACCACCGCCCGCGCATCGGTTCGCGCAATCAGCATGAAGTCCGGGTTCTGCCTGGCGGCGACCGCCGCCCTGATCTTGGCGACGAACTCCTGGCGGGAGACGAGCTCCTTGCCGTCCGTGTGGCCGCAGCGCTTGGGCATCACCTGGTCTTCGAGGTGGATTGCCGCGACCCCGCGGGCTTCGTACTCCCTGACGCAGCGCGTGACGTTCAGCTCGTTGCCGAAGCCGGTGTCGGCATCGGCGATGAGCGGGATGGCGCACGAGCGGGCCATGGCCTCGGCGTTGTCCACCATCTCCCGCATCGTCAGCAGCCCGAGATCGGGATAGCCGCGGGCCAGGGACGTCCCTGCGCCAGTCATGTACGCCGCCTTGAAGCCGGCTTGCTCGATCAGCCGTGCGCCGATCGCGTCGTAGGCACCGGGTGCCACCAGCATGCCCGGTTCGTCGAGCAGATGCCTCAGGGTGTGCGCAGCACTCAATCGATGTCTCCTGTAAGTTGTATAGAGTGTTATACAACTAGACGTCTGCCGTCAAGCGTTTGCTATGCTGTGGTCATGACGACCGAACCTCCTCTACGACGCACCCAGGGAACGGCACTGCATCGGCAGATCTTCCTGGTGCTGCGCGACGGGATTGCCCAGGGGACCTACCCGCCGGGCAGCGCGCTGCCCAGGGAAGAAGCACTAGTGCAGCTTTTCGGCGTGGCGCGCGCGACCGTGAGGCGCGCACTCGCCGACCTGGAGGCGGATGGCCTCGTGCAGCGCCGCCATGGCAGCGGCACTTTCGTGCGGGAAGGTCTATCCGCGGGGGCCAGCCTGGCCACGCTCGGCTTCATCGAAGAGCTGAAGCACACCAGCCAGAACACGGACGTGCGCGTCATCGCGGTCGGATCCGCGGCGCCGCCCCCGAAGGTGCGCGCCTTCCTGCAGACACCGCCTGACGAGCCGGCACTTCATGCCGTGCGGATGCGGCTGGCCAAAGGCATTCCGCTGATGATCACCGAGGCCTGGGTGCCCATGGACGTCGGACAGGGAATCACCGCCGCCGCCCTCAGGAAGAAGCCCATGTACGAGGTGCTCCATGGCCTCGGCGTCTCGTTCGGACGGGTGGTCCAGGAGATCAGCGCGGAGTCTGCCGATCCCTACAAGGCCGGCGTGCTCGAGTGCGAGCTGAGCACCGCACTCATCCGCCTGACGCGTTTCATGCACGACCGTTCAGGCCGACCGATCGAGCACCTGACGGCCTGGATGACACCCCAGCACAGTCGCGTGCTGATGGAGATCCCGGGGGATGCCATCGACACGCTGAGCGCTGGTCATATTCATCATGATCCTGCCATTGTTGGCATCGCAAGCAAAAGAATCAGACGGAAGCCGTGAATGCGTCTGAGCGGCAATGCACATGCGCGCAAAAAGCGCCAGATCACCGAAGCATGAAGCGCAAACGCTGCCGGCGCCCCTTGTTGATCAATGACCGGTGTGCAGGGGACAACTGACACTCGAAGGCGCTTGCTGAAGGTCAGCAAACGCTGGAGGCTGTGTGAAAACGTTCAAAGCCCGTGTTTCCGGGGGTACCCAGACCATTCCCGAAGCCTCGATCGTCGATCCTGGCGCGATCTGTGAGGTCGACTTTCGCGCAATGGGCGCGCCGCCAGCGTTTTCACACAGCCTCGCTGCACAGCCGCCGTCCACCGGCATCAGCCTCACGCGCAAGCCTCTAGATCAAGTTCCTCATCGCCTGCGCCGTCTCCCGCAGCACCGGCAGCACCCGCGCCACCGCCTCCTCGCTGCGTTCCTGCCCGATCGGCATGGTGATGTTCAGCGCGCCGACCAGCTCGCCGTGGCGGTCGCGCAGCGGTACGGCGATGCCGCGCGAATTGAGGTCCAGCTGCTGCTCCGACAGCGCCCAGCCCTGGGCGCGGATGCGGGCGAATTCGAGCTTCATCTGGTCCTTGCTCGCGATGGTGTGCGAGGTGAAGACCTTCAACTCGCGGGTCGCCAGCCAGTGCGCCAGCGCGTCGTCGGGCCGCAGGGCCAGCATGAGCATGCCCGATGCTGTGACCTGCGCAGGCACGCGTGCACCCAGCACGTAGCCGGTGTTCATGCTGCGGTTGGGTCCGTTTCGTGCGATGTAGACGACCTCGTCGCCGTCGAGCACGCTGAGGTAGGCGGTCTCGTGCGTGCCGGCGGCCACGCGCTGCAGGAAGGGCTGCACGATGCGCGGCAGCCGCGCCGACTCCAGGTACGACTGGCCCAGGCGCAGCACGCGCGGCGTGAGCCAGAACAGCTTGCCGTCGCTGGCCACGTAACCCATGTGCTGCAGCGTGAGCAGGTAGCGCCGCGCGGCGGTGCGGGTCATGCCGGTGCGCTGGCCGGCCTCGCTCGCGGTCATGCGCGGGTGGGCATCGTCGAAGGCTTCGATGATGCCGACGCCGCGCTCCAGGCCAGCGATCCAGTCGCGCCGGTCGAGGCCGGCGGGTGCGGCATCGATGTCGGCGGTGTCCTCGTCGGCTGGGGTGGCGCGGCCGGCGCGTGCAGGGGAGGGCATGGCAGGGGTGCGTGGGCGGGTGTGCGTTGCTCGTTCGATGATGCACGATCATCGGACGCCGGGGGCATGCGGCACCGGGCCTGTCGCCCCGTGCCCGCGCCGCGTACAGTGCGTACCGCGATCCCGCCGCCGCCCGCGCGGCGCGAGGCGACCCTCATCGAACGCGACGCGGCGTGCACCCGAACGCCGCCACCGGCAACCCAAGGCACTTCATGGCGGACATCCACGGCAACACCGACCTCTACCTGATCCCCGGCGACCCGGTCACCAACGTCCGGCTGCCGCGCATGTTCAACGCCGTGTTCGAGCGCTGCGGCATCGACGCGGTGATGGTGCCGGTGCAGGTGCGGGCGCGCGATTTCGCGGTCTGGCTCAAGGCGAGCTTCCTGGCGCGCAACGTCAAGGGCATGGTGATCGCGCCGCCGCACAAGCCGCTGGCCGTGGACCTGCTCGATGGCTGCGGGCTGTTCGCGCGCATCGCGGGCTCGGTCAACGTGGTGCGGCGCACGCACACGGGCGACCTGGAGGGCGACCTGTTCGACGGCGAGGGCATCGTCGGCGCGCTCGACCGCTTCGGCATTCTCTTCCGCGGGCAGCGCGTGCTGATCCTCGGGGCGGGCGTGAGCGCTGCGGCAGTCGGCGTCTCGCTGGCCGAGGGCGGCGGCGAAAACGGCGCGCGCCACATCGCCTTCCACGACCCGGCGCCGGGCAAGTCGGCCGGCGTGGCGGCCCGCATCGATGCCGCCTTCGACGCCACGGTGGTCGTGGCGCAGGATGCCGACCCGTCGGGCTACGACCTGGTCATCAACGCCACCTCGCTGGGCCTGAAGCCCGACGATCCGCTGCCCTGCGACGTGGCGCGCATGGCGCCGCATGCGGCCCTGTTCGACATCCTGCTGCGCAACCAGCCCACGCCGCTGGTGCAGGCGGCGCGTGCCCGCGGCCTGCAGGCGCAGCCGGGCTTCGAGATGCTGATCCAGCAGATGTCGCACTACATGGACTACTTCGGCCTGCACGAGGCGGCCGAGGTGGTGCGCGAGGACGCGGACTTCATCCGCGAACTGATCTACCCGCCGGCGCTGGCGGGCGAGATCCGGTTGCCGGTGCGGCATCCGGGCGCCTGATCGCCAGCTTGCCGAGTCCCGCGAGCAGATCGTCACGTTCGTGACGAGTTTGGCCGCCGCGCCCGTGGGGCGGGCGCTGCAGGCCGATTGCACTTTTGAGGTTTCAGAGGTTTCGGCGCCGTGGGGCGGGCGCACCGGCCCGCTGCGCTGCTGGCGCCAAGGCGATGCTGCGGCAGATCCATGCTGCGCGCTCCCCACGGTGGGGCGACCCCGCACCGGACTAGGGCAAACCCGGTATGCGTTCGATCATCGCCGCTTGGTGATCGATGATCGAACGCGAGCATGGGTGCGGGCATTGTCGGCACGCAGGGCGCATTTCTACAGTCGCTCCCCATGCTGTCGCACCGCTGCCCACCCACCGCCGCCCGACCCGTGCCTCGCGCTGCCGCCGGGCGGCGCGTGGCCACGGGGTGCTGAAGGTCCGCACCATGCACCGATCCATTGCCACCGTCTCCCTCAGCGGCACGCTGCGCCAGAAGCTCGAGGCCATCGCCGCCGCGGGCTTCGACGGCTTCGAACTCTTCGAGGCGGACTTCATCAACTTCAACGGTTCGGCCGCCGAACTGGGGCGCATCGCCGCCGACCTGGGCCTGACGGTCGACCTGTACCAGCCCTTCCGCGATTTCGAAGGCATGCCCGACGCCCAGTTCCGCCGCAGCCTGGAGCGTGCCGAGCGCAAGTTCGACGTGATGCAGGCGATGGGCGCATCGCTCATGCTGTGCTGCTCCAACACCTCGCCGTTGGTCGCCAACGACCCGGCACTGGCCGCCGCGCAACTGCATGCGCTGGCCGCGCGCGCCGCCCGCCGCGGCCTGCGCGTGGGCTTCGAGGCGCTGGCCTGGGGCCGGGTCACCTCGCTGTACGGCCAGGCCTGGGAGATCGTGCGACGCGCCGACCACCCGGCGCTGGGGCTGATCCTCGACAGCTTCCACACCCTGTCGCTGAAGGACGACCCGGCTGGCATCGCCGACATCCGGGGCGACAAGATCTTTTTCCTGCAGATGGCCGATGCGCCGCTGATGGCGATGGACGTGCTGCAGTGGGCACGCCACCACCGCAGCTTCCCGGGGCAGGGCGATTTCGATTGCGTGAGCTTCCTAGAGAAGACGCTGCAGGCTGGCTACACCGGGCCCCTGTCGCTGGAGATCTTCAACGACGTGTTCCGCGAGACGCCGAACCGCCGCACCGCGGTCGATGCGATGCGCTCGCTGCTGTGGCTGGAGAGCGAAGTGCGCGGGCGGCTGGGCGAGGACGACTCCAGGCAACCGGCCGTTCGCGCTGAGCCCGTCGAAGCGCTGCGCGAGGCTTCGACAGGCTCGGCGCGAACGGGTGGCGTGGCCCGAACGGGTGGGGCAGCGATCGAACTGTTCGATCCGCCGCCTGTCCCCACACTCTCCGACATCGGCTTCATCGAATTCGCCGCCGACGAGGCCTCCGCGTCCGCGCTGGGCGCGCAGTTCGAGCAGCTGGGCTTTCGCCGCATCGGGCGCCACCGCTCCAAGGCCGTCACGCTCTATCGCCAGGGCGACGTCCATTTCATCGTCAACGCGCAGCCGGACTCCTTCGCCCGCGAGCGCTTCGACCTGCACGGCACCTCGGTCTGCGCGCTGGGCCTGCATGCCGGCGACGCGCAGCAGGCGGTCGATCACGCGGTCGCGATGTGCTCGCTGCGGCACGACAGCCCGCGCGGCCCCGGCGAAGTGCCCGTGCCGGCCATCGTGGCACCGGGCGGCAACCTGATCCACTTCATCCCCGGCGAGATGTCGACCGGCGCCCTGTTCGACGCCGACTTCGTGCTCGATGGCGAGGCCGACTGCGCCGGCGCCGGCCTGCGCAGCGTCGACCACCTCGCACTTGGCCTGGCCGTCGACCAGCAGGACACCTGGGTGCTGTTCTCGCGCGCCGTACTGGGCCTCACGCCCGGCGAGAGCCTGGAACTGGCCGACCCCTTCGGCCTGATCCGCAGCCGCGGGGTGGCCAATGCCGATCGCAGCGTGCGCCTGGTGCTCAACGTGTCGCTGAGCCAGCGCACCCGCACGGCCCGCACGCTCACCCGCACCGGCGGCGGTGCGGTGCACCACATCGCGCTGGCCTGCGAGGACATCTTCGCCACCGTCGACCGCCTGCGCGCGGCGGGCGTCCGCTTCCTGCCGATCTCGCCCAACTACCACGACGACCTGCCGACCCGGCTCGACCTGGCGGACGACTTCGTCGAACGCCTGCGCACGGCGGGCGTGCTCTTCGACCGCTCGAGCGCCGGCGACTTCCTGCACATCTACACCGAAGGCGGCGAGCAGGGCTTCTTCTTCGAGATCGTGCAGCGCATCGGCGGCTACGACGCCTACGGCGCGGCCAATGCGGCGGCCCGCATGGCGGCGCAGGCGCAGCAGTCCTGAGCGACTCCTTTCGTTTTTCTTTCCTTCCCCTCCACACACACCGACCCTTCCATCCGGAGACAAAGCCATGTCCACAGCCACCGCCCACGAGCCGCAGGGCAAGCACCAGTCGAAGAAGGCCGCTGCCAGCGGCTGGATTGGCTCCGCGCTCGAGTATTACGACTTCTTCATCTACGCCACCGCCGCGGCGCTGATCTTTCCGCAGATCTTCTTTCCCAAGGGCGACCCGGCGATCGCGATCATCGCGTCGCTCGCGACCTATGGCGTGGGCTACGTGGCACGCCCCATCGGCGCCTTCGTGCTCGGCCACCTGGGCGACACGCACGGCCGCAAGCAGGTGCTGGTGTGGTGCATGTTCCTGATGGGCTTCTCGACCATCGCCGTCGGCCTGCTGCCCACCTACGACCAGATCGGCCTGTGGGCGCCCGCGCTGCTGGTGCTGATGCGGCTGATCCAGGGCTTCGCCGTGGCCGGTGAAATCTCCGGTGCGAGTTCGATGATCCTGGAACACGCGCCCTTCGGCCGCCGCGGCTTCTTCGCCAGCTTCACGCTGCAGGGCGTGCAGGCGGGGCAGATCCTGGCCGCCGCCGTGTTCCTGCCGCTGGCGCATTACATGCCCACCGAGCAGTTCAACAGCTGGGGCTGGCGCATTCCCTTCATCCTGAGCTTCGTGGTCATCATCGCCGGCTGGATCATCCGCCGCGAAGTGGAGGAGACGCCGGCCTTCACCGACAAGTCCGAAGCCAGGCAGCGTGCCCGCTCGCCCATCGTCGATGCCTTCAAGTACAGCACGCCCGACATGCTGCGCGTGGTGTGCATGGCGCTGATGAACGTGATCCCGGTGGTGGCCACCATCTTCGGCGCCGCCTACGCGGTGCAGCCGGCCTACGGCATCGGTTTCGCCAAGGACATCTACCTGTGGATCCCGGTGCTGGGCAACATCCTCGCGGTGCTGGTGATTCCCTACGTGGGCAACCTGTCGGACAAGATCGGCCGCCGCCCGCCCATCGTCATCGGCGCGCTGCTGTCGGGCCTGCTGGCCTTCGGCTACCTGTACGCCATCAGCATCAAGAGCGTGCCGCTCGCGATCTGCATGTCGCTGCTGATGTGGGGCGTGGTCTACCAGGGCTACAACGCCGTGTTTCCCTCGTTCTACCCCGAGCTGTTCCCGACCCGCACCCGCGTCTCGGCCATGGCCATCTCGCAGAACATCGGCACCGCCATCACGGCCATGCTGCCCGCGCTGTTCACCGCCGTCGCGCCTCCCGGTGCGGCCAACATCTGGCTCACCGTCGGTGCCATCGCCTTCGGCATCACGGTGATTTCCGCCCTGGCCGCGCTCAGCGCCCGCGAGACCTACCGCGTCCACATGAAGGACCTGGGCAACGCCGATGCCGTGCCCGTGCCCCAGGCCGAATACGATCGCCTGCGCGAACAGGCGCTGGACGGCGGCCGCCTGCAGAACGCTGCCGCCTGATCCCTCGCACACGAGTTCCACACCCATGATTTCCGGCAAGACCACCCTCATCGCCCACATCGGCTACCCGACCGAGACCTTCAAGGCGCCGATGATCTACAACCCCTGGTTCGACCAGCAGGGCATCGACGCGGTGGTCGTGCCCATGGGCGTCAAGGCGGAGGACTACGCCGTGTCGCTGCCGCAGATCATGCGTTTCTCCAACCTGCGCGGCGCGCTGGTGACGATGCCGCACAAGCTCTCGACGCTGTCGCTGGTCGACGAGGTGACGCCCACCGCGCGCATCGCCGGCGCCTGCAACGCGATCCTGAAGCGTCCCGACGGCAGCCTGCTGGGCGACATGTTCGACGGCGCCGGTTTCGTGCGCGGCGTGGAGCGCAAGGGGCGGCCGTTCAGGGGAACGCGCGTCCTGGTGTCGGGGGCGGGCGGCGTGGGCTCGGCCATCGCGGCTTCCATCGCCGCGGCGGGCGCGGCCGAGCTGATGCTCTTCGACACGAATGCCGCGTCGGCCGAGGCGTTGGCGGGACGGCTGCGCGCGCACTACCCGCAGCTCGTCGTGCGCACCGGCTCGAAGGACCCGGCGGGCTTCGACGTGGTCGTCAACGCCACGCCGCTGGGCATGAAGGAGGGCGACCCGCTGCCCTTCGACATCGAGCGCATCGCGCCCAGCACCTTCGTGGGTGAGGTCGTGATGAAGTCCGAATACACGCCGCTGCTGCAGGCCGCCCGGGCACGCGGCTGCGCCGTGCAGGTCGGCACCGACATGCTGTTCGAGCAGATCCCGGCGTACCTGGAGTTCTTCGGCTTCGGCAGCACCACGCCCGAGGCCCTGCGCGAAGTGGCAACACTGCGCTACTGACGGGGTGCGCCGCAGCCAGCGGGGCCTGCACGTGGCGTGGTGCGGTTTTTGCTACGAAATTCATAGCTGCCTGCGCAGGCGGGACGGGCGCTACAGCCCGAAATCGTTCGAATCCGCCACATTGCGGATGCCTTCATGAGCCCCTTCGTCAAAGCCCTTTCCCCCACCGAGACACCGGCCGTGTGCTGCTGCCGCATGGCTGGCGCATGGTGAGCCCGGCACCGGGTGATCCCCGTTCTTCGCAGTCGACCGGCGCTCCCCGTCGGCGTCGGCCCCTGTCCTTCGCGCTGCTGCTGCCCCTGCTGCTGGCCGCCCAGCCGGTGGCGACCGACAGCTACCTGCCGGCGCTGCCGGCCATCGCGCGCGAGCTGGGCTCGGCCAGCAGCAGCCTCACCGTCTTCGTGCTGGCTTTCGGCCTGGCGCAGTTGCTGTGCGGTCCGCTGGCCGATCGCTTCGGGCGCCGGCCGGTGCTGCTCGCGGGGCTGGGCTGCTACGCCGTCGCGGCCGTGGGCTGTGCGCTGGCCGCCAACGTGGGCTGGCTGGTGGGATGGCGGGCGGTGCAGGGCTTCTCGATGGCGGCCATCCTCGTGTGTGCGCGCGCCGCGGTGCGCGACCTGTACCCGGCGCACGAAGGCCCGCACATCATGGCGCGGGGCCTCACCGGGCTGGGTGTGGTCGCGCTGTTCGCGCCCGTGCTCGGTGCCTGGCTGGTACAGGGCCTGGGCTGGCGCTGGGTGCTGGGCGCGATGGCGGTGTATGCGGGCGTGCTCTTCGCCCTGTGCTGGCGCGACTTCGCCGAGACGCACGCGCCGCTGGCGCCCGGCGAAGCGGCCACGCCCGTGGCCCGCGGCAGCGCGCGCGAGGTGTTCGCGAGCCGCAGCTTCCGCGCCTGGGCGTCGCTGGCGGCCGCCACCTATGCGGGGATCTTCTGCTTCCTGCTGCTCTCGCCGATGGTCTACATCGACCTGCTGGGCCTGTCGCCGGCGCTGTATGGCTGGATTCCGGCCGGCGGCTCGCTGGTCTACATCTTCAGCACCACGATGTGCCGGCGCCTGCTGCGCCGCTGGGGCGCCGTGCGAGCGGTCCAGCTGGGCGCGTCGCTGAGCCTTTCGGGGGCCTGCATCCAGATGCTGGGCTGCGCGCTGTGGCCGCACTCCGTCGTGCCCTTGCTGCTCGGCCATGCGGTGTACGTGCTGGGCCACGGCATCCACCAGCCCTGCGGCCAGGCCGGCGCGGTGGGCGACCTGCCGCACCTGGCCGGCCGCGCGGTGTCGTGGTCGGGCTTCGCGATGATGTTCGCCGCCTTCTGCCTGGGACAGTTCGCAGCCCGCTTCGTCGACAACACCATGAGCCACGGTGCCTGGCCGATGGTGCTGCCCATGGTCGCGGCGGGCATGGCACTCATGGCGATCGCCTTCGGCTGGCTGCCGCGCGTGGCGCCGGCGCGCGCCTCCGCACGCGCCGCTCAGTAGCGTGAGCGCCGGCCGCGCAGGGGCGCGTGCCGGATCATCAGCGCCGTGGCCACGCCCAGCGGCACGCTGGCCAGCGGCGACCACCAGCGCGCGGTGGCCAGGCACAGCACGATGGCAACAACCGCGCCCAGTGTGGCGGCAACGTCCGACCTTCGTCCGCGCCCACCGCGCGATGGGCGCGCCGTGCGCTTCCAGCGCGCCAGGCGTGGGCGGGAGGCGGGCGCTGCGGCGCAGCGCAGGGAAGAGGAGGGGACCATGGTCGACGTTCGCGGGCGACCCCGAGGGCCGATGGCGCGGTTCTACGGCCCGCCCAAGACAGGCGTTTGACAGTGGCGCGGCGCCCGCCGCTCAGGCAGCTCGCGATGCCTCGCGCGCGTTGGCACGCTGTGCCAGCATGAACACCGGCATCGCCAGCAGCGCGCAGCCTGCCAGCACCGCGAAGGCCAGGCCGAAATGGCCGCGTGCGCCGACCACCGCGTTGGCCACCCCGGCACTCAGCGCCGCACCGACGCCCTGCAGCGTCAGCACCAGCCCCAGCGCCAGGTTGTAGCGGCCCGTGCCGCGCGCGTAGCGCTCGACCATCAGCGGCGTGGCCACGCCCAGCGCGCCGGCCGCGATGCCGTCGAGCACCTGCACCGGGATGTTGGCCCACACGCTGGGAAAGCCCCAGGCCAGCAGGCCGCGCACTGGCAGGATCAGGATCGCGATGTAGACGAAGGCCGACAGGTCCAGCCGCCGGCTGCGGGCCACCCACAGCGCCACCGGCACCATCGTCAGCTGCGCGACGACGATGGCGACGCCCGTCCACAGCAGCGGCGCGGCGTCGGGTTGCGTCGCGGCCAGCCGCTGGTTCAGCAGCGGCAGCATGGCCGCGTTGCCCAGGTGGAAGAAGGCGCAGGCCAGCGCGAAAAGCCACAGCGCGCGGTGCCGCAGCAATTCGCCGAAGCCACCCGGGCCCCCGGCCTGCGGCGCGCCGGCGCCGGCCTCCACGCCGCGCGCTGCGGCATGGTCGATGTCGCCGGCGCGGATGGTCGCCAGGCACAGCAGGCTGCCCACGGCCATCACGGTCATCACCGACATCATCCAGGGCGCGCCGAACTGCTGCGCCACGACGCCCGCGCCCAGCGCCGAGACGATGTTGCCGGCATGGCTCCACGCTTCGTTGCGGCCGGTCTGGCGGCGCAGCCCGCCGCGCCGCGCGAGACCCAGCGTCAGCGCGGCCAGCGTGGCAGCCAGCAGCGCGCCAGCCGCACCCGCGACCACCTGCGAGCCGACCAGCAGCCACGGGGACTTCGTGAGGAAGGCGCAGCCGCTGCCGAGCGTGACCGCGACCACGGCAATGGCCATCAGCGCGCGCTTGGCGGTCCAGCGGTCGGCCCAGGCGCCGGCGAAGGGCGTCATGAGCACGGCCGCCAGGCCGCCGGCCGTCATCGTGAGGCCGATCAGCGTCTGGTCGACCCGCTGGCTCTGCAGGTAGGTGGCGAGGAAGGGGCCGAGCCCGTCTCGCACGTCGGCCAGGAAGAAGGCCGTCCAGGCCAGGGCCGTGAGCGAGGCGGCGGTGGCCGGCGCGCCGGCACGCCGACCGGCCTCCAGGGGCATGGCGAGCGTGGTGGACATGGGCGGCCTTTTCCTGCGCTCGGGTCAGTGGGCCGCCAGTGGCTTGCCGTTGACGGTGTGCGCCTCGATCACGCGGCCGCGGCCCGCGGCCAGCGGCTGCGACGGCCCTTCGGCGCGCACGCGGTCGCCGGGCTGCAGGTCCAGCTGCGCGAAGCCTTCGGGCTTGAGGTGGACGAAGTCGCCGGTGTCGAGCACGACGCCGTTGGGGGCGCCATGTTTGGCGTGGTTGATGCGCAGCACGCGGCCTTCGACCGGCCCGTCGTCGTGCGCCGGCGCCAGGGGCTTGCCGTCGACTTCGCTCAGGCGGTGGAAGTCGTAGACCACGTGTGCGCCTTCGCCCTTGGGCGAGGCCGGGCGCTCGCTGCCCTCGACCGTGATGCGCTGGCCGGGCTTGAGTTGCGCGAAGGCGGCTGCGGCACCGAGGTCGTGCTTGTCGAAGACGAACTGCGTGGGCACGCCGTCGGTGTCGATGAGCACGCCTTCGTGCTCGCCGCGCGGGCTGTAGATCAGGTGCTGGAAGCGGCCTTCGACCGACCAGACGTCGATGAGTGTGTCGTGGGGCATGAGTGGATCTCGCGATGGAAGTTGGATGAATGGGAACACGGGGCCGCATCGGCCCCGACGGATCAGGCCGGGCGGCGGCGCGGGCCGGGGCGCGGTGCGTCGACAGGGCCCGAGAGCACGTCCTGCAGGGCCTGCTGCGTCGCGCCCAGGCGGGTCGCCTCGATGCCGGTGCCCAGCGGGCTGCGCGTGCCCCAGCCTTGGACGTAGAGCGGGGCGCCGGGCTGCAGCAGGCCGCCGATCATGCGGCCCACGTGCGGCGGAAAGCGCACCACGGTGCCGTCATCGAGCAGCGCGCCGTGCGCGTCGCCGCGGTCGTTGAACAACACGCGCGCGATGCGGCCGCCGGCGCTCATGGACGCCAGCGCGCCCATCGGGCGGGGCGGCGGCGGCATGGCGCCGGGGTTCGGCGGCTGCTCGGTCACGGCGCGGCCGTTGGCTCGGATCTCCTGCGCCCGCAGGGCGCCGGCATCGCCTGCACGCCAGCCGGTCGCGTCGATGCGGTCGCCGACCTTGGCGAGCGCCGTCACGCTGGCCGACAGATGAGGCGCGAAGGCGATCTGGGTCCCGTTGTCCAGCAGCAGGCCGTCGGCCTCGCCGTTGGGGTTGACCAGCCAGCGCGCCACCTGGCCGCTGACGCTGACGGTTGCCATCGGTGTGGGGGCCAGCGGGCCGCCCGGGGGCGGCGGCAGAGGGCCGGCCATGCCCGCTGGCGGAGGCATCGCGCCGCCCGGCGGGGCCGGTTGGGCCGCGGGCTGCGCGATGGCGAGGGCGGACGCCGCCATCAGGCCGGCCAGCAGGGTGGCGCGGAAGGAGAGAAGGGTGGTGGCCATGGTGTGCTCCTTGAGGGATGTGCCATGGGCTTCCAAGACGCGTGCCAGAGACGATTTCCTTTGAAATCAAGGACTTGCGTCGCCGACTCGATGTGCGATCGGATGATGGCCGGACACCCGCTGTCCGGAAACACGACAGCTTCTCAGTCGAGGCCGTGCTGTGTCAGCTTGGCGTACAGCAGCTGCCGGTGGATGCCGAGCTGGCGCGCCGCCAGCGAGCGGTTGCCACCCGCCTCGGCCAGGGCGTGGCGCAGCAGCAGCTTCTCCAGGCGGTCGATCGCCTCGGGCAGGGTGCCGGCATACCAGTCGGCGGGCAGGACATCGGTGGCCGCGCTGTCGGTTGCGGGCGAGGGATCGGCCAAGTCCAGCTGATGGATCACCGCGCCGCGCTGCAGCGCTTGGCAGCGCTCCATCGCGTTGCGCAGTTCCCTGACGTTGCCGGGCCACCGGTGGGCCAGCAGCGCGGCCGCGGCTTCGGGCGACAGTCGCTTGGCCGGGCCCGGCGCCGCCGCCAGGCGCAGGAAATGTTCGGCCAGCGGCACGATGTCGGCCAGGCGCTCGCGCAGCGGCGGCAGGTGGATGGCCAGCACGTCGAGGCGGTAGCGCAGGTCTTCGCGAAAGCGCCCGTCGGCCACGGCCTGCGCCAGGTCGCGGTGGGTGGCGGCCACCACGCGCACGTCGACCTTCTGCGGGCGGTGGCTGCCCACGGGCGTCACTTCGCCTTCCTGCAGCACGCGCAGCAGCTTGGCCTGCACGTCCAGCGCCATGTCGCCGATCTCGTCGAGCAGCAGCACGCCGCCGTCGGCCGCCTTGAAGCAGCCGGGCCGGTCGGCCACCGCGCCGGTGAAGGCGCCCTTCACATGGCCGAAGAGTTCGCTCTCGAGCAGGTCGCGCGGGATGGCCGCGCAGTTGACGGCCACGAAGGGTTGGGCCGCGCGGTCCGAATGGCGGTGCAGCGCGCGCGCCACCAGCTCCTTGCCGGTGCCCGTCTCGCCGACCACCAGCACCGGCGCGCGGCTGCCGGCGGCCAGGCCGATGCGCTTGTGCACTTCGCGCATGGCGTCGCTGATGCCGATCATCTCGCCGTCGTCCAACGCGGGTGCGCGCAGGGGCGCGGTCGGCGGCGGCACCGAGGCAGCCAGTGCGCGCCGCACGACCTCGATCACGCCGTCGCGGCTCACCGGCTTGGTGAGGTGGTCGAAGGCGCCCAGGCGCATCGCCTCGATGGTGCCGGCGCTGCCCGCATGCGCGGTGAGCACGACCACCGGCGGCAGGCGCGGCAGGGTGGCCTTCATCGCGGCCAGCGTCTGCAGGCCGTCCATGCCGGGCATGCGGTGGTCGAGGAAGACCAGGTCGAAGCGCTGCGCGGCCAGGCGCGCCAGTCCGTCCTCGCCGCGGTGCTCGACGGCCACGGCATGGCCCAGCCCTTCGAGCGTCTCGCGCAGCGAATCGGCGAAATCCGTGTCGTCGTCGACGATCAGCAGGTCTGCCATGGCATCTCCAGGATGAAGCGTGCACCGGGCGTGCCGGCCTCGTGGCGCAGTTCGCCGCCGTGGGCGATGGCAACCTCGCGCGCCAGCGCCAGGCCCAGGCCGGTGCCGTCGGCGCGGCCGGTGCCGAAGGGCTCGAACAGGCGGCCGCGCACGGCCTCGGGCACGCCCTCGCCGTCGTCGGCGACGGCCAGCACCAGCAGGCCGCGCGCCGCGTCGGCCTCGGCCCACAGGCGCACGCTGCCGCCGGGGTTGCGGGCATGGCGCACCGCGTTGTCGAGCAGGTTGTCGACGGCGCGCGCCAGGTGCATGGGGTCGAACATCGCGCAGGGCGGGGCGCCTTCGTCCAGCACCAGCGCCACCTGGCGTTGCGCGGCCGATTCGGCCACCGTGGCCAGGCGCTCACGCAGCCAGGGTTGCAGCGGCACCGCCTGTGGATTCAAGTCCAGGGGCTGGACCAGCGCGAGCAGGCTGCGCACCACGGCGTCGAGCCGGTCGATCTGGCCGACGATGGTGCGCAGGGCGATGGCCTGCGTGTTGGCGTCGGCCGCGAGTGCGTTCTCGGCCTTCAGGCGCATGGCGGCGATGGGGTTGCGGATCTCGTGCGCCACGGCCGAGGTCATGCGGCCCAGCGCGGCCAGCCGCAGGTCGCGGCTGCGCTGCGACAGCGCATCGCGGGCGGCGGCCTGCGCCTGCGCGAAGCGGGCCGCATAGCCGTTGTAGCTGGCGACGATGCGGTCGAGTTCGTCCAGGCCGGTGCGCGCCAGCGTCGGCATGGTGTCGGCCGGTGCGGCGGCCAGGGCGGATTCGAGGCCGCGCAGACGTGCCCGGCCGCGATACAGCAGCACCGCGAGCCACAGCGCCGAGAACACGATGGCCGCAGCCAGGACGCCGAGGCCGGTGCGCAGGCCGCTTTCGGCCGCCGCAGCGCCGAGCTGCGTGCGCGTCATGGTCCAGGCGGCGGCGCCCGGCGCCGCGAGCGGACAGGCCGCGACGATCAGCAGTTCACGGCTGCCGCGCACCTGCTGTGTCTGCAGGCGCTGCGTGCCCACCGCCTGCTGCGCGGTCTGTTCGATGAGCGCCTGCTCGGCGGTCGGCACGTCGGTCTTCACGCTGCTGCCTTCGTAGGTGGGATAGGCATACGCGCCGATGCCGCCCTCCGCCCGCCAGACGCCGCCTTCGACATACGGCGCCTCGGTCAGCACCAGTTGCAGCAGCACGCGCGCGAGGTCCAGCCGCAGCGTCGCCGTGTCCGGCGCCGATTGCGCGTAGCGCTGCGCGAGCTGCTTGCAACTGCCTTCGACGCGCGCACGGCCCAGCTCCAGCTGCATGGCCGGGCTCAGCCGGTACAGCCCGAGCACCACCACCCCCAGCAGCAGGCACACGGCCAGCAGCAGGGCCCAGAACACGGCGAGTTGCAGTCTCAGCGAACGCATGGAGGTGGCAGATGGCGGGCGCAAGAGCGGGGAGGCGGGCGGAGTATGCGCGACGCCGACGGACCCGCCTGACGGACGCCGACGCGTGTGCCTGTCGACAAGGCCCCGCGCCGAGCGGGGTCGCCCTGGCTTCGCCCGAGCAAGCCGCTTCTAGCGCGACTCGTACCAGCGCTGCGTCCGGTTCACCGCGGCGACCACCGCCAGCATGACAGGCACCTCGATCAGCACGCCGACGACCGTGGCGAGCGCTGCACCCGAGTGGAAGCCGAAGACGCTGATGGCCGTCGCCACGGCCAGCTCGAAGAAGTTGCTGGCGCCGATGAGCGCGGAAGGGCCGGCGACGCAATGGGCCACGCCAAGCCGTCGGTTCAGCAGGTAGGCAAGACCCGAATTCAGGACCACCTGCAGCAGGATCGGCACCGCCAGCAGCGCGATGACCAGTGGCTGGTGCAGGATCGCTTCGCCCTGGAAGGCGAACAGCAGCACCAGGGTCAGCAGCAGCGCGGCGATGGACCACGGCCCGAGCTGCCCGGCGACCGCCTGCAGCCGCGCCGGGCCGCCCTTGAGCAGCTGCGCACGCAGTGCCTGCGCCAGGATCACCGGCACCACGATGTAGAGGCCGACCGAGATGAGCAGGGTGTCCCACGGCACGGCGATGGACGAAAGGCCCAGCAGCAGCGCCACCAGCGGTGCGAAGCCCACCACCATCAGGGCGTCGTTCAGTGCCACTTGCGACAGCGTGAAGTACGGGTCGCCGCGGCACAGCTGGCTCCACACGAAGACCATGGCCGTGCAGGGCGCAGCGGCCAGCAGGATGAGCCCGGCCACGTAGCTGTCCAGCTGGTCGGGAGGCAGCAGCGGCGCGAACACATGGCGGATGAACAGCCAGCCCAGCAGCGCCATGGAAAAGGGCTTGACGGCCCAGTTCACGAAGAGCGTGACACCGATGCCGCGCCAGTGCGCCTTGACCTGGCCCAGCGCACTGAAGTCGATCTTCAGCAGCATCGGAACGATCATGACCCAGATCAGCAGGCCCACCGGCAGGTTGACCTGGGCGACCTCCATGGCGGCCACCGCCCGGAAGGCCGACGGGAACAGCTGGCCGAGGCCCACACCCACCAGGATGCACAGGCCCACCCACAGGCTCAGGTAGCGCTCGAAGAAGCCGATGGCCGGCGTGGGGGCGGCGGCCGCCCCGGACGTGAGGGACGCCATGGTTCAGGACGTCGACAGTGCGCGAGCGGTGGACGCCAGCACCACCTTGTCGAGGCGGGCTGCGGGCAGGCTGACCAGCAGCTCCAGCCGGCGCCGGATGGCGTGCAGCGTCTGGCGGAACGCCTCCTGGCGCTGCGCGTCGCTTCCTTCAACCTCCGAAGGGTCCGCATAGCCCCAATGCGCCGTCGCCGGCTGGCCGGGCCAGTACGGGCAGACTTCGCCGGCCGCGTTGTCGCACACCGTGATGACCAGGTCCATGGGCGGCGCGTCGGCCCCGCCGAACTCGTCCCAGCTCTTGCTGCGCAGGCCCGCGGTGTCGATGCCGGCTTTCTCGAGGACCTCCAGGGCCATGGGATGGGGTTGCTGGTTCGGGCGCGGGCTGCTGCCGGCGGAAAAGGCCCTGAAGCGGCCGGCGCCCAGATCGTTCAGCACCGCCTCGGCCAGGATGCTGCGGGCCGAGTTGTGGGTGCAGAGAAAGAGGACGTTCAGCGCAGGGGTGTCGGTCATGGTGGGTTCCTGAAGCGGGAAGGCGAAGGAAGGCGAAAGCGAAGGCGCAGGGGCACCCACACGGCGCCCGGAATGTCGGCGCTCGCGGGAATGTGGAATCAGGGGGTCAGCGGATCAGCAGCAGGCGGAGGCTTTGGCGTCCACGTCGCAGGGTTCGCCTGCGCAGCAGTTCTGCGTGAGGTAGCTCAGCAGTCCGTCCATCTGCTCGAAGGCGGCGCGGTAGCGCAGGTTGCGGCTCACGCGTTCCTGCGACACCAGGCCGGAATTCGTCAGCTCCTTGAGGTGAAAGGACAGGCTGGTCGCCGGCACGTCGATGGTTTCCAGCAATGTGCCGGGCGTCGCGCCTTCGGGGCCGGCGACCACCAGGGCGCGGAACACGCGCAGACGAAGCGGGTGCGCCAGGGCGGCGAGGGATTGAACAACCTTTTCTTCTTCCATTATTCGAGAATATTCGTATTATCAAATTCATGCAACACACGACCTCCCGTTCCGAGCTTCCGAACATCGCGCCATCCCGTTTCGACACGCCCACGCTGGAGCGCCTCATCGGCGCCCCCCGGGCGTCCCATGCGCCCCGCATCCTGGTGCTGCATGGCTCTGTGCGCGAGCGCTCCTACAGCCGGCTGCTGGCCGACGAGGCCGGGCGCCTGCTGCAAGCCATGGGCGCCGAGGTGAAGCGCTTCGATCCGGCCGGGCTGCCGCTGCCCGACAGCGTGGATGCCGATCACCCCAAGGTGCGCGAGCTGCGCGACCTGGCACAGTGGTCGGAGGGCATGGTGTGGTCGTCGCCGGAGCGGCACGGTGCCATGACGGCCGTCATGAAGGCGCAGATCGACTGGATTCCGCTCAGCGAGGGGGCCGTGCGGCCGACGCAGGGCAAGACGCTGGCCATCATGCAGGTGTCGGGCGGGTCGCAGTCCTTCAACGCCGTGAACCAGCTGCGCGTGCTGGGCCGCTGGATGCGGATGCTGACCATCCCGAATCAGTCGTCGGTCGCCAAGGCCTATCAGGAATTCGACGAGGCGGGCCGCATGAAGCCCTCGGCCTACTACGAGCGCGTGGTGGACGTGATGGAGGAACTGGTGAAGTTCACGCTGCTGACGCGTGATGCGGCGCCCTACCTGGTGGACCGCTACAGCGAGCGCCAGGAGCAGGCGCCGGCCCTCGCGTCGGGGGTTCGGCTCTCGGCGATCTGAGCCCGGCCGCGCCAAAGCCCCGGCGCCTGCCACGTCTTCGACCTCGAGCCGAAAATCTCCCGCATGAGCACCCCCACCACCCCCACCCCCCTCCAGATCGACTTCGTGTCCGACGTCTCTTGCCCCTGGTGCGCGGTCGGGCTGGCCTCGCTGGAACAGGCGCTTGAACGCGTCGGCCCCGAGGTCGCGGTGACGCTGCGCTTCCAGCCCTTCGAGCTGAACCCGCAGATGGTTCCCGAGGGCG
Organism: Xylophilus ampelinus; assembly: GCF_901875635.1. Taxonomy (GTDB): domain Bacteria; phylum Pseudomonadota; class Gammaproteobacteria; order Burkholderiales; family Burkholderiaceae_C; genus Xenophilus. The sequence goes on along the minus strand of NZ_CABFMN010000106.1, from coordinate 129,521 downwards.
AGGACTCGGTGGAGCACCTGCAGCGCAAGTACGGCATCAGCGAGGAGCAGGTGCGGGCCAACGGCGAACACCTGCGCCAGCGCGGGCTGGCGGTGGGCTTTCCCTTCGACCTGGACAAGCGCAAGCGCGTGTGGAACACCTTCGACGCGCACCGCCTGCTGCATTGGGCCGAACTCGAAGGCGAGGAGCAGCAACTGGCGCTGAAGAAGTCCCTGTTCAAGGCCTACTTCCTCGATGGGCTCAGCCCCGCCGACCACGGGCTGCTGGTGCGCCTGGCGGTCGAGGCTGGACTCGACGAATCGCGCGCCCGCGCCATCCTGGCCGGCGACGAGTACGCCGACGAGGTGCGCGAGCGCGAGAGGCTCTACACCGACGCCGGCATCCATTCGGTGCCGGCCATCGTCATCAACAACCAGCACCTGATCTCGGGCGGCCAGCCGCCGGAGGTCTTCGAGCGTGCGCTGCGCCAGATCGCCGGGGCTCAGCCCCCGGCGGTGATGAGCGCCTGAGCGGCGCTTTTTTCAAGCGAAAAGTGGCTGCAACGCCCACGGGACGGGCGCAAGCAGCTATATTTTTGATAGCAAATCAGGCCTGCCGACCCGCGTCGGCGAGCGCCGGTGCCGGCCGCTTGCCGGCACGCTCCCGGGCCTCGAAGCGCGCCACGGCCCAGGCCACCGCATAGAGCCAGAGGAACACGCTGCCCAGCAGCGCCACGTCGGCCCACAGCGGCCGGGCGCGGTGGCCAAAGAGCGCGACCACGATCAGCACGGCCACCAGGTGCGCGCAGAACACCGCCAGCGAGGCCGAGCCCATCGTTTCGAGCCAGCGCGGCCGCGGCAGGTGCGACAGCCAGCCCGGACCGAAGCGGAAGGCCACGATGCCGATGGCCGCCAGGTCGAGCAGGCGCAGCGGGCCGAGTCGCCACTTGTCGAAGAGCAGGTTCAGCTCGGCGTGCTCGCCGAAGGGCGCCTGGCCCCAGGGGCTCAGGTGCCGCCAGGCCAGGCAGCCCACTGCGATCACGACAGCGACCTGCACCACGCGGCGCGGGATCACGATCGGCCGTACGCCGGGTGCATTGCGGCTCGTGCCCATCCACAGGCCGAAGAACCACAGGAACTGCCAGGCGAAGGTGTCGAAGGAGCCGGTCTCGTTGAAGGGGATCGGGATGCCGAGCAGGCCCATCATGAAATGCTCGTGCAGCCAGGGCGTCATGCCGAACTGCGCGCCGGCCCACAGCAGCGCGCTCAGCAGCATCGGCACCTGCCAGCCGTGGCGCAGCGCATAGGCCATGACCCAGGGGCTCAGCAGCATGAAGAGGATGTACAGCGGCAGGATGTCCAGCAGCGCCGGCTGGTAGACCAGCAGCAGCGAGTACAGGAAGCCCTCATGCGGATGCGCGAGGTAGTACTTCAGCAGGTCCTTGACCTGCGGCTCCTCGATGTGCAGGCCGATGGCCAGCGCGGTGATCACGGTGAACAGGAACAGCAGCAGCGCCGCCTGGCTCATGTAGATGCGCACGGCGCGCTTCCAGAAGCCGCGGCGCATCGCATCCACGCCCTGCGTGTAGCCGATGCGGCTGTAGACCAGGCCCGAGACGAAGGCCGACAGCAGCACGAAGCCCTCCGCCGCCGACACGAAGCCGAAAGGCTGCCCCACCGGATCGGTGAAGCGCGTGGGCACGTGCGTGATCGTCATCAGCACGAGCATCAGCCCGCGCACGGCGTCGATCTCCCAGTAGCGGCGCGACGGGGGCGGTGGAGTTGCGCTCATCAGCAGCAGACCTTCATCGCAATGGACTCTATCGGCGTGAACCGGACGGGATGTCGGTCGGCGCTCCATGACCACGTGGGCCATGCGGCATCGGCCGCTGCGGGTGGGTGGGCGGGGCGCGGTCCTACCGGCGCTCGCCGCCGGGTTCGACGGCGAGCGCGCGCGGCGGTTCCCAGACTGTTGCGCCTGCTGACACAAAACGGGGAATGCACCATGAGCATGCGCAAGCGCCGCCGCGGCCTGTACGCCAACATCCAGGCCAAGCGCCGCCGCATCGCGCGCGGCAGCGGCGAACACATGCGCAAGCCGGGCGAGAAGGGCGCGCCGGCGCGCGGCGCCTTCCGCAAGGCCGCGAAGACGGCGCACGGCAAGCGCCCGACACGCCGCCGCATCGGCAAGCGTTAACGGGCGAAGTTCAGGCCAGGCTGGCGATCGGCACGGTCGCCTCCTTCAGCACGCGCAGCACGAAATGCGACTTGCTGTGCCGGATGCCGGGGATCTTGTAGAGCTTCTCGCGCAGCAGCCGCTCGTAGTCGCGTGTGTCGCGCACGGCAATGCGGATGTAGTAGTCGTAGTCGCCCGAGACGAGGTACGCCTCCTGGATCTCCGGGATGGTCGCCAGCACGCGGCCGAAGTCGTACAGCGTTTCGTCGGTGTGGCTCTCGAGCGTGACCTGCACGATCACCGAATCCTGGTAGCCCAGCTTGCCGGCGTCGACGTCGACCGTGTAGCGTTTGATGACGCCCTCGGCCTCCAGCCGCTTGATGCGGCCCCAGCAGGTGGTGGCCGAGAGGCCGACCTCGGCGCCGATTTCCTGCAGGGTGCGGCGCGAGTCGGCCAGCAGGATGCGCAGGATGGCCATGTCGGTCTTGTCGAAATGTCCTTCGGTCGGATCGATATTTTTCCGATGATTTTTCATATATGAAGGCTGTTTTATCGAAATTGCGAAGCACATTCTGCGCTGATCCCTGAAAAATCGGTGGCATGAACACCGAAGCGCTCCTCGACCTGCCCGCGTCACCCCGGGCGCCCGCCGCGTCGCCCGCCATGCCGGTGCCGAGCGTGCGCGTGCCGCGCAACGGTGCCGAGGCCCTGCTCGACACGCTGGTGGCCTGCGGCGTCGACACCCTGTTCGGCTACCCGGGCGGCGCGGCGCTGCCGCTGTACGACGCCCTGCACGGCGAGCCGCGGCTTCGCCATGTGCTGGTGCGCCACGAGCAGGCGGCCGTGCACGCGGCCGAGGGCTATGCGCGCAGCACCGGCCGCGTGGGCGTGGTGCTGGTGACCTCGGGCCCGGGCGTGGGCAACACCATCACCGGCCTGCTCGACGCGATGAGCGACTCGGTGCCGGTGCTGTGCATCAGCGGCCAGGTGGCGACGGCTGTCATCGGCACCAACGCCTTCCAGGAAAGCGATGCACTGGGCATGTCGCGCCCGGTGACCAAGTGGAACGTGCAGCCTCGCCGCGCCTCGGAGCTGCCGGGCGCGGTGCGCCGGGCACTCGCGATCGCGGCCGGTGGACGGCCGGGGCCGGTGCTCATCGACGTGCCCAAGGACGTGCAGCTGGCCCGCTTCGACGCGGCGGCCGAGCCCGCGGCCGAGCGCGTGCCCGCGACATTGCGCCCGCCCGTGCGTGCCAGCCTGCAGCGCGCGGCCGACCTCATCGCCTCGGCGCGCCGCCCCGTGTTCTATGGCGGCGGCGGGCTCGTCAACGCCGGGCCGGCCGCCTGCGAGGCCTTCACGCGCCTCGTGCGGCAGGTGGGGGCGCCGTGCACGCTCACGTTGATGGGGCTGGGCGCCTTCCCGGCCTCCGACCCGCAGTTCGTCGGCATGCTGGGCATGCACGGCACGCTGGAGGCCAACCTCGCGATGCACGAGGCCGACCTGGTCGTCAACGTCGGCGCGCGCTTCGACGACCGCGTGACCGGCAAGCTGGACGAGTTCTGCCCCCACGCGCGCAAGATCCATGTCGACATCGACCCCAGCAGCATCCACAGGACGGTGAAGGTCGACGTGCCCATCGTCGGCGATTGCGGCCAGGTGCTCGACGCGCTGCTGGCCATGCCCGACCTGGAAGGCCTTCCGCCCGGACGCCTTGCGCCCTGGTGGGCGCGGGTGGAGCGCTGGCGCGATGTGCGCTGCCTGGACTTCGCGCCGCGCGTGGGCGAGATCCTGCCGCAGCAGCTCATGGCGGCGCTGCAGGCGCAGCTCGCCGGCCGCGACGCCATCGTGTCCACCGATGTCGGCCAGCACCAGATGTGGGCCGCGCAGTACCTGCGCTTCGAGCGGCCGCGCCGCTGGCTCACCTCGGGCGGGGCCGGCACCATGGGCTACGGGCTGCCCGCGGCCATCGGCGCGCAGATCGCGCACCCCGAGGCGCTGACCGTCTGCGTGAGCGGCGATGCCTCGGTGCTCATGAACATCCACGAGCTCTCGACCGCGGTGCAGCACCGCGCCCCGGTCAAGCTGGTGCTGTCGAACAACGGCTACATGGGCATGGTGCGCCAGTGGCAGGAGCTCAACCACGGCAACCGCCTGAGTCACAGCTGGAACGAGGCGCTGCCCGACTTCGTGGCGCTGGCGCGTGCCTTCGGCTGGGGCGCGCGGCGCGTCAGCGACCCGGCCGAACTCGACGACGCCCTGGCCGAATGCCTCGCGTCACCCGGCCCGTTCTTCCTCGACGTGCAGGTGGCGGCGCAGGAGAACTGCTTCCCCATGATGCCGGCGGGGCAGGGGCACCACCGGGTCATGCTGGCCAAGGACCGCTGGTACGAGCCGAGCGACGCGCAGACGCCCTGAAAGCCTCGAGAGCCCTAGAAGCCTGGCACCGGATTGCGCCCGCGCGTGAGCACGTAGCCACCGTCCTGCCAGGCGTAGACGGCCTGCTCGTCGACACGGCTGGCGCGGGTGCGTGCGGCGGGCCGTCCCTCGCTCGTGCGTGCGCCACGAAAGCTCAGGGTCAATGCGCCGGGCGCGTCGTCGCGCACGCCCTGCGCGAAGCGCGGCGTGCCCTCGATGTCGAAGCAGGCATCGCGCGGTCCGCCGGCGGCCCGCCCGCGCCGGCCGCCGGCGAGGAGGGCCTCGCAGGCTTCCTGCGCGCCGGTGTTCGACGCCGCAAGGGCCACGCTGTCGAGCACCTTGCGCACACCGCCGGGCTGCAGCTCCCAGGCCGTCAGCCAGCTGCCGCAGTAGCCTTGCCAGCAACTGCTATAGGTGGCGCCGAGCACCAGCCGTGTCGGGGCCACCCGGTGAACCGCGGTCTCGCCGAAGCTGCCCATGAAGCCTAGGTAGTCCACCGCGTCCTGCCGCTGCGCGAGCACCCAGCCCTCGCCCTGGCGTTCGAAGACGTAGGCGCCGAGCCAGGCCCCGGACACGTGCGCATCGAGCGGATGGCCCTGGTCGTCCAGCGGCACGGTCTCGGTGAGCAGCACCGCGCGGCTGTCCGACAGGCGCACCACCTCGCGCGGCGTGACACGGGCGGCGGTGGGCTTCGCGCTGCCGGGCACCGGGCGGCTGTCGTCGCCGAGCTCGGGCAGGGCCGGCTGGCCCACGCGGGCGGTGTCGCTGTCCTGCCAGCCGGGAAAGGCCAGCGGCATCAGGTCCTGGCGGCGCAGCGAGGGGCTGCGTGCCGGCGCGCTCGCTGCTGCCGCGGCCTGGCCCGCTGCTACGGCGGCGGGCGGCGACGCTTCCTCGCGCGAGCAGGCGGCCAGCAGCAGCGCCAGGCCGAGGGCGGCACTGTTGCCGACAAGGGGAAGAGGGCGCATGCGGGCATTGTGCGATGCCCACTGCACAGGCCGCGCCGATGCCCCCGCATCCGGCACGGGGCACCTCGCGCCGCACAATGCAGCCCATCGAGATTCGAGGAGCGACCATGGCCGACTTTCCCCTCGCCCAGCTGCTGGGCACCGAACTGCCCCTGATCCAGGCGCCCATGGCCGGGGTGCAGGGCAGTGCGCTCGCCATCGCGGTAAACAAAGCGGGCGCCCTGGGCTCGCTGCCCGGCGCCATGCTCGGTGCCGACGCGCTGCGCGGCGAGATCGAGGCCATCCGCGCCGCCGTCGGCGGCCGGCCCTACAACGTCAACTTCTTCTGCCACACGCCGCCGGTGCCCGATGCCGCGCGCGAGGCGTCGTGGCGCGACGCCCTCGCGCCTTACTACCGCGAGCACGACATCGACCCCGCGAAGATCGCGCCGGGCCCGGGCCGCAACCCCTTTACTTCCGAGGCGGCCGATCTCCTCGAGCCCTTGCGGCCGCCTGTCGTGAGCTTCCATTTCGGCCTGCCCGACGAGGCCCTGCTGAAGCGCGTGCGCAGTTGGGGCGCGAAGGTGCTGGCCTCGGCCACCACTGTGGAGGAGGGCCTGTGGCTGCAGGCGCGCGGCGTCGATGCCGTGATCGCGCAGGGACTGGAGGCCGGCGGCCACCGCGGGCATTTCCTGTCGCACGACCTCACGCGGCAGCCGGGCCTGTTCGCGCTGCTGCCGCAACTGGTGGCCGCCCTCGACGTGCCGGTGATCGCCGCCGGCGGCATCGCCGATGCGCAGGGCGTGGCGGCCGCGATGGCGCTGGGCGCCGCGGGCGTGCAGGTGGGCACGGCCTACCTGCTGTGCCCCGAGGCGACCACCAGCGCCATCCATCGCGCGGCGTTGCAGAGCGATGCGGCGCGGCACACGGCGCTCACCAACGTCTTCACCGGGCGCCCGGCACGGGGCATCGTGAACCGCGCGATGCGCGAACTGGGCCCGCTGAGCTCGGCGTCGCCCGAGTTCCCGCTCGCCACCTCGGCCATCGCCCCGCTGCGGGCCAGGGCCGAAGCCTCCGGCAGCGGCGACTTCACGCCGCTGTGGTCGGGCCAGAATACCAGCGGTTGCCGCGCGGTTCCCGCGGCCGAACTCACCCATGCGCTCGCCCGCGGCTTCGCGGCTGCGCGCTGAATCCACCTCCACCCGCCCTGCGCATCCGACCGACGATGGCCGACCTCCAGCTTCCGCTCACCTTCCTGCACCGTCCCGCCGCCGAGGGCACGGCCACGCCCTGGCTGCTGCTGCTGATGCACGGCGTCAACAGCCACGAGGAAGACCTCTTCGGCCTCGCCCGATTCGTGGCCCCGCAGTTCCATGTGCTGAGCCTGCGCGCGCCGAACGTGCTGGTGCCCGGCGCCTACGCCTGGTTCCAGTTCCAGGTCGGCCCCGATGGCCAACGCCGCATCGACCGCGAACAGGAGCGCGAGAGCCGCTTCCTCGTCGGCGAGCTGCTGGCCTCGGCGGCGCAGCAGCTGGGCGTGCCGGCCGATCGCGTGGTGGCCGCCGGCTTCAGCCAGGGCGGGATCATGGCGCTGTCGCTGCTGCTGACGCGGCCGGCGCTGCTGCGCGCCGCGCTGGTGTGGCACAGCCGCCTGCTGCCCGAGGTGCTGCCCGACGTGGCGCCGGCCGAGGCCTTCGCCGGCAAGACGCTGTGGATCAGCCACGGCAGCGTCGACAACGTCATCCCGCCCGAGGCGGCGCAGGCCACCCGCGACTTCGCGGCGACGCTGCCGCTGGCGGTGTCGGGGCGCGACTACCCGGTGGCCCACACCATCGCCGCGCAGGAGCTGCGCGACAGCATGGACTGGCTGCAGTCGCTCGGCTGATGGGGAGGTCCGGCCCGATGCCTTGGCGCCCGTCGCTGCCGCTGACCATCAAGCTCCAGCTCACGCTGGTGTTCGGCGCGCTGGTGGTCCTGGCGGCGGTCGTGCTGACCTGGGTGCTGGGCGGGATGCTGAGCGAGCGGGTGCGCACCGACGCCGGCCGGGTGCTGACGCTGCTGGCGGGCAACGCGGCACGCATCCTTGCCAACGACCTCACCACCAACGCCGACATGGTCGTCCTGCTGGCGCGCCGCGACGCCGTGTGGACGGCCGGGCTCGACAGCCCCGAGGCGCAACGGACGCTGGAGCTGATCCAGGCCACGGCGCCGCGCACGCACCTGTGGGTGGGCGTGGCCGATGAGGCGGGCACGGTGCGCGCCGCCACCGGCGACCTGCTGCGCGGACAGAGCGTGGCGCAGCGCCCGTGGTTCCTGCACGGCCAGGACGGCCCCTTCGTGGGCGACGTGCATCCCGCCAAGCTGCTCGCCACGCTGCTGCCGGCCGGCCGCGACGGCGAGCCGCAGCGCTTCGTCGACTATGCGGCGCCGGTCGTCCGCGACGGCCAGCGCCTGGGCGTGCTGGGCGTCCACGCGAGCTGGGACTGGGTCGGCGAAGTCGTGGACACCGTGCTGTCGACGCAGGCGCGCGGCAGCGGCGTCGAGATCTTCATCTTCGACCGCGAGGGCCAGGTGATCTTCGCGCCGCGAGGCCAGAGCCAGAAGCTGGCCGCCCAGGGCGTGCGAATGCCGCCGCTGCCAGGTGCCGGCCCGGCCGTCGCGACGTGGCACGACGGCGCCGAATGGCTCACCGCGGCGACGCGGCTGCCGGCGTCGCGTGCGCTGGGCGACCTGGGTTGGACCATCGTCGCGCGCGAGCCGGCCGCGACCGTGTTCGCCGACGTGCGCGACGCCAGCCGCCATGCGCTGCTGGCCGGCGTGCTCGCCGCGCTGGTCGGTGCATTGCTGGTGCGCTTTGCCGCCGTGCGGCTGGGCGCCGACGTGCGCCGCCTGTCGAAGGCGGCGCGCGAGATCGAACTGGGCGTGCCGGGCGCACGGCTGCCGCCGGCCGCCAGCAGCGCCGAATTGCGCTCGCTGTCCGATGCCCTGGGCCGCATGACCACCCGGCTGATGGCCACGCAGGACGACCTGGAGCGCCAGGTGCGCGAGCGCACGGCCGAACTGGAGGCCGCCAACGCCGAACTCGGGCGCCAGGCGCGCACCGACCCGCTGACCGGGCTGCCCAACCGCCGCACCTTCGACCTGCAACTGGACCACGCGCTGGCCGCCGCGCGGCGTGACGGCCAGCCGGTGGCGGTGCTGATGATCGACGCCGACCATTTCAAGCGCATCAACGACCTGCATGGCCACCCGGTCGGCGACGACGTGCTCGTCATGCTGGCCGGCGTGCTGCGCAGCCGGCTGCGCGAGAGCGACCTGCTGGCACGCTACGGCGGCGAGGAGTTCGTCGCGCTGCTGCCCGGGGCCGCGCGGGCCGATGCCCTGGCGTTGGCGCAGGCGCTCGTGGCGGCCGTGGCGGCGCGACGCAGCGCGGTCTACGGCCAGGTCACGGTGAGCATCGGCGTCGCGGCGGCGCCGCCGGGCGAGCGGGTGGCCTGGGCCATGATGCGCCAGGCCGACGAGGCGCTCTACCAGGCCAAGGCGCAAGGCCGCAACCGCGCCTGCGCCCATGGCGAGGGCGTGGCCGACACCGGCGGCGCGCCGGAGATTTGAATGAAAAATGGCCGCGGCGCCCGTCCACCGGGCGCTGGCAGCTATCTTTTTTGTAGCATTTCGTCGCAGCGCCAGCCGGCGGAACTCGGGCTTCTACGTCGATTCCCTCAGGCTGGGACGCGCGCCGCAGGTTCACAGCAGGTTACGGGCACGTTGCGTCACGCGCGTCCAATGGCCCGTCGGACGCCTGCCAACCCAACCCGGAGGAAGCTCTTGCCATGACCGACCGCGAACCCGACTACCGCCCCGCCGCCGAACGCCCCGTGGGCTTGATCGTCGTCGTGCTGCTGGCCCTGCTGGCGGCCGGCTTCTTCGGCTGGCGCTGGTGGCAGCAGCGCCAGGCCGAGTCGGCGGCGACGCCGGAAGCTTCCGTCGTGGCTCCGCCGGCCACGCCGGATGATGCGCCACCCGCGCCGACGGTGGCGCAGGGGCCGCAGAACCAGGTCGAGGACATCGCCAAGCCCGACGACGCCCTGCCGCCCCTTGCCGACGCCGATGCGCGCGTGCGCTCGGCCCTCACCGAACTGCTCGGCGGCAAGAACGTCGCCGCCTTCCTGCAGATGGATGGCTTCGTGCGGCGCTTCGTCGCCACCATCGACAACCTGCCGCGCGAGCATGCGCCGGTGCAGGTGTGGCCCGCGCGGCCCACCGGCGGGCGCTTCGCGCTGTCGGGCGAGGGCACGCAGCGCACCGTCGCGCCGGACAACGCGGCGCGCTACACACCCTTCGTTCGCTTCGCCGAGTCGGTCGATGCGAAGCAGGCCGCGACGCTCTACGCCCGCCTGTACCCGCTGTTCCAGCAGGCCTACGAGGAACTGGGCTACCCGGGCAAGTATTTCAACGACCGCGTCGTCGCCGTGATCGACCACCTGCTGGCCGCGCCCGAGCCGCAGGGGCCGATCGCCATCCGCGTGGTCGAGGTCAAGGGCGAGGTGCCCTCCGAGAAGCCCTGGGTGCGCTACGAATACGCCGACCCGAAGATCGAGTCGCTGTCGGCCGGGCAGAAGCTGATGGTGCGGGTGGGCCTGGACAACGAGCAGAGGCTCAAGGCCCGGCTGCGCGAACTGCGCGCCCAGGTCGCCACGGCGCGTCCGGGCGGCTCCGCGGCACGGCCCTGAGCGTCTCACTGCCGCCCGGCCCCGGCGGGCGAGGGGCATGCACGCAGGTCACCCACGATGCGCGGCGCTCGGTCACACTCGGGGTCCCGTTCCGGCCCGGACCTCCGACCTCTGCAACCATGCCTGCTGCCGCCCCACGCGCCGTCCCTGCCCATCCTCGCGACGCCCTGGGCTGCTCCGCCCACCGGCTGCTGCGCAACGAGCAGCTCTCGCTCGACGGTGGCCTGCAGATCTACCGCAAGACCGTGTGCGACGAACAGGTCGGCAGCGTCGAGACGCCGCCCTCGGGCCGCGGCATCCTGCTGGGCGTGTCGCTGGCCGACGGCCACAGCCGGCGCATCATCCACGCCCACCATGCGACCACGCACCACTTCGCCTGCGGCAGCATCTACGTGCGCGACTTCAACGAGCGCTACCGGGCCGACATGAAAAGCGGCTTCGATTTCCTCCTGGTGGAGTTTCCCTATGCCGCACTGGAGCAGGACGCCGACCGCGCCGTGCCGCTGGGCCTGGGCGCACCCAACCGCCTGACGGGCGTGCGCGACGAGGTGCTGCACCACTTGGCAGTGGCGCTGCTGCCCGCGCTGGCCCAACCCCAGGCCGCGAGCCGGCTCTTTCTCGACCATGTCACCGGTGCCATGGCGGCCCATGTGCTGGCCCGCTGCGAGGCCCAGCGGGCCGATCCGCCGCGGCGGCGCCGGCTGCTGCCGCGCACGCTCGAACTGCGGGCCAAGGAGATGCTTGCCGCTCGCCTGGACGGCGAGCTGTCGGCCCAGGAGGTCGCCGACGCCTGCGGCATGTCGCGCAGCTACTTCATCCATGCCTTCCGCGAGACGACGGGCCAGACGCCGCACCAGTGGCTGGTCGCGCAGCGCCTTGCACGCGCGCGCACGCTGCTCGCCAGGCCCTCGCTGACGCTGGCCGACATCGCGGCCACCTGCGGCTTTGCCGACCAGAGCCATTTCAGCCGCGTCTTCACGCAGCACATGGGCCTGCCGCCCGGCCGCTGGCGGCGCACCTACCGCCACTGAACCCTTCGAGGAGAGCGCCGCCATGCCGCGTGCCTGCACCCACACCGACAGCATCCACACCGTCACGCCCGGCTCGCTGGGCTGCGAGGAATGCCTCAAGACCGGCAGCCGCTGGGTGCACCTGCGCCTGTGCCGCAGCTGCGGCCACGTGGGCTGCTGCGACGACTCGCCCAACCGCCACGCGCGGGCGCACTTCAAGGCCACCGGGCACCCGATCATCGAGGGCTACGACCCGCCCGAGGGCTGGGGCTGGTGCTTCGTCGACAAGGTCGTGGTCGACCTGGGCACCGACACCACGCCGCAGAACGGGCCGATCCCGCGCTACGTTTGATACCTGTCGAAGGGTCGCGCCGGGCTTCGACAGGCTCAGCCCGAACGGTTCCCTCGCGCGCGCAGGCTCACAGCGCCAGGAAGTGATGGACCTCGGGCCGCTGCGGCCCGATGTGCCAGCGCACCACCTCGTCCTGCAGGTCGGCGTCGGCATGCGACACGCGGTGGTGCTGGCGCAGGTGCTCGGCCCAGGACTCGACCATGAACCATTCCACGATGCGCTCCGGGTCGGCCGTGTGTTCGTGCAGGCCCCAGGCATAGGCGCCGTCGCGGCGGCGTTCGGGCGCCAGGCGGCGCACCGCCTCCAGGAAGGCCGGCCGGTCTTCCTTGCGCACGCGGTACTCCACCTGGACCATCACCGGCCCGCGGTCGTGCGCCACGGGCTCGGCCAGCAGCGGCTCGGGCCAGTGGCGCGAGGCCTGCAGGTCGGCCTCGCCGGCAGGCAGGCGCACGCGGTGGAAGAGCAGGGCGACGAGCAACAGCCCGGCCGCGGCACCCACCAGCGCCCCGCGCACGCCGATCTGCTGCGCCACCAAGCCCCAGCCCAGGCTGCCCGCGGCCATGGCGCCGTTGAACACCGTGAGGTAGACGGCCAGGCCGCGGCCGCGCACCCAGTTGGGCAGCACCGCCTGCGCCACGCCGTTGAGCGTGGTCAGCGCCGTGATCCAGCCCACGCCCAGCACCAGCAGCAGCAACACCGCCAGCCACTGCGGCGGCGCCAGCACCAGCGCGCCCAGCACCGCCACCGTGAGCACCGAGGCCAGGAGGATCAGGCCGTCGGCATCGAGCCTGGCGCGCAGCCGCGGCATCACCAGCGCACCCACGATCGCGCCGGCACCCACGGCGCCCATCAGCACGCCGTAGAAGCCCGCCGTGCCCTGGAGCATCTGCCGCGCCACCAGCGGCAGCAGGGCCCAGGCGGCACTGGCGAAGAGGAAGAACACGGCCGCACGCAGCAGCACGATGTGCAGTTCGCGGCTGGCGCGCGCATAGCGCAGGCCGGCCCGGAAGGCGCCGCCGAAGTTCTCCGACAGGCCGTCGGCGTCGGTGGCTGCCGGCCGCTTCCACCACAGCAGTGCGGCGATGACGAAGACGTAGCTCGCCACGTCGGCGCCGTAGGTCATCGCGGCACCGAAGCTCGCCAGGATCAGACCCCCCAGCGCCGGGCCGATCGCGCGCGCGATGTTGATGCCCAGCGAGTTGAGCGCCACCGCGCTCTTCAGCTCCTCGCGCGGCACCAGCTCCGGCACGATGGACTGCCAGGTCGGCCCCATCAGCGCCGCGCCCACGCCGCCGATGAAGGTCAGCACGATGAGGTACTCGACGGTGAGCGCGCCCGAGCGCGAGAGCAGGAGCAGCGCGGTGCTCACCGCCGCGAGCAGGACCTGCACCGCGATCAGGAAGCGCCGCCGGTCGAGGATGTCCGACAGCACGCCGGCCGGGATGGCCAGCAGGAAGACCGGCAGCGTCGCCGCCGTCTGGATGAGCGCGACCGCCGTGGGGCTGGGCGACAGGTCGGTGACCAGCCAGGCGCTGGCCACGTCGCGCATGAAGCTGCCGATGTTGCCCAGCACCGTGGCGCCCCACAGCACCGCGAACACCGGGAGCCGCAGGGGTGCGAAACTGCTTTTAGGTGAGGCCTCAGCCATGCAGGCGCTCCTTCCAGTCGAGCCAGGCCACGAGGATGAAGCCGCCCACCAGGCCCAGGTGCTCGAAGAAGGCATTGGCCGCGCCGAAGCGTTGGGGCGGCGGCATCTCCCAGAAGCGCAGCGCGAGGAAGGTGGCACCCAGCGTGAAGGCGGCCAGCATCAGGGCGCCGAGCCAGCGCAGCCGGCCGCTGAGGATCAACACCGACGCACCCAGTTCCAGCACGATCACGGCGGCCGCCAGCGGCGCGGCCGGCGCGAGGCCGAAATGCGTCATCTCGGCGATGGCGCCGTCGAAGTCGAAGGCCTTGACCAGGCCGCCTTGCAGGTACGCCGCGCACAGCAGCAGCAGGGCTGCCCGGTACACCCAGGGGGATCGCGTCCAACCCATCAGACCGCCCAGCAGGCGCAACCCAGCGCGCCCCAGAAGCTCTTGAGATCGGCCACCGGCAGCCGGCTGCCCCAGGCGCTTGCATGCGCGTGGCCGTGCACGTTGCAGCTCGTCGCGCAGGCACAGGCCTGGGCGGCGCGGCGCAGCGTGGTCTGCAGCGGTGCACCTTCGCGGCCCCAGGCGCCGTAGCCGCCGTAGCGGCGCACGGGCGACCAGTCGGGCATGGCCGGCGGGGGCCCACCGGCGTCCAGCGGCGCGAAGGGGCCGACACCGTAGACCACCTTGCCGCCGACCATCGTGAGCAGCGAGGTGGTGTCGGCGATCTCGGACTCGGGGCAGGCGAAGAAGTCGCGGTCGGGCACGATCAGGTCGGCCAGCTGGCCGGCCTCGATGCGGCCCTTCTTGCCTTCCTCGTTGGAGAACCAGGTCACCTTCTCGCTCCACATGCGCAGGGCGGTGTCGCGGTCGAGCAGGTTGCGCTCGGGCGTGATCTGCAGCCCGCCCACCGTCTTGCCGGTGACCAGCCACGACAGCGACACCCACGGGTTGTACGAGGCCACGCGCGTGGCGTCGGTCCCGGCCGACACGTGGATGCCCTTGTCGAGCATGCGTTTGACCGGTGGCGTCGCCTCGGCCGCGGCGGGGCCGTAGCGCTCGACGAAGTACTCGCCCTGGTAGGCCATGCGGTGCTGCACCGCCACGCCGCCGCCCAGCGCGGCGATGCGGTCGATGGAGCGCTCCGAGATGGTCTCCGCATGGTCGAAGAACCAGTTCAGGCCCGCCAGCGGGGTGTCGCGGTTGACCTTCTCGAACACGTCGAGCGAGCGGCTGATGGTCTCGTCGTAGGTCGCGTGCATGCGCCACGGCCAGCGGTTCTGCACCAGCACCCGCACGACCTCTTCCAGCTCGCCCTCCATCTCGGCCGGCATGTCGGGCCGAGGCTGGCGAAAGTCCTCGAAGTCGGCGGCCGAGAAGACCAGCATCTCGCCCGCGCCGTTGTGGCGGAAGTAGTCGTCGCCCTGCTTGTACTTCGAGGAGGCGGTCCAGTTCAGGAAGTCCTGCTTCTCCTGCTTGGGCTTCTGGGTGAAGAGGTTGTAGGCCAGGCGGATGGTGAGCTGGCCCGCGTCCGCGAGCTGCTGGATGACCTGGTAGTCCTCCGGGTAGTTCTGGAAGCCGCCGCCGGCATCGATGGCGCCGGTGACGCCCAGCCGGTTGAGCTCGCGCATGAAGTGGCGCGTGGAGTTGAGCTGGTACTCGGGTGGTAGCTTCGGCCCCTTGGCCAGCGTGGCATAGAGGATGGCTGCGTTGGGCTTGGCGAGCAGCAGGCCGGTGGGGTTGCCGGCGCTGTCGCGCACGATCTCGCCGCCGGGCGGGGCCGGCGTGTCCTTGCCGTAGCCCACGGCCCGCAGCGCTGCACCGTTGAGCAGGGCGCGGTCGTACAGGTGCAGGATGAAGACGGGCGTGTCGGGTGCGACGGCGTTGAGTTCCTCGATCGTGGGCAGGCGCTTTTCCACGAACTGGTGTTCGGTGAAGCCGCCTACCACCCGCACCCACTGCGGCGCGGGCGTGATCGCCACCTGCCGGCGCAGCATGGCCATCGCATCGGCCAGGCTGCGCACGCCGTCCCAGCGCAGCTCGAGGTTGAAGTTCAGCCCGCCGCGGATGATGTGCAGGTGGTTGTCGATCAGGCCCGGCAGCACGCTGCGGCCCTGCAGGTCGACCACGCGGGTGCGCGCGCCGGCCAGCGGCAGGACGTCCTCGCTGCGGCCCACCTTCAGGAAGCGACCATCGGCAATCGCGACGGCAGTCGCCAGGGGATTGCTGCGGTCCAGCGTGGTGAACCGGCCGTTGTGCAGGATCAATTCGGGAGTGGCGGCGTCGGCCATGGGAGTGCTCCGGGTGGGTTGGGTCTGGGCCGTGGCGCCGCCAGCCGCGGCGCCCAGGGCGCCGAGGACCAGGCGGCGGCGGCCGTCGTCGATCTCGGTGTTCATGCGTCCTGCCCCGGCGCGGCGCCCGCACGGGCGGAAGGCTTCTTCGCGCACTGCGGCAACTCGCCGAAGACATGGGGCTTGACCTGCTCGTGCAGCCACGAGGTGGCGTGCGCCTCGGGCCGGAACCATTGCTTCAGCAGGGGCGGGATCTGCTCGCCGGCCAGGATGCCGAGCAGCCCGACCAGCGCGATCACCGGCGGTGCCGGCGAGCGCACCTGGAACAGGCCGTAGATCACGCCGACCAGCAGGCCGAGCGCGAGTGCCAGGACGTAGGGCTTCATGGGTGCCGTGCCCGCTTCAGCCTTCGTGGGCGTTGAACATCGACTTGGCGTAGGTCACGCCCAGGCCGTAGGCGCCACCCCAGCGGCGCGCGATGCCGGTGGTGAGCTCGTAGGTCTCGGCGCGCGCCCAGTCGCGCTGCAACTCGAGCAGGTACTGCAGCGAGGTCATCGGCCGCGCGCCGGCCTGCACCATCCGGTCCATGGCGCGGTCATGTGCTTCGGTGGAGATGTCGCCGCAGGCGTCGGCGATCACGTACACCTCGAAGCCCTGGTCGATCGCCGACAGGGCGGGGCCGACGATGCACACGCCCGTCCACAGGCCCGCGAGCACGATGCGCGGCTTGCCGATCTCGTTGATGCGGGCGATGACGGGGGCGTCCTCCCAGGTGTTCATCGACGTGCGGTCGAGCATCGCCTGGCCGGGAAAGGCCTCGGTGATCTCGCTGAACATGGGGCCCGAGAAGCTCTTCTCGGCCACGGTCGTGAGGATGGTCGACACGCCGAAGCCCGCCGCCGCCTGGGCGACCAGCGCCGCGTTGTTGCGCAGCAGGGTGGCGTCGATCGACTTGGTCGCGAAGGCCATCTGCGACTGGAAGTCGATCATGACGAGCGTGTGGTCCTGCGGCTTGAGCAGGGTGGCGCCGGGGACGGGGGTGGCCTGGATGGACATGGAAGGACTCCTTGCTTGGGGCTGATGGCGGTGGCCGTGGATGCTGCGAAAGAGCAGGGCGGGTTGTCTTGTCGATTGGTGGACCGCTTTGCACATTTGCCGCCGCTCCAGCGGCAGCGATGTGCAAGTGATCCTGCGATTCATCGAATTCATTCACAATCGCTTTCAGGCGGTCGGATCGGCGCGTTTCGCTCTTGAGTGCGATTAATCGGGACGAATCTTCGCCTGCCATTCAATACCGATGAACGAATTGTTCGCGGGCTTATCATCGAAAATGTCGATGATCAAAAAACAGGCAATCGCACATGCTCAAGCTGACCCTCGACGCCATCGAACTGGTCGATGCCATCGCCCTGCACGGCTCCTTCGCGGCCGCGGCGGCGCGGCTGAACCGGGTGCCCTCGACCGTCTCCTACGCCGTGGCCAAGCTCGAGGAGCAACTGGGCCTGCGACTGTTCGAGCGCCATGGTCCGCGCGTGTCGCTGACCGCGGCGGGGCGCGAGATGCTGGACGAGGGGCGCTGGCTGCTCACCGCGGCCGGCGCGCTGGAATCGCGCATGCGCCAGGTCGCGACCGGCTACGAGGCCGAACTGCGGCTGGTGCACGACTCGCTCGTACCCACCGATGCGCTGATGGACGACATCGCAGCCTTCGAGGCGCTGCGCTGCGGCACACGCCTGCGCATCGGCTGCGAGGCGCTCACGGGCACCTGGGAGGCGCTGCGCGACGGGCGCGCGGACATCGTCATCGCCGCGGGCGAGGGGCCGGTCGGCGGCGGCTACCAGGTCTTCATGGCCGGCACGCTGGAGTTCGTGTTCTGCGTCGCGCCGGCCCACCCGCTGGCGCGCGTGCGTCGCGCACTGCGCCGCAGCGACCTCATGGAACACAACGCGATCGTGGTCGGCGACACCGCGCGCGCCTTGTCGGAGCGCACCGTGGGCCTGCTGGCGGGCCAGCCGCGCATCACCGTGCCCACCATGGCCGCCAAGATCGCCTGCCAGCGCAGCGGCCTGGGCCACGGCTTCCTGCCGCGCGCCTGCATCGAGGCCGACCTCGCGCGCGGCAGCCTGGTGGCGCTGAAGACCGAAGAGGAGCGTGCGCCCGAATCCTTCTGGCTCGCCTGGAAGACCGGTTCCGAGGGCAAGGCGCTGCAATGGTGGCGCGACCGGCTGAAGCGCCCGCTGGTGCCGGCGCTGCTGCCGCGATCCGCCTGAAGGCGGCCGCGTTCAGCGCAGCGTCTGCAGGTACGCCGCGATGTCGCGCGCGTCCTGTTCGGTCACGCCCATCTGCGGCATGGCGGTGCCCGGCTTCACGGCCTGGGTCTCGCGCAGCCAGCGCACCATGCCTTCCGGCGTGTGGTCGAGCACGCCGGCGATGCGCGTGCGGCGGCCCATGCCGTCCAGCGGCGGGCCGACCTGCACCTGCGAGCCCGTCACGCCGGGGATGGTGTGGCAGGCATTGCAGGCGTACTGCGTCAGCGCGCGCTGCCCCCGCGCCGCGTCGGCCACCCGCAGCGGTGCGTCGGCAGCAGGGCCGCAGGCGGTCGGTGCCGCGTCGGGCTGGCCGTCTTCCGACGTGACGCGCCATCGGCCGCCCGTCATCGCGGCGTAGCGCTCGGGCGTGAGTGTGGGCAGCGCGTGGACGAAAGCCACCACCGCCCACAAGTCCGCATCCGACAGGCGATGCTCCCAGGCCGGCATGCCGCTCATCTTGATGCCGTGGCGCGTGATCCAGTACAGCTCCCGGGGCTGCCAGCGCTGGCGCGCATCGACCAGGGGGCCGGGCAGGGGCTGCATGCTGCGGCCGATCTCGCCCTGCGCCACCCCGGGCCCGCCGTGGCACTGCACGCATTTCTGCTGGTAGCAGGCCGCGCCGCGTGCGATGCGGTCGGCGTCGTGCATGGCGGGGCCCTCGATGTCGCGTGCCCGCAGCCGCACCGAGCGATGCATCGCGTGCTCAAGCAGCGAGTAGACAGACTGGAAGTGCTGCTTCGTCGCCGCGACGTCGTAGAGCCCGGCCTGCACCACCACCGCGCCCGCGGCCGCGCCGAGCGCCACCGCGACGGCGAGGGTGATCGTGGCGGTCTTGAGCGTGCCCATCGGTCGAGGCATTGTCCGACGCGAGGCGTTGCGATCGTGTCGGCCGACGCCGCTGCAGGCCCGCAACAATGGGCCATGTTCTCGACGCCTCTCGCCGGTCCGCGTCTTCGGGTCCCTTGGCGCGGCGCGGGGGTACTCGTGATGCTGCTCGTCCTGGGCGGTTGCAATGGCGGCAAACAGGGTGCCGTGGGGGAGGCTGCCACCGCCGAGCGGATCGAACGAGGCCGCGTGCTGCTGGCGCAGTACCAGTGCGGCAGTTGCCACGCCATTCCCGGCGTGGCCGACGCACGCGGACGGCAGGCGGGTGCGCTGGACGGCTTCGGGCAGCGCAGCTACATCGCCGGCCGGCTGCCCAACGAGCTGCCGCTTCTCGCCGCATGGATTGCCGATCCGCACGCGCTGGTGCCCACGACCACCATGCCGTCCATGGGTGCTTCGGCCGACGATGCGCTGGCGATGGCGGCTTACCTGCACGCGCTGGAATGAGTGCTCCTGCCGCCCAGCCGGCGCAGTCGGCGCTGCACGTCGCCGGCCCGGTGGCCGACACGCTGCTGGAAGTGACCACGGTGCTGACCGTCGGCGCCGTGCTCATCTTCGGCGGCGTGATGCTGCTGCTGGCGATGTCGCTGCGCGGTGGGCCGCGCCCGGTGTGGGCGCGCTGGTGGCTGCTGGGCGGCGGCATCGCGTTCCCGGTCGCCGTGCTGTCGGCGCTCTTCGTCTACGGCGAGCGGCACCGCCCCGCCTGGCGGCCGGTGCCGCCGGCGGACGCGCTGGTCGTCGCGGTCACCGGCCGCATGTGGTGGTGGGAGGTGCGCTACGACGACCCGAGCACCGGGCGCCGCTTCGCGACGGCCAACGAAATCCGGCTGCCGGCCGGGCGGCCGGTGTACTTCGCACTCGCCAGTGAGGACGTGATCCACAGCTTCTGGGTGCCGGCGCTCGGCGGCAAGATGGACATGGTGCCCGGCCGCATGCAGCACCTGCTGCTGCAGGCCGACGCGCCGGGCCGCTGGCGCGGGCAGTGCGCCGAATACTGCGGCGAGCAGCATGCGCGCATGGCGCTCGACGTGGTGGCGTTGGCGCCGGCCGACTTCGAGGCCTGGGCCGATGCGCAGGCACGACCCGTGGCGCCGCACGCGGAGCGCAGCGTGCAGGCCGGCCGCGAAGCCTTCCTGGCCCATCGCTGCGACGCCTGCCACGCCGTGCGCGGCGTGACCTCGCCGGACCCGGACGGGCGCGACGTGCGCCGCGGCCCCGACCTCACGCACGTGGGCGGCCGGCTGTCGCTGGGCGCTGCCACTGTGCCCAACACGCCCGAGACGATGCGCGAGTGGGTGGCCCACACGCAGCAGCTCAAGCCGGGCGCGCGCATGCCGGCCGGCGAGCACCGGCTGCCGCCCGCGGCCATCGAGGACATCGCCGCATGGCTGAGCGGATTGAAGTGATGCCAGAAGAAGGCGGGCGTTTCCCCAGCACGCTGCCGCGCCCGCCCGGCGAGCGCGAGGCGCTGGAGCGCGCCTGGAAAGGGCCGCGCGGCTGGCTGCGCTTCACGGCCGTCAACAACACGCACATCGGCGCCTACTACATCGTGGCCGCGATGGTGTTCTTCGTGCTGGGCGGCATCCTGGCGCTGCTGATGCGCGCGCAGCTGGCCGTGCCGGGCAACGACCTGGTGGGCGCCGCCACCTACAACCAGCTCTTCACCATGCACGGCACGGTGATGATGTTCCTGTTCGCGGTGCCCATCGTGGAGGCGATCGCGGTCTACCTGCTGCCGGGCATGCTGGGCGCGCGCGACCTGCCGTTCCCGCGGCTGTCGGCCTACGCCTTCTGGGCCTACGCGATCGGCGGGCTTGCCTTCTTCTGCACCGTGTTCTTCGGCGCCTCGCCCGACGGCGGCTGGTTCATGTACCCGCCGCTCACCAGCAAGCAGTACTCGCCCGGCGTCGGCGCCGACTTCTGGCTGCTGGGCATCGGCTTCATCGAGATCTCGGCCATCGCCGGTGCGATCGAGCTGATCATCGGCATCCTTTTCACCCGCGCGCCGGGCATGACGCTGGGCCGCATGCCGGTGTTCGCCTGGGCGGTGCTGGTGAGCGCGGTGATGATCGTCTTCGCCTTCCCGGCGGTGATCGCCGCCACCACGCTGCTGGAGCTGGAGCGGGCTTTCGACTGGCCCTTCTTCCTGCCGCAGCGCGGCGGCGACCCGGTGCTGTGGCAGCACCTGTTCTGGTTCTTCGGGCACCCCGAGGTCTACATCATCTTCCTGCCGGCCGCGGGCATGGTCTCGATGATGGTGCCGACGATGGCCGGCACGCCGCTGGTGGGGCAGCGCGCGGTCGTGTGGGCGCTCGTGGGCGTGGGCGTGGTGAGCTTCCTGCTTTGGATCCACCACATGTTCGCCACCGGCATCGGCATCACGGCGCTGGTGCTGACGTCGATGGCCAGCTTCCTGGTGGCCATCCCGAGCGGGCTGCAGGTCTTCGCGTGGATCGCCACCTTCTGGCGCGGGCGGGTGCGCGCGCAGTCGCCCACGCTCTTCCTGCTGGGCTTCCACTTCATCTTCGTGCTGGGCGGCCTGACCGGCGTCATGGTGGCGGTGCTGCCCTTCGACTGGCAGGCGCACGACAGCTACTTCATCGTCGCCCACCTGCACTACGTGCTCATCGGCGGCATGGTGTTCCCGGTCTTCGCGGCCATCTACTACTGGCTGCCGGTGTTCAATGGCGCGCGCCTGTCGGAGCGGCTGGGCCGCTGGGTCTTCGGCCTGATGTTCGGCGGCTTCAACCTGGCCTTCTTCCCGATGCACGTCGCGGGCCTGCTGGGCATGCCTCGGCGCGTGTACACCTATGCCGACGGGCTGGGCTGGAACCTGCTGAACCTGCTGTCCACGGTCGGCGCCTTCGTCTTCGCGCTGGGCGTGCTGCTGTGCTTGGTCGATGCGGTGCGCGCGCTGCGCCGGCCCGAGCGCGATCATGGCAACCCGTGGCGTGCCGGCACGCTCGAATGGCTGCCACCGCGCGACTACGGCGTGCGAAGCATCCCGCAGGTGAGCAGCACCGAGCCGCTGTGGGACAAGCCCACGCTGGCCGAGGAGGTCGAGGCCGGCCGCCACTGGCTGCCCGGCACCGTCTTCGGCGGCCGCGAGACGCTGGTGACCAGCGTGCGCGCCGCCCGGCCGCTGCACCTGCTGCGCCTGCCCACCGACGGGTGGCCGCCCTTCCTGGCGGCGGTCGGCACGGCCGGCTTCTTCCTGCTGCTCACGGTGGAGTGGGTGGTGCCGGCCTTCGTCTTCGGTGCCGGCGCCATCGCGTCGATGGTGGTCTGGCTGTGGGGCTCGGACCGCGCTGCGCCGGCCGACCGTGCCGAGATTGCCGATGGCGTGTCCGTGCCCGTCCGCGCGACCGGCCGGGGCTCGCACTCGTGGTGGGCCGTGGTGGTGCTGGGCGTGGTGGACTTCGCCGTCCTCGCTTCCTTTCTGTACACCTACGTGCACCTGGCCATGGCGCTGGATGTGTGCCCGCCTCCCGGCGCCTCGCTGGCACCGGCCGCCGCCTCGGGCGCCAACGCGGCGCTGCTGCTCGCCGGTTCGCTGCTCATGACCTGGAGCACGCGCGCGCGGCTCGGCGAGGGAGCCCGTGCCCAACACGGGCTGCGGCTGCGCACCGTGCTGGCGTTGCTGTGTGTGGCCGGCGCCTTCGCATCGGCCCTGGCCGGGCACTCTGCGGTGGGACTGCGGCCGACGGCCGACGGCTGGAGCGCGGCGGTGGGCGTGCTGCTGGCCTACCAGGGCTTCCACCTGGCGGTGCTGGGCGTCGTGGGCGTCTACCTGGTGGCGCGTTCGGCCTCGGGCCACCTCGGCCCGCGCGCACGGGCCACGCTCGACAACGTGGCGCTGCTCTGGCACATCGCCACCGCGCAGGGCCTGCTCAGCGAGGCCACGGTGCGCGGCGTGCCGGCCTGGCTGGGCTGAAGAACGGCAAAGTGCAATCGGCCGCCAGCGCCCGTCAGCCGGGCGCTGCGACCGAATTCGTCACGTTCGTTACGATCTTTCGCGATCAGAGCGACCAGGTCGCCGACAGCGAGGGCCGCGCCGAGAACCCGGCGTACCAGGCCGCGACGGCAGGGTGCCGGTCCCGCCAGCCGAAATCCGCGAAGCGCAGGTCCAGGTACCAGAGCGCGCACGCGACGGTGAGGGTGCCGATGTCCACGCGCCCCGGCGCGATCAGCTCGGGGTGGGCCGACAGGTGTGCAAGCGAGGTCTCTGCCTTGTCGAGCTGCGCGGTGCGCCATTCGGGCCAGCGCAGCGGCTCGGGGCGCGCCACGTCCTCGTAGCGGGCGATCAGCGCGCCGTCGAGGATGCCGTCGCCCAGGGCCTGCAGGGTCAGCGTGGCCCAGCGCGCATCGCCACCGGCCGGGAAGAGCGAGCCCTTCGCCAGGTCGTTGAGGTACTCGCACACCACGCGGCTGTCGTAGAGCACCGCGCCCTCGTCAGTGACGAAGGTGGGCACCTTGCCCAGCGGGTTCTTTTCGATGATTGCGCGGTCGCGCGTGACCGGGTTCGCGTTCGATGGCAGCAATTGCACGCGGTCGTTCAGGCCCAGTTCGTGGGCCGTGACGAGGCATTTGCGGACGTAGGGCGAGAAGGGGGAGAAGTACATCTGCATGGTGTTTCGGCGGGTCAGCGGTTCATCGGTCGTGCGCTTGCGCGAGGTGGCGGCCGGCGATCCAGCCGAAGGTCAACGCCGGGCCGAGGGTGATGCCCGGCGCGGGATACTCGCCGCCCATCACCGAGTGCATGTCGTTGCCGGCGGCGTACAGGCCGGGGATCGGCCGGCCGGCCGCGTCGAGTGCCTGGGCGTTCTCGTTGCAGGCGATGCCCACGGCGGTGCCGATGTCGCCCGCATAGACCTCGACGGCGTAGAACGGCCCGCGCCGCAGCGGCCCGAGGCAGGGGTTGGGCCGGTGATCGGCGTCGCCGAGGTAGCGGTTGTATTCGGTGCCGCCTTTGCCGAAATCGTCGTCGCGGCCCTGCTCGGCGAGTGCGTTGAAGCGTGCCGCGGTGGCTTCGAGGGCCATGCCGTCCAGGCCCAGCGCCTCGCCCAGCGCACGCAGCGTGGGCGCCTTGTGCAGGTAGCCGGCCTTCACCAGGTGCTCCCGCGCCCGGCCACCGGGCAGCGCCAGGCCCATGCCCCACTTCTCCATGAAGTCGTGGTCGCACACCAGGTAGGCCGGCATCGTGGGCACGGTCTCGTGCGAGCGGTACATGGCGCGCACGAACTCGTGGTACGAGGTCGACTCGTTGACGAAGCGCTGCGCCGCACCGTTGACGGCCATCAGGCCCGGCTTGGCACGGTCCCACACGAGGTGCGGGTAGCGCGTCACGCTGCCGTCGGGGCGCTGCAGCACCGACACCGGCGCCCAGAAGGCCGGGTTGGTGTGGCCCCGGCCCAGCACGGCGCCGGCGTCGCGGGCCAGCGCGATGCCCTCGCCGCGGTTGCCCTCGGGCGACATCGACCAGGCGCCGGTGGGCTGCGGGTACTGTTCGCCGCGCAGTGCCTCGTTCCAGGGAAAACCGCCTGTGGCCACGACCACGCCACGGCGCGCCCGCACGCGCGTGGGCCGGCCCTGACGCACCACGGCGACGCCGGTCACGGCGCCGTCCTCGCGTTCGAGCTGTTGCAGCGGCGTGCCCAGCCAGTAGTCGATCTTGTGGTCGAGCACGCTTTTGAAGAGGCGTGCCGCCAGCGCGTTGCCCAGCACGACGCGGGTGCCGCGGTGGTAGCCGCGCAGCCGGTCGGCGAAGTAGCGCAGCACCAGCTTCATGCCTTCGCGCCAGGACTTGAACGACTTCGTGACGGCCAGCAGGTGCTTGGCGTCGGTCATCGTGATCATCATGCCGCCGAGCACCATGAACTCGGGCAGCGGGTCGCGCAGTTCCTTGAACTTCGGGCCGAGTTCGCGGCCGTCGAACATGGCCGGGTCGAGCGAGCGGCCGCCCATCGCGGCGCCCTGCCGGTCGGGGTGGTAGTCGGGCGAGAAGCTGCGCGCCACGAGGCGCACGGCGGTGTGCTTCTCGAAGTAGTCGACCATGCCCGCGCCCTCGCGCAGGAAGGCCTCCTGCAGCGCGGCCGGGGCGGCATCGCCCACGGTGTTGCGCATGTACGTCCATGCCTTCTCGAAGCTGTCCGGGTGGCCGACCTTCGCGGACTGCGCGTTGAGCGGTGCCCACACCGCGCCGCCCGACACGGCGGTGGAGCCGCCCACGCGATCGGTCTTCTCCACCAGCAGCACGCTGCAGCCCTCGATCTTCGCGGTGAGCGCCGCGGCCATGCCGCCCGCGCCCGCGCCGACCACGACGACGTCGTACTCGGCGTCCCAGGTGCCGGCCTTCATGCGCCGGACCCGCCCAGCGATTTGCCGCCGTCGACGAACAGCACCTGGCCGGTGATGAAGCCGGTTTGCGGCGACACCAGGAAGGCGACGGCCTGCGCGATGTCTTCGGGCCGGCCGGCCTGCCCCGTGGGCTGCAGCGCGAGCTGCGCGGCCAGCCGCTCGGGCGTGAGCGCGCGCAGGATCGGCGTGTCGATCAGCCCGGGTGCGATGGCGTTCACGAGGATGCCGCGGGGGGCCAGCTCCATCGCGCTCGCACGCGTGTAGCCGACCACCGCCGCCTTCGACGCGACGTAGTGCGGATGGTTCTTCGCACCCAGGTAGGCGCGCGAGGCGATGTTCACGATGCGCCCGCCCTCGGGCATGGTCTTCGCCACCTCCTGCGTCAGCGTCGCGACGGCAATGAGGTTGACCTCGTAGGCGCGGCGGAAGTCGGCGTTGCTCACCTCCATGAACTTGCGTTCGTCGAAGATGCCGGCGTTGTTGACCAGCGCGCACACGGGCGGCAGCGACTGCACCAGCGCGCGCACGGCGGCCTCGTCGGTGAGGTCGAGCACGCGGCACTGCACGTCCAGGCCCTGCGTCTGCAGGCGTGCGGTTTCGCGCGTGGCCAGGGCTCCATCGCGGTCGACCATGACCACGGTGTAGCCGTCGCGCGCCAGGCGCTCGACGGTGGCCAGGCCCATGCCGCCGGCGCCGCCGGTGACGAGGGCGATCGGTCGGCTGTTGCTGTTGGTGTTGTTGTCCATGTGTCCGATGATTCCGTTTTCAGGCCGAGAGGAAGCCGCCGTCCACCGGCAGCACCACCCCGTTGACATAGCTGGCCATGGGCGAGCAGAGGAAGACCACGGGGCCGACGATCTCGTCGACCTCGCCGCCGCGTGCCATCGGCACGCGCTTCATGTACCAGTCGGTGCCGCCGGGCACGGCCAGCTGGGGGGCGACCATCTCGGTCAGCATCAAACCCGGAGCGACGGCATTGGTGCGCACGCCGAAGGGCGCCAGGTCGCGCGCCAGCGCCTGTGTCAGCGAGCGCACCGCGCCCTTGGACGCGATGTAGCCCGCCGACGAGATGCCGCTGACGAAGGCGACGATGGACGAGAGGTTGACGATGCAGCCGCGCGTCTTCTTGAGGGCCGGCACGAAGGCGTGCGTGACGTTGAACAGGCCCTGCAGGTTGACCTCGATGAGGCGGTCCCACACCTCGGTGGCGTTCGGGTCGTCGATGCGCGCCCGGCCCGAGATGCCGGCGTTGTTGACCAGCAGGTCGATCGGGCCCAGCCGGGCCTCCAGGTCGGCCGCGCAGGCCTGCACGGCGGCGCGGTCGCGCACGTCGATCGCCACGCTCCAGGCCTGGCCGCCCGCAGCGGTGATGCGGGCGGCGGTGGCTTCGGCTCGCGCCGCGTCGACGTCGGCCACGATCACGCGGGCGCCTTCGCCCGCAAAGCCCAGCGAGATGGCCGACCCCAGCCCGCCGCCCGCGCCGGTCACCAGCGCGAGCTTGTCCTTCAACAGATCCATCCGAAATGCTCCTGACGGGATGAGGGCGTGCCTAGACGCCCAGGTAGGCCCGGCGGACGGCCGGGTCGTTCATGAGCCGTGCCGAATCGCCCTGCAGCGAGATCTCGCCGTTCTCCAGGATGTAGGCATGGCTGGCGACGGTGAGCGCCAGCCGCACGTCCTGCTCCACCAGCAGGATCGTGAGGCCCTGCTCGCGGTTCAGGCGCTGGATGGCCTCGAAGATCTGCTCCACGAGCAGCGGCGACAGGCCCATCGACGGCTCGTCGAACATGATGAGCCGCGGGCGCGACATCAGTGCGCGGCCGATCGCCAGCATCTGCTGCTCGCCGCCCGACAGGGTGGCGGCGCGCTGCTCCGAGCGCTCCTTCAGGCGCGGGAACAGCGTGTAGACCTTGCCCAGGTCGTCGGCCATCGCGGCGCGGTCGCGGCGCAGGAAGGCGCCGAGTTCGAGGTTCTCGCGCACGCTCATGTCCTTGAAGACCTCGCGGCCCTCGGGCACCTGCACCAGGCCGCGGCGCACGATCTCGTCCGAGGGCAGGCGGTGGATCGCCTCGCCTGCGAAATGCACCTCGCCGGCCGTGGGGTTGATGAGGTGCGAGATGGCGTTGAGCGTGCTGCTCTTGCCGGCACCGTTGCTGCCCAGCAGGGCGACGATGGCGCCCTCCGGCACGGCCAGGCTCACGCCCGACAGGGCCTGGATGGCGCCGTAGGAGGCGCTGATGCCGCGCACTTCGAGCAGCGGGCTCTTGGACGATTCAGGCATGCGCGGCTCCCTTGCCGAGGTAGGCTTCGATCACGGTGGGGTTCTCGCTGATCTCGGCGGGCGTGCCTTCGGCGATCTTCTGGCCGAAGGACATCACCGTGATGCGGTCCGAGATGGACATGACGAGCTGCATCACGTGCTCGACCAGCAGCACGGTGATGCCGTCCTTCTCGGCCAGCCCGGTGAGCAGGTGGTCCAGGTGCTCGATGTCGCGGTTGCGCAGGCCCGCGGCCGGCTCGTCGAGCAGCAGCAGGCGCGGCTTGAGCGCCAGCGCGCGGGCGATCTCCAGGAGCTTCTGGTGGCCGAAGTCGAGTTCCTTGGCGCGGGTGTCGCGGTCGTGCGTCAGGCCGACGCGCTCGATCAGGCTGTCGACCAGGTCGCGGACCTCGCCGCTCGGGCGTCGCAGCAGGCGGCCCAGGGTGTTGGCACTGTGCGAGTGGCAGCCCAGCAGCACGTTCTCGGCCACGCTCAGGTCGCCGAAGAGTTCGAGGTTCTGGAAGGTACGCGCGATGCCCATGCCGGCCATGCGCGTGGGTGCATGGCGCGTCACGTCCTCGCCGTCGACCACGATGCGGCCCGCGCTCGGCTGGTAGTAGCGCGAGATGCAGTTGAAGGTGGTCGACTTGCCGGCGCCGTTGGGGCCGATGAGCGCGTGGATCGAGCCGCGCGCCACCTCGAAGGACAGGTCGCTGACCGCCACCAGGCCGCCGAAGCGCACCGTGATGCCCGACACCTCCAGGAAGGGGCGTTCCCCGCTCATGCCTGCACCTCCCGCGGCGCGGCCGGGCGGGCGGCGCGGCGGTTGCGGTCCGCGAACAGGCCCTTGGGCTTGAACATCATGAAGCCCATGAGGATGAGGCCGTAGATGATTTCCTGCACCGACATGAGCTGGCGCAGCAGTTCGGAGATGAGTCCGAAGGCGATGGCGCCGGCCACGGCGCCGCGCACCGAGCCCATGCCGCCCACCACGACCATGGTCAGCACCAGGATGGTGGTCTGGAAGCCCAGGCTCTCGGGGTGGATGAAGGAGGTGAACAGCGTGTACATGCCGCCCGCGATGCCGGCGAAGGCCGCCGAGATCGCGAAGGCGCTCTGCTTCATGGCCCTGACGTTGATGCCCATGGCCATGGCGGCGACGTCGCTCTCGCGCACGGCCCGCAGCGCCGAGCCGTACTGCGAGCGCGCCAGCGCCACCGTGAGCCACAGCATCAGCGCGGCCAGCACGATCACGAAGGGATAGGCCTGCAGGTCGTTGGTCAGCCGCAGGCCGAACAGCTCGGCCGGGTCCATCTTCATGCCGTTGGAGCCGCCGGTGACCTTCTCCCAGCTCAGGAACACCCATTGCATCGCTTCGCCGAAGGCGAAGGTGGCCAGCGCCAGGTAGATGTCGCGCATGCGCAGCGCCAGGTAGCCGATGAGGTAGCCCAGCACGGCCGACAGCAGGCCGCCGGCGAGGATCGACAGCACGAAGGGCGGGTGCCAGGCGGTGTTGATGATGCCGGCGGTGTAGATGCCGATGCCGAAGAAGGCGGCATGCGCGAGCGCGAACTGGCCCGACTCGCCGATCACCACGTGCATGCCCAGGGCCAGCACGACGAAGACCATCAGGAGGTTGACCACGTACAGCACGTAGCCGGACACGGTGAAGGGCAGGGCGATCAGCACCAGCGCGGCGGCCAGCAGGGCCCAGCGGTCGAGGGTCATGGTTCTCATACTTTCTTCACCTGCGGCTTGCCGCCCAGGATGCCTTGCGGCCGCACGATCAGCGTGACGAGGATGGCCAGGAAAGGCGCGACGACGATGGCGTTGGTCGAGATGAACAGGCCCACCAGGTTCTCGACGATGCCGATGATCAGTCCGCCCAGCACGGCGCCGGGCAGGCTGGTGAAGCCACCCACGATGGCCGCCGCGTAGGCCAGGATCGCGATGTGCGCGATGTCCGGCGTGATCAGGATCTTGGGCGTGATGAGCAGCGCGGCGAGCGCGGAGATCAGGCCCGCCATGGCCCACACCAGCATGCGGATGCGCGACAGGCGGACGCCCACGATCTGCGCGGCGCGCGGGTTCATGCCCACGGCGCGCATGGCCTTGCCGATGCGCGTGTGGCTGAACATCAGGTAGATGAGGACCATGGCGGCGATCGACGTGAGGAAAATAGCCACGTCCAGCCGCGTGAGGAAGGCGTCGCCGATGATCACCGGGTCGTTCGACACCAGCGAAGGCAGCGAGCGCGGCGTGTCGCCCAGGCCGGTCTGGCGCACCAGGCCCTTGAGGGCGTAGGCCAGGCCCAGCGTGGCGATGACCAGCTGAGGGCCCACGCCCTTGGAATGCGTCACGCGTTCCATCACCACGCGCTGGAACAGCGCGGCGCCCACCGCCACGGCGACCACGGTGACGGGGATGACCACGGCGTACGACCAGCCGGCAATCAGCAGCAGCGACAGCGCCACATAGCCCGCGATCATGAAAATCTCGCCCTGGGCGAAGTTCGGCACGTCGGTGGTCTTGAAGATGGCGACGATGGCGATGGCCAGCAGCGCATAGACGCTGCCAGTCACCAGCCCGGACAGCAGGCCCTGCTGCAGGAACAGCCAGATCTCACTCAAACTCATAGCGTTGCGGGGGCCGGCCGCGCGTCGGCGGTCCGGCCCCGTCCCTCCGGTTGGGTTACTTGGGCTGGTAGGTCCAGAGGCTGCGGTAGGCGCCGGGCACCACCGCCATCTTCTCGCCGTCGAATTTCAGGTAGATGGCCGACTTCTGGCCGGCGTGGTCGGTGGGCGTGAGCTCGATCGGGCCGGCCATGACGTTCGACTCGAACTTGGTCTGCGACAGGGCCGTGAGGAACTTCTCGCGCGTGAGCTGCGGGCCGGCAGCCTTCAGCGCATTGACCACCGTCATCGCCGACGGGATGCCGTACGGCATGTAGGTCTGCGGGTAGCCGGGCTTGGCGGCCAGCTCGGGGTAGTAGGCCTTGTACATGTCGTACACCCACTTGAGCTTGGGGCCGCCGGCCACGTCGGCCATCACTTCCTGCAGGTAGACGTTCTTGAACGCATCCTTGTTGCCCACGTTTTCGACCAGCTGCTTCAGGTCGGCCGTGCCGTTCACGGCGATCACGATCGGCTTGGTCCAGCCCAGTTCCTGCGCCTTCTTGACCAGCAGGCTCACGGGGCGGGCGTAGGTGGTGATGAGCAGCACGTCGGGGTTCGAGGCGCGAATCTTGAGCATCGGCGCCGTCACGTCCGTGAGGTTGGGGGCCACCGACTGCACCTGGAGATCCACGCCCAGCTTCTTGGCCTGGAACTCGGCGGCCTCCAGATTCCAGCCGCCGTAGGCGTCGTCGTGGTTGATGTAGCCGATCTTCTTGGCCTTGAGGTGTTCGGCCGCGAACTGAACCATCGAGCCGCCGACCGCGCGCTGCGAGATGGAGAAGGCGCCGTAGATGTACTTCGACGGCGGATACAGCGCGCCGTCGCCCGAGGCGTTGAGCATGACCAGCGGGATCTGCGAGCGCTCGACGTATTCACGCGCACCCACCACCGCGGCGGAGCAGGAGCCTCCGTTGAGCGCGAAGACCTTGTCCTGCTCCGTCAGCTTCTTCACGGCGGCCAGCAGGTCGTTGGCGTTGCAGCGGTCGTCCTCGACCACGAGTTCGATCTTGCGGCCGTTGACGCCGCCTTCCTTGTTGACCTTGTCGTAGTACATCTTGGCCGCGTTCATCACGTCGAAGCCATAGGCCATCGAGTTGCCCGACAGCGGGCCGAACATGCCGATCCTGATGGTCTTGTCGGTCAGGCCGGGATCGCTCTGCGCGTGCGCGGCGAGGGTGGACAGCGCGGCCACGGCGGCCACGAGCAAGGACTTGGCTGTTTTCAAGGCGGTCTCCTTTGTTGGATGCGGGATGGGAACGGGGAACACGGAACGGGTCAGGACGCGGGCTGCGCGGCCGTGTCGCTCTTCTCGAAGCCGGGGCGGGGGATGAGGCCGAGCCAGGCCTGCGTGAGGCCGCCGTCGACGAGGAACTCCTGGCCGCTGATGTAGCTGGCGCGGTCGCTGGCCAGGAAGAGCACGGCGCCCGCGATGTCGGCCGGCGTGCTGATGCGGCCCGCGGGCACGATCTGCTCGCGGCGCTGGCGCACGGCGGGGTCCTGGTAGATGCCCTCGCTCATGGGCGTGCGGATCATGGCGGGGCTGACGACGTTGCTGCGCACGCCGTGCTCGCCCAGCTCGACGGCCAGCAGCTGCGACAGCATCTTCACGCCGGCCTTGCTCACGCTGTAGGCACCGCTGTAGGGCTGGGGAATGGTGGCGGAGATGGAGGCGATGTGCACCATCGAGCCGCCGCCGTGCGCGACCATGCGGCGCCCGAAGGCCTGGGCGCAGAGCAAATAGCCGGTGAGGTTGACCGACAGCAGCTGGTTCCACTTGTCGAGCGCGATGTCCATCAGGGCATCGGCGTACAGGGAGGCGGCGTTGTTCACCAGCAGCGCCACCGGCCCCCAGGCCTGCTCGACCTGCGTGGCTGCGGCCTCGATGCTGGCCGCGTCGGTCACGTCGCAGTGCAGGGTCATCACCCGCGCGGCCCGGTCGCCCAGGCTGTCGGCGATCTGCGCCAGCCGCGCGGTGTCGCGGTCCAGCAGCGCGACGCGGGCGCCGGCCGCCAGCAGTTGCACGGCCAACTCGGAGCCGATTCCTCCGCCGGCGCCGGTGACCACGCACACGCGGTCGGTCAAGCCCAGCCAGTCGCCGCCGGCGCGGGGTGTGGCTTCTGCCATATGCACACTTCGTCCTTCTCGAATCACGCCCGATGCGTGAGGCGGCGATTATGTATACATGCTACTCGTCATAAGGTGGTAATAACCCTTAATGCGACGTAAAAGGCGATGATATGTATACTTGAAAGCCTGTCACGACGGAGAAGCAAGGGATGAGAACGCTGGCCCAGGACGTCACCGAGACGCTGCGCGACTGGATCCTTCACGGCCAGATCCAGCCTGGCGAACGGCTCGAAGAGATCCCCCTGGCCGATAAGCTGGGCGTGTCGCGCACGCCCGTGCGTGCGGCGCTGGCGACGCTGGCCAACGAAGGGCTGGTCGATCACCAGCCCAAGCGTGGCTACCTGGTGCGCGGCTTCGACATGGAGGCCATCGCGGCCGCCTACGACGTGCGTGCGGTGCTCGAGGGGTTGGCCTGCCGCAACGCGGCCACGCGAGGGCTGACCGAGGCGCAGTCTCAGCGGCTGCAGGATGCCCTGGCCGAGGGCGATCGCATCCTGGCGCGGGGCGAACTGCGCCCGGAGGACCACGCGCCCTACCAGCAGATGAACGTGACCATCCACGACACGCTGCTGCAGGCCTCGGGCAACCCCTGGGTGAACCGCTTCGCGGAGCAGGCGCAGAACATTCCCTTCGCGTCGGACCGCATCATTTTGTGGGACGACCACCCGATCATCCTGCGCTCGCATGGCGACCACCACCGCATCATCGAAGCCGTGATCGCGCGCGACGCCGTGCGTGCCGAGCAGCTGATGCGCGAGCATGTGTACTACGCCGGCCTCATTCTTCGGCGCAACTACGAGAAGCTGATCGCCGAAGGCGAAGACGCGCCCGGCGCCAAGCCGCCGAAGCGGCCCGTCGTCTAGCGCGCGGCGGTCGGTGTGCCGGCGCCCGGTGTCGGCGCCGGCAGCTGGCGGCGCACGTCCGCCACCTGCGCGGCCGTCACCGCGTCGGCCCGGTTGCCCCAGCTGCGGCGCGCGAAGCTCAGCACCTCGGCCACCTCGGCATCGCTCAGGCGCCAGCCGAAGCCGGGCATGGCGATGGCGGCCGGCGAGCGGGCGGTGCTCGGCATGGCCGAGCCGCCCAGCACCAGGCGGATCAGCGAGGTCGGGTCCTTGGCATTCACCACGCTGTTGCCGGCCAGGGCGGGGAAGGTGTTGTCCCAGCCGACGCCGCTCGAGCGGTGGCAGGCACTGCAGTTGTTGAGGTAGACCATCGAACCCGGCAGGCCGTCCACCTGGCCGTCGCGCAGCTTGCGGGCCTCGGGCGTGTCCGCCGCCGCGGCGCGCAGGGCCGTGGGGGCGGCCGGAGTGCCTGGCGATGGGGCGCCGACCGACTGGAGGTACACCGCAATTGCCTTCAGGTCCTCCGCCGTCATGTGCTGCGTGCTGTTCTCGACCACCTGCACCATGGGGCCGAAGGCTGCGGTCTGGGCCGTGCGGCCGGCCTGCAGGTACTCGACGATGTCCTGCGTGCTCCACTGCACCGCGCCGGGCCGGTCGGTGTGACGCAGGGGCTGGGCGTACCAGCCGTCGACCAGCGCGCCGGCCAGGAACTGGTCGCCATCGCGTTCGCTGTCGGCCTTCACGCCGCCCAGGCGGCTGCGTGGCGTGTGGCAGTCGCCGCAGTGGCCGAAGCCCTGTACCAGGTAGGCGCCGCGGTTCCATTCGGCGCTCTGCGCGGGCTGCGGCGTGTAGCGCGTGTCGTCGAGGTAGATCCAGTTCCAGAACACCATCAGCCCGCGCATGCTGAAGGGGAAGGGCAGGTCCGTGGCCGGCGGCCGGGTGGCCGCCGGCTTCACCGCCTTCTGGAAGTAGGCGTACAGGGCCTGCACGTCCTCGTCGCTCGCGCGTGCGAAGGACGGATACGGCATCGCCGGATAGAGGTGGTGGCCGTCCGCTGCCACACCCTGGCGCAGCGCGCGCGCGAAATCGGCCTGGCTGTAGCCACCGATGCCGGCGTCCTTGTCGGGCGTGATGTTGGTGGAAACGATGGTGCCGAAGGGCGTCTTCATCGGCAGCCCGCCCGCGAAGGGTGCGCCGCCGGGGGCGGTGTGGCAGCTCGCGCAGTCGGCCACGCGGGCCAGGTAGCGGCCGCGTTCCACCAGCGGGTCGGCGGCCGGGTTGGGCGTGGCGCCGGTGGCGGGCTGGGCCGGCGTGGCCGGCGGTGCCACCGCGCCCGCGGAAACCTCCGTGCGCTGTGCGAAGGTCCAGGCACTCACCAGCCCGAGACCGACCAGCACCGCCGCGCTCGCAGCCGCGCGAAGGGGCATGCGCCTGGGCGCATTCGCGAGCCGCCGCTTCATGCCAGTGCTCCAGGCTGCTTCAGGTAGCGCTCTCGGATCGCCGCAGCCGCCCAGTAGGCGATGCCTGCCACCATCGCCGTGGGGTTGTAGCCGAAGTTCTGCGGGAACAGGCAGGCACCCATCACGAACACGTTCGGCACGTCCCACACCTGCGCATAGCGGTTGACCACGCTGGTCGACGGGTCGGTGCCCATCACCGCACCGCCGGTGTTGTGGGTCGACTGGTAGGGCCGCGTGTCGTAGTGCGCACCGGGCTTCATGAAGTTCAGCGCCATCTGCTTCGGCCCCATGGCCTTGGCGATCTGCGCGACCTTGGTGCCGATGAACTGGGTCATCGCGATGTCGTTGGGCTTCCAGTCGAAGGTCATGCGCAGCAGGGGCTGGCCGTAGGCGTCCTTGTAGGTCGGGTCCAGGTCGAGGTAGTTGTCGCGGTAGGCCATGACCGAGCCCTGGCTGCCGACGCCGGCCTGGAACAGGTAGCTCTCCTTCACCGCCTTCTTCCACCCGGCGCCCCAGGTCGGCGCGCCGGGTGGCGTGGCCAGCTGCTGGATCGGCCGGCCGCCGGTGTTGATGCAGTTGATGCTGGCACCGCCCACGAAGCCCAGCGGACCATGGTCGAAGTTGTCGCCGTCGAAGTCGTCGATGACATGGCCGCTCGCGCCCGCACCCACGAACGGGTTCATCGGCTGCGCCTTGTCGAAGATGAGGGTCGCACCGCCGTTGAGCTGGTAGGCGTAGTTGCGGCCGACCACGCCCTTGCCCGACACCGGGTCGTAGGGCTGGCCGATCTTCGACAGCAGCAGCAGGCGCACGTTGTGCATCTGGTAGGCGCACAGCACCACCAGGTCGGCCGGCTGCTCGATCTCGTGGCCCTGCGCGTCGATGTAGGTCACGCCGGTGGCTCGCTTGCCGTCGGCCGCCATGTTGACGCGGACCACGTGCGAGCGCGTGCGCAGCTCGAAGTTGGGCCGCTTCATGAGCACCGGCAGCAGCGTCGTCTGCGGCGAGGCCTTGGCATAGGTGTAGCAGCCGTAGCGCTCGCAGAAGCCGCAGAAGTTGCAGGGCCCGAGCTGCACGCCGTGCGGGTTGGTGTACGAGCGCGATGCGTTGGCCGCTGCTTGCGGAAAGGGGTGGTAGCCGAGCTCGGCCGCGGCCTTGGCGAAGAGCAGCGCGCTGTTGGGCGAGGCCAGCGGCGGCAAGGGAAAGTCGCTGCGGCGCGCGCCCTCGAACGGGTTGCCGCCGGCCTGGATCTGGCCGCCGACGTTGCCGGCCTTGCCCGAGGTGCCGCAGATCTTCTCGAACTGCTCGAAGTGCGGCTCCAGTTCCTCGTAGCTCACGCCCCAGTCCTGGATGGTCATGCCCTCGGGGATGAAGGCCTTGCCGTAGCGCTCCTCGTAGGTGCTGCGCAGCCGCAGGTCGGCAGGCAGCGGGCGCCAGTGGTGGCCGTTCCAGTGCACGCCGGCGCCACCGACGCCGGTGCCCAGCAGGAAGGAGCCGTGCTGGCGGTAGGGCAGGGCGGTGTCGGCCGGCGTATGGCGGATGGTGACCGTCTCGCGCGCCAGGTGCTGGAACAGCTTGCCGCGGATGCCGTAGCTCAGTTCGTCGGTGATGCGCGGGTAGGCGAAGT
Source organism: Xylophilus ampelinus (assembly GCF_901875635.1). Taxonomy (GTDB): domain Bacteria; phylum Pseudomonadota; class Gammaproteobacteria; order Burkholderiales; family Burkholderiaceae_C; genus Xenophilus. The sequence continues at coordinate 93,455 of NZ_CABFMN010000106.1, read as the reverse complement.
CGGGATTGGTGTCGCGCGGCTCGCCGCGTTCAAGCGCCACGACCTTCAGGCCGGCGGCGGTCAGTTCGGTGCCCATGATGGCGCCGGTCCAGCCGAAGCCGACCAGCACCGCGTCGACCGAGGGCTTCTTCTCTGTGGCCATGTTCTTGCCCTCAGCCCTGCGGCCCGGCGATGCTGACCGGAGGCAGCGGGTAGCGCACGCCGGGGCGCTGCACCCAGTCCAGGAAGTCGGCCCGCGCACCGGGAAAGCCGATCATGGCCCACGCCGCTGCGTTCTTGTTGCCGCCGTGGATCGGGTCGCTGAAGTAGCCCTCCTTGGTGTTCTGCAGCAGGAAGCCGAAGAAGTCCTGCGCGCCAACGCCTTCGAGCTGGACGGCGCCCTTGCTCATGGCTGTCAGCAGTTCGTCCTGGGCGGCGGCCTCGAGCTCGGCGAAGCGCTTGCCGCCGAACTGGTTGCGGCAGTGCGTGTCGATGGCCGCGATGGCCGCGCGGTACAGCTCGCGCGGCGGCATGCGGCCCTGGTAGCCGAAGAGGGGCGATGCGTCCGCGGAGAAAGGGCCCTGCATGTACCAGAGCGCCCCATGGCCCCAGGCGCTTTCCATCTGCCGATCGATGAACTCCGGCACGCCTGCTTCGATGGCGCCGGGGCCCGTATCGTCCGAAGGGATCAGGCGCGCGACGGCTGCGCGCACGAAGGTCCACTCGTCGGCGTTGAAATACGTGGGCGTGTAGGGCGTCGCGGCAGTTGCGGGTGCAGGGCTGCCGGGTGGAGCGCCGGCATTCTGGGCGACCACCGTACCGGCGCCGGCGAGCGTGACGGTGGCAGGGACCAGGACAAAGGACTGGCGCAGGAAACTGCGCCGCGCCGGGCGTGACGGCTCATTCATCGCATTCTTCGTGGTGCCCGCGAGGCACCGGTGTTGTTGTGGGAGCGGGGCTTCGAGAATGCGCCGGATGCGCGGCAGTGCTCTGTAGGACGATTCCATTTCCCGGCCCTGGCGCCGTCAGCCGCCGCTCAGCCTTGCGGCGCCCTGAAGCCGGGCGGCGCTGCATCGACAATCCCGGCCGCCGTTCCATGCCCAGTTCCATGCACGCCCGTACCGACACCGACTCGACCTCGCTCATCGGCACCTGCACCCGCGCCTCGCTCGCCCTGCTCGAAGCCAACCTCACGCCCCACGGCATCCTCGCCGCCAGCCGCACCGAAGCGGCGGTGGCGCGGCGCTACACGCGCATCTTCGGGCGCGACGCGGCGATCTGCGTGATGGCGATGTGCGGCAGCGGCGTGGCGGCGCTGGAGCAGGGCGCGCTCGCCAGCCTCGACGCGCTGGCGTCGCAGCAGGCCGCCAACGGACAGATCCCGAAGTACGTCGATCCCGAAGGCCAGGACGCCGACTTCTGGTACCTCGGCTGCATCGACGCGACGCTGTGGTGGCTGATCGCGGTCGACCATGTGCGCACGCATGGGGCGGTGGGCGCCGCGCGCTGGTCGCAGGAGGTGGCGCTGGCCATCCAGTGGCTGCTGGCGCAGGAGCACCAGCACTTCCGCCTGTTGCAGCAGAACGAGGCCAGCGACTGGGCCGACATCATGCCGCGCTCGGGCTACGTGCTCTACACCAATGCGCTGTGGGGCGAGGTCAAGCGCCGCTTCGCGCTTGCGCACGCCGACGAGACGCACCACCACTTCAACCACCTCTTCAACCCCTTCCAGCGCGACCTGCCCGAGTACCACCGCGCGCGCCTGCTGCGCCACTACGCACGGCGCGGCCGGCGCGATCCGGGGCTGTACCTGAGCTTCGTCAACCTCTCCTTCGTCGGCGACGAAGGCGACGTGTTCGGCAATGTGCTGGCCGTGCTCGCGGGCCTGGCCGACGAGTCGATGGCGCACCGCATCGTGCACACGATCGATGCGGCGCGTGCGTCCGAGCCGTGGCCCGTTCGGGTCACGCTGCACCCCATGGCACCCACCCACGAACTGTGGCGCGCCTACATGGGCCGGCACCGGCAGAACCTGGTGCACCAGTACCACAACGGCGGGCTGTGGCCCTTCGTCGGTGGCTTCTGGGTCATGGCGCTGGCACGGCTCGGGCTGCGCGACGAGGCGCAGGGTGCGCTGCTGCGGCTGGCCCAGGCGAACGCGCACGGCGACTGGCGCTTCACCGAGTGGTTCCACGGCCGCACGCTGGCGCCGATGGGCATGGCGGGGCAGAGCTGGAACGCGGCGACCTTCCTGCTGGCGCAGCGGGCGATCGAGGGCGGGCCGGCGGGCTGGTAGCGCCGGGGCCGCAGGCCGGCTCGCCCCTGGGCAGCACCGGAACGGCCGGCGCCACAATCCCGCAGGGCCCTCGGGGATTTGCGCGGCGCCGGCGGGCCGCGCCCGCATGATGCGCGGCACGTTCCACTCCGACGCCCTGCCATGGCCAGTCTCCAAGCACTCTTCTCCGATCCCACCGCCTGGGCGGCCCTGCTCGCCCTGGTGATCATGGAGGTGGTGCTGGGCATCGACAACCTGATCTTCATCTCGATCCTGTCGAACAAGCTGCCCGAGTCGCAACGCGCGCGGGCGCGGCGCATCGGCATCGGGCTGGCCCTGGTCATGCGGCTGGCACTGCTGTCGATGATCGCGTGGCTGGTCGGCCTCACGGCGCCGGTCATCGACCTGGGCTGGACCGGCCCGCTGGTCGACGGCAAGCCCAGCTTCGAGACGCAGTTCTCCTGGCGCGACCTGATCCTGATCGCCGGCGGCCTGTTCCTCATCTGGAAGGCCACCAAGGAGATCCACCACCACATCGACCCCGTGCCCGACGAGGGCGTGTTCGACACGAAGAAGCCCGCGGCGAGCATCGGCTTCTCGGCCGTGATCGTGCAGATCATCCTGCTGGACATGGTGTTTTCGGTCGACTCGATCCTCACCGCCGTGGGCATGACCGACAACCTGGCCGTGATGGTGATAGCCGTGCTGGTGGCCGTGGGCGTGATGCTCGTCGCCGCCGACCCGCTGGCCAACTTCATCAACCGCAACCCCACGGTCGTGATGCTGGCGCTGGGCTTCCTGCTCATGATCGGCGCGGTTCTCATCGCCGACGGCTTCGGCGTGCACGTGCCCAAGGGGTATATCTACGCGGCCATGGCTTTCTCGACCCTGGTCGAGGTCCTGAACATGCTGTCGCGGCGGTCGAAGAAGCGCGGGGCCGGGGGCTGAGGCAAACGGGCGCCGGGGGCGCCCGCGGCCCTATGGCCAGGCGCACGGAGGCCGCAAAAGCGCAAAGTGCAATCGGCCCGCAGCGCCCGCCAGCCGGGCGCTGGCGCCGAATTCGTCACAAACGTGACGATCTCTGCAGTCCTCGCGCAACGCCGAGGCCCATCAGCATGCGGCGAGCTTCGGCGCCAGAAACTTCGCGAAGTCCTTCAATTGCGGCGCGATTCTGTGCTTGAGGGTATGCGGATCGAATTCCGCGCTCATGCCCGCACAGGACACCACGTACGTCCAGCCACTTGCTGAGCGGTCGCCGCAGGTGCAAGCGACGGCGTTGATTCCGAGGCGCCACGCACCGATGCTTGTGCAAAATCGATCGCTGTCCCATTCGGCCTGGGCCGCGCGCATTTCTTCAGCGATCCTGGCCTGGACGTCGGCCGGAAAATTGCGCCATTCCTGCATGACCTCGTGCTTCTGCGCGTCGTCGGACACGGACCAGAAGACTCGGCCAGCCGCAGCCTGCCAAAGCTTGAGCCGAGTCCCGACGCCAGTTCGCACCTGCACCTGCGCCGGGCCCGATGCGTGGGCCACATAGATGACTTCGGAGCCGGCCTGCGTATTCAACGCCACGGTCGACGCCCCGATCTGGTTCGCGAAATCCTGCAGAAACGGCGTTAACGACTGGACGCCGGCCACGCTGTCCATGACGGCGTAGCTCCATGCCATCGTCGCAGGACCCAGCCGGTATTTCTTGATCGCACTGTCATACACCAGGTGCTTGGTGATGGACAACGTGTAGGTCATCCGCGTCACCGTCGATCTCGCCAGCCCCGTGCTCTGGGCAATGTCCTCGTTGCCCAAGGCGGTCACATCGCGGGTGAACAGCGCAAGGATGTCCAGGCCTCGACTGAGCGCCGTGACGAAGTGCCTCGATTCCTTTTTCTCCTCGAGCGTCGTGCTCAGGTCGGTGAGAAGGTTTGATGTTCGAGCCAATGCGCGCATCCCAGGAGCAGAACGATGACGCGAAGCATACCGGCCACGCACTTGCTGTTCGGAACCCAGCTCAGCGCCATTTTAAATACTGCTATGCAGTAATCATTACTGCCTGTTGACACATCATGGGCGGGCTTCCTAGAATTTGTCGACGGTTTCAGGCGCGCCGATGGCGGCACCTGCGGCAGCTTGGAAAACTTGGAGACTGGTTATGAGCGGAACGCGATCTGCGCTTGATGGCGTGGTTGTCATCGATGCGTCACGGGTGCTGGCCGGCCCATACGCTGGTCAGATCCTTGGCGACCATGGCGCCGAGGTCATCAAGGTGGAATCCTTCGACGGCGACGACACGAGGCGGTACGGTCGCCCGGTCGCCGATGGCAGCGCGCCCTATTTCCTGGGTCTGAACCGCAACAAGAAAAATGTCGCGCTGGATCTGAGCGCGGACAGCGGGCTCGATACGCTTTTCTCGCTCCTGTCGACCGCGGACGTGCTGATCGAGAACTTCAAGATGAGCACGTGGCGCAAGTGGGGCATCGACGACCTGTCGACCCTGGCCGCCAGGTTCCCCAACCTGGTCCACTGCCGGATCTCGGGGTTCGGGGAAACGGGCCAGATGGGTGGGCTGCCCGGCTATGACGCCGCGATCCAGGCCATGTCGGGACTCATGAGCACGAACGGCGATCCCGCAGTCAAGGCGGCGCGGATCGGCATTCCGCTCGTCGATGCAGCGACGGGCGTTCAGGCCGCGCTCGGCGTCATGCTTGCGCTCTACGAACGTGAGCGATCGAAGAAAGGCCAAATGGTGGAAGCGACGCTGTACGACACGGCGTTGTCGCTCCTGCACCCCCACGCGGCGAACGTGCTCTATGGAGGCGAGGCCACCAGGACAGGAAACGGCCATCCCAATCTGGTGCCGTACGACCTCTATCAAACGGCCACGATCCCGATTTTCATTGCGGTGGGCAATGATCGGCAGTTCGCGACGCTCTGCCGGCATCTGGGTCTCGAGGATGTCATTCAGGATGCGAAGTACGCAACCAACGTCAGCCGAATCGCCAATCGTGCGCAAGTGACCGAGCGCCTGTCTCAAAAGCTGGCCGAGCGGGATGGCATGACGCTGTTCACCGAACTCATGGCAGCGGGCGTGCCTTGCGCGCCAGTACTCACCGTCGACGAGGCCCTCAAGCTGCAACACACGGCTGACCGGGAAATGCTTCTCGAGAGAGATGGCTATCTCGGCGTGGGCATTCCCATCAAGCTCAGTCGTACGCCCGGACGGTTGAGATCGTTGCCACCGAGCATCGGTCAGCACAACGCCGAAATCCTCGCTCGGTTCGGAATCGCCGCGGAGCCGGCGACCACAGGTCGCTCTGAACGCTAGATGTTCGCGCGTTGGGGGGCCGACTCAGCCACCCACCGCCTCAGCCAGCTCTTTCATGCGCATTGCCGACGCGCGCGGCGCACCCATTGCGGCCAAACGGAACGGTGTCGGCGCGATTCATCCATTCAGGCCACCGGCATTGAGCGGCGGAATCGGGCACCACGGATGCCGCCAGCGACATCGATTTTTTGCAGGTACTACGTTCTACACAACCAAGGAGCCAAGCGTTGACCCCTCTCAAATACGTCCTGTCGGGCAAGCAAATCGTCATCTCGACGGCGTTGGCACTGCTTGCACTGGCAACCTCCGCACAAGAATATCCGAGCAAGCCCATCACGCTGGTCGTCCCTTTTCCTCCGGGAGGCAGCACGGATGTGCAGGCTCGCCTGGTCGCCAAAGGTCTGCAGGAGCAGCTTCACGCCACCGTCATTGTGGACAACAAGGCCGGAGCGTCCGGCGCCATCGGTACGAAATACGTGGCGAAAGCGGATGCGGACGGGTACACGCTGCTGTTCGGGAGCACATCGTCGCTGGCTGCGGAACCGGTACTGAATGAAAAGGCCGGATTCGACCCTCTGAAGGATTTCGCCATGGTCAGTCTGTCGACCGACCTCCCGTGGCTCCTCGTCGTGGAGTGCCAGAAGGGGCCCAAAGATGTCGCGAAGCTGATCGAGGCCGCGAAAGCAAGGCCAGGCGCGCTCAACTACTCTTCGGTCGGTTATGGCAGTGCCAGCAATCTGGTCGGAGAGATGTTCAATCAAAGCGCGAACATCAAGGCGGCGCACATTCCCTACAAAGGTGAGGCGCCGGCCATCACCGGCCTGATCGGCGGCGAAGTCGACTACACCTTTGTCAGCCCGGTGGCGATGCCCCACATCGTCAGCAAGCGCATCTGCCCGCTGGCTGTCACTGGAAACTCGCGACTGGCCCTGCTGCCCGAGGTGCCGACGTTCAACGAACTGGGCCTCAGGAACATGAACTTCAACGTCTGGTACGGGATCGTCGCGCCCGCAAAGACCCCTGCGAAAATTCTGCAAACACTCGAGCGTGCCTCGATCAATGTGGTCAAGACCCCGGAGTTCGCAAAATCGGTCGCGGCGCTCGGGATCACCGGCGTCGGCACAAGCGGCGCAGCATTTGCCAAAAGGCTGGAGGCCGACCAGGCCGCCATCCGTGCGCTTTCGAAAACTGCGAGGCTCAAGGAATGAGCGACCACGAAACGCAGCACTATCGGTATTGCGCCGTGGAGCAGCGCGGCCATGTCTTGATCGTCACGATCCGCCGGCCCGAGGTGCGCAACGCGCTGCATCGGCCGGCTTGTCTGGAACTCGAAAAGATCTTCGACAGGTTCGAGGCGGACCCTTCATCCTGGGTGGCCATCGTCACGGGGGAAGGTGACAAGGCATTCTGCGCCGGGAACGATCTCAAGTTCCAGGCCGCCGGTCACGACAACACCTGGCCGCCGAGCGGATTCGGGGGCATCACCGGGCGGGTCAATCTTCAAAAGCCGGTGATTGCCGCTGTCAACGGCGTCGCCTTGGGCGGAGGCTTCGAAATCGCATTGGCGTGCGACTTGATCATTGCATCGGAAGACGCAGAGTTCGCGCTGCCTGAGCCGCGTGTGGGCTTGGCCGCCATCTGTGGAGGACTTCTGCGGCTCTCGCAACAGATTGCCTACAAGGAAGCCATGGGGATCATTTTGACCAGCCGGCGGGTCAAGGCATCAGAAGGCAAATCCCTGGGCTTCGTCAACGAAGTGGTCGCGAAGGACCAGGTGCTGGCGACCGCACTGTGGTGGGCAGAAGAAATCCTGAAGGCGTCGCCGCTCGCCATCAGGGCCTCCAAGGCGCTTGTGCAAGCCGGGCTGTCCGAGCCGGCCATGAGTGAAATCTATACACGGCAAAAGCAGTTGCCGGCGGTCGCTGCACTCTACGCAAGCGCCGACCGCATCGAGGGCCCGAAAGCCTTTGCCGAGAAGCGACGTCCGGTCTGGTCCGGCCGATAAGCTTCCCGATTTCGGAATGGGCCTGGGCGTGCGAAGGCGCTGGTCTCACGCTTGCGGCATGGACGATCGCTTATCTCACGTTGCCGAACAGCTCGATCGTCCAGTCGATGAAGGCTCGCATGGCCGGAGAGAGAAAGGCGTGATGCGGATAGAGAAGTGACACCGGCACTGGCGGCGGCCGCCTGCCTGCCAGCACCTCGATCAACTCTCCGGCCTGCAGATGGTCGGCAACCAATGCCTCGGGCAATTGGATCAGGCCCAGGCCCTGTAGGCCCAGCTTGATGTACAAGCCGGTCTCGTTGACGGCCATCGCACCGGCCACTGGAATCGCCACGTTCACGCCTTCTTGGACGAAGTGCAGTTCGCTTCCTCTCCGCGTCGTACTGGAAAAGTAGTGGACTGCGCGGTGCAGTCGCAAATCGTCCAGAGCCTCGGGAATGCCCCTTTCCTGCAGGTAGGAAGGCGATGCGCAGGTGATCCAGCGCAGCTCGCCCAGGCGGCGTGCGACCAGTGCCGAGTCATCGAGGCTTCCGGTACGGATGACGCAATCGACGCCCTCCTGGATCAGGTCCACCTGGCGGTCGTTCACGCCGATCATGAGGTGGATGTCCGGGTACCGTCGCTGGAACTGCGCCAGCTGCGGCAGGACCAACGCATGTGCAATGCCGCCCGGCATGTCCACCCGCAGCCGCCCTTGCGGACGCTCGGCAGAACGCAGGCTGGATTCGGTGTCGTCGATGAGATCGAGTATGTCTCGGCATCGGTAGAAGTACCGCTCACCCTCCGGGGTCAGGCTGAGATTCCTGGTCGAACGATTGAGCAGGCGTGTCTGCAAATGCTGTTCGAGCTTCTTGACGATGCCGGTGACCGACGAGGCCGGCAAGCCCAGAGACTCGGCCGCGCGTACGAAGCTCCTGCCCTCGGCCACGCGAAGGAATACCTGCATTGCTTGTACGCGATCCATGCCTTGTCCTGATTGCAAGCCCAGCGGACGGCGTCACCGCCGCGATTGTTCGGAATTCCCGAAGAATGAAAACGCCCGGGGCCGCTTTTTCTCCGTTGCGGCGCTCTCTACAGTGCATGCACTACAGCCACAGGAGAAATCGCCCATGTCCCGTCCAAACGACCCAGCGTCGGCATCGCTGAACTCCGCGATGATCCGGCAAGATCCCAACGCCACGTCGCGCAACATTCTCGTACTCGGTGCGGGGGAACTGGGCCTGCCCGTGCTTCGCAGTCTTGCGCGCCTCGCGAAGGACGTGGAGGGTGCAAAGCTCAGCGTGTTGCTGCGCGCAAGTGCCGTCGAGTCGAGTGCACCGGGCAAGCGGCGCGACATCGCGGAGATCCGCGATCTCGGCATCGAGATCGTCATCGGCGACCTGGTGAAGAGTTCCGTCGACGAGCTGGCCGCAGTTTTCGCTCGATATGACACCGTCATCGGCTGCGCGGGCTACGCCGCCGGAATCGACACACCCATGAAATTGGCGCGCGCTGCCCTGCAGGCGCGAATCCCGCGGTACTTCCCATGGCAGTTCGGGGTCGACTTCGACGTGATCGGGCGCGGCAGTCCGCAGGACATCTTCGACGCCCAGCTGGATGTGCGTGAACTGCTGCGCGGCCAGCAGCAGACCGAGTGGGTCATCATCTCGACCGGCATGTTCATGAGCTACCTGTTCGAGCCGGAATTCGGCGTCGTCGATCTGCAGAACGATGCGGTCCACGCCCTCGGAAGCCTCGACACCGCGGTGACGCTCACGACGCCCGACGATATCGGAGCCTTGACCGCCGAGGTCGTGTTCGCCAAGCCCCGTATCCGGAACGACATCGTGTATCTGGCAGGCGACACGGTGACGTACGGCGAGGTCGCCGACAAACTGCAAGCGGCTCTGGGCCGCCCGTTCAGCCGTTCGGCGTGGAGCGAACAGTACCTGCTGGACGAACTGGCGCGCGACCCGCACAACATGATGCGCAAATACCGTGCGGCGTTTGCCCAAGGGCGGGGTGTGGCATGGGACAAGAATGGCACGTTCAACCAACGCCGTGCCCTGCCAGTCACCGACGTGGCATCGTGGATCGATGCAAACCTCGTTCGGCACGCCCGCAGCCGATAGAAGCGGCTTCGGCCGCATCTGCCAATGGCGGCGAAGGAACTTTGCGAAACGGAAAGGTGGCTGTCGTTCCTGCCGGCGGCACCGGGTTGGGCTGCTGCGGCCCTGCCGTTGAACACGTGCAGGGCGGCCCAGGCATCACCAGAATCGCCAGCACGCGCTGCGCCGGCGTCTCGCGTCGGTCGTCAGGCGGGCGTGCGCGCGGTCGCGAACAGATCGACCATTGCCTTGTTGAAGGCCGGTAGATCGTCAGGCTTCCTGCTGGTGACCAGCGGCCCGTCATGCACCACTTCCTCGTCGACCCATTGCGCGCCGGCGTTCGTGAGGTCAGCACGCAGCGAGGGCCAGGAGGTCATGCGGCGGCCCTCGACCCCGTTCGCGTCGATCAGCGTCCAGGGGCCGTGGCAGATGGCGGCAATCGGCTTGCCCGATTCGACGAAGGCGCGAACGAAGCCGATGGCCTTGGGTTCGAGGCGCAGGGCATCGGGGTTCACCACGCCGCCAGGCAGCAGCAGCGCGTCGTAGTCGGCGGCCTTCACGCCTTCGAGCTGGGCTTCGACCGCGAAGGTGTCGGCCTTGTCGTGGTGGTTCCAGCCCTGAACCTTCGCGCCGGCCGGCGACACGATGTGCGTGGTGGGCCCCGGCGGCGTCGAGGGCGCGCCGCGGCTGGGTGAGTTCGACCTGTTCGAAGCCGTCGGTGACGAGGATGGCGACCTTGAGGTCTCGCAGTGTTGTGGATGGCATGGGGGGTCCTTTGGGGTTGAGAATGGAGGGTGAGAACGCGAGTGGGCGGCGAACCCGGAGGTGTGACGTGGATCGCCGGCCTGACGTGTGCAACGGGTCGTCGCAACCCTTCGCGAAAAGGGCCAGGGCTGCCACTTCGCATGACTTCAGTCTGCGCTGCCCGGTCGTGCGCGCGGTCGGCGCGTTGCGTGCAGGCGCGTAGGAGCACACGGGCATGCCCGCACGGTGCGCGGCGGCGCGCTCGGATTCAAAGTGCAATCGGCCCGCAGCGCTCGTCCAATGGGCGTTGCGGCCAAATTCGTCACATTCGTTACGATCTGCGGGCAGGTCGTGCTCAAGCCCCGCGGAAGAGCCCGTTGGGCTGTTCACCCTGCGCGGCGCCCCCGAGGCCGTCGAAGCGTCCGGCCTGCAGCGCCTGGGCTGCGCGCATGAAGCCACCCCATGCGGCGCGGGCCAGCTGGAAGCCGAGCGATTGCAGGTAGCGCGCGCTGCCGGCGTCCCAGGGGTTGGGCAGCATGAAACAGCCGCCGGCATGCAGCGCCTTGAAGTCGGCGCGGCGTCGGGCGATCGTGGAAGCGTCGGGGCGGGGTGTGCGGTGTCCATGCGCCATCCTGGACCGCCGTCAGTCCCGACGCTTCGGCAGGCGCCGAAATGCGATGCCTGCGGCAGGGGCTTGTGCGACACCTCGGCGATGGGAGCCGACCACCCGCCCTTCCTAGAATGCGCCGGCCGCATCGGCCCATCGAACCAGGAGACCGCCATGAAGGAAGACAGCATCGAATTCGACTCGCGCGACGGCATCCGCATCCAGGCCTGGCGCTGGGCGCCCGAAGGCACGCCGCGTGGCGTGGTTCAGGTGCAGCACGGCCTGGGCGAGCACGGCGCGCGCTACCGTCGTTTCGGCGAGGCACTGGCCGCTGCAGGCTACCTCGTGGTTGCACCCGATGGCCGCGGCTCGGGCCGGACGGCCGCGGGCCGCTACGGCCACTGGGGCCGCGACGGCTGGCCGGGCTGGGTGGACGACCTCGTGCAGCTCAACCATCGCATCCGGCAGGATCACCCGGGCCTGAAGCTCGCGCTGGTCGGCCACAGCATGGGCAGCTTCGCGACGCAGCAGTTCCTGCTCGACCATTCGGCCGAGGTCGATGCCGCCGTGCTGCTCGGCTCGACCGAGGTCTCGGGCATCGTGGCCATGATGACGGCGCCGGGCCCGGTGGACCTGAGCTCGCTCAACCAGGGCTTCGAGCACCGCACTGGCTTCGAGTGGCTCAGCCGCGATGCCGCGGAAGTCGACATCTACTGCGCCGACCCGGCCTGCGGCTTCGTGCCCGAGCCCTTCACGGGCATCGAGACGCTGGCCCGCGCCGCCGACCCTGCGGTGCTGGCGGGCATCCGTGCCGACCTGCCCATCCTCATCCTCTCGGGCGACGCCGACCCGATCGCGGGCGGCGGTGCGGCGCTGCAGGTGGTGGCACAACGCTACCGCGATGCGGGCGTGCGCGACGTGGAACTCACGCTGTACCCGCAGGCGCGGCACGAACTTCTGAACGAGACGAACCGCGAGGAGGTCACGGCGCGGATCGTGGGCTTCCTGGACCGCACCGTCGGCCGCTGAGGTCGATTTGAATTTACATCCGGTCGTCGAGAACCGGAACCGTTCGGGCTGAGCTTGTCGAAGCCTCGCGCTGGGCTTCGACGGGCTCAGCCCGAACGGTCCCGGCGGTCGAATGCGCATGGGCAAGCGACGGCCGCGTTGCCGCCTCCCGGTCAGCGCCAGCGGCGCGTCAGGCCTTCTCGTACTCCGACAGCGGCACGCAGCTGCAGAACAGGTTGCGGTCGCCGTACACGTTGTCGACGCGGCCCACGGGCGACCAGTACTTGGCGTGCCGCAGGGCCGCCAGCGGGAAGGCCGCGATCTCGCGCGAGTAGGGGTGCTTCCACTCGGTGGCGGCGAGCGTGGGGGCCGTGTGCGGCGCGTTCTTGAGCGGGTTGTCGTCCTTGGGCCAGACGCCTTCCTCGATGCGGCGGATCTCGCCGCGGATGGCGACCATGGCGTCGATGAAGCGGTCCAACTCGGCCAGCGGTTCGCTCTCGGTCGGCTCGACCATCAGCGTGCCGGCGACGGGGAAGCTCAGGGTGGGTGCGTGGAAGCCGTAGTCGATGAGGCGCTTGGCCACGTCTTCGGCCGTGACGCCGCTCGTGTCCTTGAGCGGCCGCAGGTCCAGGATGCACTCGTGCGCCACGTGCCCATTGGGGCTGGCGTACAGCGTGGGGTAGTGCGACGACAGGCGGGCACTGATGTAGTTGGCGCTGAGGATGGCCGTCTCGGTGGCGGCCGTGAGGCCCGAGGCACCCATCATGCGGATGTACATCCAGCTGATCGGCAGCACGGCCGCGTTGCCCAGCGGTGCCGCGGACACGGCGCCCACGGTCGCATGCTCGCCGGCCGTCGCGTGGCCGGGCAGGAAGGGCACCAGGTCCTCGACCACGCACACCGGCCCGACGCCGGGACCGCCGCCGCCGTGCGGGATGCAGAAGGTCTTGTGCAGGTTCAGGTGGCTCACGTCGCCGCCGAACTCACCCGGCGCGGCCACGCCCACCAGTGCGTTCATGTTCGCGCCGTCGACATACACGCGGCCGCCGTGCGCATGCACGATCTCGCACAGCTCCTTGACGCGCGTCTCGAACACGCCGTGCGTGCTGGGGTAGGTGATCATCACGCAGGCCAGGTCGGCCGCGTGCTGCTCGCAGGCGCGCTTGAGGTCGTCGATGTCGACGTTGCCCTGGCTGTCGCAGGCCGTCACCACCACCTGCATGCCCGCCATCTGCGCGCTGGCCGGGTTGGTGCCGTGGGCCGACGAGGGGATCAGGCACACCTTGCGGTGCGCCTCGCCGCGGCTCGCATGCCAGGCCTGGATGGCCAGCAGGCCCGCGTATTCGCCCTGCGAGCCGGCGTTGGGCTGCAGGCTGATGCCGGCGTAGCCCGTGGCCTCGCACAGCCATGCGCGCAACTGCTCGTCGAGCTGCCGGTAGCCGGCCAACTGCTCGGCCGGCGCGAAGGGGTGCACGTTGGCGAACTCGGGCCAGGTGATGGGGATCATCTCGCTGGTCGCGTTGAGCTTCATGGTGCAGCTGCCCAGCGGGATCATGCTGCGGTCCAGCGCGAGGTCCTTGTCCGACAGGCTGCGGATGTAGCGCAGCATCGCGGTCTCGCTGCGGTGGGTGTTGAACACCGGGTGAGTGAGGAAGGCGCTGGTGCGGCGCAGATCGGCCGGCAGGCGCGGCGCGGTGTCGGCGGCGAGTTGCTCGAAGCGCGGCATCGGCGTGCCGGCTGGGACGAACAGCGCCCACAGCGCCTCGATGTCGGTGCGGGTGTGCGTCTCGTCCAGCGAGATGCCCAGGTGCTGCTGCAGGCGGCAGCGCAGGTTGATGCCCACGGCCGTGGCGCGCCCGAGGATGTCGGCCGTGTCGTCGCCCGTCCTGACGGTGATGGAGTCGAAGGCCGTGTCGTGGACCAGCTCGCGGCCCATCTGTTCGAGCCCGCGCGCCAGCACGGCCGTGAGCAGCGCCACGCGTTGGGCGATGCGCGTGAGGCCCAGTGGCCCGTGGTAGACCGCGTACATGCTCGCCACCACCGCCGGCAGCACCTGCGCCGTGCAGATGTTGGAGGTCGCCTTCTCGCGGCGGATGTGCTGCTCGCGCGTCTGCAGCGCGAGCCGGTAGGCCGGTGCGCCGTGGGAATCGACGCTCACGCCCACCAGGCGGCCCGGCAGCGAGCGCTTGAAGGCGTCGCGGCAGGCGAGGTACGCGGCGTGCGGGCCGCCCGCGCCCATCGGCATGCCGAAGCGCTGCGTGCTGCCGCAGACGATGTCGGCATCCCATTCGCCGGGCGGCGTGAGCAGCGTCAGTGCCAGCAGGTCGGCCGCGACGCAGAAGGCCGCGCCTTTCTCATGCGCCATGCCCACCAGCGGCCGCAGGTCGTGCACCTGGCCGGTGGTGCCGGGGTACTGTGCCAGCACGCCGAAGAAGTCGCCACCGGCCATGAGGAGCGGCAGCGTCTCGGTGGCCGTGCTGACCTTGAGCTCGATGCCCAGCGGTGCGGCGCGGGTGCGGATCACCTCGATGGTCTGCGGATGGCAGTCGCCGGCCACGATGAACACGTTGCTGCGGCTCTTGACGCTGCGCTTGGCCAGCGTCATCGCCTCGGCGGCCGCGGTGGCCTCGTCGAGCATCGAGGCGTTGGCGATCGCCATGCCGGTGAGGTCCGTGACCATCGTCTGGAAGTTGACCAGCGCCTCCATGCGGCCTTGCGAGATCTCGGCCTGGTAGGGCGTGTAGGCGGTGTACCAGGCCGGGTTCTCGAGGATGTTGCGCAGGATCACGCCCGGCGTGTGGGTGCCGTAGTAGCCCTGGCCGATGAAGTTGCGCGCGACCCTGTTCTTCGCCGCGATGGCCTTGAGCTCCGCCAGCGCCTCGGCCTCGGTGGCCGGCGTGGGCAGCTTCATCGCCTGGCTGCGCCGGATCGCCGGCGGCACGATGCCGTCGATCAGCTCGGTGCGCGAGCGCGCCTCCACCGCCTGCAGCATCGCCGCCTCGTCCTCGGCCGAGAGGCCGATGTGGCGGTTGGCGAAGGCGTCGGCGTGTTCGAGGGCGGCCAGGGGCGGGAATTCGGCGGGGGAGGTCATGGCGATGGGCAGGGTCGGGATGCGGGAACGGACAGCCGGACGCAGAGGACGCAAAGGTTTCGCAAAGGGCGCAAAAGATTCAAAGCAATCTTTCGGCTGCCCTTCTGCGTCTTCTGCGGAATCTTGGCGCCCTCTGCGTCCTGAAGTCCGATTTCAGGACTCGGCCGAGAACTTCTCGTAGGCCGTGGCGTCGAGCAGGGCGTCGAGCTGGGCGGGCTCGGACAGGCGCACCTTGAAGAACCAGCCCGTGCCGGTCGGGTCGCTGTTGGCCAGCGACGGGTCGGCGCGCAGCGCCTCGTTGACCTCGGTGATCTCGCCGGTCACGGGCATGTACACGTCGGCGGCCGCCTTGACCGACTCCACCACGCCGGCCACTTCGCCCTGCGTGAAGGCCTTGCCCACCTCGGGCAGGTCGACGAACACCACGTCGCCCAGCGCGTCCTGCGCATGCACCGTGATGCCGACCGTGGCGGTGGCGTTGTCGTCGGTGGCGACCCACTCGTGGTCCTTGGTGTACTTGACGTTGCTCATGAAGACTCCTCGTGGAAGGGGTGGTAAAGATGAGAGAGAGAAAAAAAGGAGGTGTTCAGCCGCGGAAGTAGCGGGCCGGCACGAAGGGCATCTGCGTCACTTCCATTGGCACCGCCTTGCCGCGCACGATGGCGTCGATGCGCGTGCCGGGCTCGGCATAGGCGGTGGCGACGTAGGCCATGGCGATCGGGCGGTCCACCGTGGGGCCGAGCAGGCCGCTGGTGACGAGGCCGACGTCGGTGCCCTCGGCGTTGCGCAGCACCGTGCCTTCGCGCACGGGCACCCGTTCCAGGGCGACGAGGCCCACGCGCTTGCGCCTCAGCGTTTCATGATCGAAATGGCCTGCAGCGCCCGTGGATGCTGCGAGCTGCGCTATCACCTTCATAGCACCCGGGAAGCCGCCCTCGCGCGCACCGCCGGCGCGGCGCACCTTCTGGATGGCCCAGGTGAGCGAGGCTTCGACCGGCGTGGTCGTGGGGTCGAGGTCGTTGCCGTACAGGCACAGGCCGGCCTCGAGCCGCAGCGAGTTGCGCGCGCCCAGGCCGATGGGCTGCACCTCGGGCTGGGCGAGCAGCAGGCGCGCCAGGCGCTCGGCATCGGCCGCGGCGACGGAGATCTCGAAGCCGTCCTCGCCGGTGTAGCCGCTGCGCGTGGCGAAGGCGGGCACGTCGCCGATCTTCACGGCGCCGCCGGTCATGAACACGAAGCGCTCGATGCCGGGCGACAGGCGCGCCAGCACCGCGGCGGCCTGTGGGCCCTGCAGCGCGAGCAGCGCGTGGTCGGGCAGGGGCTGCACCTGGCAGCGGCTGCCGATCTTCTGCTGGATGAGCGCGATGTCGCCGTCCTTGCAGGCGCCGTTGACGATCACGAACAGCGAGTCGTGCCCCTCGTTGAAGAACATGAGGTCGTCGACGATGCCGCCGTCGTCGTTGAGCAGCAGGCCGTAGCGCTGCTTGCCCGGCGCCAGGCCGATCACGTCGACCGGCATCAAGGTTTCGAAGGCGGCGGCGGCCTCGGGCCCGACGAGGCGCAACTGGCCCATGTGCGAGATGTCGAACAGGCCGGCGGCCGTGCGCGTATGGCGGTGCTCGGCCATCAGGCCGGCGGGGTACTGCACCGGCATCGAATAGCCGGCGAAGGGCACCATGCGCCCGCCCAACTCGAGGTGCAGCGCGTGCAGCGGTGTGTGGCGCAGTTCGGTTGCGGTGGCGGCGGTATCGGCAGAAGAGGCCATGGCGCAGGTCTCCGGGAATCAGGGCAGTCATCATCCGCGACGCAAATCGCGGGCCACCCCTGCTGTCCCTGGTACCTGAGAGATTCGCCCCAGCGATCGGGGTTTGCTCCTTCGGTGGGGGCCGTCGACGCGAAGGTCGGGCCCCGCTCTCCAGCCGGGAACGCCGGCGCTGGGCCGGCGTGTCGTCAGTCCTTTTGCCTGAGCGTTCGGAATGGTGGATCCTGCGCCTTCGGCGGCCCCGCTGCGGTCTGCGCGCGGGGCTCTCTCCTGACCCGGCGGAGTGTAGTGGATCGGCGGTGCGCGCCGGTCAGCGGCACACGGGCGAGGGGCCCATCACCTTGGGATCGGGCACGCCCTTGGACTCGGCCAGCGTGAGGCGGCCGTCGCCGTCGCGGTCGAGGGCCCGGAAGGTACGCGCCGCGTGCACCTGCTGCTCCGCCAGCGAGAGCTTTCCGTCCCCGTTGCTATCCACCATCCTGAAATAGCAGCGTGCGACCGAGGCGGTGGCCGCGGGCGGCAACGGGATGCGCCGGCCCCCGGCGCCGCGGACATGGAGTTCCATCCAGCGCTGGTACTCCGCGATGGTCAGGAAGCCATCACGGTCGACATCCGTCTCGTCGAAGTCGCGTCGCACGGCCGCATCACGCTCGCTGCTGTTCAGAAAGCCGTCGCCGTTGGTGTCCTCGCGTTGGAAACGCGCGGCCTGTTCGTCCTCGGCTGCGCCGGCGGGGGCGGTGAGGGCGAGCAAAGCCGCGACTGCGGCGGTGATGGGGAAGGCGAGGCGCATGGGGGCTGGTGGTGTAGGAGCAGGGCGTCACTCTACCCGGCTGCGCCCCGCACCCCGTCCCGCGGTGCCGACAGTCAGCGGCAGCGTACGGCGCCTCGACGCAGCGCGGGAGCATCCGCGCTGGCCGTGACAGCTTCGTGAAGCGCGCTTCAGCGCGCGTAGACCAGGTCTCGCAGCCCCAGCGAGATTGCGGGCACGTAGGTGATCACCATCAGGCAGGCCAGCACGACCAGCACGAAGGGGATCAACTGCGTGACGATGCGGTCGAGCGAGATGCGCGCCACCGTGCAGGCAGCGAACAGGTTCACGCCGAAGGGCGGGGTGATCATGCCCAGCGCCAGGTTCACCACCATGATGAGCCCGAAGTGCACTGGGTCGATGCCGAAGTGCTGCGCCACGGGCGCGAGGATGGGCGCCAGCACGATGATCGCGGCGCTGGTCTCGATGAACATGCCGATGACGAAGAGCGCGGCGTTGACGCCGAGCAGGAACATCGCGGGCGACTTGAGCACTTCCTGGAGCCACAGGCCGATCGCCTCGGGCACGCCGGCGCGGGTGATGAGGAAGGCGAACAGGCCGGCGTTCGCGATGATGAACATGATGACCGACGAGGAGATCACCGACTTGCGCAGGATCTTGTACAGGTCGGGCAGCTTGATCTCCCGGTAGATCACCATGCCGACGATCAGCGCATAGAACACCGCCACCGCCGAGGCCTCCGTCGGCGTGAAGACGCCGCCGTAGATGCCCCCCAGGATGATGACCGGCATCAGCAGCGCCCAACCCGCCTGCCAGAGCGCCTTGCCGAAGGGCATGCGGCCTTCGCCGTCGTTCTTGCCCCAGCCCTTCCACTTGCAGTAGACCCAGACGAAGAGCATCAGTGCGGCGCTGATCAGGATGCCGGGACCGAAGCCGGCGATGAACAGCTCGCCGATCGACACCTCGGCGCTCACGCCGTAGAGGATCATGGGGATCGAGGGCGGGATGATCACGCCCAGCTCGGCGCTCGTGGCCTGCAACGCGGCCGCGTAGCTCGTCGGGTAGCCATGCTTGATCAGCGCCGGGATGAGGATGGCGCCGATGGCGAAGGTGGTGGCCACCGACGAGCCCGACACCGCCGCGAAGATCATGCAGGTGAGCACGCAGGTCATCGGCAGGCCGCCCTGCACGCCGCCCACGATGCTCTTGGCGAACTCCACCAGCCGGCGCGAGATGCCGCCTGTCTCCATCAGGTTGCCGGCCAGGATGAAGAAGGGAATGGCCGCCAGCGGAAACTTGTTGATCGAGTTGAACATCTCCTTGGCGGAGATCAGCATGGGCGCGCCGGTGACCTGCATGCCCAGCACCGAGGCCAGGCCGATCGAGACGGCGACGGAAATCGACAGTGCGAAGCACAGCACCATCGTGGCGACCATCACGGGGGTCATGCGTGGACTCCTTGCCGCAGATGACGGGCGATCCTCATTGCGCGGTCTCCAGTTCCATGCGCTTCGGGTCGAGGTAGTTGCCCACGATGCCGATGAGCGAGAACACGGCGCCCACGGGCAGCGCGAGGTACGCCCACACCATCGAGATGCTCTCCAGCCCGGCCATGGACTGCACGCGCCCGCGCATGGCGTAGTCGAAGCCCCACCACAGCACGACCAGCATCAGCGCCAGTGCGGCGATGCTGACCACGGCGTCGAGCACGCGCTTGATCTTCGGCGGGCTCCAGCGGTAGAGCACGTCCACGCTCACCATCGCGCCCTGGCGGAAGGCCATCGGGATGCCGAGGAAGACCATCCAGATCAGGCTCACGCGGATCAGGATCTCGCTCCACTCGGCCGGCTGCTCGAGCACGAAGCGCGTGACGATCTGGAACATGCCCAGCGACGCCGCGATCACCAGCATCAGGCACGCCAGGACCATCGAGAGCGCCGTGGTTCGGCGCTCCAGCCCGAGGAACATCTCTTTCATCTCAACCCAGTCTTTGCAAAGAAAAAAGCCCGCCAGGCCAAGCTGGGCGGGCGCGGGCAGCTATCGAAAAGATAGCGTGCCGGGCGTTCACCTGTAGTCGCGGATCTTGTCGAGGTTGGCCTTGCCGAAGTCCTTCTCGAACTGGGCGTTCACCGGTGCGAGCGCGGCGACGAACTTGGACTTGTCGACGTTGTCGATCACCGTCATGCCCTTGGCGCGCAGGTCGGCCACGCCCTTGGCGTCGTCCTCGTCCACCCGCGCACGGTTGGCCTTGACGGCTTCCTTGGCGGCGTCGAGGAAGGCCTGCTGGTCGGCCGGCGCCAGCTTGTCGAACACACCCTTGTTCATCACGAAGATGCAGGGCGAGTACACATGGCCCGTCAGCGTGAGGTGCTTCTGCACCTGGTCGAACTTGGCCGAGATGATCACGGGCAGCGGGTTCTCCTGGCCGTCGACGGTGCCCTGCTGCAGCGCGGTGAACACTTCCGGGAAGGCCATCGGCGTGGTGATGATGCCGAAGCCCTTGTAGGCCGCGATGTGCACCGGGTTCTCCATGGTGCGCATCTTCAGGCCCTTGAGGTCGGCGGGTTCCTTCACGTCGCGCTTGCTGTTGGTCATGTGGCGGAAGCCGTTCTCGGCCCAGGCCAGCGCCTTGAAGCCCTTGGCGTCGAACTTCTTGAGCAGGTCCTGGCCGATGGGGCCGTCGAGCACGGCGCGCGCATGCGCCTTGTCGCGGAACATGAAGGGCACGTCGAGGATCTTCGTCTCGGGCACGAAGTTCGGCACCGGGCCGGTCGACGAGAAGGCCAACTCCTGCGTGCCGAGCTGCACCGCCTCGATCGATTCGCGCTCGCCGCCGAGCGAGCCGTTGTAGAAGGTCTGGACCTTGTAGCGGCCGCCGGTGCGCTTGTCGACTTCCTTGGCGAAGGTGTCGATGGCGACGCCCTGGTGGGAGTTCTGCGCGGTCGAGATGCTGATCTTCATCGTGGTCTGCGCGATGGCGGCGCAGGCCATGCCGAAGCCGAGAACCAGGCCGAAGGCCAAGCGGTTCAACTTCATGGGGTGTCTCCTCGGTGGAAAGTGGCCGCGGCCCAGAACGGGCTGCGGCAGGCAGGACGCCGACTATGCCCTGATTGCCATCTTCACCGCGTCGGGATTTTCACGGACGTAGTCGCGGATCACCTCGTCGAACGACGTGTCGCTGCCCAGGCCGAGTGCGCGGGCGCGCGGCGTCTCGAAGCGCCCGGGCCAGGTCTTGACGATGCGCATGATGGCCGGGTCGGGCGTGCGGTCGAGCAGCGCCAGCGCCTCGGGGCCTGCCACGCGGCCGAGCGAGGCGGCCATTTCGCCCACGGTGGTGGACAGGGAGGGCAGGTTGAGGGCGGTGCGCGGGCCCCATTCGGCCTCGCTCGCTTCGGCGGCGCGCAGGATGCCCTCGATGGTGCGCGCCGGCGAGGCCAGGGCGACCGGCGTGTCGTCGGGCACGGGGCAGGGCGCGCGCACGCCGGCCAGCGGCTCGCGCACCATGCCACTGAAGAAGCTCGATGCTGCGCCGTTCGGCTTGCCGGGCCGCACGCTCACCGTCATGAGGCGCACGCTGCGCCCGCGCACGAAGCCCTTTCGCGTGTAGTCGGCCACGAGTTGCTCGCCGATGAATTTCTGGATGCCGTAACTGGTGAGTGGCGTGGGCAGCGTGGTGTCGCCGATCATGGGCGGCAGGGGTTGCTCGGGCGAATCGCCGAACACTGCCAGGGAGCTGGAGAACACCACCACCGGCCGCGTGCCGGCGGCCCGCAGCCGCTCCAGCAGCCCGTGCGTCGCGGCGAAGTTGCTGCGCATGCCCAGGTCGAAGTCGGCCTCGCACTCGCCGCTGACGGCGGCCGCCAAGTGGAAGACGACATGGGCCTGCGACCAGAAGTTGGCGGCCGGGTCTGCCAGTTGCGCATTGAGGTCGCCAGTGCCCGCGACGATGCGGGCGTCCGCCGCGAGCTCGGCCGGAGCCGGGGCGCGGTCGACCAGGGTGATGCGGGTGATGGGCTGAGCCGCGCCGCCCGCGAGCGCGAGCGTGCCGCGCCGGAGCAGGGTGCGTGCGAGTCGCGCGCCGATGAAGCCGGCGCCGCCGGTGATGACGATGTTCATGGGGGTCTCCTTCGCGTTCAGTCTAGCGGCGAAGCTGACCGCTGGCTGAGCCTGCACGAATCGGTTCAAAGGCACATACTTGCCGCCCCGGCCGTCGGGACAGGCGGCCGTCATAACCACAACAGGAGACTCCGCATGGACGGCATCGCGCAACGCACCGTGTCCAAGATCAGCTGGCGGCTGCTGCCGCTCTTGATGGTCAGCTACTTCGTCGCCTACCTCGATCGTGTCAACCTCGGCTTCGCCGGGGCGGCGATGTCGAAGGATCTGGGCTTCACGGCCACCGTGTTCGGCAACGCGGCGGGCATCTTCTTCATTGCCTACTTCCTGCTCGAGGTGCCCAGCAATTTGGCGCTCGAGCGTTTCGGCGCTCGCCGGTGGATCGCCCGCATCATGCTCAGCTGGGGCCTGATCTCCGCAGCGCAGGCCTGGGTGGGCGGTGCGACCAGCTTCAACATCGTGCGCTTCCTGCTCGGCGCGGCCGAGGCGGGCTTCTTCCCCGGCGTCATCTTCTACCTCACGCTGTGGTTTCCCGCGGCGTACCGTGCGCGCATCGTGGGCTGGTTCATGTTCGCGGTGCCCATCTCGAGCGTGATCGGCTCGCCCATCTCCGGCTACATCCTGAACATGGAAGGCGTGGCCGGCATGCACGGCTGGCAGTGGCTGTTCGTCCTCGAAGCCATTCCGGCGGTGATCCTCACCTTCTTCGTGCTCGTCTACCTCCCCGACGGTCCCAAGGACGCGAAATGGCTGACGGACGAGGAACGCCAGTGGCTGCAGGGCACGCTCCAGGCCGAGCGCCGCAACCGCGAATCGCTGCATGCGATTTCCTGGAAGCAGTCGCTGCTCAACTGGCGCGTGATCGCGATGGGCTTCATCTACATGGGCATCACGGTGCCGCTGTATGGCCTGGGCTTCTTCCTGCCGCAGATCATCAAGGGGTTCGGCGGCCTGGGCAACGTGGAGATCGGCTTCATCAACGCCTTCCCGTACCTCGTCGGCGCGATCGCCATGCTGCTTTGGACGCGCTGGTCCGATGCAAGGCGCGAGCGCAAGGGCTTCCTGCTGGTGCCGCTGGCCTGCATCTTCCTCGGCCTCATGGCGGCCGCCGAGATCAGTGCGCCGGTGCCCAAGATGGCGGCCGTGACACTGGCCGCCTTCGGCATCTTCAGCGCGCTGCCGGTGTTCTGGACGCTGCCCACCGCCATCCTCAGCGGCACTGCGGCGGCTGCCGGGATCGCCTGGATCAACTCCATCGGCAACCTCGGCGGCTACATCGGCCCGACCCTCTTCGGCCTGCTGCGCGACCGCATGGGCAACGACATCTATGCCGTCATGTTCCTGGCTTCTCTGTCGGTGCTGGGTTTCGTGCTGGTGCTGGTCGTGGGGCACGACCCGCGCGGCGAGCAGGCGGGCGAGCCGGCCCGCGTCTGAGGGCCGCAAACGACAAGGGCGCCCGAGGCGCCCTTGCTGGTCACGGCCGGCTCACATGCCGACGTAGTTCGGCCCGCCGCCGCCTTCGGGCGTGACCCACACGATGTTCTGCGTCGGGTCCTTGATGTCGCAGGTCTTGCAGTGCACGCAGTTCTGCGCGTTGATCTGCAGGCGCTCCTTGCCGGCGTTGGCTTCGTCGGGCACGAACTCGTAGACGCCCGCGGGGCAGTAGCGCGACTCGGGCCCGGCGTACTCGGGCAGGTTGATGCGCACCGGCACCGTCGGGTCCTTGAGCGTCAGGTGCGCGGGCTGGTTCTCTTCGTGGTTGGTGTTGCTGATGAACACCGAGCCCAGGCGGTCGAAGGTAAGCTTGCCGTCGGGTTTGGGATAGTCGATCTTCTTGTACTGCGCGGCCGGCTTCAGGCGCGCGTAGTCGGGCTCCTTGCGGTGGATGGTCCAGGGGATGTGGCCGCGCAGCAGGAACTGCTCGATGCCGTTCATCACGGTGGCCGTGTACAGGCCCTTCTTGAACCAGGTCTTGAAGTTTCGGTCCTTGTACAGCTCGGCGTGCAGCCAGCTTTTCTCGAAGGCGGCAGGGTAGGCGCTCAGCTCGTCGTGCTGGCGGCCGGAGGTCAGGGCGTCGAAGGCCGCCTCGGCAGCCAGCATGCCGGTCTTGATGGCGGCGTGGCTGCCCTTGATGCGGCTGACGTTCAGGTAGCCCGCGTCGCAGCCGACCAGTGCACCGCCCGGGAACACGGTCTTGGGCAGCGCCAGCAGCCCGCCGGCGTTGATGGCGCGCGCGCCGTAGCTCAGGCGCTTGGCCGGCTTCAGGCCCTTGTCCTGGCCTTCGAAGTAGTAGCGGATGTTCGGGTGCGTCTTGAAGCGCTGGAACTCCTCGAAGGGGCTGATGTAGGGGTTCTGGTAGTCGAGGCCGACCACGTAGCCGACGATGACCTGGTTGTTCTCGGCGTGGTACAGGAAGGCGCCGCCGTAGGTGTTCGGGTCCAGCGGCCAGCCGGCCGCGTGCAGCACCAGGCCGGGTTCGTGGCGGGCCGGGTCGATCTCCCACAGCTCCTTGATGCCGATGCCGTAGCTGGCGGGGTCGCTGTTGGCGTCGAGCTTGAAGCGGCTGATGAGCTGGCGGCCCAGGTTGCCACGCGCACCCTCGGCGAAGATCGTGTACTTGGCATGCAGCTCCATGCCGAGCTGGAAGTTCTCGGTCGGCTCGCCGTCCTTGCCCACGCCCATGTTGCCGGTGGCCACGCCCTTGACGGAGCCGTCCTCGTTGTAGAGCACTTCGGCGGCCGGGAAGCCAGGGAAGATCTCCACCCCCAGCGCCTCGGCCTGCTGCGCCAGCCAGCGCACCACGTTGCCCAGGCTGATGATGTAGTTGCCGTGGTTCTGGAAGTTGCCCGGCAGCATGAAGTTGGGCGTGCGGATGGCGCCCTTCTCGGTGAGGAAGAGGAAGGTGTCGGCCGTGACGGGCTGGTTCAGCGGCGCACCTTTTTCCTTCCAGTCCGGGATGAGTTCGGTGAGTGCGCGCGGGTCCATGATGGCGCCCGACAGGATGTGCGCGCCGGGCTCGGAGCCCTTCTCAAGCACGACGACCGAAATCTCCTTGCCTTCCTGTTCGGCCAGCTGCTTGAGGCGGATCGCGGTGGCCAGGCCGCCGGGGCCTGCACCGACGATCACCACGTCGTATTCCATGGCTTCGCGGGGACCGAACTGGGCGAGGATTTCGTCTTGGGTCATCGGGGGTGTCGCTGATAATGGTTCGAGGCAGGCGCAGGCCGCCCCGTCGGCGGCCTCGTGCATTCTATTCGGCAGCCCCCAGGGGCCGACCCGTCGCCGGTGCGACTCCGCGAGGCCCGCCGCTCCCTTCCCGCAGACCCATGAAGATCGAGATCCCCGAGACGAAGAAGCTGGTCTACGAGACCGTCATCCCCATCCGCTGGGGCGACATGGACGCGATGGGCCACCTGAACAACGGCACCTACTTCCGCTACATGGAGACCGCGCGCATCGACTGGATGCATTCGATCGGCTTCCGGCCCGACCCGGGCGGCGAAGGCATGGTGATCGTCAACGCCTTCTGCAACTTCTACCGGCAGATCGAATACCCGGGCGACGTGCTGCTGAAGATGTACGTGAGCGATCCGGGCCGCACCACCTTCGAGAGCTGGGCCACCATGGCGCGGCGCGATGCGCCCGACGTGGTGTGCGCCGCGGGCGGTGCCACCACGATCTGGGTCGACTTCCCGAAGCAGAAGGCCAGGGACCTGCCCGGCTGGCTGCGCGAGATCGTGTCCGCCCCGGCCTGAGCGGGCCCGTCGTCAGGCCGCCTGCAGCACGATCCGCGCCTCGAAGCCGGCGTTTGCGCCTGCCGGCGGCGAGCTGAGTTCCAGGGCCGCGTCGTGCTGCTGCACGATGGTCGACACGATGGACATGCCCAGTCCATAGCCCGTCCGGTCGTCGCTGTGCCGCACATGGCGCTGCCTGAGCGTCTGCAGCTGCTCGGCGGTGACGCCCGGTCCGTCGTCGCGCACGACCAGCGTGCAGGGCAGCTCGACCGCGAGTTCCACCCGTCCGCCCCGCCCATAGCGCAGGGCGTTCTCGATCAGGTTGCGCAGCGCGATGGCCAGCGCGTCGACGTCGCCGCGCGCCAGGGGCACAGCTTCGTCGGGCACGTTCAGTTGCAGCCGGTTCGCCATGCGGGCGTCCTGCCAGAACTCCTCGGCCACGGTGCCGGCCAGGCGCACCAGGTCGACTGGCGTGCGACCGAGCGACGCGCCGGATTCGGCACGCGAGAGCTGCAGCAGCTTCTCGGTGCGGTGGCTCAGCGTCTGCAGCGCATGCAGCGCGGCTTCGACGTCGCTGCGCGCCAGATCGTGTTCCAGCGCAGTCTGCAGCCGCAGCCGCGCGGCAGCCAGCGGCGTGCGCAGCTCGTGCGCGGCGTTGGCGGCCAGCGCGCGCTCCACATCGAGTGCATGCGACAGGCGCCCGAGCAGGCGGTTGACATCGTCGGCCACCGAGCGCAGCTCGTGCGGCAGGCCGGGCAGGGCGATGGGCCGCAGGTCGGCGCTGCTGCGCACGCTGATCTCCCCGGCCAGGCGCTGCAGCACGCGCAGCTCACGCCGGGCGATCTGCCGCAGCACCAGCGCCAGGAGCGGCAGCACCGCGCCCATGGCCACGATCAGGCCGAGCAGCGTGCGGTTCACCGCGTGGCGGCGTTCCTCGATCGGGTCGGCCACCTGCATGTACAGGTCGCGCGTGGGATGGCGCACGGTGTAGATCCGCCAGTCGGGCCGGTTGTTGGCGAAACCCGGGGCCAGCGGCACGTCGAAGATGTCGGGGCGCGCGTTCGAGGAGCGCTGCAGCACGCGTGTGCCGCCATTGACGATCTGGTAGATCACCTCGTCCTCGATGAACAGCGGCGGCGGCGCGATCAGCGGTTGCGCCGGCTCCTGCCCCTTGGACATGGCGTCGTACTGCTCGATCGCGATGTCGAACATGCGGTGCGCCACCTCCACCAGTTCGTTGTCGAAGTTGTAGTTGATCTCGCGGTCGATGTACCAGACCACGCCCAGCACGCAGGCCAGCCAGACGCCACCGACCGACAGGATCAGGGTGCGCGCCAGCCGCCCGGCCAGCGAATCGACCGCGGCCGGCAGCGCACGCGCATGCGACAGCAGGCCCATCAGCGCAAGGCTCCGCGGACGGGCAGGGCGCAACTCATTCTTCGTCTACTTCCGAGAAGGCGAGCCGGTAGCCCAGCCCGCGCAGGGTCTGGATGTGGGCGCGGCCGAGCTTGCGGCGCAGGCGGCTGATGAAGACCTCCAGCGTGTTGCTGTCGGTGTCGTCGTCGTAGCCGTAGAGCGCGTCCTGCAGCGCCTCGCGGGTGTGGATGCGCTCGGGCCGTGTCGCCATCACGCGCAGCAGCGCCCATTCCTTCTGCGTCAGGGGCACCGACGCGCCACGCTTGCGCACCAGGTCGTTGCTGAGGTCGATCTCCAGTGCGCCGAGCTTGACCACGGCCGACTGGCTGGTGCTGCGCCTGCGCTCCACCGCGCGCAGCCGCGCCAGCAACTCGGCCGGGTCGTAGGGCTTGATGAGGTAGTCGTCGGCGCCCGCGTCCAGGCCGCGGAT
Organism: Xylophilus ampelinus; assembly: GCF_901875635.1. Classification (GTDB taxonomy): domain Bacteria; phylum Pseudomonadota; class Gammaproteobacteria; order Burkholderiales; family Burkholderiaceae_C; genus Xenophilus. Next base: position 66,113 of record NZ_CABFMN010000106.1, on the reverse strand, counting down.
GCGGTCGGTCACCTGGTCGCGCGCGGTGAGCACGATGACGATGGGCCGTTCGCGCAGCGCGCGGATATCGGGCAGCAGCTGCAGGCCGTCGCCGTCGCCCAGGTGCAGGTCGAGCAGGATGGCAGCGTATTGCGCCGACAGCAGCGAGGCGCGGGCCAGTGCCAGGCTGGGCACCGCGTCGACCACGAAGGCCTTGGCGCGCAGGTAGCTGCACACGGCGTCGGACAGCGTGGTGTCGTCTTCGACGAGAAGGATGCGCACGGTGGGGTCCTTGGCGGCAGGGGGTGGGCGCGAGTCTACGTCGGTGCGGCGGCTTTTCAGGCTGGGTTCATGGCCGGCACCTATCGTGCGCCGTCGAGGCCGGCTTGCGCCTCGGCGGCGGCGCCCGTCGCGCGCTCTTCCTGTTTTCGATGCGCTCTCGCCATTCCCTCGTCCTTCCCTTCCTGCCCGTCACGCTCGTCGCCCTGGTGCTGCTGCTGGCGTGGGACGCGACTGGCGGCGACCTCTGGGCGGCCGGTCTCTTCGGCACGCCCTTCGGCTTTCCGCTGCGCCAGAACTGGTGGCTCACGGCCGTCGTCCACGAGGGCGGCAAGAACCTCAGCTGGGTGCTCGTCATCGCCCTGCTGCTGGCTGTGTGGTGGCCGGTGGGCGTGCTGCGCCGCCTCTCGCGCGGCGAGCGCTGGCAACTCGTGCTCTCCACGCTGGCCTCGGTGGGGGCCATCACCTTGCTCAAGCATGCCAACCACACCAGCTGCCCCTGGGACGTCCAGGCCTTCGGCGGTGTCGCGGCCTACGTGTCGCACTGGGACTGGAGCGTGCGCGACGGCGGGCCGGGCGGTTGCTTCCCGGCCGGCCATGCCTCGGCGGCCTTCGCCTTCCTGGGCAGTTGGTTCGTGCTGCGGCGCCACGCGCCACGCACGGCCACCGTGTGCCTTGCGATCACGCTGCTGGCGGGGGCGGTCTTCGGCCTAGGCCAGCAGATGCGCGGTGCGCACTACCTGAGCCACACACTCTGGACGGCCTGGATCTGCTGGGTGGTCGGCGGTGCCGTCGACGCCCTGGCGCAGGCCTGGAACACCCGGCGTACGGCGCGCGCCGAAGCGGTGGCGCGTGCTCGCGTGTCAGCCTGAACGAATCCTGACGCAGGCATTCAGGGAGGTTTCAGTGCCTCTGCCTACGCTTGTCGGATGTCTGCCTTGCCTCCCGTGCACCTGCCGCCATCGCGCGTCGACCCAGCTGCCTTCGCCCCGAATCTTCGCCCCGTCTTCGCTTCCATCGATGCCTGGATGACGCGCCCGCGCTCGATCCGCGCCATCGTGCTCGCCCTGTCGCTGTACCTGCTGCTCGCCGCCAACTGGCCGCTGTGGTTCGACCTGGCGCGCATCGGGCGCGCGCCCAGCGTGTACCTGGTCTCCATCGTCGGGATGGCCTGGCTGCTGCTGGCCGGCACCGTGGCGCTGCTCGCGCTCACGGCCTGGTCGCGCTGGATGAAGCCGCTGTGGATGGCGCTCGTGGTGGTGGCCGCCCTGGTCCAGTACTACATGTTCGCCTACCGCATGGTCATGGACCCGTCGATGGCGGCCAACGTCATGCAGACCGACCCGGCCGAGGCGCGCGACCTGATGAGCCTGTCGATGCTCGGCAGCGTGCTGATCGTGTCCCTGCCCGCGGTGGTGTGGCTGTGGCGCGTGCCGGTCGTGGCCGAGCGCTGGTGGTCGCGGCTGTGGCGCAACGCCGTGCTCTTCGTGGCCGCCATCGCAGCCGTGGTGGCGGGCGGCATGGCGATGTCGCGCACCCTCGCCCCGCTGATGCGCAACGAGCCGCACGTGCGCTACATGATGAACCCGCTGGCCAGCGTGTATTCGGTCGGGGCCGCATTGGCGCGGCCGATGTTCCAGCGCAGCCACAAGCTGGTGCCCATCACCGCCGGCACGGCCCTGGGCACGAGCTACGCCGGCCAGGCCAAGCCGCCGATGCTCGTGGTGGTCGTTGGCGAAACGGCCCGCGCCGACCACTTCTCGCTCAACGGCTATGCGCGCGACACCAATCCCGAGCTGGCCGCGCGCCAGGTGGTGAGCTTCGGCAACGTGCATTCGTGCGGCACCAACACGCTGGCCTCGGTGCCGTGCATGTTCTCGCACCTGGGCAAGCAGGGCTACGAATCGCGCAAGAACGACTACGAGAACCTGCTGGACGTGCTGCAGGCCTCGGGCCTGGCCGTGCTGTGGATCGACAACCAGGCCGGCTGCAAGGGCGTGTGCGTGCGCGTGCCCAACGTGCAGGCCAACGATGCGAAGCAGCAGGCGGCCTACCCGTCGCTGTGCAGCGGCGACGAGTGCCTGGACGAGGTCATGCTCAAGGGCCTGGACGAGCGCATCGCCGCATTGCCGCCCGAGCGCACCGCCAAGGGCGTGGTGCTGGTCATGCACCAGCTCGGCAGCCACGGCCCGGCCTACTACAAGCGTTCGAGCGATGCGCTCAAGCGCTTCCAGCCCGAGTGCCGCACCAACACCCTGTCGGAGTGCAGCCATGCCGAACTGATGAACGCCTTCGACAACACCATCGCCTACACCGACCATTTCCTGGCCGGCACCATCGACTGGCTGAAGTCGCAGTCCGACCGTTACCAGACCGGCCTGGTCTACATGAGCGACCACGGCGAATCGCTGGGCGAGTACGGGCTGTACCTGCACGGCATGCCCTACAACCTGGCGCCGGAGGTGCAGAAGCACGTGCCCTTCGTGGCCTGGCTCGACGGCGGCCTTGGCCGGCGCGAGGGCATCACCGATGCGTGCCTGCGCAGCGGCAAGGACGCCGAGCTGACGCACGACAACCTGTACCCGACGGTGCTTGGCCTGATGGACGTGAAAACGCCGACCTACCAGCCGGCGCTGGATGCCTTCGCGCGCTGCCGCACGGCGGCGGTGGGCTGAGATTTTTCAAGCCAAATCGGCCCGCGGCGCCCGCTGCGCCTGCGGGAGCAGCTATCGAAAAGATAGCAATCGACTGAAGGCGATCACTTCTTTTCGCGCGGCACGCGGCCCATGAGGAAGAACTCGGGGTTGGGCTGCATCCCGCTGAAGCTGGCCAGCCGGTTGGACAGGCCGAAGAAGGCGGTGATGGCGGCGATGTCCCAGATGTCCTCGTCGTCGAAGCCGTGGGCGTGCAGGGCCTCGAAGTCGGCGTCGTCGACCTCCTGCGAGCGCTCGCACACCTTCATCGCGAAAGCGAGCATCGCGTGCTGGCGGGGCGTGATGTCGGCCTTGCGCCAGTTCACCGCCACCTGGTCGGCCACCAGCGGCTTCTTCTCGTAGATGCGCAGCAGCGCGCCATGCGCCACCACGCAGTACAGGCACTGATTGGCCGCGCTGGTGGTGGTCACGATCATCTCGCGGTCGCCCTTGCTGAGCGAGCTCGTGCGGCCGACGCTTTCGGGCTCCATCAGCGCATCGTGATACGCGAAGAAGGCACGCCACTCCGCCGGACGGCGCGCCAGGGCGAGGAACACGTTGGGCACGAAGCCGGCTTTTTCCTGGACCTCCAGCACCTTGGTGCGGATGTCCTCGGGCAGGTCCTTGAGTTCGGCGAGCGGGTAACGGGCGGCCATGGGTGTGTCTCCTGGAATCGATCGATCGGCCCATCATAGGCAGACCCCGCGCCCATGGCATCGCCGGCCGGACAGGATGCCGTCCGACAGCCGGGCCGCGCACACTCTGCAACAGTCGAGCGCATCGATGCACGGCTGCGCGGGCGCGAGCCTGCCGGCACCATCCTCATGTCCGCTTCCCCATCCCCTTCGTTCACCCTCGCCATGCTGGCGCTCTTTCTGGCGCCGGTGTTCGCCCACGCCGACGAGCCCAAGCTCCCGATCGACTCCGACGAGAAGGGATCCGTCTACGTCGCGCCGAAGGTCACGCCCACCGAAACCTCGATGGAGGCGCACGGCGCCACCGTCGGCGTCCAGCGCAAGGACGGCAGCGGCCTCTACGGCGGCATGGACACCTCCACCACGCGACCGACCTATTCGGTCGGCGGCAGCACGGGCGGCGATGTGTCCTTTTCGGCCGGCGCCGAGTCCGACGGCAAGGACAGGCACGGCGTGAAGGCCGGTGTGCAGATCAAGTACTGATACGCGGTGACGTGCCGGTGCTGCCATCGAGCACGGCCCGATCGCTCTCGTCCTTGAGGTCCACCCCGGTCAGCCCACGCCGCAAGGCCTCTCGCACCAGCCAGGCCAGCTTGGCAGCGGCGAGCGCGGGCGCCAGGCCCTCGGGCCGCACGTTCGAGATGCAGTTGCGCTCGGCATCGTTCCGGCCCCGCCGGGGTGCGTGCGTGAGGTAGATGCCCAGGCTGTCGGGCGAGCTCAGGCCCGGCCGCTCGCCGATGAGGATCACCGCCAGGCGCGCACCGAAGAGCTCGCCCACCTCGTCGGCCAGCGCCACGCGGGCCTGCGTGGCGATCACGAGCGGCGCCAGCACCAGGCTCGCGGGCAACAGGGGCCTCAGCGCCTGCAGCAACGGCCGAGCCTGCCGCTCGACGGCCAGCGAGGACAGCCCGTCGCCCACCACCACGGCGAGATCGCAGGCAGCGTCGCGCGGCACGGCGCGCAGGGCTTCGGCGTCCCGCGGGTCGAGCTGGCGGCCGAGGTCGGGGCGGCGCAGGTAGGTCACGCGGTCGGCAGCCCGGCTGCGGGCTCGCGCGACGGTCCAGCCGTCCTCGGCGAACTGCGCCGCCAGGGCATCGACGTCGAGCGCCGCGTGGATCGCATCGCGCGCCAGCGCATGCGCCCAGCCGAAGCGCAGGGTCTCGTCGGTGGGCATGCCGGCACCGGCGCGGCCGAGCGCCAGCCGCGCGGGCGTGGCCTGTCGCCAGTCCTGCCAGGGGTTGGGCGTCACCAGGGGCGGGTCGGCATCGCTCATGGTGCAGACAGGGCCGACAGGCCGCGCATGTCGGCCAGCAAACGGTTCGCCGCGGGTGGCAGCAGGCGGCCTTCGTCCCCGGTGATGCGCATGCGCTGCAGCCAGGCCTCGAACTCGGGTGAGCGCTGCAGGCCGAGCGTCTCGCGCACGAAGAGCGCGTCGTGGAAGGACGTGCTCTGGTAGTTGAGCATCACGTCGTCGGCGCCCGGCACGCCCATGATGAAGTTCAGCCCCGCGGTGCCCAGCAGCACCAGCAGCGTGTCCATGTCGTCCTGGTCGGCCTCGGCGTGGTTGGTGTAGCAGACGTCGCAGCCCATGGGCAGGCCCAGCAGCTTGCCGCAGAAGTGGTCTTCCAGGCCGGCACGGGTGATCTGCTTGCCGTCGAACAGGTACTCGGGGCCGATGAAGCCGACCACGGTGTTCACGAGGAACGGCCGGTAGCGGCGCGCCAGCCCATAGGCGCGGGCCTCGCAGGTCTGCTGGTCCACGCCGAAGTTCGCATCGGCCGACAGGGCGCTGCCCTGGCCGGTCTCGAAGTACATGCAGTTGTTGCCCACGGTGCCGCGCTGCAGGGCCTGCGCCGCGGCATGGGCCTCGTCGAGCAGCTCGGGCGTGACGCCGAAGGAGCGGTTCGTCTTCTCGGTCCCGCCGATGGACTGGAAGACCAGGTCGACGGGCGCACCCTCGTTCGCCAGCCGCAGCGTGTTGGTGACGTGCGTGAGCACGCAGCTCTGGGTGGGAATCTCGAAGCGCGCGATCAGCTCGTCGAGCATGCGCAGCAGCTTGTCCAGCACGGGCAGGCTGTCGGAGGCGGGGTTGATGCCGATCACCGCGTCGCCGGCCCCGTACAGCAGGCCGTCGAGGGTCGAGGCGGCGATGCCGCGCAGGTCGTCGGTCGGGTGGTTGGGCTGCAGCCGCACCGCCAGGTGGCCGGGCAGCCCCAGCGTGTCGCGAAAGCGCGTGACCACACGGCACTTCTTCGCCACCGCGATGAGGTCCTGGTTGCGCATGAGCTTGGAGACGGCAGCGGCCATCTCCGGCGTGACGCCGGGCGCGAGCGCGCCCAGCACCGCAGGCGTGGCTCGCTCCGACAGCAGCCAGTTGCGGAAGTCCCCCACCGTGAGGTGCGTCACCGGCGCGAACGCGGCCGCATCGTGCGTGTCGATCACGAGCCGCGTGATGTTGTCGCTCTCGTAGGGCACCAGCGCCTCGGTGAGGAACTGCGCGAGCGGCGTTTCGGCCAGCACGTGGCGCGCCGCCATGCGCTGTCGCGCCGTGGCAGCGCCGATGCCCGCCAGGTAGTCGCCGGAGCGCGCGGGGCTGGCGCAGGCCATGACCTGCTTCAGGTCCTCGAACGCGAAGACATGCCCGTCGATGGTGGTGCGGTAGCGCATTGGCTCAGGAGGGGGTGGACAGCAGATCGTCGGGCGCGGCGGCGGCCCGCTGGGCGGCCGTGCTTCGGAAATACGCGTAGGCCAGCGCCATCAGCACGGCGAAGAGCAAGGTCAGCATGCCGTTGAACCAGACCATCGCGCCCAGGCACACCAGGCCCAGGCCCAGCGCGATGGCCGGGAACACCGGATAGAAGGGCGCGCGATAGGGCCGCGGCAGCGCGGGCTCGGCATGGCGCAGGCGAAACAGCGAGGCCATCGACACCAGGTACATCACGATGGCCCCGAGCACCGCCATCGTGACGATGTTGGCCGTCAGCGTCTGGCCGCCGAACTGCACCCATTCGTCGCTGAAGATCGCCGCCACGCCGATCACGCCCCCGGCGATGAGTGCGCGGTGCGGCGTGTCGAAGCGCGGGCTCAGCGCCGCGAAATACCGCGGCAGGTAGCCGGCGCGCGCCAACGCGAAGATCTGCCGCGAGTAGCCCATGATGATCCCGTGGAAGCTTGCCACCAGGCCGAACAGCCCGATCCACACCAGCATGTGCAGCCAGCCGCTGCTGGCGCCGACCACGGCCTTCATGGCCTGCGGCAGGGGGTCGTTGATGTTGGCGAGCTGGCGCCAGTCGCCCACGCCGCCGGCGAACAGCATCACGCCGAAGGCCAGCAGCACCAGGGTGAGGATGCCGGCGATGTAGGCGACGGGAATGGTGCGGTGCGGGTCGCGCGCCTCCTCGGCCGCCATGGCCGCGCCCTCGATGGCCAAAAAGAACCAGATCGCGAAGGGGATGGAGGCGAAGATGCCCGAGAGTGCCGCGCCGTTGAGCACGTCGCCGCCCGCCCAGCCGTGCGCGACGAAGTTGCCCCACGACCAGCCCGGCGCCACCACGCCCATGAAGACCAGCAGCTCCACGATGGCCAGCACGGTGACGAAGAGCTCGAAGGCGGCCGCGATGCCCACGCCCAGCCAGTTCAGGCCGATGAAGACGACGTAGGCGCCCAGCGCGATGTACTTGGCGTTGATGCCCGGGAACTGCACGTTCAGGTAGGCGCCGATGGCCAGCGCGATGGCCGGCGGCGCGAACACGAACTCGATCAAGGTCGCGAAGCCGGCGATGAAGCCGCCCGTCGGGCCGAAGGCGCGCCGCGCATACGCGAAAGGGCCCCCGGCGTGCGGGATGGCGGTGGACAGCTCGGTGAAGCTGAAGATGAAGGTGGTGTACATCGCCGCCACGAGGACCGTGGCGACCAGGAAGCCCAGCGTGCCGGCGCTGTTCCAGCCGTAGCTCCAGCCGAAGTATTCGCCCGAGATCACCAGCCCGACGGCGATGCCCCAGAGCTGCAGCGGGCCGAGCACCTTCTTGAGGGCGGGCGTGTGGGGCGTGGGCGTGAGGCTCGACATGGGCGGTGGCTCCCTGGGTGATGATGGCCCCGGGGTGGGGCACTTGTCATCCGGAGCAAGACCGGTGCCAGGGGGATGTCTCCTGTTTGCAGGCCAAATCGGGCCCCAGCGCCTGCGGGACGGGCGCTGGCAGCTATTGATTTCATAGCATTGGAGGGTGCCTGCTCGCCCGCCCATAATGGCCGACTCCCATCCGAAGAAGGACTTCTCCCGTGCGACTTTCCCTTTGCGCGGCGCTCGCCGCCCTGTGCATGGCCTCCCTGGCGCAGGCCCAGGCCCAGGCCACCGCCGCAGCGCAGACGCTGCCCAGCGGCCTGGTCTACCAGAGCGTGAAGGAGGGCACCGGCCCCAGCCCGGCCGCCACCGACACCGTGCGCGTGCACTACCGCGGCACCTTCCCCGACAGCGGCAAGGAGTTCGACAGCTCCTATTCGCGGGGCGAGCCGGCGGAGTTCCCGCTCAACCGCGTGATCCCCTGCTGGACCGAAGGCGTGCAGAAGATGAAGGTCGGCGGCAAGGCCAAGCTGGTGTGCCCACCTGCCATCGCCTACGGCGCGCGCGGCGCGGGCGGTGTGATCCCGCCCAACGCCACGCTGAACTTCGAGGTCGAGCTGATCGCGATCAAGGGGCGCTGACGGCGCCTCGGGCAGGACGCTCGCCGCGGCCCAGCGTCGCCGCCGCGAGCATCGCGCCCGCCACCAGCGCCGCGCTCACCAGCATCGCGCTGGTGATGCCGCTGCCGTCGACCACCCGGCCGCCCAGCGTGGCGCCGCTGGCGATGGCGACCTGGAAGGCCGTCACCAGCATCGCCTGGCCGGCCTCGGGCGCCTCGGGCAAGGCGTGGAGCATCCAGCCCGTGGCGGCGCCCGGCACCATGCCGAAGGCCACGCCCCAGGCCAGCACCACCAGGGCGCCGGCCACCAGCCCGTCGCCGGCCAGCGTCGACATCAGCAGCGCCACCGCCAGCAGGCCCGTGGTGGCCACCAGGGCCAGTCGCGCGCTGCGGGCCACGATCGTGCCGACCAGGAAGTTGCCGAAGAAGCCCGCCGCCCCATAGGTCAGCAGCAGCGCCGTCACGTGCGTCGCCGACAGGCCGAAGACCTGCAGCAGCAGCGGCTTGAGGTAGGTGTAGGCGGCGAAATGGCCCATCACCATCAGCACCACCGCGATCAGCCCGGCGCGCGAGAGCCGGCGCGTCAGCGGCATGAGCAGGTCGCGCGCACGGATGGGGCGCGAGGGCGGCAGCGCCGGCAGCAGCCGCCATTGCGCGATCAGCACGACGATGGTGAGCGCGGCCGAGGCGAAGAAGGCGAAGCGCCAGCCCGCGAGGCTGCCCAGCAGCGAACCGGCCGGCACGCCGAACACGGTGCTCACCGACACGCCCGCCAGCACCATCGACACGGCGCGCGCCTGCGCCTCGGGCGGCACCAGCTGCGTCGCCACGCCGGGGGCGAAGGTCCAGAAGCCGCCCACGCACAGGCCCAGCAGCAGGCGGGCCGCGAGCATGGTCGCGAAGTTGGGCGCGAGCGCGGCCATGAGGTTGGACACCAGCAGCAGCGCGGTGAGCGCGACCATCACCGTGCGGCGGTCGAGCCGTCCGGCCGCCACGCCCAGCCCCGGCGCCGCCAGAGCTGCCAGCACGCCCGGCATGGTGACCATGAGGCCGGCCACGCCGTCCGTGACCTGCAGGCCGCGTGCGATGTCGGTGAGCAGGCCGATGGGCATGAACTCGGTCGACACCATGACGAAGGTGCCGACCGAGACGGCGGCGACGGCGGGCCACGCTGCGGCGGCGGAGGCCGGCGCCGGGCTGGGGGCGGCGGTGACGGGTTGGCCGGCCGGGGCCAGCAGGGCGTCGTCGCAGGTGGGGCAGGTGGCGGACATGGGGTTCCTGTCGGGATGGGATGGCGAGGGCAGGCTGCCGGGACAGCGAACGGCCGAGTCTGGACGCGGGGACCGGGCCGACCAAGGCGCGGCAGGCCAGAAGAGTGTTTCCCGACGGTCAACAATGGTCGCCGCACGCGCGATGCGGATGCCTGCCCGCATCCCGTCGATTCAGTGCCTTTTGGGCCTCCAGCGCCCGTGCAGCGGGCGCGAACAGCTATCGATTTCATAGCATTCCGATCCGGTGCCGACGCGGGCGAATTCGAAAGCAAGACGCGGGGTGCCGCTTCGGGGCATGCTTCCTACAGTCCTTCGCACCGACACCGAAAGGAAGGACCCCATGAACATGAGCACCCGTACCGAAGCACGCGCCCTGCGCGCCGCCGCCACCGTTGCCGACCCGCGCTGGGCCGCGGTGCAGGCCCGCGACGCCGCCGCCGACGGCCGCTTCGTCTATTCCGTGAAGACCACCGGCGTGTACTGCCGCCCCTCCTGCGGTGCCCGTCCGGCGCGCCCGGAGAACGTCGCCTTCCATGCCACGCCGGCCGAGGCCGATCGGGCCGGCTTCCGCCCCTGCCAACGCTGCCGGCCCGACGCGCCGCCGCTGGCGCAGCGCCAGGCCGCGCTGGTGGCCGAGCTGTGCCGCGCCATCGAGGTCGCCGACGAGCCGCCCTCGCTCGAGGCGCTGGCCGAGCGCGCCGGGCTGAGCGTGTCGCACCTGCACCGCACCTTCAAGGCCGTCACCGGGCTCACACCGCGGGCGTGGGCCGCGGCGCACCGCGCGCAGCGTGTGCGCGCCGCGCTCGATGACCCCGGCGCCCGCGTGACCGACGCCATCTACGACGCGGGCTATGGCACGGCCAGCCGCTTCTACGAGGAGGCGGGCGCGGTGCTCGGCATGACGCCCACCGCCTGGCGGGCCGGCGGCGCCGACACCGACATCCGCTTCGCCATCGGCGAATGCTCGCTGGGCGCGATCCTGGTCGCGCGCAGCGGGCGCGGCGTGTGCGCCATCAGCCTGGGCGACGACCCCGAGCGGCTCGCGCGCGAGCTGCAGGACCGCTTTCCGCGGGCGCGCCTGGTCGGCGGCGATGCGGACTTCGAGCGCCTTGTCGCGCAGGTGGTCGGCCTGGTCGAGGTGCCGGGGCAGGGCGCCAACCTGCCGCTGGACGTGCGCGGCACCGCCTTCCAGCAGCGCGTGTGGCAGGCGCTGCGCGCCATCCCGCCGGGGACGACGGCCAGCTATGCCGAGATCGCCGAGCGCATCGGCGCGCCCGCCGCCACGCGTGCCGTGGCGCAGGCCTGCGGCGCCAACCCGCTGGCCGTGGCCATTCCCTGCCATCGGGTGGTGCGCCGCGACGGCAGCCTGTCGGGCTACCGCTGGGGCGTGGAGCGCAAGCGCAGCCTGCTGGCGCGCGAGGGTGCCCCGCTGCCTGCCGGCCCGGCCGCGTGAGCGCGAACCCGTCCGACGCGGCGGCCCTGCGCTGCGCCTCGCGCGTCGGCGCGCTCGATTGGGCTGCGGCCGGCGCGGCCCTCGACGCCGAAGGCGCGGCCGTGCTGCCCGGCCTGTTGACGCCGTCGGAGTGCGAGGCGGCCGCCGCGCTGTACGACCAGCCGGCGCGATTCCGCAGTCGCGTGGTGATGGCCCGCCATGGCTTCGGCCGCGGCGAGTACCAGTACTTCGCGTACCCGCTGCCGCCGGCCATCGCAGCCCTGCGCGCAGCCTTCTACCCGCACCTGGCGCCCATCGCCAACCGCTGGCAGGCGGCGATGGGGCTGCGGGCGCGATTTCCGTCCGGGCACGAGGAATTCCTGGCCCGCTGCCACGCCGCAGGCCAGCAGCGCCCCACGCCGCTGCTGCTGCGCTACGGCGAGGGGGACTTCAACTGCCTGCACCAGGATCTGTACGGCGAGCACGTGTTCCCGCTGCAGGTGGTGGTGGTGCTGTCCGAGCCCGGCCGCGATTTCGAGGGCGGCGAGTTCGTCATGACCGAGCAGCGCCCGCGCATGCAGTCGCGGCCCATGGTGCTGCCGCTGCGCCAGGGCGATGCGGCGGTGTTCGCGGTTCACCATCGCCCGGTGCAGGGCACGCGCGGCGTGTACCGTGTGAACCTGCGCCACGGCGTGAGCCGCGTGCGCAGCGGCCGGCGCCACACGCTGGGGCTGATCTTCCACGACGCGCAATGAACCTGTGAGCACCTTCGATCTCTTCGATGCCGATGCCGACCCCTTGGCCGCCGAACCGCTGGTGCTGGAGCCGGGCGCATCGGTGCTGCGCGGCTTCGCCCTGCCGCAGGTGCATGCGCTGCGGCGCGACCTCGAAGCGGTGCTCGCCGCGGCACCCCTGCGCCACCTCGTCACGCCCGGCGGCAAGACCATGTCGGTGGCGATGACCAACTGCGGCGCGCTCGGCTGGGTCAGCGACCGCAGTGGCTACCGCTACACCGGGTGCGATCCGCTGAGCGACCGCCCGTGGCCCGCGATGCCCGCGAGTTTTCGCGCGCTGGCCGTGTCGGCCGCCTCGCGCGCCGGCTTCGACGGCTTCGCGCCCGATGCGTGCCTGATCAACCGCTACGTGCCCGGCGCGCGCCTGACCCTGCACCAGGACCGCGACGAGCGCCAGCTGGGCCAGCCCATCGTGTCGGTGTCGCTCGGCCTGCCGGCGGTGTTCCTGTGGGGCGGCGCGCAGCGCGGCGACCGCACGCGGCGCGTGCCCTTGTCGCATGGCGACGTCGTGGTGTGGGGCGGGACGGCGCGGCTGCGCTTCCATGGGGTGATGCCGCTGGTCGAGGGCGAGCATCCCTTCATGGGGGCGTGCAGGATCAACCTGACTTTTCGCTGCGCGGCTTGAACTGCGGCGCTGCCGGCCGGCTCTTAGGCTGGCTCCGGGGCTTCTCGGCAGGAATCGCCTGCGCGCACGCAACGCCTGCGAGCCGCGCGGTGGCGAGGAGTCGATCCAACGACTGCCCGTGGCGTGCGCTGGCCGACAGTCCCGCCATCGTCGTGCTGACGAAGTCGGCCAGGCGGTCTGCATCCTCGGCGTGACGCTGCGCAATGAACTCGCGGATCTGCCGTTGCGCAGCCACGTGGAAGGTGCCTGCCGCAGCGCGGGCCTGCTCGTCGTTGCACCGGGTTCCCTCGAGCACCAGGCAGCCCGTCGCGCAGGTGTCCGCGGCGTAGGCCCGTGCGGATTCTTCGAGCACACGGGCCAGGCACTCGGCCACGGGAAGGTCCGGCCGCAGAAGCCGATCCAGCGGCACCGCGCCATCCTGGGCATAACGATCGAGGATGCGCGCATACAGCGCCGCCTTGCTGCCGAAGGCCGAATAGAAGCTGGGCGGGTTGATGCCCAGGGCCTGGGTCAGGTCGGCGACGCTCACGGCGTCGTAGCCCTTGGCATGGAACAGGCGCTGGGCGGTCGCCACGGCCTCGTCTGCATCGAAAAGGCGTGGCCGTCCACGCCCGCGCGAAATTTCCTTAGTCATCACTACAAAATTCTTGACAGAGAACAGGCTAAATTATGTACGATGCACTACAAATTTAATCAGGAGTGTCCATGCCCATGTTCGAAGGAAAGTCTGTTCTGGTGCTCGGCGGCAGCCGGGGAATCGGCGCGGCCATTGTCCGGCGCTTCGTCGCCGACGGCGCCCGGGTCACGTTCAGCTACTCGGGTTCGCCCGATGCGGCCAGGGCGCTGGCCGCGGAGACCGGCAGCACCGCGGTGCAGACGGACAGTTCCGACCGCGACGCGGTCATCGCGCGGGTGCGCGACAGCGGCCCGCTCGACGTGCTGGTGGTGAATGCGGGCATTGCGATCTTCGGCGACGCGCTGGAGCAGGATCCGGACGCGGTCGACCGCCTGTTCCGCATCAACGTGCAGTCGCCGTACCACGCCTCGGTCGAGGCGGCGCGCAAGATGCCGCCGGGCGGCCGGATCATCGTGATCGGCTCGGTGAACGGCGACCGCATGCCCGTGCCGGGCATGGCGTCTTACGCGCTCAGCAAGTCGGCGCTGCAGGGGATGGCGCGGGGCCTGGCACGCGACTTCGGCCCGCGCGGCATCACGATCAACATCGTGCAGCCCGGCCCCGTCGACACCGACGCGAACCCGGAAGACGGCCCGATGCGCGATCTGATGCACAGCTTCATGGCGATCAAGCGCCACGGGCGGCCGGAAGAGGTGGCGGGCATGGTGGCCTGGCTGGCGGGGCCCGAAGCCGGCTTCGTGACCGGCGCGATGCACACCATCGACGGCGCCTTCGGGGCGTGAGCGGCCCCGCGGCCTTGCGCGCAAGACCGCGCGCCGTGCGGACAAACGGGGCTACTTCGCCAGATGCTTCGCCAGGAACAGCAGGGCGGCTTCGTACCCGACGGGGCCCAGCCCGCAGATGACGCCCGTCGCGGCCAGCGACACGTAGCTCTTGTGGTACATCTCCTCCCGCCGATGGATGTTGGAGATGTGGACCTCGACGATAGGCAATTGCGAGGCCTTCAATGCGTCGAGGATGGCTATCGACGTGAAAGAGTAGGCGGCGGGGTTGATGACGATGCCCGCCATCGTCGTGCGGGCCTCGTGGATCCAGTCCACCAACTGGCCTTCGGAGTTGGACTGCCTGAAGTCCACCGCAAGGCCCAGGCGCTGGCCCGCTTCATGGCACTGCGCCTCGAGCTGGGCCAGCGTCGTATGGCCGTAGATGTGCGGCTCACGCACCCCAAGAAGGTTGAGGTTCGGGCCGTTCAGGATCAGGATGTTCGACATGCTTGCCTTCGTCGTGGGGATGGGTGTCACAGCCAGGACGCGCTGATCACGGCCCGCCGTGGAAGAGCTTCGCGGGCCCGGTGACCAGCCACGGGAACAGGACCATCAGGAACATGATCAGGAACTGCGCGATCATGAAAGGCATCACGCCCTTGGTGACCGTGTCCATCGACATTCGGCCGACGCCGGCCACCACGTTGAGCACCACGCCCACCGGCGGGGTCACCAGCCCGATCGCGTTGTTCATGATGAACAGCACGCCGAAGTAGACCGGGTCGATCTTGGCCGCGACGATGACGGGCATCAGCACCGGGGTCAGGATGAGGATGGTGGGCGTCATGTCCATCGCCGTGCCGACGACCATGACCAGCACCATGATCGCGATCATCAGCAGGATGGGGCTGCCCAGGAAGGGCTCGAGCATGCCGACCACCTTGCCGGGCAGGTCCGCCACGGTGATGAGCCAGGCCGAGACCATGGCCGCGGCGACGAGGAACATCACCACTGCGGTGGTCTTGGCCGCCTTCACGAAGATCCCGTACAGCTGCGACAGCTTCAGGCCGCGGTAGATGACCGTGGAGACGAACAACGCGTACACGGCCGCCACCACACCCGCTTCGGTCGGCGTGAACACGCCCATCCGCAGGCCGACCAGGATGATCACCGGCAGCATCAACGCCCAGCTGCAGCGCCGCAAGGTCACCAGAAGCTCCTTCAGGGGCTTGCGAGGCGGAGGCACCGCGCCTTCGTTGCGGGCCACGTAGGCCCAGGTGACCCACAGCGCCAATCCCATCAGCAGGCCGGGCGCGATGCCGGCCATGAAGAGCTTCGAGATCGACACGTTCGCCGTCACGCCGAAGATCACCAGACCGATCGAGGGCGGAAGCACCGGCGCGATGACGCCGGACGCGGCGATCAGGCCGGCGGCGCGGTGCGGTGCATGGCCGGCGGCCACCATCATCGGCAGCAGCATGGTGGTGAGCGCGGCGGCGTCGGCCACCGCGCTGCCCGAAAGGGCCGACAGCATGATCGAGGCGACGATGGTGACGTAGCCCAGCCCGCCGCGGATGTGCCCGACGAGCGCCATCGCGAAATCGACGATGCGCCTGGACAGGCCGCCCTCGTTCATGATCTCGCCTGCCAGCAGGAAGAAGGGCACGGCCAGCAGCGGGTAGTTGTCCGCTCCGCCCAGCAGGTTCTGCGCGAGGATCTGCGCCTCGAACATGTCCAGGTGCCACATCAGGGCGACGCCGCTGACCAGCAGCGCGAACGAGATGGGGATGCCGATCGCCATGGCCAGCAGCAGCGATCCGACGAAGATGATGAGAGTCATGGTGGATCGCCCGTGTCAGTGCTTCTTCGCGGTGTCTGCAGCTACGCTGCCCGGTAGGTTCAGGGCAGCCAGGTCTTCGGATTCCTGCACCGTGACGAGGTCCGCGTCGCCCATGTGGCCCGTGAAGAGCAGCCAAAGGTCCAGCAGCAGGACGACGCCCGCGCATGCTGCGAAGGCCACGCCGGCCGAATGCAGCACGGCCATGGGCAACTGCGTCGAAGGGGCCAGCACGTCCATGTTGATGCGCGTCTGTTCCCACGCGCCCTTGAAGACCAGGTAGCACACGTAAAGCATGGTCAGGTGGCCGAGCACCAGGCAGATCTTCTTGCCCAGGGGCGGCAGCCGCGACACCAGGGCGTCGGTGCCGAGGTGGGTGTGCTCGCGCAGCGCGACCACGCAGCCCATGAACGTGATCCACACGAAGAGCCAGCGCGAGATCTCTTCGGACTGCGTGATCGACGAATTGAAGACATAGCGCAGCACCACGTTGCCGAACACGAGCGCGACCATGACCATGAGTGCCACTGCCATCAGCACTGTGACGGCGCGACAGAACCCGTTGATTAGCTTTACCATGCCTGTTCCTCGGCCCGACGCGCGGGCGTGGACCCGGGCGGCGCCCGGGCTCCTTCAGCGTTCGATCAGAGCTTGGAAACGCGTTCCAGCTCGGTCTTGAACAGGCTCATCACGGCCGGGTCGTACGACGCCGAGAACTTGTCGTAGATGGGCTTGGCTTCCGCACGCATGCGAGCCACCTCCGCAGGGGCGACGGCGTTGTAGGTCATGCCCTTGGCCTGGAGCTCGACCAGCGCCTTGCCGGCGGCGTCGCGGCTTGCGGCGCGCTGGTAGTTCTGCGCTTCGATGGCGGCTTCCTGCAGCAGCTTCTGTTCGGTTGCCGACAGCTTGTCCCAGAAGCGCTTGCTGACCTGAACGGGGTTGGTGGCGTACACGTGGTTGGTGCCGCTGACGTACTTCTGCACCTCGTAGAACTTGCTCGACAGGATCACCGAGTACGGGTTCTCCTGGCCATCGACCGCCTTGCTCTCGAGCGCGTTGTACAGCTCGGCGAAGGGCATCGGCAGCGGGTTGGCCTTGAAGGTCTTGAAGGTGTCCAGGAACACCGGATTGGGAATGACGCGCAGCTTCAGTCCGTCCAGGTCCTCGCCCTTGGTGATGGGGCGCTTGCTGTTGGTGACGTTGCGAAAGCCCAGGTCGAAGAACCCGAGCACCACGATGCCCTTGTCGGCCAGCTTGCCGCTGAGCATCTTGCCCAGCGGGCCGTCGACCATGGCGTCGGCCTGCTGGCCATTGCTGAAGAGGAAGGGGAAGTCGAAGAGCCCGAACTCCTTGACCACGCCGGTCAGCGAGGTGGTGGAGGCGACCAGCATCTCCTGCACGCCGCCCTGCAGGGCGGATTGCTGCTGCAACTCGTTGCCGAGCTGGCTGCTCGCGAACTCCTTGACCGTGATCTTCCCGCCGCTCTTGGCCGCCACGATCTCTGCGAATTTCTTGACGCCCCAGCTCGTGGGGTGGTCCGTGTTGTTCAGGTGCCCGATGCGGATGGTGCGCTGCTGAATGTCCTGCGCGTGTGCGACGGCCGCAGCCGCGACCAGCGCCAGCGTTCCGGCGAGCTTGAAGAGTTTCGATGCCATGAAGGTCTCCTTTGTGGGTGCCGATGCGTCCGGCCCTGACGATCGACAACTCGATCGGCATCTGAATGTTATGAAATCATCTGATGATGCGCAATGAATATGAGTATCGGGGTATTCTCTTAGTCAATTCTCGAAGTTTTGTCGTAGAAAGTAGCCATGAAACCCGGTGTGATCCCTGAGCCTTCCGTGCCCGACATTTCCCAGGCGCCCCTGGATTCGGCGACCGCAGGGGAGGTGGCCTACCGTCGAATCCGGTCGGACATCGTGTTGGGACGGCTGTCGCCGGGCCGTCGGCTGCCGCTCGAGCGCATGAAGGAGGCCTACGGCACCAGCGTCAGCACGCTGCGCGAGTTGTTCAACCGGCTGGCCACCGAGGGGCTGCTCGTGGCCGAAGGCTCGCGCGGCTTCCAGGTCAGCGAGGTGTCTTCAGCCAACCTGCGCGAGGTGGCCTCGATGCGGCTGCTGCTGGAAGGCCATGGGATCAAGGAGTCGTTCCAGCGCGGCGACCTGGAATGGGAAGGCCGCGTGGTCGCGGCCCACCACAAGCTCGCCACGCTGGAAAGGAAGATGGCCGCCAACGCTCCCTATCCCGCCGAGATCTGGCGCCAGTACGACTGGGCCTTCCACGTCGCCCTGATCTCCGCCTGCGGCTCCGAGTTGCTGCTGGAGACCTACAACTCGATCTGCGACAAGTACCTGCGCTACCAGATGATCGCGGCCGTCTTCAGAGGCGAGCTGGCGGCCTCGGAGCACCGGGCGCTGCTGGAAAGCGCCATCGCGCGCGATTGGGAACTGGCGCAGCGGACCCTGGTCACGCACGTCGAAGAGTGCGTCTCCCAGATGTCGCTGGCGCTCGACGCCGCCTGAGGCGCTCCGTTTCGAACGAGGGTTGACAAGATGCCGCTTCGCGGAACCGCAGCGCTGGCCATGTGGTGGGACATGGCGCCGGACATGAAGGCCGAGTTCGAGGACTGGCATTCGCACGAACACTTCCCGGAACGACTGGGCGTGCCGGGATTCCACCGGGCTTCGCGCTGGACCAGCGCCAGCGGCGGCGAGGCTGTCTTCGTCATGTACGACCTCGCCTCCCACGCGGTCCTGTCGTCGCAGGCCTATGTGAGCCACCTGAACAGCCCGACCCCCTGGTCGACGAAGATGATGCCGCACCACAGGAACATGGTGCGCAGCCAGTGCCACGTGCTGGCCTCGGCGGGTAGCGCGGTCGCCCGGCACGCGTTGACGCTGCGGCTCTCGCCGCAGCCAGGCAGGGACGATGACCTGCTCGCATCGCTTCGCACACTGTGCGAGGGGCTCGCGCAACGGCCGGGGCTCGTGGGCGCGCATCTGCTGCGGCACCAGACGCCGGCCATGGCGGAAACCACCGAGCAACGCATCCGCAATTCCGCCGACCGTTTCGCGGACCGGGTCCTGGTCGTTCTCGGCTACACGGGCGAGGTGCTCGAGCACCTGCTCCACACCGACCTGTCGGAGGGGGGCTTGCGCCATGCGGGTGCCGCCGATGGCGCCGTCAGCGGCATGTACACGCTTTCGCACTCGGCGACCGCCGAGGAGTTCGCCGGCGAGCGCTCGCCCGCTCACGCCTGAGCGGCGACCTGTCGCCCGGGATCCGCGGGTTGCGAGAACGGCTCGCGGCGCGTCCGGGGCCCTATCCCGCCATCAACTTCTGCACCAGTTCCGCCGTCGTTGCCGATGCGTACTTGCGCATCAGCCGCGCACGGTGCAACTCGACGGTGCGGTGGCTGATGCCCAACTGCTTGCCGATCTCCTTGCTGGTGAGCCCCTGCATGAGCTGCGCCGCCACCTCGCGCTCGCGCGGCGTGAGGTGCGCCTTGGTGCCGGTGCTGCGTCGCGCGCCCAGATCCTCGAAGGTCCAGATGCCCGCCTCGTGCGGCGCCTCGCGATTCAGGGCGCGGCCGGTCACGTGGCACCAGAAGGTCTCGCCGGCCAGCGCGCCGTGCAGGCCGCCCACGCGCCGCATCATGCGGTGGTCGGCATAGCGCCCGCTGGCGTTGAGGATGGGAAGCATGCGCTGCCCGATGCGCTCGTACTCCGCCAGGCTCGGGTAGAGCAGGGCGAAGGAGTGGCCCACGAGTTGGTCGCGCGTGGCGCCGAACATCTCGCACAGGCGCGCATTGCAGTCGACCATGATGCGCTGGCGCGAGAGCACCATGCCCACGGGCGCGTGTTCGAAGGCCAGGCGGTAGTCGATCGCCTGCGCGGGCGTCGCGGCAGCAGGGGAAATGGCTTGCGCACGGCGTGCGCCGCGGCGATGCTCGGGGGTCTCCATGACGTAATACTACGTATGTCTGTACGTAGTATCGTTCACGTCGTTTTCGCACCCCATCGTCCCCTTTTTTCTTTTCACTGTTCCACAAGCGAGGAAGCATGGCGAACAAGATCTATCCCGACGCCAAGTCGGCGCTGGCCGGCGTGGTGGCCGACAACCAGATGCTGGCCGTGGGCGGCTTCGGCCTGTGCGGCATTCCCGAAGCGCTGATCGAAGCGCTGAAAGAGAGCGGCGTGAAGAACATCACCTGCATTTCCAACAATGCGGGCGTCGACGGCTTCGGCCTGGGCAAGCTGCTGGAGACGCGGCAGATCAAGAAGATGATCGCCAGCTACGTGGGCGAGAACAAGGAGTTCGAGCGCCAGTACCTGGCCGGCGAACTGGAACTGGAATTCACCCCGCAGGGCACGCTGGCCGAGAAGCTGCGCGCCGGCGGCGCCGGCATCCCGGCCTTCTTCACCAAGACCGGCGTAGGCACGCAGGTCGCCGAGGGCAAGGAACTGCGCGAGTTCGACGGCGAGACCTACGTGATGGAACGCGCCCTGGTGCCCGACGTCGCGCTGGTCAAGGCGGCGGTGGCCGACAAGTCGGGCAACCTGCGCTTCAACCTCACGGCACGCAACTTCAACCCCGCCGCGGCGACGGCGGGCAAGGTCTGCATCGTCGAGGTCGAGAAGATCGTCGAGGTGGGCGAACTGGCGCCGGACGACATCCACCTGCCGGGCATCTACGTGCACCGCATCGTGCTCAACTCGAATCCCGAGAAGCGCATCGAGAAGCGCACCGTGAGCGCTGCCGCGCCTGTGGATGCGGCGGCTGCCAAGGTTGAGGCCCAGGCCGTGATCGCCCAGGCCGCCGCTGGGGCCGAAGTGCCCGCCACCGTCAAGAACAAAGGAGTTTGAGATGCCCTGGACCCAAGACCAGATGGCCGCACGCGCGGCGCAGGAGCTGGAAGACGGCTTCTATGTGAACCTCGGCATCGGCATCCCGACGCTGGTGGCCAACCACACCGGCTCCAAGGAGGTGTGGCTGCAAAGCGAGAACGGCATGCTCGGCATCGGCCCCTTCCCGACCGAGGACCAGGTCGATGCCGACCTGATCAACGCCGGCAAGCAGACCGTGACCACGCTGCCGGGCAGTGCGATCTTCGGCAGCGACCAGAGCTTCGCGATGATCCGCGGCGGCAAGATCAACCTGTCGATCCTCGGCGCCATGCAAGTGAGCGAGAAGGGCGACTTGGCCAACTGGATGATCCCGGGCAAGATGGTCAAGGGCATGGGGGGCGCGATGGACCTGGTGGCCGGCGTCAAGCGCGTGATCGTGCTCATGGAGCACGTCGCCAAGAAGAAGGACGGCACCACCGACATGAAGATCCTGCCGGCCTGCACGCTGCCGCTGACGGGCGTGGGCGTGGTGGACCGCATCATCACCGACCTGGCGGTGCTCGACGTGACGCCGCAAGGCCTCATGGTGGTGGAACTGGCCGACGGCGTGAGCTTCGACGAGCTGCAGTCGAAGACCGGCGTGACGCTGATCCAGTGATTCGATCAACAAGCCGGCTATCTTTTCGATAGCTGGCAGCGCAGGAGGGGCGGGCGTTTCCGCCCCTTTTTATTTGGAAGCCGCCGGTTGCGGCGCGGAAGCGGCGGGTTGCGGCGCCGGTGAGGGCGGCGGTGGGGCTGGCACCGGCGGGATCTGGAAGCTCCAGGTTTCGCTCAGCGCCTTGCCGCCCTGCGTCAGCGCCGCACGCAGCTCGGTGACCTGTGCCGGGTCCTTCACCTTCACGCGCAACGACAGGCGCCAGCCCTTGATCGCGTCGTTGCGCAGCAGGTTGCTCTCGAGGATCTCGGCATTGGCGTTGCCGCTGAGCTGCGTCTCCAGCGCGGTGCCGGCCGGCAGGTTGGCCACCGCCGGGCCGACGAAATCGACCATCAGCGCCGTCGTGCCGTCGCTCTGGCGGATCAGGTTGGGCTGGTAGCGCTCGCCTTCGGTCTGAAAGGTCTGGCGGACCCAGGCGTTGTTCTGCGCGTGCAGGGCCGGCTCGTCCATGGTCCAGTGCATCCGGTAGGCGAACTGCATGGTCTGGCCCTTGCGCGCCGGGGTGTCGGGATTCCAGAAGGCGACGATGTTGTCGTTGGTCTCGTCGGCCGTCGGGATCTCCATCAGCGTGACCTTGCCCCTGCCCCAGTTGCCCTGCGGCTCGATCCAGGCGCTGGGCCGCAGGTCGTAGCGGTCCTTCAGGTCCTGGAAGTCCTGGAAGGCATGGCCGCGCTGCAGCAGCCCGAAGCCGCGCGGGTTGTCGACCTGGAAACTGCTCACGGCGACGGCGCCCTTGGGGTTGTTCAGCGGGCGCCAGATCCACTCGTCGTTGCCGGCGTGGATCGCCAGGCCGTTGGAGTCGTGGATGGCCGGGCGGAAGTTGCGCAGGAACTCGGGCCAGCGCTGGTTGGGCCCGTACAGGAACATGCTGGTCAGCGGCGCGATGCCCAGCGTGGCCACGTCCTGGCGCATCACGATGTTGGCCTGCACGTCCAGCACGGCGTCGCTGCCGGGCTGCAGGATGAACTGGTAGGCGCCGGTGGCGCTGGGCGAGTCGAGCAGGGCGTAGATCACGAGCTGCTTGTCGTTCGGCCCTGGCCGCTGGATCCAGTACTCGCGGAAGTTCGGGAACTCCTCCTTGCCCACCGAGGTGGTGTCGATCGCCAGGCCGCGGCCCGACAGGCCGTACACCTGCCCCTTGCCGATCACGCGGAAGTAGCTCGCGCCCAGCAGACTCATCACCTCGTCGTACTTGCCGGCCTGGTTGACCGGGTAAAGCACGCGAAAGCCCGCGTAGCCGAGCTGGCGCGTCGCCTCGCGGTCGAAGTTGAGCTTGCCGAAGTCGAAGCGGTCGGGCTCGTAGCGTATCTCGCGCACGCCGGCATCGGTGATCTCGTTGATCTTCACCGGGAAGTTGAACTGCATCCCCTGGTGGTAGAAGTTCAGCCTGAAGGGGGTCTGCAGGTCTCGCCATTCGAAGCGGTCGGAGCGCGGCTGGATCTGCATGTAGTCGGCGAACTGCATGGTGCCGAAAAAGGGCGGCAGGTTGCTCGCGGGCGCCACGTAGGGGCGGGCGGCCAACTCGCGTGCGCGCTGCGTCACGTCGTCGAGCGAGAACACCTTGCCGCTCGCGGGTGGCGCGGCCGGTGCGCTCTGCGTGGTCGGCACGGCGCAGGCCGTGAGCAGGCTGATGCAGCCGATGAGGAGGGAGGAACGTGCGGTGTGGGCGAGCCTGTCGATCATGGGCCGTGGCGAAGGTCGTCGAAGCGGTGGGATGGAAACATCTGCACACCGGTGCAGACCCGCAGCATGGCGGGACCGGCGCAGACAGCGCTCCAAAGCTTAGCATCGCGCGTGCCAGCCTGGCTGTAGGAGCGGGGCGTGCGTGGGGTCGATGCGTGTCGCGCAGATGGGGCAGCCCCTTAAGATGCCCGGCTTCGCTCTTCGACCCGAGGATCCGCTTGCCGATGAAACGCATTGCCGTGTTGGTCGCCGCGACCACCGCCGTGGCCGCCCCGCTGGCCTTCGCGCAGCCCAAGCCCGCGCTGCTGAACAACAAGCCTGCCTTCGTGGCCGACCTGCTGCGGCAGATGACGCTGGAAGAGAAGGTGGGCCAGCTGCGCCTGATCAGCATCGGCCCCGAGATGCCGGCGCCGCAGTTGGCGCAGGAGGTGGCGGCCGGCCGCGTGGGCGGCACCTTCAACTCGATCAACCACAAGGAGCAGCGCCCGCTGCAGGAAGCCGCGGTGGGCCAGAGCCGGCTGAGGATCCCGATCCTGTTCGCCTACGACGTGTTGCACGGGCACCGCACCTCGTTCCCGATCGGCCTTGGCCTGGCCTCGAGCTGGGACATGGACGCCATTCGCCTCACCGCGCGCACGGCCGCCGTCGAGGCCGCGGCCGACGGCGTGGACGTGACCTTCGCGCCCACGGTCGATATCTCGCGCGACCCGCGCTGGGGCCGCACCTCCGAAGGCTTCGGCGAAGACCCGTACCTGGTCTCGCAGATCGCACGCAGCATGGTGCAGGGCTTCCAGAACGGCGAGAACTTCGCCAAGGCCGGCAGCGTGCTCAAGCGCGACGCGATCATGGCTTCGGTCAAGCACTTCGCGCTGTACGGTGCGGTGGAGGGCGGGCGCGACTACAACATCGTCGACATGAGCCCCATGCGCATGTACAACGACTACCTGCCGCCCTACAAGGCGGCGATCGATGCCGGATCGGGCGGCGTGATGATTGCGCTCAATACCGTCAACGGCCAGCCGGCCACTTCCAACACCTGGCTGTTGCAGGACCTGCTGCGCAAGCAGTGGGGCTTCAAGGGCGTGACCTTCTCCGACCACGGCGCCATTACCGAGCTGATGCGCCACGGCGTGGCGCGCGACGAGCGCGAGGCGGCCAAGCTGGCCATCACCGCCGGCGTCGACATGAGCATGGCCGACCAGGTCTACCTCAAGGAACTGCCGGGGCTGGTCAAGTCCGGTGCGGTGCCGATGAAGGTGCTGGACAACGCCGTGCGCGAGGTGTTGGGCGCCAAGTACGACCTGGGCCTGTTCCACGACCCGTTCCTGCGCATCGGCAAGGCCGAGGACGATCCGCCAGACCTCAAGGCCGATTCGCGCCTGCACCGCGCGCCGGCGCGCGACGTGGCCCGCCGCTCGCTGGTGCTGCTGGAAAACAGGAACCGCACGCTGCCCATCGCCAAGGGCGCCAAGGTGCTGCTCACCGGTCCGCTGGCCGATGCACCCATCGACATCATGGGCGTGTGGTCGGCCCAGGCGGTGTGGAAGCAGTCGGTCACCCTGCGCAAGGGCATGGAGCAGGCGCTCGCCGGGCAGCAGGGCAAGCTGGTCTATGCGCGCGGCGCCAATGTGAGCGAGAACAAGGCCATCGTCGAATACCTCAACTTCCTCAACTGGGACGAGCCCGAGGTGGTGCAGGACAAGCGATCGCCGCAGGAGATGATCGACGAGGCGGTGGCGGCCGCGAAGGAGGCCGACGTGGTGGTCGCTGCAGTGGGCGAGTCGCGCGGCATGTCGCACGAATCGTCCAGCCGCACGCGGCTCGACCTGCCGGAGAGCCAGCAGGCGCTGCTGAAGGCACTCAAGGCCACCGGCAAGCCGCTGGTGCTGGTGCTGATGAACGGCCGCCCGCTTACGTTGGGCTGGGAGAAGGCCAACGCCGACGCGATGCTCGAGACCTGGTTCGCCGGCACCGAGGGCGGCAACGCCATTGCCGACGTGCTGTTCGGCGATGCCAATCCCTCCGGCAAGCTGCCGATCTCGCTGCCGCGCTCGGTGGGCCAGATTCCTACCTACTACAACCACCCGCGCCTCGGCCGGCCCTTCACGCCGGGCAAGCCGGGCAACTACACCTCGCAGTACTTCGACGAGCCGCAGGGCGCGCTGTACCCCTTCGGCTATGGGCTGAGCTACACCGACTTCAGCGTGTCCGATGTCACGCTGTCGGCACCCGCCATGGCGCGGGGCGGCAAGGTGGAAGCCACGGTCACCGTGGCCAACACCGGCGACCGCGCGGGCGAAACGGTCGTGCAGCTCTACATCCAGGACGTGGCTGCCTCCGTGGTACGGCCCGTCAAGGAGCTGAAGGACTTCCGCAAGCTGATGCTGCAGCCCGGCGAGAAGAAGGAAGTGCGCTTCACCATCGGCGAGGACAAGCTGAAGTTCTACAACGCGAAGCTCCAGCACGTGGCCGAGGCCGGCCAGTTCAACGTGCAGGTGGGCCTCGATTCGGAGAACGTCAAGTCGCAGAGTTTCGAGCTGAAGTAGGCGCGGCGTCTTCGCGCAGGTGCTGCGCGATCGCTTCACGCAGTTGGACCACGGCCGCCGGCTCGGTGCGCCGGGCCAGCGTCACCAGCCCGAAATGGGCACCGCCCGTGCCACTCGGCCCCACGCGCAACTCCGCCAGGTCGGGCGCGGCGGCCCGGATCGCGATCAGCACCGCGTCGCTGTGGCGTGTGGCCTCGACCAGCGGCGCCAGCTCGGTGCAGCGCAGGCTCAGGCACAAGTCGGGGTGTGCCGCGGGGCCATAGGCGTCGACCAGCCCCCGCACCACGTGGTCGCCCAGCGGCGTCGACGCGATCGGATAGGCGAGCAGATCCTCGAAGCGCAGCGGGCGACGCCGCCGCGCCAGCGGATGGCCGCGGCGGCACATGAAGGCGCCGCGCAGCGCCACCACCGGCTCGATGCGCAGGCCGGGCAGCGGCGGGAAGGAGCGCACCTCGACCACCAGGGCATCCAGTTCGCGTCGTCGCAGGGCCTCGACCAGCCGGGGCACGTCGCCGTGCTGGATGTCGATGCGCAAGCCGGCACCGGGCCGCGCCGCACGCTGCAGCAGCGGCGGCGTGAGCAGCGCGCCGGGGCCCGAGCCCATGCCCACGCGCAGGCGCTCCGGTGTCGCGCCGGTCGCGCGCCGGCCCGCGGCGGCCAGCGCGTCGGCATCGTGCACGAGCTGGCGGGCGCGTTCGAGCAGGCTGCGGCCGAAGGGCGTGAGTTCGCTGCGCCGTCCAATGCGGTCGAAGAGGCGCTGGCCCAGTTCGTCCTCCAGCGCGCGCAGGCTGCGGCTCAGGGCCGACTGCGTGAGAAAAGTGGCGCGCGCCGAGCGCGTGAACGACGCCGTCTCGGCGATCGAGAGAAAGTGCCGCAGCTGGACGAGGGTCATGACGCATGCCAATCGATGAGTCGAACTCATTCGGGAGCATAGAACAATGCATTGGACGCGAAGCCTCGACTTGCCTAGATTCGGGCCGCGGGCGCCAGGCGCATGCCGCGATCCCGACCGAAGCCGAGTCCGACCTCTCCTTTTCCAACGCCCATGAACGCTCTTCGCTCCCTTTCCCTGGCCGTGCTCGCCGCGTGCGCCGCATCGTCCGCCCTGGCCCAATCGGCCGCGCCTGCGTCGCGCATCGTGCCGCTGGTCGATGGCATGTACCCGCAGCTCGAATCGATCTACAAGGACATCCATGCCAACCCCGAACTGGGTTTCCAGGAGACGCGCACCGCCGCCAAGCTGGCCGCCGAACTGCGCGCCCTGGGCTTCGAGGTGACCGAGGGCGTGGGCCGCACCGGCGTGGTCGCGCTGTACCGCAACGGCGCCGGTCCGACCGTCATGGTGCGCACCGAGCTCGACGCGCTGCCCATGGAGGAGAAGACCGGGCTGCCCTACGCCAGCAAGGCCAAGGCACAGTGGAACGGCCGCGAGACATTCGTCGCCCACAGCTGCGGCCACGACATCCACATGGCCAGCTGGGTCGGCACCGCGCGTACGCTGCTCGCGCTCAAGGACCAGTGGCAGGGCACGCTGATGTTCATCGCGCAGCCCTCGGAAGAGACGGTGTCGGGCGCCAAGGCGATGGTCGAGGACGGCCTCTTCAAGCGCTTCCCCAAGCCCGACTACGCCTTCGCGCTGCACACCAGCCCGTCGCCCTTCGGCTTCGTCGGCTACCGCGCCGGGCCGGTCACCTCCGCGTCGGACAGTCTCGAGATCACGTTCAAGGGCCGTGGCGGCCATGGCTCGGCGCCGCACGCCACCATCGACCCGATCGCCATCGGCGCGCACTTCGTGACCGACGTGCAGACCGTGGTCAGTCGCGAGAAGGACCCGGCCGAGTTCGGCGTGGTGACCATCGGCGCCTTCCAGGCCGGCACGGCGGGCAACATCATCCCCGACGCCGCGAAGCTCAGCGGCACCATCCGCAGCTACAAGCCGGAGGTGCGCACGAAACTGCTCGACGGCATCCGCCGCACTGCACTGGCCTCGGCTGCGATGGCCGGCGCGCCCGAGCCCGACGTGCGCCTGGGCGCCGACAGCAGCACGGCGGCCGTGAACAACAACGAGGCGGTGGTGCAGCGCACGGTGGCTGCGCTCAAGGCGCAGTTCGGCGACCCGAAGGTGGTGCAAGTGCAGCCCATCACCGCCAGCGAGGATTTCTCGGTGTTCACCGACGCGGGCATTCCGTCGATGTTCTTCTTCGTCGGCGTGACCGACCCCAAGGACGTGGCCGAATCGATGAAGAAGGGTGGAAAGCCGCTGCCCTTCAACCATTCGCCGTACTTCGCGCCAGTGCCCGAGCCGTCGATCAAGATCGGCGTGCAGGCCATGACCACGGCGGTGCTCACCGCCTTGGGTACCAAGGGCTGATGCCACCAGCCGGCCGCAGGCCGTGACTCTGCCTGCGGGAGGCTCGCGGTGGTCGGCCATCCGCCGGCCAGGTCCGGCGCGGACCGCGCTCACTTTTCGATAGCTGGCCACGCCCGCAATACGGGCGTTGCGGGCACTTTTCGTTCAAGAATCCTGCGGTTGTCCGGGCCCCATGACCGGCGCGGACAGCAGTGCATCGCGCTGGTCTTCCGCCACCGAGCGCAGGAAGCTCCAAACCGCCTGCATGCGGCCGAGCTGCTTGGCCTCGGCCGGCATGGACATCCAGAAGGTGCGCGTGAAATCGGCTTCGGCCGGCAGCACGCGTTGCAGCCGGTCGTCGCCCGCAGCCACGAACGCCGGCAGCACGCCGATGCCGGCGTCGGCTGCCACGGCGCGGTGCTGCGCCAGCACGCTGGTGCTGCGCAGTGAGAAGGCGTCGGGCCGGTACAACTCGCCCAGGTACTGCAACTCCTTCGAGAAGAGCAGGTCGTCGACGTAGCTCACGAAGGTGTGGCCCTTGAGGTCCTCGCGCTGCCGGATCGGTGGGTGCGCCCGCAGGTAGGCGCGGCTCGCGTACAGGTGCAGGCTGTAGTCGGTCAGCTTGGTCACGAGCACCGGGCCGCGCGCCGGGCGTTCGAGCGAAATCACGATGTCCGCCTCGCGCCGCGACAGGTGCACCAGGCGTGGCATGGCGAGCAGGTCGATCACGAGCTTGGGATGTTCGCGCGCGAAGCCGGCCAGCGCGGGTGCCAGCACGACGGTGCCGAAACCCTCGGTCGCCCCAACGCGCACCAGGCCCGAGAGGCCTTCCTCGGGTGCCGGCGCGGTGTTTTTCTCCAGCGTGCGGAAGGCGCGTTCCATCGCCTCTACCTGCGGTTGAAGGCGGCGCCCGGCTTCGGTGAGGCGATGGCCGCCGGCTTCGCGCGCGAAGAGCGGGCTTCCCAGTTCCTTCTCGAGCGCCTGGATGCGCCGCGCGACGGTGGTGTGGTCCACGGCGAGCCGGCGAGCCGCGGCCATCAGCGTGCCGGCGCGCGACAGCTCGAGGAAATAGCGCAGGTTGTTCCAGTCCATGGGATGCGGCAGAAAACGGACGCCCGTACGCGAAGGGCCGTACAAGCAGCGCGAAGGACGCGATAACTTTTTCGGATGCCCTTTCGCGTCCTTCGCGAGATCTTTGCGTTCTTCGCGTGCGAATGCCCGAATTCTGCATTTATGCAAAACGAAAACGCAATTTTCTCCATTGCGCACGCAATTTTGCAAAGCTAGCATCCGCCGGTTCGCCCGACATTCACAAGGAGACATCCCATGGACGCCACCACCGCGCCGACCACCCAGGTCGCCACCGTCAAGCTGCTCATCGGCGGCCACTTCGTCGAATCCAAGACCACCGAGTGGCGCGACGTCGTCAACCCGGCCACGCAGGAGGTGCTGGCACGCGTGCCCTTCGCCACGCAGGCCGAGGTCGACGCTGCCGTGGCCTCGGCCCACGAAGCCTTCAAGACGTGGAAGAAGACCGCCATCGGCGCGCGCGCACGCATCTTCCTGAAGCTGCAGCAGCTCATCCGCGAGAACATGGGCGAGCTGGCCGCGCTGCTCACGGCCGAGCAGGGCAAGACCCTGCCGGACGCCGAGGGCGACGTGTTCCGCGGCCTCGAGGTGGTGGAGCACGCCTCGGCCATCGGCAACCTGCAATTGGGTGAGCTGGCCAACAACGTGGCCGGCGGTGTCGACACCTACACGCTGCTGCAGCCGCTGGGCGTGTGCGCCGGCATCACGCCCTTCAACTTCCCGGCCATGATTCCGCTGTGGATGTTCCCGATGGCCATCGCCACCGGCAACACCTTCGTGCTCAAGCCCAGCGAGCAGGACCCGATGGTGACCATGCGCCTGTGCGAGCTGGCACTCGAGGCCGGCCTCCCGCCCGGCGTGTTGAACGTGGTGCACGGCGGGGAGGCGGTGGTCAACGCGATCTGCGACCACAAGGACATCAAGGCGATCAGCTTCGTCGGCTCGACCAAGGTCGGCACGCACGTCTACCACCGCGGCATCGCGAGCGGCAAGCGCGTGCAATGCATGATGGGCGCGAAGAACCACGCCATCGTGATGCCCGACGCCAACAAGGAGCAGACGCTCAACGCGCTCGCCGGCGCCGCGTTCGGTGCGGCGGGCCAGCGCTGCATGGCGGTGTCGGTGGCGGTGCTGGTGGGCGAAGCGCAGAAGTGGGTGCCCGAACTGGTCGCCAAGGCCAAGACCCTGAAGATCGGCGCCGGCACCGAGAAGGGCGTGGACGTGGGGCCGCTGGTCTCATGCGCGGCCTATGAGCGCGTGACCGGCCTGATCGAGCGCGGCACGGCCGACGGCGCGACGCTGGAGCTCGACGGCCGCAAGCCGACGGTGCCGGGCTACGAGAAGGGCAACTTCGTCGGACCGACGATCTTCTCGGGCGTCAAGCCGGGCATGGCGATCTACGACCAGGAGATCTTCGGCCCCGTGCTGTGCGTGGCCGGCGCGGCCGACATCGACGAGGCGATCGAGATGATCAACGCCAACCCCAACGGGAACGGCACGGCGATCTTCACGCAGTCGGGCGCCGCGGCGCGCAAGTTCCAGGAAGAGATCGACGTCGGCCAGGTGGGCATCAACGTGCCGATCCCGGTGCCGGTGCCGCTGTTCTCCTTCACCGGATCGCGCGGGTCCAAGCTGGGCGACCTGGGGCCGTACGGCAAGCAGGTGGTGCTGTTCTACACGCAGACCAAGACGGTGACGGCGCGGTGGTTCGACGACAGCACGGTGGCGCACGGCGTCAACACGACCATTTCGCTGAAGTGACCGCGCTGGCGGCCGATTTTGAGGGCGCGCCCAGGCCCAGGCAGGGGCAGGCCCCGCGCCGCGCGCCGGTGAGCCGGCCGGCGCCATGCGCCGGCTTCCCTGCGATGCTCGCGCACCCGGCCCGCGGCAGAACTCGCTCCGTTCACTTCGTTCACTCCGCTCAAACAGCTGCCGCAAGTCAGATCACGAAGCGTGCCATGCTTCGCTGGCACGCGGCCGGGCGCGCTGCGCTTCTCGGCGGCTCACAGGCGCGCGGCGCGGGGCCTGCCCCTGCCTGGGCCCGAACCGCTGCGGCCTGTTGCGCAGTCCCTGACCTTCGAATCTACGCCGACCCAAACCCATGGACTTTGAACTGACCGAAGACCAGCGCGCCTTCGCCGACACGGCCCGCGCGTTCGCCGCCAGCGAGTTCGCACCCCACGCCGCGCAGTGGGACCGCGAGGCGATCTTCCCGCGCGAGGCGATCGCGAAGGCCGGCGAGCTGGGCTTCTGCGGCCTCTATGCGCCCGAGCGCATCGGCGGCCTGGCCCTGCCACGGCTCGATGCGGCGCTGGTGTTCGAGGAGATGGCGGCGATCGATCCGTCGACCACCGCCTTCATCACGATCCACAACATGGCCACCTGGATGCTCGGCACCTGGGGCACCGACGCCGTGTGTGCGACCTGGGGCGAAGACCTGACCAGTGGCCGAAAGCTCGCGTCGTACTGCCTCACCGAACCGGGCGCGGGATCGGACGCGGGCTCGCTCAAGACGCGGGCCGAACTGCAGGGCGCCGAGTACGTGATCAACGGCGGAAAGGCCTTCATCTCGGGTGCCGGCTCGACGGACGTGCTGGTGCTGATGGCGCGCACGAGCGGGGCGGGCGCCAGCGGCGTCTCGGCCTTCGCGGTGCCGGCCGATGCACCCGGCATCAGCTACGGCAAGAAGGAGCACAAGATGGGCTGGAACAGCCAGCCCACGCGCACCATCGCCTTCGACAACGTGCGCATTCCCGCCGACCACCTGCTGGGCCAGGAAGGCGAGGGCTTCCGCATCGCGATGAAGGGGCTCGACGGTGGGCGCATCAACATCGCCACCTGCTCGGTCGGCGCGGCGCAGGGTGCGCTCGACGCGGCGCGCCGCTACCTGCACGAGCGCCAGCAGTTCGGCAAGCCGCTCGCGAGCTTCCAGGCGCTGCAGTTCAAGCTGGCCGACATGGCGACCGAGCTGGTCGCCGCACGGCAGATGGTGCGGCTGGCGGCCAGCAAGCTCGATGCGCAGCACCCCGATGCCAGCACCTACTGCGCCATGGCGAAGCGCTTCGCCACCGATGCGGGCTTCAACGTGTGCAACGAGGCACTGCAACTGCACGGCGGCTACGGCTACCTCGGCGAATTTCCGCTCGAACGGCTGGTGCGCGATGCGCGCGTGCACCAGATCCTCGAAGGCACCAACGAGATCATGCGTGTCATCGTGTCGCGCAAGCTCCTCGAGGGCGATGCGGACATCCGATGAGCATCCAGGACGGACATCTGGACGCAGAGGTCGCAGAGGTTCCGCAGAGATTGCAAAGGAAGCATCAGAATTCTGATTTGAATCTTTTGCGTCTTCTGCGAAACCTCTGCGGCCTCTGCGGCCTCTGCGGCCTCTGCGTCCGGTAGTCCGCTTTCAAGAACCTTCACCATGACCGAACCCGTCGTCCTCTTCGATACCCTGCCCACCGCCAACGGCAAGCGCTTCGGCGTCGCCACGCTCAACGCCCCGGCCTCGCTCAATTCACTCTCGGTCGACATGGTGCGGCTGCTCACGCCACGGCTGCGCGAATGGGCGGCCGATCCGCAGATAGTGGGTGTGCTGCTGCAGGCCGCGGGCGAAAAAGCCTTCTGCGCCGGCGGCGACCTGCGCCAGCTCTACCAGACGCTGCGTGACTGTGGCGAAGCGCGCAACGAATACGCCGAACGCTTCTTCGGCGAGGAGTACGAGCTCGACCACCTCATCCACACCTTCCCCAAGCCCTTCCTGTGCTGGGGCCACGGCATCGTGATGGGCGGTGGCGTGGGGCTGATGGTGGGCGCGTCGCACCGCGTCGTCACCGAAGGCAGCCGTGTGGCGATGCCGGAGATCAACATCGGCCTCTACCCCGACGTGGGCGGCAGCTGGTTCCTGCGCCGCGCGCCGGGGCGCACGGGGCTGTTCCTGGCGTTCACCGCCGCGCAGATCAACGGCAGCGACGCCATCTTCGCGGGCCTGGCCGACGTGCTGGTGCCGCATGCGCGCAAGGCGCAGGTGCTCGAGGCCATCGGCGCCACTGCGTGGAGCGGCGACGATCGGGCCGACCGCGCGCTGCTCTCGCGCATCCTCGCCACCGCTGCCGAAGGCACCGAGCGGCCGGCCTCCAAGCTGCGCGAGCACCACGACACCATCGAGTCGCTGATGGCCGGCGAGGACCTGCTCGACATCGCGAGGCGCCTGCGCGCGTTGCAGTCCGACGATGCGTGGCTGCAGGGCGCCGCCAAGGCATTTGCCAAGGGCGCACCGAGTTCGATCGCGCTGACCTGGGAGCTCTGGCAGCGCGTGCCGCGCATGTCGCTGGCCGAGGTGTTCCGCCTGGAGTACTGGGCCTCGCTGGGCTTCTGCGCGCACCACGATTTCGCTGAAGGAATCCGCGCGGTGCTGGTCGACAAGGACCGCAACCCGAAGTGGCAGCCTGCGACGCTCGAAGAGATCACACCCGCCTTCGTCGACGACCACCTGCGTGAGCGCGGCGAGATGGCGCCTGAGCTCGTGTCGCTGCGCTGAAGAAGCGAGTCCGAATTCCGGACGCAGAAGACGCAAAGGTTGCGCAGAGGACGCAGAAGGAAGACAAGATCTTGAGTCGAATCTTCTTTTGCGCCTTTTGCGAAACCTTGGCGTTCTCTGCGTCCGGAAGTCCGTATTCAAGAAACACTCGGAGACATACATCATGAAGATCGCATTCATCGGCCTCGGCAACATGGGCGGCCCGATGGCCCTGAACCTGCACAAGGCGGGTCACACCGTCAGCGCTTTCGATTTGTCCGCTGCCGCCTGCGAGGCGCTGCGTACGCAGGGCGTGGCGATCGCCGCGTCGGCGGCGGAGTCGGTGCAGGGTGCGGAGGTCGTCGTCAGCATGCTGCCGGCCAGCCAGCATGTCGAATCGCTGTACCTGGGCGAACAGGGCCTGCTCGCGAAGATCGCGCCCGGCACGCTGGTGATCGATTCGAGCACCATCGCCGCCGCGACCTCGCGCAAGGTGGCCGAAGCCGGCGCCGCGCGCGGCATCGCGGTGATCGACGCGCCGGTGTCGGGCGGCACGGGGGGCGCCATCGCCGGCACTCTGACCTTCATGGTGGGCGGCAGCGAGGCGGACCTCGAACGCGCGCGGCCGGTGCTCGAGAAGATGGGCGCCAACATCTTCCACGCCGGTGCGGCCGGCGCCGGGCAGACTGCCAAGATCTGCAACAACATGCTGCTGGGCATCCTGATGATCGGGACCTCCGAAGCCATTGCGCTGGGCGTGGCCAACGGGCTCGACCCGAAGGTGCTGTCGGAGATCATGCGCCGCAGTTCCGGCGGCAACTGGGCGCTGGAGAAGTACAACCCGCTGCCGGGCGTGATGGAAAACGCACCGGCATCCAAAGGCTACGCCGGCGGCTTCGGCACCGACCTCATGCTCAAGGACCTGGGCCTGGCGCAGGAGAACGCGATGGTCGTGAAGGCCGCCACCCCGCTGGGCGGCATGGCGCGCAACCTGTATGCCGCGCACAGCCTTGCGGGGCACGGTGCGCTCGATTTCTCCAGCGTCATCAAGCTGGTGCAGAAGGCGGGCTGACCGCCGGGCGGAGTGCCAAGTTTGCTATCGAAAGCATAGCTATCGGCGCCCGTCCCATGGGCGTTTCAGGCACTTTTTGCTTGCAGGCTGCCTGAGGCTCCTGAAGCGGCCATGAATGCACCCGCGATGAAAAACGGAATCGTTGCTGTTTCTAGCAAGCGCGTCGGGCTGTGACAGCATGCGGCCTCCAGCCGACCTGCACGCCCCGATGGCACCGATCCGACACTCCAGCACCTCTGCCGCGACCGCGGGCCCCACCGCCGCCATGCCCGGCGGTGCACGGACCCTGCGTGGGCGCGAGCAGCGCGTGCTCGATGCCGTGGCGTCTTTGCCCGAAGAGAGCCGCACACCCTCCGCTGCGGTGGCCGAGCTCCTGCGTCAGGGGCTCGACCTGCCGCCGTCGACGATCGCGCAGATCCTGCTGCGGCTGGAGCGCAAGGGTGTGCTGCAGTTGGGCCGCAAACGGCCTGCCGACGCGGCCTGAAAAGGTGCTCGCGTCAGGGTGTAGGGCGCCCGGCCGGCTTGCGCTGGCGGCGATTGCACTTTTGGGTTTTTGCGCTGTTCTCCGGCGCTGGCTCGCGCTGACTGGCGTGCGGCACGACGGATGTGCTCGCCTGGAATCGACGTGCCTTGGGCACTGCACGGCGCCGCGAATGGCGCCTGCGCCCGCACACCGGCACCACCGGCCTGGACCGGGCGCGCGATCGGCCGGCATGGCGCGGGCGCGTTCGGTTTTGCTCCTCTCCCCGCTGGGGAGAGGTGGGGTGAGGGGCACCCCGGCGCTGGATGAGGCACAGCTTTTTCAGTCGCCGCGTGCCCCCACCCCGACCCTCCCCCAGAGGGGGAGGGAAAGGTAGCCGGAGCGATGCAGCACAGTGGTTCAGGGCGGTGGTCGTCACAATGCCGGAATCCGGGTTGCCCGTCACGGCCAGCGGCGTGGCGGTTTTGTCCGCACCGCCTCGGTCTTGAGCGTGATCGGCCCGGCCGACGCCAGCAGCAGCGCGGTTGCCGTTCGGCGGGGCGTTCTGGATGCCGACCGAGGCGCCGCCGGGCAGTTCGGCCACGACCTTGATCTTGCGCGAGAGTAGAAGCCCGGCGGCGCGGTGATCGCCAGGCCCACGGGCACGATGTCGAAGCCGCGCGACTTGATCTGGTTGTTCAGGAAGGGCTTGTGCTGGAAGGCATTGGCATCCAGATCGCCGGCCGCCACCGCGGCGTCGTCGCGTCGACATGCGTGCCGAATCGCGGCATTTGCTTATGCGGCATAAGCAGACAACGAATGGTTCGTTTGCCTTCGGGCGCTCCGAATCCATACTCCGCCCCCTTGCGGCGCGCCGGCTCTCGAGGGCTTTCGAGCAGCGCCGTCCCATTCCTCCCGCTTCCCATGACTTCACAGACTGCAGGGACTGCAGCCGCCGCGCCGGTGATCCGGCTCGAGGCGGTGCAGAAGACCTTCCGCTTGCCCGACGGGCAACGCTTCGATGCCGTGCGTTCGGTGTC
Source organism: Xylophilus ampelinus (assembly GCF_901875635.1). Classification (GTDB taxonomy): domain Bacteria; phylum Pseudomonadota; class Gammaproteobacteria; order Burkholderiales; family Burkholderiaceae_C; genus Xenophilus. The sequence continues at coordinate 30,107 of NZ_CABFMN010000106.1, read as the reverse complement.
GCTGGACATTGCGCAAGGCGACGTGTTCGGCCTCATCGGCAAGAGCGGCGCCGGCAAGTCCACGCTGCTGCGCCTCATCAACCTGCTGGAGCGCCCCGACGCGGGCCGCGTGTTCGTGGGCGGTCGCGACCTCACCACGCTGTCGCGCCGCGAGCTGCGCGAAACCCGGCAGGACATCGGCATGATCTTCCAGCAGTTCAACCTGCTGCAGAACGCCAGCGTGTTCGACAACGTGGCCTTCCCGCTGCGCATCCATGGCCGCCACAGCCGGGCCGAGATCGATGCGCGCGTGCGCGAATGCCTGGCGCTGGTCGGGTTGGTCGACAAGATCGACAGCTATCCGGCCCAGCTGTCCGGCGGGCAGAAGCAGCGGGTGGCCATCGCCCGTGCGCTGGCGCCGCGGCCGAAGGTGCTGCTGTGCGACGAGCCGACCTCTGCCCTCGATGCCGAGACGACGCGCTCGCTGCTCGAGACGCTGCGCGACATCAACCGCAAGATCGGCGTGACCATCGTGATCGTCACGCACGAGCTGCCGGTCGTCGAGTTGCTGTGCCGCCACGTCGCGGTGCTGGAGCAGGGGCAGCTCGTCGAGCAGTTCGCCGTCGGCACGCAGGACGGAGAGCGTGCCTCCGTGCTGGGCCGCGAGCTCGACGCCCTGCTGCGCCGTCGCGAGCGCGAGGCCCTGTTCGATGCCGCGCCACCGGCCGCCGCCGCGCGTGCGGCGCAGGGCGCCAGCGTCACCCCTCCGCTGGGCGCGGGAGGGCTGGCCTATGTCTGAGAACATCGCCGCCATCCTCCCCGAGCTCTGGATCGCCACCGGCCAGACCTTCCTCATGCTGGGCATCGGCCTGGCGGCCGCCATCGTCATCGGCGGACCGTTGGGCGTGCTGCTCTTCCTGCTCGGGCCGGGCCAGTCGCTGGAGAACAAGCCGGCCTTCGTCACGCTGAACTGGCTCGTGAACACGGTGCGGTCTTTCCCCTTCATCATCCTGCTGGTCGCGCTGGTGCCGTTCACGCGCGTCATCGCGGGCACCTCGATCGGGCCGCTCGCGGCCGCGGTGCCGTTGTCCTTCGCGGCGATCCCGTACTTCGCGCGGCTGGTCGACCAGTGCCTGCGCGAGGTGCCTCGCGGCGTCATCGAGGCCGCCCATGCGATGGGCGCCTCGGAGCTGCAGATCGTCTGGCGCGTGCTGGTGCGCGAGGCCCGTTCGGGCCTGATCCTGGCGCTCACGGTGCTGGCGGTGAGCTTCCTGTCGTACTCGGCCATCGCCGGCGTGGTGGGCGGCGGCGGCATCGGCGACCTGGCCATCCGCTACGGCTACTACCGCTTCCAGACCGACGTGATGGTGCTCACCGTGGCGCTGCTCGTCGTGCTGGTGCAGATCATCCAGTTCGTGGGCAACCACCTGGCGCGTCGTCTCGACAAGCGCTAGGCGTTTCAGTCCCCATGCCGCTTCGCGGCCGTCCGTCCATTTGTTGAAAGGTCGTCTTCATGCTTCGCCGTTCCGCTCTCGTGCTCTCGCTGACCCTGGCCGTCGCCGCCGTGCTGCCCCTGCAGGCCCAGGCGCAGGCCGCCAAGAAGGACCTCGTGATCGGCGCCACCGCCGGTTCCAACTACGACCAGCTCAAGTTCGGCATCGTGCCGCTGCTCGAGAAGAAGGGCTACAAGGTCAAGCTGGTCGAGTTCAACGACTACGTGCAGCCCAACCTGGCGCTGGCGCAGGGCTCGCTCGACGCGAATTTCTTCCAGCACCTCGTGTACCTGAAGAAGTTCGCGGCCGACCAGAAGCTCGACATCGTCGAATTGGTGCAGGGCCCGATCGCGCCGCTGGGCGCCTATTCGAAGACGCGCAAGTCGCTGGCCGAGGCCAAGGAGGGCGACCGCGTGACCCTGCCGAACGACCCGAGCAACCTGGCGCGTGCCCTGGTGCTCCTTGAGCAGAACAAGCTGGTCACGCTCAAGCCCGGCATCGACCCCCTGCGCGCCACCGAGAAGGACCTGGCCGACAACCCGCGCAAGCTGAAGTTCATCCCGCTCGAGGCGGCGCAGTTGCCGCGCTCGCTGGGTGATACGGAATACGCCGTCATCAACGGCAACTTCGCGATCTCCTCGGGCCTGAAGCTCACCGAAGCCGTGGCGCTGGAGAAAACGCCCGACCACTACCTCAATGTGGTGGCCGTGAAGCGGGCGGACAAGGACGCGCCCTGGGCGAAGGACATCGTCGAGGCCTACCGCTCGAACGACTTCAGGGCCGTGGTCAACGCGAAGTTCCAGGGCTACGCGAAGCCGAGCTTCCTGCAGTGATTGCAGTTCGGCCTGGCCAATGAAAAACGCGCCCGAGGGCGCGTTTTTTCTGGGAGTGCGGCGCGGCCTTCAGAGCGTCTCGCCGGCAGAGACGATGAAGTCCGTGCCGCGGATGCCGATGGTGGCGGCGGGCGTGTCGATGCGGACAGCCTCGGGCGTGGCCTTGCCGATCAGCCCGGTCACCATGCGCAGCGTGCCGCGCGCGAGCCGGCCGATGACGCTGCCATCGTGCGTGCGCGAGTCGTAGCGGAAGGCCTGCAGGTCGAAGCTCGACTCCGGGCCGATCACGAAGGTCGTGCCGTCGCGCAGCACGACGCTGGCGCCCGACTGTGCGCCGGTCACGATGCGCTGTTGGGCATTCACCGCATCGCCCACGCGTGCAGGCGTGCTGGCCCCTTGTGCGTCCTGCAGCTGGACCTCGCCACGCACCGTCTTGAGCAGACCTGCAGGGGTGTCGAGAGGCAGATCGGCGGCCAGCGCGGCGCCGCTCAGCGCCCACAGGGCGCAGCACAAGACGATCAGTGAAGCGAGGGGGCGGCGATGTGGCATGGACATGTGGACACTCGTGGCGGGTGGTTGGGCGGCGTGGACGGTGGCAGGCGCCATTGCGAGGTCGTCCGTGCGATTGGCCGGGCACTTTAGGGGCCGCAGCGCGGGAGGCACAGGCACAAGTGCGCGCTTCATCCGCTGCAGGTGCGCTCCCGGCGACGCAAGCTGCGTTTTCGTGAGGAAGTTCGCGCGCCATCGGCATCGGGCGGGGATGGTGGCATCATGGTTCCACCGGCAGCGCCGGTTCCTGAACACCACATCCAACACACAGGAGACCTCCCATGACCTTCGTCCGATTCGCTGCGCCCGCTTTGCTGCTGGGGCTGGCCGGAACGCTCGGCGCCGTCGGCGCGCAGGCGCAGAGCGCCTGGCCCACCAAACCCATCCGCTTCGTCGTGCCGTTCTCGGCGGGCGGTGCCAACGACCTCATGGCGCGGGCCGCCGCCGAGGGCGCCGGCAAGGCGCTGGGCCAGCCGGTGGTGGTGGACAACAAGCCGGGTGCCGGCGCGATGCTGGGCACCGACGTCGTGGCCAAGAGCGCGCCTGACGGTTACACCTTCCTGGTCAGCGCAGCCGGGGTGGTGTCGAACAGCATGATCCGCAAGCAGGTGCCCTACAAGGACAGCGACCTCGTGCCCGTGGCCATGATCGGCCTGGCGCCCTCGGTGGTCGTGGCGCCGGCCAATGCGCCCTACAAGGACCTCAAGGAGTTCGTCGCCGCGTCCAAGCAGGGCAAGGGCCTGCACTTCGCGACGGCCGGCACGGGCAGCACCCCGCATTTCGTCGAGGGCCTGCTCGAGAAGAACCACGGCGCCAAGCTCGACGTGGTGCCATACAAGAGCGGCTCCGAATCGATCACCGCTGTGCTCGGCAGCCAGGTCGACGCGACCTCGGAAGCGAGCATCGTGGTGCTCCCGTACATCAAGAGCGGCAAGCTCAAGGCGCTGGCCACGACCTGGACGCAGCGCATCTCGGCCTATCCGCAGCTGTCGACCGCGGTCGAGCAGGGCTTCGACGACATCCGCATCGCACACTGGGCAGGCGTGCATGCGCCGGCCGGCACGCCGCCGGCCATCCTCGACAAGATGGCCGCGGCGGTGGACAAGGCCATGAAAGACCCGGCGACGATCGAGCGACTGAAGGCCGTGGGGATCGAGCCCGTCGGCGGCACGCGCGCCTCCTTCGCCAAGTTCGTCGACGAGGAGCGCTCGCGCCTGGGTGCGGTGGTGAAGGCCACCGGGATGCGCGAGGACTGAGCACCTCGGCGTCTGCCCGGTCGGTTCGCCGCCCGCGCCTGGACACGGTTTGCAACATCCTGACTTGTCGCTCCCGAAATGTGAAATATTGCAAAAAATGGCGTTGGGGTTTTCAACCCTGGCCTTCGCAGGGTGGGCCCTCGCTGGTGCAGACTTTGTTTCTCGGGGAGCACGCCTCCTGCCAGGACACGGCGGTCCGACACGCCTGTCGCGAGAGGCCATCGAGGGGACGAGCCATGGAAGAGACAACCGCGCAGGGCATCGGCCCGCAATTTGCGCAGTGGGCCGAACTCACCGACGCTTACGCCCGAAAACTGACCGCCCTGCAACAGGGCGAGCCCGGCGCCCGAGCCGATGCCGCCCGGCTGGCGCGCGAGATTCAGGCGCTGATGGCGCCACCGGGGACGGTCATGATGGCGCCGCCTCGACCCGCCCCGGTCGCGATGCTGGCGCGCTGACTCCCGTCACGTCCCGCGCACCGCTTGTCGAAGCGGTGCATCCGGTGCGGCCGCTCAGCCCAGCAGCGCCTTGAGCCTGCGCACCTCCTGCTGCAGCTCGAGGATCAGCGCCGCGGCATCGAGCCCGACGTCGAAGTCGCGTTGCAGCCGCCGCGTGTCGAGGGCACGGCGCAGGTCGCTGCCTTCGAAGCGCCAGTCCTCCAGTCGCGCGGACTGCGGCCGCAGGATGCCGACTTCGGCAAGTTCGGCCACCCACTCGATCGGCGCGCCGCACGCATGCGCGAGCTGCAGGGCGGCCAGCGGGTCGGCCGGGCCGACCGTCGTGCAGTGGGTGATGGTGACGGTGGTGGTTCGCGTGCTCATGCGGAAGCTCCAGCGGCGGCGAGATGGCGGCGCGGGTCGAAGACTGCAGTCGCCTTGGCCAATTGTTCATACGCGGCGCGCGCGGCGTCGCCGTCGGCGGGCGGCAGGGCGATCGCCAGCACCAGGTACAGGTCGCCGCCCAGGCCGCGGCCCTTCAGCCGAAGCTTGAGGCCGGCGCGCGCATTGGGCGGCACGCGCACGGCGCCGGTGCCACCGCCCGGCAGCGGCACTTCGACGTCGGCGCCCAGCGCGGCTTCGGACGGCGTAACCGGCAGGTCCATCGACAGGTCCTGGCCGTCCACACGGTAGATCGGATGCGGTGCGATGCGCACCTCCAGGTACAGGTCGCCTGCCGGCGCGCCGCCGTGGCCGGGCAGGCCCTGGCCGGCGATGCGGATGTACTGGCCCGGCCGCACGGCGCGGGGGATGTTCACGCGCAGGGTGCGGGTGACGAACTCGGGCTCGCCCTGGTCGTTCACCTCCATCGCGCGCAGCGTGATCTCGCGCTCGCCGCCCTGCAGCGCGAACTCCAGCGGCACCTCGATGGCGGCATGGTGGTCTTCGCCCTTGGCGCGGTAGTTCTGGCGCGCCGCGTTGCGCCGCTCGGCCGCGCCGAACACCGAGGAGAAGAAGTCGCTGAAGTCCGCATGGTCGGCCGGGCCGGCATGGCCGGCGCCGCGATGGAACTCGAAGCCCTCGTCCCAGCCCGGCGGCGGCTGGAAGCCCCCTGCGCCACCGCCAGCGCCGAAGTCGGGCCCTGCACCGCGGCCGCTGCGCACACGCTCGGCCAGCGCGTCGTAGGCGGCGCGTTTTTCCTTGTTGCCCAACACGTCCCAGGCCTCGTTGACGTCGCGCATGCGCGTCTCGGCGTCGGGCTCCTTGCTGACGTCGGGGTGGTATTTGCGGGCGAGCTTGCGGTAGGCCTTGCGGATCTCGTCCTCGGGGGCCGTTCGCTCCACGCCCAGGGCGCTGTAGTAGTCCTTGAAGTCCATGGTGCTGGAGAAGTGGGGGAAGGAAAAAGGTCAGGCGATCGCAGCTTGCGCCGGATCGCCCGCGGCCTGCAAGGCCTCCACCCGCCAGATGGGGCCTTGGCGCCAGAAACGAAGGGGCTGGGCGTTGCCGAGCACGCCGACGTCAATCGGTACGCCCAGCAGGGAGGCCAGCACGTAGAGCGTGCCGCCGTGCGCCACGACCAGCACGGGGGCCGGCTCGGCCAGTGCACCGGCCAGCGCCGAGCGGGTGCGCACGATGAAGGTTTCCAGCGTTTCGCCGCCCTCGGGCGTGCAGGTCCAGTCCAGGTCGGCCGAGGAAGTGCCCACCAGCCCGCCGAAGTTGCGCTCGCGCAGCACCTCGCGCGCGATCGGCGACAGCTTGTGCGGCGCCGCGACCGCGTGGGCGGTGTCGAAGGCGCGCCGGGCATCGCTGGTGACGATGGTGCGGATGGGCTCGCCGGCCAGCACCGTGGCCGCCAGTGCGGCCTGCTCCAGCCCCAGCTCCGACAGCGGCTCGTCATAGCCCTGGAAGATACGCAGCGCGTTGCGCGGCGTCTGGCCGTGCCGCAGGAAGTAGAAGTGGTCGCACTCCGGCGAGAGGGGGTGCGCGGCCGCCAGGGCCACCAGTTCCTTCACGCCGCGCGTCTGGCCGGCCATGTTGTTGACGTAGGGGGTTTGGGACATTCAGGCGGGCTCCTGGGTGTTCAGGCCGGGCGTGCCGCGCGGGGGACGCGCCGCAGGGCCGACCGGGTGACGATGCCGGCGAGCGCCTGCTCGCCGGCAGCAATGCGGTGTTGCCAAAGTGCTATCGAAAAGATAGCTGGTAGCGCCCGGCTGGCGGGCGCTGCAGGCCATTTTGGCTCGAAATTCGCCGGCGCGGTTGCACGAGACTCAGAGCTTCGGAATGCGCAGCGTCTTGCTGATCATCAGCGTGCCCGAGAGCGCGAAGAGCAACGTCAGCCCGTGCAGCGTCCAGGGCCCGAGCTGCCAGGCGCCGCCCCACAGCGCGTCGCCGATGCGGCCCTGCGACGCCGCCCAGGCCAGCACGCCGACCAGCACCACGCTGGTCGGGATCGGCGTGCCCTCGAAGTACTTGACCTTGGCGCCGCCTTCGGAGAGCTGCTCGGCGGTCACGTTGTAGCGCGCCAGCCGGCTCACGCCGCAGCAGACGAAGTAGGCGAGCACCAGGCAGTCCCAGCCGCCGCGCAGCCCGGCGGCGAAGCCCAGCGCGGCGGGCGCCACGCCGAAGGAGATCACGTCGGCCAGCGAATCGAGTTCGCGGCCCAGCGCCGACTGGGTCTGGCGCCAGCGCGCGATGCGGCCGTCGAACACATCGAAGACGAAGGCCGCGGGCGCGAGCGCCGCAGCCCAGTAGAACTGCGCCATCGAGCCGCTGGCGATGAAGGCCATCGCCAGGAAGACCACGCCCACGCCGCAGGCGGCGTTGCCGAGCGTGAAGACGTCGGCGAGGTGGAACTCCCGGATCATCGAGAAGTGCCGGCGCGGTGGCTTGTCGGCAGCGGCCTGGGGCGGGTGGGGCAGGGGCATGGGCGTCTCCGCGAAGGAAATGGGGCTGTGGCGCTGCGCGCTGCTGGTCGTGAAAAGACTAGCGCGCCGGTCGGGTGGCGGCTGTAGTCGCAGGCCGCCCGTGGGCGAACGGCGCGCGGGCGATCATCACGCGGCGGTGGCTTCGGCCGCAGGGGAACTGGCCTCGCGCCGCTCGACCAGCCCGGCAAAGCGCCGCAGCAGGCTGGCGGCTTCCGGCGTGGGTCGCACCTGGGCGCGCAGCGCCTGCGCATCGGGCCGCCCGGCCGCCAGCGCATCGACGTAGCCGCGCATCGCGTCGTCGTCGAACTCCGGATGGAACTGCACGCCCCACGCATGGTCACCGACGCGGAAGGCATGGTTCGGCTCCCACGCGTTGGACGCCAGGCGAACGGCGCCCGCAGGCAAAAGCAAGGCGCTTTGACGGTGCACCACATGGGCCGGGAAATGGTCCGGCAGACCGCCGAACAGTGAGTCATCGGCGGCCTCGGGCAGCAGGTCGACCACGACCGTCCCCAGTTCCAGGCCTTGCGGATGGTCGTCGGCACGGCCGCCGAGCGCATCGGCCAGCAACTGGTGGCCGAAACAGATGCCCAGCAACGGCGTGCCGGCCCGGGCAGCGCCGGCCAGCCATCGGCCGGTGGCTTCGGCCCATGCCTCGCGGTGCGACACCATGGCGTGTGAGCCGGTGACCACTGCGCCGGCGATGGCCTGCGGATCGGGCAGCGTGTCGCCGCGCCGGGGATCCAGCACCATAAGGGGCAGGGTGCAGTCACCCAGGCCGCGGGCAATCCAGTGTTCGAAGTCGCCCTGTGTCTCGGCGAGGTCGGGGCGGGTGTCGCCGGCCTTGACGATCACGAGTGGCCGGGGGAAGGGGCGCGTGTCCATGCCCCGATCATGCCGCACGCGTCGTCGCGCTCTCATGCATGCGACCCGGGCCGATTGCGTCAGTCACCTCAGGAGGCGCCTTGCGCAATCGGCCCGGAATGAAGGGAAGTGAAAAGAGCCTCGCGCGATGCGCGGGCCGGATTCAGCGAAGCCCGAAGAAGGACAGAACGGCAGCGATGACAACGATCAGGCCGACGACGTAGATGATGGTGTTCACGGTGAGGTTCTCCGGATAAGACGTGCACGCAGTGTCTGCCGCGCACCGGTACACGTCCCGTCGGAGATCACTGGCGCCGCATGTAGGACGCCCCGGGAGCCCTTCGGCAGGCGCGGTCGTTCAGTCCGCCGGACCGGCCGCAGCGCCGGCCACCGCTTGCGCAACCGCATCGACGGCGGCATCGCGTGCCCCGTCCGTGAGGGTGCGGCCGAATCGGCGTTGCTGCCCCGCCCAGTCGGCGTGCGCGCGTGCGGGCTGGGCCGCTTTCACTGCCGCCGTCAGCGCCTGTGCGCGGCCGGGCGGCAGCGGGGCTGCGGCGTTCGCGGGCGGCGCCGTCGCGCCATGCCCTCGCCGTTCCAGGCCCTGCAGCACGCGCAACTGCCAGTCGGCCATGACGAAGAGCACGCCGTCTTCCACCGTCAGTTCCTGCACGCCGCGCAGCCGGCCCATCAGGCGGCGGCCGAAGGGGCCCCAGCCCTGCGCCAGCGCGCCGCCGATGGCGCCGCCCACGGCCGCCCCGGCGCCCAGCGAGATGCCTGCCACCGCCAGGTCGGCCACCACGCCGATGGCCGCGCCCACCGCCGCGCCCTGGCCCAGCCGCGCACCGGCCTGCTTGAGCGTCTCGGGATGGAAGAGGTCCAGCGTCCAGCGGCCCTGCAACTGCGGCAGCGGCGCCTCGGCCGTGTCGCCCTCGCGGAAGCCGTGCAGCGCCAGCAGATCGTCGATGCCGCGCTGGGCGCGCTCGAAGACGCTGCGGCGCAGGGCGTCGACCTCGGCCTGGCGCGCCTTCGGGTCGGCCATCGTTTCGCTGGGCACTTCGCGCCGCAGCGCGGCACCGTCGACGATGCCTTCGGCGATGACGCGGCAGGCTGCAGTGCGCCGTGCGGCCGCTTCCTGCGCCAGGTGCGCGGCCACACCGCGCAGCGCCTCGCGGTGCGCCGGCAGCAGTGCGCCCAGGTCGTGGTACAGGTCGCGCTCGGCGCCGGTGAAGGGGGCGGCGGCATCGAATCGCACCACCGCATGCAGCCCCGCCGCAGCCAGCAGTTCTCGCCAGGCGCTTTCGCGGCCGGCGGCCTGCGGGCTGCCGACGAAGTTGAGCACCGGCATCACCGGGCGGGCGCAGGAGTTCAGCAGTTCGATCTCGTCGCGGTACTTGGGCAGCGGCGCCTCGCGCGTGTCGATGACGAGGAAGGCGGCGTCGACCTCCAGCAGGGTGCGCAGCACCTTGGCCTCCTGCTCGAAGGCGCCGTGCGCCTCGGGGCCGTCCAGGAAGCGGCGGATGCGCTCGGGACGGCTCGCGCCCTCGAGCGCGGCCACATGCGCCAGCAGCGTCACCGCATCTTCCAGGCCGGGCGTGTCGAAGAAGCGTACGGCCGGGCGACCGTCGATGCGCAGGTCGACGCGCTCGACGTGCCGCGTGGTGCCCGGGCGTTCGGACACCTCGCCGAAGTCGATGCGGCGCGTGAGCGTGCGCAGCAGCGAGGTCTTGCCGACGTTCGTGTGGCCGACGACGGCGATGCGCAAGGGTGTGCCGGCGTCGGCCTGCGCTGCGGGCTGCATGGTCAGGGGGCCTCCCCGCGGCCGGCCTCGGTGGCGGCGTCGGCCAGCGCCTCGAGCCCGGCCGTGGCGCGTGCCCAGTCGGTGAATGCGTGGACTTCGTCGAGACCGGTGGAGGACAGCCACTGCCGCCAGCGTGCCGCGCCGGCCGGCTCGTCGGCCGGCGCTTCGTCGCCATGGGGCGCGGCAGCCAGCCACAGCCGGCATTCGCCGCACAGCGGCAGCGCCTCGCGCAGCAGGCGCTCGGTCCCGCGGTCGGGGCTGGACGCGGCGTGGCAGGCGAGCAGCAGCACGCGGGGCCGCACGTGCATCAGCGTCTGCAGCAACTCCTGCCGCTCGGCGGCGCTGCCGTCGATGCGCCGCACCAGCGAGGCGGAGCGCGGCAACGGCTGCGGTGGCCAGGGCAGTTCCGGCGGCAGTTCGAAGCCGATGACGGCCAGTGTCGGCTGGGTCTGGCCCGCCAGGCTGGTGCGGGCCATGTGCCAGTCGGCGCCGTGGGTGTCGGGGTCGACCACCAGCGCCGGCGCCAGGGCGTCGAATCGGGCGAAGAGCTTGCGGTAATAGGGGGCCGAGGCATCGGGCTGCAGGCGGGCGCGGCGCCAGCGCCATACCAGCAGGCAGGCGAGCGCGGCCACGGCGCGCGGCAGCAGGCCGTAGACCACGACGCAGCCCACCAGCCACCAGGCCAGCACGCCGTTGGTTGCGGCGGGCAGCGCGGCACCGGACGCGGCGCGCAGTTCGGCGGCGGCCGGCACCGGAAAGCCCAACCAGCCGGGCAGCACGCCGAGCGCGTCGATCCAGCGCGCGAACGCGTCGGGTGTCAGGATGGTCGTCTCCCAGCCCAGCGTGTACTGGCGGAAGGCCAGTGCGGACAGCAGCGCTGCCAGCGCCGCGACGAAGCTCAGCGCCCACACCGTGTGGCTCGCCAGGCCCAGCACCCAGGGCAGCAGCCGGGCGCGCTCGAGCAGGCGCATTCCGGCCTGCAGCAGCGCCGCGCCCTCGGCGCCGCGGCCCAGCGTCAGCCGGGCCGTGAGGCCGATCCATACCCGCCCGACCACGGCACCGAGGCCGGCCGCACCGGGCCACGGCAAGGCCAGCAGCCAGAGCAAGAAGGTCAGCGCATGCACTCCCAGCAGCGCCACCAGGGCGGCCATGACGTTGATGCGCCGGTCGTTCCCATCGACGACGGCACCGGCCAGCGCCAAGCCGGCCAGCACCACCACGGCGGCCAGCCCGAGCAGCACCCAGGGCGCTGCCCCGGCCGCATGGCGCAGCCTCGCCTGCAGCCCCAGCCGTTCGCCCAGCGCCGCGGCGCGTGCCGCCGCCTGGGCCATCGGCCCGCCCTCGGCGCCGAACCCTGCGCGCATGGCCTGTCCGTCTTCGAGCGGTCCATTGCCTTCGAGCAGGCGGACTGCTTCGGTCAGCGTCGCTTCCGACAGGGTCAATGTGCGCAATGGGGGGCTCAACGTGTCCTTTCGTCTCGAGGTCCGGCGGGGCGCGCCACCCGACCGGGGCGCGCCGAAATTATGCCGCCGGGGCCGGATCAGCCCGCGGCGATGCTATGAAGTTGATAGCTGCTCGCGCAGGCAGGGCAAGCGCTGGAGCCCGATTTGGTTCGAATGTCTGTGTGGTGGGTCCTCTCAGGCGACGGGCGCTGACGTGGCCCCGTTCGCAGCGTGCCAACAAAAAAAGCGGCCCGAAGGCCGCCGTTTCGGAGTGCCCGCGCGGCGGACCGCCTCACTGCGCCTTGCCGTCCCTGATCTGCGGCAGCTCCGTCCCCTCGGGCTTGGCCAGCAGGCCGGTGCCGACGTAGATGCCGAGCTTGGCGCGGGTGTCGACGATGTCGAGGTTGCGCATCGTCAGCTGGCCGATGCGGTCGGCGGGCGAGAAGGGCGCGTGTTCCACCTTCTCCATCGACAGCCGCTCGGGCGCGTAGGTGAGGTTGGGCGACTCGGTGTTGAGCAGCGAGTAGTCGTTGCCGCGGCGCAGTTCCAGCGTCACTTCGCCGGTGATCGCGCGTGCCACCCAGCGCTGTGCCGTCTCGCGCAACATGATGGCCTGCGGGTCGAACCAGCGGCCCTGGTAGAGCAGGCGGCCCAGGCGCAGGCCGTTGATGCGGTACTGCTCGATGGTGTCCTCGTTGTGGATGCCGGTCACCAGGCGCTCGTAGGCGATGTGCAGCAACGCCATGCCGGGAGCCTCGTAGATGCCGCGGCTCTTGGCTTCGATGATGCGGTTCTCGATCTGGTCGCTCATGCCCAGGCCGTGGCGCCCGCCGATGCGGTTGGCCTCTTCCATCAGGGCGACCAGGTCGTCGAAGCCCTTGCCGTTGAGCGCGACCGGGCGGCCTTCCTCGAAGCGCACCGTGACTTCCTCGGGCTTGACGTCCACCTCGGGCTTCCAGAAGGCCACGCCCATGATCGGGTTGACGATGCGGATGCCGCTCGAGAGCTCTTCCAGGTCCTTGGCCTCGTGCGTGGCGCCGAGCATGTTCGAGTCGGTGGAGTAGGCCTTCTCGACCGACATCTTGTAGTCGAAGCCGTTGGCGATCAGGAACTCGCTCATCTCCTTGCGCCCGCCCAGTTCGTCGATGAAGGTCTGGTCCAGCCAGGGCTTGTAGATCTTCAGGGCCGGATTGGTCAGCAGGCCGTAGCGGTAGAAGCGCTCGATGTCGTTGCCCTTGAAGGTGCTGCCGTCGCCCCAGATGTTGACGTCGTCCTCGCGCATCGCGGCCACCAGCATGGTGCCCGTGACGGCGCGGCCCAGCGGGGTGGTGTTGAAGTAGGTCACGCCGCCCGTCGAGATGTGGAAGGCGTTGGCCTGCAGCGCGGCCAGGCCCTCGGCCACCAGCTGCTGGCGGCAGTCGACCAGGCGCGCCTTCTCGGCACCGTAGGCCATGGCCTTGCGGGGGATCTCGTCGTAGTCGGGCTCGTCGGGCTGGCCCAGGTTGGCGGTGTAGGCGTAGGGCTGCGCGCCCTTCTTCTTCATCCACAGGAGCGCGGCGCTGGTGTCCAGGCCGCCGGAGAAGGCGATGCCGACCTTCTGGCCGGTGGGGAGGGATTGGAGGATGGTGCTCATGGTTCGCTCGGTGGTGCGGCGCGCCCAAGGCCCCTGGCGGGCGGGCGCGGAACCCGAAATTGGACCATAGAATCCGCGCCCCCTCCGACTCGGCGCCCGGCGTTCCGCTCGCTGCGGTTCGATCGGCAGCTCGGGTCGAGGTATGCGCCGTTGTCGCGGTCGCGTGCAGTCACCTGGCAGTTCGGCTCAGGATGAGCGTCGGGGGTCGCGCTGCGCCGCCTCCGTCAGCAGGCGCGCGAACTCGGCGGCTGCCGGCGACAGCGTGCGATTGCTGCGTCGAATCAGCCCGATGGTGCGCGATATGCCGGGCTGCACCAGCCGAACGCCAGTGACCGTGGTGCTTTCGCGCGGCAGGGCAAGGTCCGGTACGACCGCGATGGCCAGACCGCTCTCAACAATGCCGACCAGGGTCGAGACGTGCCTGACTTCGCATACCGGGCGGGGAAGGCTGCTCAGGCGAGCAAGGGCCTGGTCGATCAGCACGCGGTTGCCGCTCTCGCGTGAGACCAGCGCGTACGGATGGGCCGCCAATTCGCTCCAGCGCACCGTTTTTCTGCCGGCGAAGGGATGGGCGGTCGGGCACGCGACGACGAAGGACTCCTTTCTGAGCGCCGTGAAGTGGATGTCCGGGTCTTGCATGCCCGTGTACCCGAGCGCGATGTCCGCCTCGCCCGCCTTCACGCTGGCGAGCACCTCGTCGGCGCCTTCCTCGATGATGCGGATCAGCACCCCGGGATGTTGCTCGCTGAATGCCCGCATGACCGAGGGCAGGAAGTGCTGCACCACCGAAAACACGCAGCCCACCGTCACGTCGCCGGCCTCGAGATGGGCGATGTCCCTGAGGCTGACGACGGATCGGTCGATCTCGTCGATGCCATGGCGAACCTGGGCCATGAATCGCCGCCCCAGCGAGGTGAGGACGACGCTGCGCGACGTGCGGTCGAGCAACCGCACGTCGAGCATCTCCTCCAGGTGCGAGATGCGCCGCGAAAGCGCCGGTTGCGACAGATGCAGGAGCTTCGCCGCCGTGGCGAAGCTGCCCATTTCCCCCACAGTGACGAAGGCCCGGAGGTCGGCGAGGGAGGCTCTCGTCATCGCTTCATGATTGCAGGAATTGCATCGTTCAGTCAGAACAATGCATTTTACAGATGGGTGACGACGCGACACGATGCCAACCCATCGAGCCATCGCGGCGTGCCGCACGGTCGATGAAGGACGCATCGAAATCACCCAAGGAGACAGCCATGAACCGCAGAAACTTCTGCATTGCGGGCGCCGGCATGGGCGCGCTGACCATGCGGGGCCCGGCATTTGCCGGGGACAAATACCCCGCCCGGCCCATCAGCTATGTCGTGCCGGTGGCAGCCGGCGGCGGCAGCGACTATGTCGCCCGTGCCACCACCACCTTGTGGGGCAAGGCGCTGGGCGCCACATTCGTGGTGGAAAACCTGGGTGGCGGTGGTGGCGTGATCGCGTGCCAGAAGACCAGGCGCGCGGATCCCGACGGGTACACGCTCATGCAGGGGTACGTGGCCACGCTCGGTACCAGCCCGGCCACGCGACGGGTGCCCTACGACCCGATCAAGGACTTCACGCCCATCGCGATGATCGGAGGAACGCCGAACGTGCTGGTGGTGGACGCTGCCCTCCCGGTGAGGAATTTCCAGGAGTTCGTCGGCTTCATGAAGGCCGGTGGCCCGCACAACTACGGCTCAGCGGGTGCCGGCACGCTGAGCCACCTGCTCATGGAGATGCTCAAGGCCAAGCTCGGCATCGCGCCGGCCCATGTCTCGTACAAGGGCATCGCGCCCGCCATCAACGACCTGCTCGGGGGGCAGACCCAAGCCATGTTCCCGGGGCTGGCAGCCGCCGTGCCGCATCTGTCGGGCGGCAAGTTGCGCGCACTCGCGGTCACGGGCGAGCAGCGCACGAAGCGATACCCCGACATCCCGACCTTCAAGGAACTGGGCATCGGCGAATTCGATGACGTCCTGCAGTGGTACGGCGTCTCCGGGCCCGCGGGCATGGCGTCCTCGACGGTGGCAGCCCTCAACGAGACGCTCGGCAAGGTTCTCCTCGATCCCGAGCTCGAGAAGCTCCTGGCCGTGGAGGCCGTCGTGCCCATGCGGATGACGCCGGGCGAATTCGACGCCTATGTCAGGAAGGACCTGGCGCGTTGGACCCGCTTGGCCCAGGCTCAGAACATCAGGCTGGATGCCTAGGGCCGCGCACGCAAAACGGGCCTGCCGAACGAAGAGGCCCGCCTCGTTCAACTCTTCTACTGGATAGATTCATGGCCATCAACACCCAAGTCGCAGGCGACAGTGCGGCACCTCCGATCACCGAGATCCTCGGCCACTTCGTGGCCGGTCATCCTTCGCGTGGCTGGAGCGACGATGTCGAGCGGGAAGCGCATCGCACGATGTTCAACTGGACGGGCTGCGCCATCGGGGCGGCCGACCACGAGGCCGCCCGGTCGGCGCTGCACGCGGTGCAGTTCCTGGACCCGGCACAGCAGGCCACCGTGCTCGGGAGGACGGAGCGCGTCGACGTCGCCAATGCCGCGCTCATCAACGGCATCACCTCGCACACTTTCGATTTCGACGACACGCACCTCAAGACCATCATCCACCCGGCGGGACCCGTGTGTTCGGCCGTGCTGGCGCTGGCGGAGAAGACGGGCGCGACCGGGCGCCAGCTCATGGATGCCGTCGTCCTGGGCATCGACGTGTCCTGCCGGGTGGGCAACATGATCTATCCCGACCACTACGACCGCGGATGGCACATCACCGGCACGACGGGGACGCTCGGCGCTGCGGCCGCCTGCGCCCGGCTGCTCGGGCTCGATGCGCATCGCACGACCATGGCGCTGGGAATCGCAGCGTCGCAGCCCGTGGGTCTGCGCGAGCAGTTCGGGACCATGGCCAAGCCGTTCCATCCCGGTGCGGCGGCCAAGGCCGGGCTCATGTCCGCGTTGTTGGCGCAGCACGGCTTCACCGCCAGCGGCCGGGCCCTGGAAGCGCCGCGCGGCTTCGCGCAGGTGATCTCCACGAAGTTCGATTGGGACGAGGTGACGCAGGCCCTCGGCAGCCGCTTCGAGATTTCATACAACGCCTACAAGCCCTTCGCCTGCGGCATCGTGATTCATCCGAGCATCGACGCCTGCGTCCAACTGAGGCAGCGGGGCATCCGGGCCGAAGACATCGAGCACATCGACCTGCAGGTCCATCCTCTCGTCCTGGAACTCACCGGCAAGAAGGAGCCGGCCGATGGCCTGGCCGCGAAGTTCAGCGTGTACCACGGCTGCGCGGTGGGTCTGATCTTCGGGAAGGCGGGCGAAGCGGAGTACGACGATGCCGTCGTGCACCGGGCGGACGTCGTCGAACTGCGCCGCAAGGTCCGTGCGCGCGTCGATCCGGACATGAACGAGGCCGCCGTGAACATGAGCGCGGTTCTGCTGACCGGGGAGCGCGTGCAGGTGGACGTCGAGCACGCGATCGGCTCACTCCAGCGGCCCATGTCGAACGCCGAACTCGAACGCAAGTTTCACGATCTTGCCGCCCCGGTGATCGGTGAAGCGCGCACTCAGGAACTCGCCGAGGCCTGCTGGCGGCTGGCGGATGCGCCCGATGTGCGCGAACTCTGCGCACTGGCGCGGCCCGAGGACGCCCCGGTGAACTGAAAGGCTTGGCGAACGGCCTCGCGTGCGCCGGGGTGGCATTACTCCTCGCCCAGGAACCCCCCGCTCTGGTGCGCCCACAACCGCGCATAGAGCCCGTCACGCGCCAGCAGTTCGCGGTGCGTGCCTTCCTCCACGACGCGCCCGCCGTCGAGCACGATCAGGCGGTCCATCGCCGCGATGGTCGACAGCCGGTGCGCGATGGCGATCACGGTCTTGCCCTGCATCAGCGTGTTCAGGCTCTGCTGGATGGCGGCCTCGACCTCGGAGTCGAGGGCGCTGGTGGCCTCGTCCAGCAGCAGGATGGGCGCGTCCTTGAGCATCACCCGCGCGATGGCGATGCGCTGGCGCTGGCCCCCCGAGAGCTTCACGCCGCGCTCGCCCACGTGGGCGGCCAGGCCGGTGCGGCCCTGCGGGTCGGTGAGCTGGTCGACGAAGCCCGAGGCCTCGGCCCGCTCGGCGGCGGCGCGGATCTGCGCCTCCGTGGCGTCGGGCTGCCCGTAGGCGATGTTGTCGGCCAGCGAACGGTGCAGCAGGCTGGTGTCCTGCGTCACCATGCCGATGTGCGCACGCAGCGAATCCTGCGTGACCTGTGCGATGTCCTGGCCGTCGATCAGCACCCGGCCGGCCGAAATGTCGTGGAAGCGCAGCAGCAGGTTCACCAGCGTGGACTTGCCCGCGCCCGAGCGGCCGACCAGGCCGATCTTCTCGCCGGGCTTCACTGTGAGGTTCAGGTGCTCGATGACGCGGCGCTTGCCTTCGCCGTACGAGAACGACACATCGTCGAAGCGCACCTCGCCGCGCGGCACCTGCAGCGGCACGGCGCCGGGCGCATCGAGCACCGTGCGCGGCCGGCTCAGCGTGTTGATGCCGTCCTGCACCGTGCCCACGCTCTCGAAGAGGCTGGTCGTTTCCCACATGATCCAGTGCGACATGCCCTGCAGCCGCAGCGCCATCGCCGTGGCGGCCGCCACCGCGCCGATGCCGACCTGGCCCTGCGACCACATCCACAGGCCCACGCCGGCCATGCCGCCGACCAGGCCCATCGACAGGGTGTGGTTGACGATCTCGAAGGCGCTCACCAGGCGCATCTGCGCGTAGCCGGTGCGCGCGAAATCCTGCATCGCGGCGCGGGCGAACTGCGCCTCGCGGTGCGTGTGCGAGAAGAGCTTGACCGTCGCGATGTTGGTGTAGGCGTCGGTCACGCGGCCGACCATCACCGAGCGCGCGTCGGCCTGCGCCTTGCCGATGCGCCCGAGCCGCGGCACGAAGTACCACATGGCGACCAAATACAGCGCCAGCCACACCACGAAGGGCAGCACGAGCCCGCCCGCGAACACGCTCGACAGGATCAGGATCGTCGCCACGTAGGTGCCCATGGCCACCAGCACGTCGGCCAGCACGAACAGGGTGTCGCGCACGGCCAGCGCGGTCTGCATCACCTTGGTCGTGATGCGGCCGGCGAACTCGTCCTGGTAGAAGGCCATGCTCTGGCCCAGCATCAGCCGGTGGAAGTTCCAGCGCAGGCGCATCGGCAGGTTGATGGCCAGCGTTTGGTGCTTGACCATCGTCTGCAGCGCCACGACCACGATGCTGGCCACCAGCGCCGCGGCCAGCCACGTCAGCGTGCTGCCGCGTGCGGCCCACAGCTGGCCGGGCTGGATGCCGCCGAGCCAGTCGACCACGCGGCCGAGCATGGCGAACAGCAGCGCCTCGAAGGCCGACATGACGGCGGTGAGGGCGGCCAGCCACGCGATCTTGCCGCGCACGCCGTCGGTGCAGGCCCAGAGGAAGGCGAAGAAGCCCTTGGGCGGCAAGGCCGGCTCGGCGGGCGGATAGGGGGAAAGCAGCTTTTCGAAGAAGCGGAACAACAAGGCGCGGGGTCTCCCTGGCGGATGCACGGACGGCGCTCGTGACGCCGGGCCGTCACTGTAGCGGCACGCCCCAGCCCACGAAGCAGCAGGGATGTTTTGCTATCGAATCGATAGCTGCTGACGCCCGCGTGACGGGCGCTACAGGCACTTTTGGCTTGGAAGCGCGGCGATCAGCCGGCGCTCACCGCCGCCACGCATTCGATCTCCAGCAGCATGCGCGGGTCGGGCAGCGAGGCGACCACGCAGGTGGTGCGGGCCGG
Organism: Xylophilus ampelinus; assembly: GCF_901875635.1. Classification (GTDB taxonomy): domain Bacteria; phylum Pseudomonadota; class Gammaproteobacteria; order Burkholderiales; family Burkholderiaceae_C; genus Xenophilus. The sequence continues at coordinate 11,086 of NZ_CABFMN010000106.1, read as the reverse complement.
ATACGGCGCGGGGCCGAAGGCCTCGGCATAGCGGCGGTTCATCTCGGCCACGTCGCTCTGGCGCGTGAGCAGCATGTTGACCTTGACCAGCGAGCGCATGCCCGATCCGGCCGTTTCCAAGGTGCGGCGCAGGGCCACCACCGCCTGGTCGAACTGCTTGCCGAAGTCGCCTTCGTCGATGCTGCCGTCGTCGTGATAGCCGGGCGTGCCCGAGACGAAGACCAGATCGCCGATGCGCGCCGCGGCCGACAGCGGCGGGGTCTTGAAGCGGCCTTCGGAGGCGAAGTAGTGGATGGTGCTCATGAACGGGTTCCTGCGTGCTGAGTGGGCCTGCATCATGCCCCGCCCAGGGCGGCTGCCAGGAAGTCGATGAAGCTGCGCAGCTTGGGCGCCATGTACTGGCGGCTGGTGTAGACCGCGAAGAGCGTGTTGACCGGCGCGGTGTACTGCGGCACGAGTGGCACCAGTGCGCCGCTGGCCAGGTCGTCGTCCACCAGCCAGTCGGGCAGGTAGGCGAAGCCCAGGCCGGCGCGCACGGTGTGCAGGGTGAGGTTGGTGTCGTCCGAGCGCATCGCGGGCGTCAGGCGTAAGGGCACCTGGCGCCCGCCCGGGCCGCGCAATGTCAGGCCTTCGAGCTTGACGTAGCTCGGAACGATGGCCGCCATGCGGGCCAGGTCGGCCGGCGTGGCGGGCGTGCCGGCGCGGCGCAGGTAGGCGGGCGAGGCGACGAGGTGGAAGGCCACCCGGCACAGCGGCCGGGCGATGAGCGCGGGCGAGGGCTCCTGCGTGGCGCGAAGCGCGAGGTCGTAGCCGTCGGCGGCCAGGTCCACCTTGCGGTTGGCCAGGTGCATGTCGACCAGCACCTCGGGGTGCTGCGCGCGGTAGTCGGCCAGCACGCGCGCGATGCGCGGCGTGGCGCACCACACGGGCGCGCTCACCTTGAGCTGGCCGCGCGGCGTGGTGTCGCGGCTGCCGATGGCGCTCTCGGCCGCATCGAGCAGGTCGAGCGCGCGGGCGCTCTGCTCGTACCAGGCCGTGCCGGCCTCGGTCAGGCTCAGGTGCCGGCTGGAGCGGTGCAGCAGGCGCGCGCCCAGCGACTGCTCCAGCTGGGCCACATGCTTGCTGGCCATCGGGGCCGAGATGCCCAGCACTTGCGCCGCCTGGGCGAAGCTGCCGGCCTCGACCACTTCGCGGAACACGCGCAGGCTGGTGAGTCGGTCCATGGTGCTTTCATCTGAGGAAATCGATCATTGAATGTAGCGCTCTCGAATTCCGTGGAGGAAATCCCTACATTCGAGACAAGGAGCATTCCATGACCACATCCACGATTTCTGGCAGTGCCTCGCGGCTGCCGACCTACTTCATCTCGCACGGCGGCGGCCCCTGGCCCTGGATGAAGGCCGAGATGGGCGACACCTACGCCAGGCTGGAAGCCGCACTGGCCGACATGCCGCGCCAGGTCGGCCGCACGCCGAAGGCCATCCTCATGGTCTCGGCACACTGGGAGGCGCCGGTGTTCACCGTGCAGGCCAATCCGCGCCCGCCCATGATCTACGACTACGGCGGTTTCCCGCCCCACACCTACAGCGTGCACTACGACGCCCCCGGCTCGCCGGCGCTGGCGCAGCGCGTGCAGCAACTGCTCGAGGCCGCCGGCCTGCCCAGCGCCGTCGACGCCGAGCGCGGCTACGACCACGGCATGTTCTCGCCCATGAGGGCCATCTACCCCGAGGCCGACGTGCCCGTGGTGCAGCTGTCGCTCAAGCGCGGGCTGAGCCCGGCCGAGCACCTGGCGCTGGGCCGCGCGCTGGCGCCGTTGCGTGACGAGGACGTGCTCATCGTCGGCAGCGGCCTGAGCTACCACAACCTGCGCGCCTTCGGTCCGCAGGCCGCCGCGCCCTCGAAGGCTTTCGACGACTGGCTGGGCGACACGGTCACCGGCCGCACCGGCGAGGCCCGCTCGCAGGGGCTGGCGGACTGGGCCGCCGCGCCGGCGGCGCGCATCGCGCATCCGCGCGAGGAACACCTGATCCCGCTCATGGTGGCGGTGGGTGCGGCCGAGGGCGAGGCGGGTGCCCGCGTCTATCACGAGAACGGCTTCATGGGCGGCCTCACGGTGTCGAGCTACCGCTTCGGCGCTGCGGCGGGCGATACGCGCTGAAGAACGCGGCTCGGCGGATCAGCCGGCGCGCAGCGCGGCCACCAGCGCGGGCAGGCCGCGCGCTGCCGTGGTCTGCCACACGATGTCGCCCGGCGCGCCACCTGCATCGGCGTCGGGGTTGAGGATCGCCACGTGCGCACCGTGCTGGCGCGCGGTGATCGGCAGACTGGCCGCGGGATAGACCAGCCCCGAGGTGCCGACCACCAGCACCAGGTCGGCGTCCGCGACTTGCGCCATCGCAGCGCGCCACGGCGCGTCGGGCAGCGCCTCGCCGAACCACACCACGCCGGGGCGCACCAGGCCGCCGCAGCGGGCGCAGCGCGGTGGCGGCAGCGATGCCGCCTCGGGCGCGTCCGCATCGTCGTCGGCCGGCAGTGCGAAGGGGTGGCCGCAATCGAAGCAGCGCGGCGCGAACAGGCTGCCGTGCAGGTGCAGCACCTCGGCCGAGCCGGCTCGCTCGTGCAGGTCGTCGACGTTCTGCGTGACGATGGCCAGCGCCTCGACCTGCGGCAGCGCTGCCAGTTCGCCCAGCGCGCGATGCCCGGCGTTGGGCTGCGCACGCGCCACCTGCCGTCGGCGCGCCTCGTACCAGGCCCACACCACCGCCGGCTGGCGCGCGAAGGCCTCGGGCGTGGCCAGGTCCTCGGGCCGGAAGCGCGCCCACAGGCCCGAGACCTTGTCGCGGAAGGTGGGAATGCCGCTCTCGCTGGACATGCCGGCACCCGTCAGAACGACGATGCGGCGTGTGGCGCGTGCGCGGGCCAGCAGCTCTTGCGGTACAGGGGCCGGGTCGCCGGTCATGCGTTCAGGCTCCACTGGAGCCGCCCGTTCATGCCCCGCGGGCGTAGGCCGCGAGCAGCGCGTGCACCTTGTCCAGGCCCTGCGGCGTGGCGGCCATCTGCTGCGGCGTCTGGCCACCCAGCAGCGGGTGTGGGCGCCGCAGCCAGGAGGACGCCTCGCCGCCCAGCACGCGCCGCGCATGCTCGCGCAGGTCGTCGCTGCTGGCGCCCTTCGACGGTTCGCGGCCACGCGGCGCCGCCGGCATGGTCGGCGCTGCCGACGGTGTGTCCTTCAGCCGGCTGCGGGCGTAAGGCCGCAGGGCGGCGATGCCTTCCTGGATGGACAGGCCGGCAGCCTGCAGCTTGCGCGCGAAGGCGTCGGCCAGCACCTTCAGTTCCTCTTCGCGCGCCGCGACGCGCTGTGCGGCAAGTGCCTCGCGCGCGCGGGTGAGCCGCTGGATGCGTGCTTCGAGGTCGGCCAGGGAGGGCGGGCGGGTGTCCGGATGGTCTTGCGTCATCGATCGCTGGGAGAGGAAACGGAGGAGTCGGGCGGGGCGCCCGAGGCGGCCCGCGACCCCGGCGATTGTCCCGGAAAGCGATGACACCGGCCGGCCGCGCCCGTCGGACAAGGCCGATGCCCCCTGGCCGTGCCGGCCGCGAGCCCGCGGCCACAATCGCGGCCATGTCCTTGCTGCCTTCCGACGCCGACTCCTGGTTCCCCGCCGATGCCGACCCGCTGGCGCGCACTCAGATCGCCCGCATCGAAGGGCTGGCCACGGTGTTCGACCGCGAGCACGCCGGCACGCGCGTGCGCTGGCGCCGCTTCGGTCCCGAGGCCGTGGCGACGCCGCCGGTGGTGCTGCTGCACGGTGGCCATGGCAGCTGGATGCACTGGCTGCGCAACATCGAGGCGATCTCGGCCCACCACACTTTGTGGCTGCCCGACCTGCCCGGCTACCACCAGTCGGCCACGCCGCCCGCGCCGCAACCCGGCGAGGACGCGCTGGCCCCGATGCTCGGCGCGCTGCAGGGCACGCTCGACGGACTCGTGGGCCACGGCACGCCGATCGCGCTGGGCGGTTTCTCCTTCGGCGGGCTGGTGGCTGCGCGGCTGGCGGTGCAGCGCGGCCACATCGACCGGCTGGCGCTGGTCGGCTCCGGCGGCCACGCGACGCTGCGCCGGCTGACTGTGGAGATGCGCAACTGGCGCGCCGCCCCGGACCGGGCGGCCGAGCGCGCCGCGCTGCGCCACAACCTGATGGCGCTGATGCTGCACGACGAGGCGGCGCTCGACGCGCTGGCCTTCGAGATCCACGACATCGCCTGCCACGGCACGCGCTTTCGCAGCAAGGAATCGTCGCTCGCCGGCGGCCTGCAGGCCGCGCTCGACGTGCTGGATTCGCGCGCCGTGCCGCAGTGGCTGGCCTGGGGGGAGTTCGACGTCACGGGCGATCCGCGGCCGCTGCTGTCGGCGCTCACGGCCGGGCATCCGCTGCGGCACGGCGAGCTGATCGAAGGCGCCGGGCACTGGGCCCAGTACGAGCGCCCGGAGCGCTTCAATGCATCGCTGCTGCGCTGGTTTTCATAGCCAAAAGTGCCCGAAGCGCCCGCGGGGCGGGCGCCAGCAGCTATGAAATCGATAGCAAATCAGCCCAGCACGGCCGCGGCGTGTCGCTGCCAGAAGTCGGCGTCGGGCAGCACGCCGGTGCCGGCGACCGCGTTGTCCGCCATGTGTTCGGGCCGGCTGGTGCCGGGAATCGCGCAGGTCACGGCCGGGTGGCTCAGCACGAACTTGAGCAGCACCTGCGCCCAGCTGGTGCAGCCGATCTCGGCGGCCCAGGGCGGCAGGGGCCGCTCGCGCAACCGCCGCAGCAGACCGCCACCGCCGAAGGGCTGGTTGACGATCACCGCCACGCCGCGCTCGGCGGCCAGCGGCAGCAGCCGCTGCTCGACGGCGCGGTCGTCCAGCGCGTAGTTGATCTGCAGGAAGTCCAGGGTCTCGGCGCGCAGCACGGCCTCCACCTCGTCGTGCGCGCTGGGCGTGTAGTGCGTGATGCCGAGGTAGCGGATGCGCCCCCGGGCCTTCCAGTCGCGCAGGGTCGCGAGATGCACCTTCCAGTCGACCAGGTTGTGGATCTGCATGAGGTCGATGCGCTGCGTGCGCAGGCGCCGCATCGACGCTTCCATCTGCGCGATGCCGGCCTCGCGGCCGCGGGTCCAGACCTTGGTGGCAAGGAAGGGCGTGACGCCGCCGGGAGCCGCCGCAAGCAGCGTGCCGGTGTTCTCTTCGGCGCGCCCGTACATCGGCGAGCTGTCGATCACCCGGCCACCCGCGGCGAAGAGCGCGGCCAGCACACCGGGCAGGCGCTGGTACTCGGCGCTGCCCGGGGCATGGTCGAAACCGAGCCAGGTGCCGCAGCCGATGACGGGCAGCGCTTCGCCGGAGGAGGGGATGGGTCGGGTGTGCATGGCGCCAGTCTGCGCCCGAGCGGCCGGCTGCGCACGCGCGGGGACGATGCCCAGGCCGGAGGCACCGGCCAGCGCGGCGGCCGCGCCGGTCCCGCGCAGCCATTGCGCACGGGTCAGGCCGCCGCGCGTCGCGTTCATCCCTCGCCCTGCAGGCGCGCCGTGCCTTCGGCCTGCGCCGCGTCGGCGGCCGCGGGCCGGCGGCCGACCGTGCGCACGATCAGGTAGAACAGCGGCACGAAGAAGATCGCCAGGATGGTGCCGGTGACCATGCCGCCGATCACGCCGGTGCCGATGGCGTGCTGGCTGCCCGAGCCGGCGCCGGTGGCCACGGCCAGCGGGATGACGCCGGCCACGAAGGCCAGCGAGGTCATCAGGATCGGCCGCAGGCGCAGGCGCGCGGCTTCGAGCACCGCATCCCACACCGGCAGGCCGCGCCGCTCGCCGTCGGCCGCGAACTCGACGATCAGGATCGCGTTCTTGGCCGCCAGGCCCATGGTGGTGAGCAGGCCCACCTGGAAGAAGATGTCGTTGTTCATGCCGCGCAGGTTGGCCGCCACCAGCGCGCCCACGATGCCCAGCGGCACCACCAGCAGCACCGACACCGGGATGCTCCAGCTCTCGTAAAGCGCCGCGAGCGCCAGGAACACCACCAGCAGCGAGATCAGGTACAGCGACAGCGCCTGCCCCGAGGCCAGCTTCTCCTGGTACGACAGGCCCGTCCACGCACCGCGCACGCCGCTCTGGGCGTCGCCCTGCAGGTCGGCCACGTACTGCTCCATGCGGGTGAGCGCCTCACCCGAGCTGAAGCCTGGTGCCGCCTCGCCCTGGATGTTGAAGGACGGCATGCCGTTGTAGCGGTACAGCGCCGAGGGGCCGTACATCCAGCGCGAGGTGGCGATGGTGGAGAAGGGCGCCATCGCCCCGCTGTTGGTGCGCAGGCTCCACAGGCCGATGTCCTCCGGGTTCATGCGGTAGGGCGCGTCGGCCTGCAGGTAGACGTTCTTGACCCGGTTGCGGTCGATGAAGTCGCCGATGTAGATGCTGCCGATGGTGGAGGTGAGCAGGGTGTTGATCTGCGCCTGCCCGATGCCCAGCGCACCGGCCTTGGCGCGGTCGATGTCGACCTGCAGCTGCGGCTGGTCTTCCAGGCCCTGGAAGCGCACCTGGCGCAGGTCGGGGTCCTTGCGGGCAGTGGCCAGCAGCTTGTCGCGCAGGCCGAGGAACTGGTCGCGCGGCATGCTGGAGATGTTCTGCAGCTGCAGGTCGAAGCCGGCCGAGTTGCCCAGGCCCGACACCGACGGCGGCACGATCACCACGATCAGCCGCGCCACCGGGTCGTTGGCCAGCGCCTGGCGCGCGCGCTCACGGATGGCGAAGACGCCGTTCTCGGCGCCCTTGCGTTCGCTCCAGTCCTTGAGCTTGACGAAGGCCTGGCCCTGGTTCTGGCCCGAGCCGGCGCTGCTGAAGCCCGGCGAGGTGAACACGCCCTCGACGTTGGCCGCGTCCTTCTCGCGGAAGTGCGTGCTGATGCGCTGTGCCACCGCCCGCGTCTGCTCCAGCGTCGCGCCTTCGGGCAGCGTGTAGTTGACGATCAGCGAGCCCTGGTCCTCGTCGGGCAGGAAGCCGGTGGGCGTCTTCATGAACATCGCCACCATGCCGGCCACGATCAGCACGTAGATGCCCATGAAGAGCGCGCGCCGCGGCAGCCGCTTGCGCAGGCTGCCCTCGTAGCGCTCCACCTGGCGGTCGAAGAAGCGGTTGAACCAGCCGAAGAAGCCGGTGGTCTTCTTCTGGTCGGCCGTGTGCTGCTTGAGCAGCTGGCCGCACAGCGCCGGCGTGAGGATCAGCGCCACCAGCACCGACAGCACCATGGCCGAGACGATGGTGATCGAGAACTGGCGGTAGATGATGCCGGTGGCACCGCCGAAGAAGGCCATCGGCAGAAACACCGCCGACAGCACCACGCCGATGCCGATCAGCGCGCCGGTGATCTCGCCCATCGACTTGCGCGTGGCCTCCTTCGGTGAGAGATGCTCCTCGGACATCAGGCGCTCGACGTTCTCGACCACCACGATGGCATCGTCCACCAGCAGGCCGATGGCCAGCACCATGCCGAACATGGTCAGCATGTTGATCGAGTAACCGAACACCGACAGCACGCCGAAGGTGCCCAGCAGCACCACAGGCACCGCGATGGCCGGGATCAGCGTGGCGCGCCAGTTCTGCAGGAACAGGAACATCACCAACACCACCAGCACGATGCCTTCGATCAGCGTCTTGACCACATCGTGGATGGCCTGCTCGACGAAGGGCGTGGTGTCGACCGGGTAGGCGACCTCGACGCCGGCCGGGAAGGCGCCGCGCAACTGCTCGACTGTGGCCTTCACGGCCGCGATGGACTGCAGCGCGTTGGCGTCCGGTGCCAGCCGCACCGCGATGCCCGAGGCCGGGAAGCCGTTGAAGTTGCCGCTGAAGGTGTAGTTGGCCGAGCCCAGCTCGACGCGTGCCACGTCCTTGAGCAGCACGGTGGAGCCGTCGGGGTTGCTGCGCACCAGGATGGCCTGGAACTCCTCGGCCGTGCGCAGCCGCGACTGGGCATTGACCACCGCGTTCAGCTGCTGGCCGGGCGGTGCCGGCTGGTCGCCGATCTGGCCGGCGGCCAGCTGCACGTTCTGCGACTGGATCGCCGTCTGCACGTCCGACGGCGTGAGCGAATAGCTGCGCAGGCGGAAGGGGTCGAGCCAGATGCGCATCGCGTACTGGCCGCCGATGACCTGCACCTCGCCCACGCCCTCCACCCGGCTGATCGGGTCCTGCAGGTCGCTCACGAGGTAGTCGGCCACGTCGCCGGGCGCCATGCGGCCGCTCTTGTCGTAGAGCGTCACGAACAGGTCGGTGGCCACGCCGGCCTTGCGCACCGTGATGCCCTGGTCCTGCACCTGCTGCGGCAGGCGCGGGATGGCCTGCTGCACCCGGTTCTGCACCTGCACCTGCGCGGTGTCGGGGTTGGTGCCGGGCTGGAAGCTCACCAGGATCTGCACGCGGCCGGACGAGTCGCTGCGCGCCGTCATGTAGAGGTAGCCGTCCAGGCCGGTGAGCTGCTGCTCGATGACCTGCGTGACGCTGTTCTCCAGCGTCTGTGCGTTGGCACCGGGGTAGTACGAGAAGATGCTGACCGAAGGCGGCGCCACCGTCGGGTAGCGGGTGAGCGGCAGCAGGTGGATGGCCAGCGCGCCGGCCAGCATGATCGTGATCGCGATGACCCAGGCGAAGATGGGCCGGTCGATGAAGTAGCGGGAGATCATCGGTGGCGGGTCAGGGCTTGGCGGGGGCGTTGCCGCCGGCCGGGCTGGTGGCGCCGGGCGCTGCGACGGGCGTGCCGTTCTGCGGTGCTCCGGCGGCCGCGGGCGGCTCGTCGACCGGCTTGACCGTCGTGCCCGGCTGCACGTTCTGGCCGCCGGCCATCACCAGCCGGTCGCCGGCTTTCAGGCCTTCGGTCACCAGCCAGTTCTGACCCACCGAACGCGCGATCACCACGTTGCGCAGGTCGAGCTTGCTCTCTGCCGTCACCAGGCGCGCCTGCGGCGTGCCGCGGCGGTCACGGATGATGGCGGCCTGCGGCACCAGGATGCCGTCGGGCGTGGCGCCCTCGGTCACCACGGCGCGCACATACATGCCGGGCAGCAGCAGCCCGTCGGGATTGGGGAAGCGCGCGCGCAGCGTGACCGAGCCGCTGCTGGGGTCGACCGTCACCTCGGTGAGCTGCACGCGGCCCTCGGCCGGGTAGGGCGTGCCGTCCTCCATCACCAGCGACACGCGTTGAGACTCGTCCTGGCGGTTGATCCTGCCGGCCATCAGCGCCTGGCGCATGCGCACCAGCTCGGCACTGGACTGGGTGATGTCGACGTAGATCGGATCGAGCTGCGAGATGGTCAACAGCGGCGTGGCCTGCGAGGCGCTCACCAGGGCGCCCGGCGTGACGCTGCTGCGGCTGGTGCGTCCGGAGATGGGCGCCGTCACCTTGGTGTACTGCAGGTTGATGCGCGCGGTGTTGAGCAGCGCGGTCTGCACCTTCACGGCGGCCTGGGCCTGCTCGTAGGCCGCCTGGGCGTTGTCGTGCTCCTGCTTGCTCACCGCGTTCTGCGGCAGCAGCGCCTTGTAGCGTTCGGCCAGCGCGCGGGTGGAGCTGACGGTGGCGCGGGCGTTGGCCAGGGCGCCTTCCTGCTGCTGCACCGCGGCCTGGAAGGGGGCGGGGTCGATCTCGTACAGCACCTGCCCGGCCTTGACGGCGGCGCCCTCGGTGAAGGGCCGGCTGCGGATGATGCCGCCCACCTGCGGGCGCACCTCGGCCACCATGAAGGCAGCGGTGCGGCCCGGCAGCTCGGTGCGCAGCGGCACGGTCTGGCTCTGCAGGGTGCGCACGGTGACTTCGGGCACGGCGGGCGGGGCCGCCTTCGGCTGTTCGCGGCAGGCGCCCAGCAACAGCAGGGCGCACAGGGGCACGAGGCCCAGGAATCTGGAGGAACTCAAGGGGTCGCCTTCTCGGGAGATCGGAGTCGCGCGGAGCGGGTCGCGGAACGCCCGGGTCGGACGCTCATCACGGCGAGATGAGGAGAACCTGACTGCACGCGAAAGTTGCAAGCGTAAGCCGGTTATGTGAACGGTGTGCAAAGTTTCGTTGCATTTGGGGGCCCTGGATCGGCGCGAATGCCCGAGCCGGACAGTCGGGCTGGGCACGAAGGGATGGATACTGTATAAAAATACAGTTATCGATCCACCATGGGCCAGCCTTCTCCAGACCCTTTCTCGTCCCTTCTGCTGCCGGCAGAGGCGGGGGTGTGGCGCGCCGACGAACTGGGCGCCGCCGACGCCCCGGCCCTGCCCACCGGCCATGCCGCGCTCGATGCGCAGTTGCCCGGTGGGGGCTGGCCGGTGGGCGCGCTGACCGAGGTGCTGCAGGCGACGCCCGACGCCCACGTCTGGCCCCTGCTGCTGCCTGCGCTGGCCCGGGCGGTGGCCCGGCATCCCCATGCGCGTGCGCCGGTGGTGCTGGTCGGCTCGCCGCACGAGCCCTTCGGCCCCGCGCTGGCCGCGGCTGGCGTGCCGGTCGAGGCATTGTTGTGGGTGCGGGCCGAGGCCGCGTCGGCGCGGCTCTGGAGTAGCGAGCAGGCCCTGCGCTGTGCCGACGTGTCTGCCGTGCTGGCCTGGCTGCCCCAGGCGCGCGTGGGCGAGTTACGGCGGCTGCAGTTGGCCGCGGCACGGCACGAGGGGTTGCTCTTCGTGTTCCGGCCGGCGTCGGCAGCGCAGGGCGCCTCCCCCGCACGCCTGCGCCTGCAGGTCGAGCGCGCCGCCGAACCCGGCGGGATGCACGTGCACATCCTCAAGCGCCGCGGTCCGCCGCTGGCCACGCCCGTCACCCTGCCGGCGCGCAGCGAGCGCATGGCGGCGCTGTTGGCGGCCGCACGGCTGCGCCGTCGCGAACGACAGGCCTGGCGTGCGCCGGAGCCCGAGGCGCTGGCTGGTGCCACCGTGGTGCGGCTGCACGAGCACCGGCCGTCGCGTCCTGCCTGCAGCGCATCGCCCGCAGCAGGAGTTCCCCATGCACTGGCTGGCTCTGCAGTGGTTGCCTGAGCCGGCGGCCGAGGCCGTGGCCGTGCCCGAGGGCGCGCCGGCCGGC
>NZ_CABFMN010000105.1 GCF_901875635.1 Xylophilus ampelinus | reverse complement strand
CCGCGGCCCCGGCCGCCGCGCCGGCACCCAAGGTCGACTCCGGCGACACCGCCTGGATGCTGACCTCCACGCTGCTGGTCATCCTGATGACCATCCCCGGCCTGGCCCTGTTCTACGGCGGCCTGGGCCGCTCGAAGAACATGCTGTCGGTGCTGATGCAGGTCTTCGTGATCTTCTCGCTCATCAGCGTGCTGTGGGCCATCTACGGCTACACCATCGCGTTCACGGGTGAGGGCAGCTTCTTCGGCACGCTCGACAAGATCTTCCTCAAGGGTGTGACCCAGGAGACCTTCGGCGCGCTGACGACCATCCCCGAATACGTGTTCATCGCCTTCCAGGGCACCTTCGCCGCCATCACCGTGGCGCTGATCGTGGGCGCCTTCGCAGAGCGCGCCAAGTTCTCCGGCGTGCTGGTGTTCTCGGTGCTGTGGTTCACCTTCAGCTACCTGCCGATGGCCCACATCGTGTGGGGCGGCGGCCTGCTGGCCAAGGACGGCGCGCTCGACTTCGCGGGCGGCACCGTGGTGCACATCAACGCCGGTATCGCCGGCCTGGTGGGCGCCTACATGGTGGGCAAGCGCATCGGCTTCGGCAAGGAAGCCTTCACGCCGCACTCGCTGACGCTGACCATGGTCGGTGCCTCGCTGCTGTGGGTGGGCTGGTTCGGCTTCAACGCCGGCTCCGCTGGCGCCGCCAACGCACAGGCCGGCCTGGCCTTCGTGAACACCGTGCTGGCCACCGCCGCCGCAGCCCTCGCCTGGATCCTGGGCGAAGCGATGCACAAGGGCAAGGCCTCGATGCTGGGTGCCGCCTCGGGCGCCGTCGCCGGCCTCGTGGCCGTCACGCCGGCCGCCGGCTTCGTCGGCCCGATGGGTTCGATCGTGCTGGGCATCATCGCCGGCTTCGTCTGCCTGTGGGGCGTGGGTGGCCTCAAGCGCATGCTCAAGGCCGACGACGCCTTCGACGTGTTCGGCGTCCACGGCGTGGGCGGCATCGTCGGTGCCATCCTGACCGGCGTGTTCGCGGCACAGAGCCTGGGCGGCACGGGCGGCCCCACCCCCGACACCTTCAGCATGGGCGGCCAGGTCTGGATCCAGGTCAAGAGCGTGCTGTTCACCATCGTGTGGTCGGGCGTCGTGGCCTTCATCGCCTACAAGATCGCCGACCTGACCGTGGGCCTGCGTGTGACGGAAGAAGAAGAGCGCGAAGGCCTCGACATCACGTCCCACGGCGAAACCGCCTACAACCGCTGAGCGCCACCGGGCGGGCCGCTTCGGCAGGCCCGCCGGTTGCTTGCAACGTACAGAGAACGGATCACCAAAGAGTTTTAGCGAGAGTCTCCTTTGGATGTTCGGCCCGCCAGCGCTTGCGCCAGCGGGCCTTTTTTTGTCTGCGGGCTCGTTCCGGCCGTCGTGCGTGTCCGCCGTCGCCATGGCAAGCCACAATAGCCCGCATGTGGACCGCCCTCGACAACAGCACCTGCGAGCTCGGCGAATCGCCGTTCTGGCATCCCCACGAACAGTCCCTCTACTGGGTCGACATCGCCGGCAAGGCCCTGCTGCGCACGCGTGGAGCCATCGGACCTGCCGCGCCGGTGGAGCGCTGGGCCATGCCGCAGGAACCCGGCTGCATCGCCCCCGCCCGCAGCGGCGGCCTGGTCGTCGCGCTGCGCGACGGCGTCTACCGGGCACGCGAATGGGGCGGGGCGCTCACCTTGATGGCGCCTGCGCTGCACGATCCTGCGGCCCTGCGCTTCAACGACGGCAAGTGCGACCCGCGCGGGCGCTTCTGGGCCGGCACGCTGCACGAGCCCAAGACCGCGCGCATCGCCGCCCTGTACTGCCTCGACCCGCGCGGGCCGCAGCCCGGCGCCCTGCAGCCGATGGCCAACGACGCCCTCACGGCCAACGGCCTGGCCTTCGACGGCGGCACGCTCTATTGGGTCGACACCCCATCGCATGCGATCCGCGCCTGGGACTGGGAAGCGGCCGGCAACCGGCTCGGCGCCGCGCGCGTGTGGCGCCGCTTCGAGGACAAGGCCGAGGCGGCGGCCGCCGGCGTGCCCTACGGCGGCCGGCCCGATGGCGCCACGCTCGACGCGCAGGGCGGCTACTGGGCCGCCATGTACGAGGGCGCCCAGCTGCAGCAGCTCGACCGGGACGGCCGCACCGTGCGCGCCTGGCCGGTGCCGCTGCAGTGCCCCACCATGCCCTGCTTCGGCGGCGAGGACCTGCGCACGCTCTTCATCACCAGCGCGCGCAAGGGCCGGCCGGCCGACGAGCTGGCGCGCATGCCCGCGTCCGGCCAGGTGCTGTTCACACGCACCGAAGCGGCCGGCCGGCCGGTCGACTTCTTCGACGACTGAAGCGCAAGCCCGGCCGCGCATGTCCTTCCGCTCCATCCCGCCGATCCAGTGCCTGGTCACTTTCGAGGCCCTGGCGCGCCTGCGCAGCGCCAGCCGCACGGCCGACGCGCTGTGCGTCACGGTCAGCGCCGTGAGCCACCGGGTGCGCCAGCTCGAGGCGCATATCGGCTTCAAGCTCTTCGCGCGCGGCGACTTCACGCTCACCGCGGAAGGCGTCGCGTACCTGGCCAACGTGCGCGCCGGCCTGGCGGCCTTCCAGCGGCTGCCCGCGCGCGACGCGGCGCAGCCCGTCACGCGGCTGCGGGTGGCCGTCACGCCCACCTTCGCGCGCACCTACGTCATGCCACGGCTGGAGACCTTCCGCACCGCCTATCCGGAAGTGGAGCTGACCCTGCAGGTGTCGATCCCGCTGATGGACGTGACGGCCGAGGAAACCGACCTCGAGGTGCGCTACGGCACCGGCAACTACACCGACCGCGAGTGGCGCGTCGTCAACCCCGACGAGGTCACGCCCGCCTGCAGCCCGGGCTATCTGAGCGAGCACGGCCCCTTCGCCAACTTCGACACCGAGGACGAGCTGGCCGAGGCGCGCCTCATCCGCAGCCCGCTGGAGCCCTGGAGCACCTGGTTCGCCGCGTGCGGGCTGGCGCTGCCCGAGCCGCAGCGCGGCGCCCAGTTCAACGACCTGGGCCTGGTCTACGACGCCGCCGCCAGCGGCTTCGGCGTGGCGCTGGTGCGCGCGGAGATGGCGGCCGCCTGGTTCGACAGCGGCCGGCTGGTGCGCCTGAGCTCGCGCACCGCCCCTTCGCCGCATGCCAACTACATCTGCTGGCGGCCCGGCGCCCTGGAGCGCTGGGAGTGCGCCGCCTTCGTCGACTGGCTGCTGCACCGCGACCTGCCGCCCGGCCGCGAAAAAATCTCAAACCCCCGCTGAAGAAACTTCAAACGCCCGGCCCGGCGGCACCCCTACAGTGCCGACGGGCCGAGCGGGCTTGCAGCGCGCGGCGGCCCGCGCCACAGTGCGGCACACGGGTGCACGGGGCACCCGATAACGATCGACAACAACCACCGGAGACACGGCCATGACCTGGCAGCAGATCTACGACCCCTTCCACAACATGTTCATCTCCACCGCGCTGGCCGCGATCCCGGTGGTGGTGATGCTGGCGGCGCTCGGCTTCTTCCACATCAAGGCGCACATCGCCGCCGGCATGGGGCTGGTGGCCGCCATCCTGGTGGCCGTGTTCGCCTACGGCATGCCGGTCGACATGGCCGGGCGCGCGGCGCTCTTCGGCGGCTTCACCGGTCTGCTGCCCATCGGCTGGATCGTACTGAACATCATCTTCCTGCACCAGCTCACCGAGCAGAACGGGAGCTTCGCCGTGCTGCAGGATTCGCTCTCGGGCATCACCGAGGACCGGCGCATCCAGCTGCTGCTGATCGCCTTCTGCTTCGGCGCCTTCTTCGAGGGCGCGGCCGGCTTCGGCACGCCGGTGGCCGTCACGGCGGCGATCCTCATCGGCCTGGGTTTCTCGCCGCTGGCGGCTTCGGGCCTCTCGCTGATCGCCAACACGGCGCCGGTGGCCTTCGGCGCGCTGGGTACGCCGGTCATCACCCTGGCCAAGGTGCACGGCTACGACCTGATGGAAGTCACGGCCATGATCGGCCGGCAGCTGCCCTTCTTCTCGCTACTGGTGCCCTTCTGGCTGATCTGGGCCTTCGCCGGCTGGAAGGGCATGAAGGAGATCTGGCCCGCCATCCTGGTTACGGGCGTGAGCTTCGCGGTACCGCAGTTCCTGGTGTCCAACTACATCGGGCCCGAGCTGGTGGACATCATCGCGGCCATCGTGTCGATGGTGTGCCTGGTCGGCTTCCTGCGCGTGTGGAAGCCCAAGACCGTGTGGACCTCGCCGTCGCTGCGCGGCAAGGACCCGAGCGCCGCCGAGGCCAAGCCGCCGCAGCCGGTCAAGCAGCACAGCCGCGCCGCGCTGATGCAGGCCTGGATGCCCTGGGTGATCCTGTCGGTGTTCGTCTTCATCTGGGGCCTGCCCTCGGTCAAGGCCTGGCTCAACGGGCTGTTCGCGCCGTCCTTCCCCATGACGGGCCTGCACAACCTGATCGAGAAGATGCCGCCCGTCGTGCCGCAGCCCACCAAGGAAGGCGCGGTCTACGTGCTGAACCTCCTGTCGGCCACCGGCACCGGCATCCTGCTGTCGGCGCTGGTGAGCGCGCTGCTCATGAAGTACAACCCGGTCGCCATCGTGCGCACCTTCTTCAAGACGATCTGGCTGGTGAAGTATTCGCTGCTGACCATCGTGCTGATGCTCGCCCTGGGCACGCTCACGCGCTACTCGGGCACCGACACCACGCTGGGCCTGGCCTTCGCCAACACCGGCGTGTTCTACCCCTTCTTCGGCACGCTCATGGGCTGGATCGGCGTGGCCCTCACCGGCTCCGACACGGCGTCGAACGTGCTCTTCGGCGGCATGCAGAAGGTGGCGGCCGAGCAATTGGGGCTGTCGGCCAACCTCATGGGCGCGGCCAACAGCTCCGGCGGCGTGATGGGCAAGATGATCGACGCGCAGTCGATCGTCGTCGCCTCCACCGCCACGCGCTGGTTCAACCACGAAGGCGACATCCTGCGCTACGTGTTCTTCCACTCCATCGCGCTGGCCTGCCTGGTCGGCCTGTACGTCACGGCGCAGGCCTATGTGTGGCCGATGACGCTGATGGTGGTACGTTAGGCGCACACCCGAAGCCGGCGCGGTCGCGCGCCGGCCCGCTGGAGGTTCCACGATGAATGCCCCCCTCACTGCGCCCGAGCAGCGCGTGCTACAGAAATCGGAGCGCCAGTCGCAGGTGGTGCGGGCGCTGCAGGCCCATTTGCCTTCGCATGCGCTGCTCTGGCAGTCCGAGGACACGGTGCCCTACGAGTGCGACGGGCTCACCGCGTACCGCCAGCGCCCGCTGGTGGTGGCACTGCCCGAGACCGAGGCGCAGGTCGCCGCAGTGCTCAAGGCCTGCCACGGCCTGGGCGTGCCGGTGGTGGCGCGCGGCGCGGGCACGGGGCTGTCGGGCGGCGCCATGCCCCATGCCGAGGGCGTGACGCTCTCGCTCGCGAAGTTCAACCGCATCCTGGCCATCGACCCGGTGAGCCGCACGGCCACCGTGCAGTGCGGCGTGCGCAACCTCGCCATCAGCGAGGCGGCCGCGCCCTTCAACCTCTACTACGCGCCCGACCCGTCGAGCCAGATCGCCTGCACCATCGGCGGCAACGTGGCCGAGAACTCGGGCGGCGTGCACTGCCTGAAGTACGGCCTCACGCTGCACAACGTGCTGCGCGTGCGCGGCTTCACCGCCGAGGGCGAGGCCGTCGAGTTCGGCAGCAGCGCCCTGGACTGCGCCGGCTTCGATCTGCTGCCGCTGGTGGTCGGCAGCGAAGGCATGCTGGCCGTCACCACCGAAGTGACGGTCAAGCTGGTGCCCAAGCCGCAGCTCGCGCGCTGCATCATGGCCAGCTTCGACGACGTGCGGAAGGCCGGCGATGCGGTGGCCGCCGTGATCGCTGCCGGCATCATTCCGGCGGGGCTGGAGATGATGGACAAGCCCATGACCGCCGCCGTCGAGGACTTCGTCCATGCCGGCTATGACCTCGATGCCGCGGCCATTCTGCTGTGCGAGTCCGACGGCACGCCCGAGGAGGTCGAGGAAGAGATCGGCCGCATGACCGAGGTGCTGCGCGCCGCCGGCGCCACCGCCATCCAGTGCAGCGAGAGCGAGGAGGAGCGCCTGAAGTTCTGGAGCGGGCGCAAGAACGCCTTCCCCGCCTCGGGCCGCATCAGCCCCGACTACATGTGCCTGGACTCGACCATCCCGCGCAAGCGCCTGGCCGACATCCTGCTTGCCATCCAGGAGATGGAAAAGAAATACAACCTGCGCTGCTGCAACGTCTTCCATGCGGGCGACGGCAACCTGCACCCGCTGGTGCTGTTCGATGCCAACGACCCGGACGAGCTGCACCGCTGCGAGCTCTTCGGTGCCGACATCCTCGAAACCAGCGTCGCCATGGGCGGCACCGTCTCGGGCGAGCATGGCGTGGGCGTCGAGAAGCTCAACAGCATGTGCGTGCAGTTCACGCCCGAGGAGAACGCGCAGATGCTCGCCATCAAGGCTGCCTTCGACCCTGCCGGCACGCTCAACCCGGGCAAGGTGATCCCCACGCTGTCGCGCTGCGCCGAGTATGGCAAGCAGGTGGTGCGCGGTGGCGTGCTGCCGCATCCTGATCTGCCGAGGTTCTGATGAAGCGCCCATTTTTCGCCGTGCCGCGCTCCCTCCCCCGCTGGGGGAGGGCAGGGGTGGGGGCAGACGGCGATGGACGCGGTGGTGGCCTTGCGCGGTGCCCCCATCCCCGCCTTCCCCCAGCGGGGGAAGGAGCCACACCATGACGCTGCCCCTGGACACCTTCATCGACCGCATCCGCGCCGCCACCGCCCACCGCACGCCGCTGCGCATCCGCGGCGGTGGCAGCAAGGATTTCTATGGCGCGCCGCCGGACGGCGAGCGCCTCGATACCGTGCCGCTGGCCGGCATCCTGAACTACGAGCCCAGCGAGTTGTTCGTCACCGTCGGTGCCGGCACGCCGCTGGCCGAGCTGGAGGCCGTGCTGGCCGAACAGCGCCAGTGCCTGCCCTTCGAGCCGCCGCATTTCGCGCATGCCGAAGGTGCGGGCCGCTCGACCGTCGGAGGCATGGTGGCCGCCGGCCTCTCCGGTCCCTCGCGCGCCAGCGTCGGCTGCGTGCGCGACTACGTGCTGGGCGCCGCCATGGTCAACGGTCGCGGCGAGCACCTGCGTTTCGGCGGCACGGTGATGAAGAACGTGGCCGGCTACGACGTCTCGCGCGTGCTGGCCGGCTCGATGGGGCAGCTCGGCCTCATCACCGAAGTGAGCCTGAAGGTGCTGCCGGTGCCGCCGGCCGAGGCGACGCTGGAGTTCGCCTGCACCCAGGCCGAGGCGCTCACGCTGCTGCACGGCTGGGGCGGGCAGCCCTGGCCGCTCAACGCCAGCGCTTGGCAGGCGAGCGGCGACGGCCCGGATGGCACCCTGTGGCTGCGTCTGCGCGGTGCCGTGGCCGCCGTCGAGTCGGCCTGCCGCCACCTCGGCGGCGAGCGCCGCGCGCATGCGCACGCGGCCGAGGACTGGGCGGCCCTGCGCGACCAGCGCCCGCCCTTCTTCGCGCAGGCGATGGCGAAGGGCCTCGCGCTGTGGCGCGTGTCGGTGCCGCAGACCGCGCCGGTGCTGGCCCTGCCGGGACAGCCGCTGGTCGAGTGGCACGGCGGCCAGCGCTGGTACGCGCTGCCGGTCGACGCGGCCGGCGCGGTGCGCGAGGCGGCACGCGCCGCGGGTGGCCATGCTACGCTTTTCATAGCGCCTCACGCAGGCTTGGCGGGCGCTGTAGACCGATTTGATGTAGAAAAGTTGCCCCGCTTCGACACCCCGGGCCCCGCGCTGCTGCGCATCCAGCGGTCGCTGCGCGAGCGCTTCGACCCGGCCGGCATCTTCAACCCCGGCCGCCTGCTGGACTGATCCCCGTGCGCCGCCTGCGCCACCTCACCGGCCGCCACCGCGCCCCGTCCACCAACCGGATGCTGGGGCTGCTGCTCGCCTTCAACGCGGGCGCCGTGAACGCGGGCGGCTTCCTGGTGCTGCACATGTACACCTCGCACATGACCGGCTTCGCCTCGCAGATCGCCGACGCCATCGTGCTGGGCCACACCACGCTGCTGCTCAATGCGCTGGGCGCGATCCTCGCCTTCGTCTGCGGCGCGGCGGTGGCGGCCATCCAGATCAACTGGGGCCGCCAGCATCGCCTGCGCCATCCCTACGCGCTGCCGCTGCTGCTCGAAGCCGCGCTGCTGCTGCCCTTCGGCCTCATGGGCGCGCTCACGCTGACCTGGCACACGCCGTTCGCGGTGCCGCTGACGGTGCTGCTGCTGTCCTTCACCATGGGACTGCAGAACGCGCTGGCGGCCAAGACCTCCGCCGGCAAGGTGCGCACCACCCACATGACCGGCAACCTCACCGACCTGGGCATCGAGCTGGGCAAGATGCTGTACTGGAACCGGCGCGACCGCGCCGACGGCGAGCGCGTGCGGCACGACAGCCCGCGCCTGCGCTTCTTCGGCGGCCTGGTGCTGATGTTCGTCGCCGGCGGGCTGGCGGGCGCCGCCGGCTTCAAGTACCTGGGCTTCATCTGCGTGCTGCCGCTCGCGGCGCTGCTGCTGTCGCTGTCGCTGCCGCCCTTCCTGGAAGACGTGCGGCGCTCGCGCGAGCTGCGCCAGGCCCTGCAGGCCGCGTCGGACGTGCTTCGCCTGCGCCGGCGCCGCCCGCCGCCGGGCGACGCACCGCGTCCCCCCGCGTAGGCCCGCCGCTCCCGACGACACCCACGAGACATCCATGCAAACCGAACTCGCCCCCGAATTCCAGGGCACGCCCGAAGGCCAGGAGGCCGAAGCCATCCTGCGCAAGTGCGTGCACTGCGGCTTCTGCACCGCCACCTGTCCCACCTACCAACTGCTGGGCGACGAGCTCGACGGCCCGCGCGGCCGCATCTACCTCATCAAGCAGGTGCTTGAGGGCGAGCAGCCCACCCGCGCCACGCAGCTGCACCTGGACCGCTGCCTCACCTGCCGCAACTGCGAGACCACCTGCCCCAGCGGCGTGCAGTACGGCCACCTGGTCGACATCGGCCGCAAGATCGTCGACGAGAAGGTGCCGCGGCCAGCGATGGAGAAGGCGGTGCGCTGGACGCTGAAGGAAGGCCTGCCCTCGCCGCTGTTCGCGCCGGCGATGAAGCTCGGCCAGTCGCTGCGCGGCCTGCTGCCCGCATCGCTCAGGGCCAAGGTGCCCGAGCCGCAGGACCCGGGCCTGTGGCCCACGCGCGAGCATGCGCGCAAGGTGCTGCTGCTGGCGGGCTGCGTGCAGCCCGCCATGGCGCCCAACATCAACGCGGCCACGGCGCGGGTGCTCGATGCCGCGGGCATCCAGTGCGTCGTGCCGCCCGCGGCCGGCTGCTGCGGCGCGGTCAAGTTCCACCTCAACGACCAGGAGGGCGGCAAGGCGCAGATGCGCGCCAACATCGATGCCTGGTGGCCGCATGTCGAGGCCGGCGAGGTCGAGGCGATCGTGATGAACGCTTCTGGCTGCGGCGTGACCGTGCGCGAGTACGGCCACACCCTGGCACACGACCCGGCCTATGCGGAGAAGGCCCGCCGCATCAGTGCGCTCACGCGCGACCTGAGCGAATTGCTGCCCGACCTGGTGAATCCGCTGAAGGCCCGCGTGCGGGCGCCCGAAGGCGTCGTCGCCTACCACCCGCCCTGTACCCTGCAGCACGGGCAGAAGCTGAAGGGCGGCGTGGAGACGCACCTGCGCCAGCTCGGTTTCGACGTGCAGGTGGCGCGCAACGAATCGCACCTTTGCTGCGGCTCGGCCGGTACGTATTCGGTGCTGCAGCCCGAGCTGGCCTATCAGCTGCGGGACCGCAAGCTCGAGCACCTGTCGCAACTGCAGCCGCGCGCCGTGGCCTCGGCCAACATCGGTTGCATCACGCACCTGCAGAGCGGCACGGCGCTGCCGGTGCGGCATTGGGTGGAGTGGCTCGACGCGGCGCTGGTGCCGGCCTGATGGCCTGAGTGTCTTTCGGGGCTGGCGTCGGACGCCGGAGGTCGGCACGGTCCGACCCGGCGCTGACAGCGTACGTGCCATGCTGCAGCGCATATCCAGAACTCCCAGGAGAGCCCGCCATGCGTCGCCATGCTTCTATTCGCTTCTCGTCCCTTGCCGCCGCCCTGGCATTGACCACGGTCGGTATCGCACACGCGCAGACCATGACCGCGCCGGCACCCGTGATGCCTGCACAGCCCGCCGCGCCCGCCATGGCCCCCGGCGCACCCGCTGCGCCCATGGCCACCAGCGGCATGCCGCGCATGCGCGGCGAGGGCAATGCGCGCTATGTCTGCGGCGGCATCGGTTCCGACGAGTCGACCGCCATGCGTGCCGCCATGAAGGACCACCCGCTCTCGCTGCTCTTCGCGCGGCCCGATGGCGCCTACCTGGCGAACGTCGACGTCGACATCAGGGGCGAGGGCGGTTCGGCGCTGCGCCTGCGTGCCAACGGCCCGGTCTGCCTGATCGACCTGCCGGCCGGCAAGTACACCGTCGACGCCAGCACCGAAGGCCGCAGCAAGAGCCAGTCGGTCACGCTCGGCGGCGGCCCGCGCACGCTCGACTTCCGTTTCTGAGCGCGCGCCTTCAGCGTTGGGCGTGACGCAGCGCGTCCACCGCCCGGCGCCAGCTCCACAGCACACCTGCCGTGGCGACGCCCAGCAGGGGCGCCACGGGCGGCAGCCAGAGGGCTCCGCCAGCCAGCGTTGCAGCGCAGGCGAGGAAGGTCGCCGCCAGCATGCCGATCACCCAGGCCGTTGCGGCCTTGGGTCGCCACACACACAGCAGCAGGACCAGCCAGACCGGAGCAGACATCCACATGGCACGCACCGCGCCCTCGGGAAACCCGATGGTGCGGCCCGCGCGCAAGGCCTGGATGGCGTTGGCATGCACCTCCACCCCGGGCATCGGTGCCGCGAAGCGCCGGGCGGGGACGTTCAGGTCGTCACCGAGCAGCGAGTCCGTCATCGTGCCCACGAGCAGGATGCGATCGCGCAACTGCGCCGCCGGCACTACGCCCCGCAGCACGTCGACGAAGGAGAGCACCGGGTACGAGGCTGCGGTGCCGGCAAAGCGGAAGCCGAAGCGCCCTTGCATGCGCCATCCGTCGCCGCGCTCGCCGGCATGGCCACGCGTGGCGGGCAGGTCCACGCCGCTGCGTGCGGCCACCAGCATGCCCAGGTAGGGCACCTGCCGCTGGCCATCGCCCTCGAATCGGTTGATCTCGCGCACCGCGCCATCGCTGTCCACCAGGAGGTTCACATGGCCGACGCCCGCGGCCGCACGCGCCAGCGTTGGCACCGGTTCCAGGAAGCGCGACTGCGGCCGGGCGGCGGTCGCGGCGTCGAAGCGCACGGGCAGGAACACCGGCACCCGCGCCATGGACGCGGCCAGGCGCGCGTCGTCTTCCGCACGCGACGCGGGCGAGGTCATGAAGAGGTCGAACATCACGGCGCGCGGCGTGGCCGGCGCCAGGCGGTCGAGCAGGTCGGCCTCCAGGCTCCGCGGCCAGGGCCAGGGCCCAAGGGCTGCGATGCTCTTCGCGTCGATGCCGATGATGGCGATGCCCGGGTCCACCGCCGGGCGCCGCAGGTGCAGCAGCCTGTCGTAGACGAAGAGGTTGGCCTCCTGCAGGCCCGGGCGCTGCGCCAGCCACCCGAGCAGAACCGGCAGCAGCAGCGCGATCAGCGCACACTCGACGAGCAGGCGGCTGCTGCGGGCCGGTGGCTGCATCGGGCGCGGGGCGGGGCGTCAGGCGGCGGCCAGTGCGGCCTCGATGTCGCGGGTCAGCGACTCGGGCTTGTCCAGCGGCGCATAGCGCTGCAGCACGCGGCCGTCGCGGCCGACCAGGAACTTGGTGAAGTTCCACTTGATGGCGGTGCTGCCGAGCAGGCCCGGCTTCTCCTTCACCAGCCACTGGTACAGCGGGATGGCGCCACTGCCGTTGACGTCCACCTTCGACATCATCGGGAAGCTCACGCCGTAGTTCTTCGTGCAGAAGGCGCCGATCTCGTCGTCGCTGCCCGGGTCCTGGTTGGCGAACTGGTTGCTCGGGAAGCCCAGCACGGCGAAGCCGCGGTCCTTGTACTGCGCGTAGAGCTTCTCCAGGCCACCGAACTGCGGCGTGAAGCCGCAGTGGCTGGCCGTGTTCACGATCAGCAGGACCTGGCCCTTGAAGCGCGACAGCGGCACCTGTGCGCCGTCGATCTGCCGGACCTCGAAATCGTAGATGTCGGTCATGGGGCCTCCAGTATTGGGGTGCCGGATTGTGCGCCCATGTCGGGTTCGTTCACACCTTCTCAATGGTGCTTGTCGCTGCGCGCGATCTGCAGCAGGTGCTCGACCTCTTCCGGGTACTTGCGCAGGTTGCTGCGGTGCCAGGCGCGGATGATCCACATGAAGCCGGCGACCACGATGCCGAAGGCCGTGATGGCGCCGAAGGCCGACAGGCCCATGCCCGTGCAGGCGCTGTAGAAGGCGCCCAGCAGCAGGATGCAGGCCTGCTCGTTGAAATTCTGCACGGCGATGGAGCGGCCCGCGCCCATGAGGTTGTGGCCGCGGTGCTGCAGCAGCGCGTTCATCGGCACCACCAGGAAGCCGCCCAGGCCGCCCAGCAGGATCAGGAAGGGAATGGCGATCCACACGTTGTCGATGAAGTTCATCGCGATCACCAGCAGGCCCATGCCGATGCCCATCGGGATCACCTGCGTCGCCATGTCCAGCCGCATGCGCATCGAGGCGATCACCGCGCCAATGGCAGTGCCGATGGCGACCACGCCGGTCAGCGCCGACGCCTGGGCCGTGTTGTAGTTCAGCGCCAGCGAAGCCCAGGCCAGCACGATGTACTTGAGGTTGCCGCCCGCGCCCCAGAACAGCGTGGTTGTGGCCAGCGAGATCTGGCCCAGCTTGTCGCGCCACAGCCGCGAGTTGCACGACCAGAAGTCGGGCAGCAGCGCGACCAGGTTGCGCACGAAGCTGTGGTTCGGGTTGCTGCGCAGCGGCCGCATCTCGACACCGGTGTGCGGGATGCGGGTGTTGAACCAGGCCGCCAGCATGTACACGCCGATGAGCACCGAGATCGCGGCCGCGGGCGGGGTGTCGACGCCGGTGTCGATGAAGGGGAAGTCGAAGGCCAGCAGGCGGCTCGACACCGTGTGGCCCACCAGCTGGCCGCCCAGCACGATGCCGAGAATGATCGAGGCGATGGTGAGGCCCTCGATCCAGCCGTTGGCCTTGACCAGCTGCGAGGCCGGCAGCAGTTCGGTGAGGATGCCGTACTTGGCCGGCGAGTACGCCGCCGCGCCCAGGCCCACGATCGCGTAGGCCATCAGCGGGTGGCCGCCGAAGAGCATCATCAGGCAGCCCACGACCTTGATCGCGTTGCTGATGAACATCACCTTGCCCTTGGGCAGGGCGTCGGCGAAGGCGCCCACCAGCGGCGCCAGCGCGACGTAGAAGATGGCGAAGATGGGCACCAGCGCCGCGCGCTGCCATTCCGGGGCTCCTGCGGTGCGCAGCAGTTCGACGGCAGCAACGAAAAGCGCTTGGTCGGCCAGCGACGAGAAGAACTGCGCCGACATGATGGTGTAGAAACCGCGCTTCATCGATAGGCTGGCTGGCCGGGCAGGCTGGGGGCTGGCGGTGGTAACAGTGGTTGCGCCCGTGAACGGGTCCGTGGTTATAGCATGGGGGTACGGTGCCAAAATGACCCGTGGCCCCATCCCGCCGGTGGGTGTTTTCCCCCTTTCGCCGCTGCTGCCCGCGCCTGCTTCCGTGCCCCGTCCGATCCTCGCCACCATCCATCCGCAGGCCCTGCGCCACAACCTCGAGCGGGTGCGCCGCTCGGCCCTCCAGTCGCGCGTCTGGGCGGTGGTCAAGGCCAACGCCTATGGCCATGGCATCGAGCGCGTGTTCGAGGCCCTGCGCGGCGCCGACGGCTTCGCATTGATCGACCTGGCCGAGGCCGAGCGCGTGCGCGCGCTGGGATGGCGCGGTCCGGTGCTGCTGCTCGAGGGCGTCTTCGAGCCGCGCGACCTGGAGCTGTGCTCGCGCCTGAACCTCTGGCATGCGGTGCACTGCGACGAGCAGATCGACTGGCTGGCGGCGCACAAGACGCAGGTGCCCCACCGCGTCTTCCTCAAGATGAACTCGGGCATGAACCGCCTGGGCTTCACGCCCGAACGCCTGCGCACCGCCTGGACGCGCCTGTCGGCGCTGCCGCAGGTGGACGAGGTGTCGCTGATGATGCATTTCAGCGATGCCGACGGTCCCAAGGGCATCGAGGCGGCGATGCGCGACTTCGAGCGCGTCACGCAGGACCTGCCCGGCGAACGCAGCCTGGCCAACAGTGCCGCCACCCTGCGCCATGCCGAGGCGACGCGCGCCGACTGGGTGCGCGCCGGCATCGTGCTGTACGGCAGCGCGCCCGACTTCCCGGAACACGACAGCGCGCACTGGCAACTGCAGCCCACCATGACGCTGGCCACCCGCCTCATCGGCGTGCAGCATCTGCGGCCGGGCGACACCGTCGGCTACGGCTCGCGCTTCACGGCCGAGGCGCCGATGCGCGTCGGCGTGGCCGCCGTGGGCTATGCCGACGGCTACCCGCGCCATGCGCCCAACGGCACGCCGGTGCTGGTGGATGGGGTGCGCACCCGCGTGGTCGGCCGCGTCAGCATGGACATGGTCACCGTCGACCTCACGTCGGTGCCGGATGCGGGCTTCGGCAGCGAGGTCACGCTCTGGGGCCGGGCCGGCAATGGGGCGGTGCTGCCCATCGACGAGGTCGCGCAGCCGGCCGGCACCATCGGCTACGAGCTGATGTGCGCCGTGGCGCCGCGCGTGCCGGTGGTGGTCGAGGGCACGCCCGACGCGCCCGGGGGCCGGTGAAGGTCCTCTCCAACTGGCGCTCCGTGCGTCTGTGGGAGACGCAGCTCGAACGCGACCTGCACCGCCGCTACAGCCTGCGCACGCACGGCCTCCTGATCGGCAGCACGACGCTGCTGCTCATGTGGGCGATCTCCGCAGTGCAGATGTGGCTGGGCGTCGAGTCGCTGGCGCTGCGCTACCTGGTCACGCTGGGCGCGGGCTATGCGCTGTACCTGCTGGTGCTTCGCTGGTGGGCGCAGCGGCTGGTGGAAGACCGGGCCGACGTCGATCCCGATGCAGGCGACGTGGTCGACGTGGCGGACCTCGCCGGCAACTTCGTGCCCTCGTACCAGGCGCCGCTGCGGGCCGGTGCGCGGGTGGCGGGTGAAAGCAGCAGCGCCTCCAGCAGCGGCGTCGGCGATGCGGCGGGCGGCGTGCTCGACGCGCTGTCCGGTGCCGACGAGGGCGCCGTCGTCGTCGTGCCGGTGCTCGCCATTTTCTTGATCGGTGCGGCCGTCGTGACCGGTGCCGGCGCGCTCGCGCTGCTGTACTTCGGCTGGGACGCGCTGCTGGCCGTGGCCGTCGAGGTGGCCTTCTCGTACGTGGCGGCGCGCGCCGCGGTGCGCGTCACGCGCGAGGGCTGGCTCACCGCCGCCGTGCGCCTGACCTGGAAGCCGCTGCTCGGCGCCTTGCTGTGCGCCGTGCTGCTGGGCTGGAGCATCGACCACTTCATCCCGCAGGCGAATTCGCTGCCGGATGCGGTGCGGGCGATGTTGAAGCGTTAGCGTTTTCGCAAGCCCAACGCCATCACCGCGCCGACCACCAGCAGTGCGCCCAGCACCTGCACCGGCGCCACGGCCTGGTCGAGCAGCAGCCAGGCCAGCACCAGCGCGAACACCGGCTCCACGTTCATGATCGCGGAGTTGCCGACCACGCCCAGCCGCGGCAGCACGGTGAACATGATGGTGAAGGCCGTGCCGTAAAGGAAGGTGAGGACGGCCAGCCCCCACCAGCCCGGCGCCGCGGTCGGGAAGTGGAAGCCGCCGCGCGTGGCGACCATGGCGAGCGCCACGATGCCCGCGATCGCCATCGTCGTGGCGGTGCGCACGCGGCCGTCGACGTCGCCCGCCTCGTGCTGCGTGACGACCAGTGCCAGGCCGAAGGTCGCGGCCGCCGCCAGCGCGAAACCCACACCGGCGCCGATGCGCGCCCACTGGCCCGAGGCGCCCAGCCCCGAGGCGGCGCCGAACACGTCGAGCGCCAGCGCCAGCCCGACCAGGATCACCGGCATGGCACGCAGCAGCGCGCGCTCCGGCCGTTGTCGGTACTGCAGCCGGGCCCACAGCGCGGTCCAGATCGGGTAGGTGTTGAAGGCCAGCAGCGCCAGCGCCACCGGCAGGCGCGCCACGGCCGAATACAGGCACAGGCTCTGCACGCCGATTAGCCCGCCGATCACGGGAAGCACGCGGCGGTGGTGCGCGGTGAAGCGCGGCCGCACGCCCGAGAACGCGAGGATCAGCGCGACGACGCCCGCCGTCACCATGCTGCGGATGACCACCGCCGTCGCCACGTCGGCACCGTGGTTGAAGGCGAAGCGCGCCGACACGTGGTTGGCGCCCATCATCAGGGCGATGAGCAGCAGTGTCGCGAAGGCGCCGCCGCTGAGGGCGCGCGTGCGGGCGTCGGTCACGCGCGCTCAGTACAGCCCGAGCTCGCGGGCCTGCAGGCGCGCGAGGCCCAGCAGCGCGTCGGTGAACGGCGTCGGCAGGTCCACGCCCTGGCCCAGTTCGCGCACCGCACCCACCAGGGCGTCGAGTTCGACCGGGCGGCCGGCCTCCACGTCCTGCAGCATCGAGGTCTTGAAGGCGCCGAGCTTGCGCGTCACGGCATGCCGGTCTTCGGGGCTGTCGGCGATCGGCACACCGATGCGCGCGCCGATCTCCCTGGCCTCGAGCATGACGGTGGAGATGAAGCCGCGCACCAGGTCGTCGCCGAGGATCCTGTCGGTGGTGGCCCCGGTCAGCGCGCTGATGGGATTCACCGTCATGTTGCCCCAGAGCTTGTACCAGACGTCCTTCTGGATCTGCGGCGACACGGTGGCCTGGATGCCGCCCTGCACCAGCATGGCGGCCAGCTTCTGCACGCGCGGGGTCGCCTCGCCAGAGGGCTCGCCCAGGATCAGGCCGTTGCCGAAGTGGTGGCGCACCACGCCGGGCGCGTCGAGCGAGCAGCTCGCATGCACCACGCCGCCGATGACGTGCCGCGCGGGGATGGCGGCGGCGATGCGCCCGTCGGGGTCGACGGCCGTCAGGCGTCGCCCGGCCAGCGGGCCACCGAAGCCGCCGTCGAGGAACCACCAGGGCACGCCGTTCATGGCCGTGAGCACGAGGGTGTCGGGGCCGATCAGCGGACCGACGCGTTCGGCCACAGCGGCCAGCGCCGGCGCCTTCACCGCGATCACGACCAGGTCCTGCGGGCCGAGCGCGGCGGGGTCGTCCACCGCGTGCACCGGCACATGCGTGCGCGTCTCGCCACCGTCGGCCTTGCGCACGATGGCCAGGCCGTCCTGTTGCAGCGCCGCCAGCGTCGCGCCGCGCGCCACCGCGTTCACGCGGGCGCCGGCCTGGGCCAGCCCGGCGGCGATCCAGCCGCCGATGGCGCCGGCGCCGTAGATGCAGATCTTCATAGGAAAAAGTGGCTGCAGTGCCCGCGCAGCGAGCGCGAGCAGCTATCAAAAAAGTAGCAAGACAAGGAAACGGCTCAGGCCAGGTACCCGGTGTCGATCCGGTCCACCTGCCGCACCAGCGCGTCGAACACGTCCTGGCCGGCGCCGTGGTTCGGGTTGAACTGCAGGGCATCGCGGGTGCAGCGCTCGGCGATGGCCTCGCTCACGGGGATGGGGCGGCCCATCGACAGCGTGGCCATCTGGATCTCGCAGGCGCGCTGCAGCGTCCAGAGGATCGCAAAGGTTTGCGGCAGCGTGTGGCCCCAGGCCAGCAGGCCGTGGTTGCGCAGGATCACCGCGTTGCGGTTGCCGATGCTCTTCAGGAGGCGCGGCCCTTCGTCGGCATGGATCGTGATGCCCTCGAAGTCGTGGTACGCCACCATGCCGTGCAGCTGCGCGGTGTAGAAGTTGGTCTGCTGCAGCCCGCCCTCGAGGCAGGCCACGGCGACGCCCGCGGTGGTGTGGGTGTGCATCACGCAGTGCGCGCCCTCCAGCCCGTCGTGGATGGCGGCGTGCACCGTGAATCCGGCCGGGTTGACCGGGTGCGTGGAGCCGTCGAGCACCCGGCCCGCGAGGTCGATCTTGACCAGGTTGCTGGCCGTGACCTCGCTGTAGTGCAGGCCGAAGGGGTTGATGAGGAACTGCTTCTCGCCACCCGTCACGCTGTCGGGCAGCCGCACCGTGATGTGGTTGTAGATCATCTCCGTCCAGCCCAGCATCGCGAAGATGCGGTAGCAGGCCGCGAGTTGCACGCGGGCGGCGCGCTCGTCGGGGTGGATGGACGGATGGACCAGCGCCGCGGACGATGCTGGGGTGGCGAGGGGGTTCATGGCGATGGAGTTCCTTTGTTGCATCTGCCGCTCGCCCTGAGCCTGTCGAAGGGCTTCGACAGGCTCAGCCCGAACGGACTGGGGTCAGCCTTCCGCCGTGAAGCCGACCTGTTTCACGATCGGCGCCCACTTGGCGGTGTCTTTCTTGATCAGCTCGGCCAGCTCGCCCGGCGTGGACGACATGGCTTCCAGGCCGAAGGTGCCCAGGCCGTCGATCACATCCTTCTGGGCCAGCGCGTTCTTCATCGCGTTGTTCACGCGCAGCACCACGTCGGACGACGCCTTGGCGGGCAGGAAGAAGGCGAACCATTCGCTGTGCGCCATGTCGATGCCCTGCTCCTTGAGCGTGGGCACGTCCGGCGCGAAGCGGCTGCGCTTCTCGCCCGAAACGCTGAGGATGCGCACCTTGCCGGTCGAGAGGTGTTGCGTGATGTCGCCGATCGGACCCGAGACGGCCGAGATGTTGCCGCCCAGCAGGTCCAGCATGGCCGGCTGCGTGCCGCGGTAGGCGGCATGCTTGAGTTCGACGCCGCCGCTCTTGCCGATCAGCGCGCCGACGAAGTGCGGCGTGGAACCGGCCGCGGGCGAGCCGAAGTTCGCCCCCGCCGGGTTGGCCTTGGCCCAGGCCAGGAAATCCTTGACCGACTTCACGCTGGCCGGGACCGCGGGGCCGACGGCGAAACCGAAGTCGAACACGCAGCCGACCGTCACCGGCGTCAGGTCGGCCACCGGGTCGTACGGCAGCTTCTTGTAGATATGGGGGTAGATCGTGAGCATCGACGTCGGCGTCTGCAGGATCGTCGCCCCGTCGGCCGGCCGGCCCTTGACGTAGCCGATGGCGATCTGGCCGCCGGCGCCGGTGCGGTTTTCCACCACCACCGCCCTGGCGTAGTCGGGCTGCATCTTCTGCGCCACGCGGCGGCAGATGGTGTCGGAGGTGCCGCCGGCCGCGAAGCCGGTGACGATGGTGGCGGTCTCGATGCTGGCCTGGGCGAAGGCCTGCTGGCCGAGGCCGGCGAGCAGGGCGGACGCGCCCGTGGTCTGCAGCAATTGGCGGCGGTTGAAGTTCATGGCGGACTCCTCGGGAGTGCTGTGGGTCAGGTTTCGTCCCGCAGCCAGGTCACGGCGCCCGAGTGGGTCACCGCGCCCTGGTGCGCCGGACGGACGGAGAGGGCGTATTTTTCCAGCAGCCCACCGTGCGGCACCCCCGCGTTTACACCGCCTCTTTCGTTCAATCGCATCACTATTTCCTCGGCCGTGAGGTCGACCGAGATCGACCGCGCACCTGCCGTGGCGTCGATCGACACCATGTCGCCGTCGCGCAGCGCCGCGATCGGCCCGCCGGCCGCCGCCTCGGGCCCGGCGTAGCCGATGCACAGGCCGCGCGTGGCGCCCGAGAAGCGCCCGTCGGTCAGCAGCGCGACCTTGTCGCCCATGCCCTGGCCGTAGAGCAGGGCGGTGATGCCCAGCATCTCGCGCATGCCGGGGCTGCCCCTGGGCCCCTCGTTGCGGATGACGATCACGTCGCCCGCCTCGTAGCGCATGGCCTGCACGGCCGCCTGCGCCTCTTCCTCGGATTCGAAGACGCGCGCCGGGCCGCGGTGCGCCAGCGTCTTCAGCCCGGCCGTCTTGAGCAGCGCGCCTTCGGGGCAGAGGTTGCCCTTGAGCACGGCCAGTCCGCCGTCGCGCGTGATCGGCTCGCCGGCGCGGCGCACCACGCGGCCGTCGGGATCGTTGGCGCCGGCCACTTCCTCGGCCAGCGTGCGGCCGGTGAAAGTGAGCGCATCGCCATGCAGGAAGCCCTGCGCCAGCAGCGTGCGCAGGATCACGCCGGCCCCGCCGATGTAGTACACGTCGCGCGCCAGGTACTTGCCGCCCGGGCGCAGGTCGGCGATGAGCGGCGTGCGCGCGAAGACCTCCGCCACGTCGTCGAGGTGGAACTTCACACCCGCCTCGTGCGCAATGGCCGGCAGGTGCAGCGCGGCGTTGGTCGAGCCGCCCGTGGCCGACACCACGGCGCAGGCGTTCTCCAGCGCCTTGCGGGTCACGATGTCGCGCGGCAGCGGGCCGCGGCCTTCGGCGCTGGCCCACACCGCCTGCATGAGCTGTTTCGCGGCGCGGCGCATCAGCGGCGCGCGTTCGCTGAACACGGCCGGCACCATGCTCGAGCCGATCGGCGCCAGGCCCAGCGCCTCGCTCACCATGCCCATGGTGTTGGCCGTGAACTGGCCGGCGCAGGCGCCCGCGGTGGGCAGGCAGGCCTGGCTCATCGCCTCCAGGTCGCGCTCGGTGGCGGTGCCGGCCAGCACCTGGCCGATGGTCTCGTAGGTGTCGACCACGTTCAGGTCGCGCCCGTCGGGGCCCGGCATCTGCCCCGGCAGCGCCGAGCCGCCGTGCACGAACACCGACGGCACGTTGCAGCGCACCATGCCCATCATCAGGCCCGGCAGGTTCTTGTCGCAGGCACCGATGGCGAAGATGCCGTCCCACTGGTGGCCGCGCACCGAGGCCTCGACGCTGTCCGCGATCAGCTCGCGCGAGATCAGCGAGAAGCGCATGCCCGAATGCGCCATCGTGAGGCCGTCGCTCACCGACACCACCGGGCACTCGTGCGGCGTGCCGCCGCCGGCGTAGATCCCGGTCTTGGCATGCTGCGCCTGGTCGCGCAGGTTGAGGTTGCACGGGCTCATCTCGCCGCCGGTGTGGAACACGCCGATGTGCGGGCGCGCGATGTCCTCGTCGTCCTGGCCCAGCGCATGCAGGAAGCTGCGCGTGGTCGCGCGGATGGTGCCGCGGCGGATGATTTCGGAGCGGAAGCCCGGGGCAATGGGGCGGTCGTCGTCGGTGCGGTCGGTCATCGGGGGCGGGTCAGTAGGTATTCGGCCCTGCGGCGGGCGCGGCCTTGTACTTGGACAGCAGTTGTTTGGCGGCAGACGTCAGCAGGATGGTGTCCACGCCCACGGCGACGAAGAGCGCACCCGCGGCGAGCCACTTGCGCGCCTGCTCTTCGGTGGTCGACAAAATGCCCGGGGCCTTGCCGGCCTTGAGGATGCGCGCGATGCCGTCGGCGATGGCGGCCTGCACTTCGGGGTGCCCCGGGTTGCCCACATGGCCCATCGACGCCGACAGGTCGGCCGGCCCGATGAACACGCCGTCCACACCGGGCGTGGCGGCGATGGCGTCGAGGTTCTTCATCGCCTCCACGGTTTCGGCCTGCACCAGCAGGCAGGTCTGGGCGTTGGCCTCGTGCAGGTACTGCGGGTAGGCCTGCCAGCGTGAGGCGCGGGCCAGCGCACTGCCCATGCCGCGGATGCCCTCGGGCGGGTAGCGCATGGCCTGCACCAGCTGCGCGGCCTGTGCGGCGGTGTCGACCATCGGCACCAGGATCGTCTGCGCGCCGATGTCCAGCATCTGCTTGATGAGCGCCGTCTCGCCGACCGGCACGCGCACGACGGGGTGCGAGCGCGTCGCGTCGGGCGGCAGTGCGGATGCCGCGCTGGCGATGCCCTGCAACTGCGCGAGCACCGAGCGCACGTCGTTGGGCGCATGCTCGCCGTCGACCAGCAGCCAGTCGTAGCCGGTGCCGGCCAGCATCTCGGCGGCATAGGCGTCAGCCAGGCCGACCCACAGGCCGATCTGCGGCTGCCGTGCGGCGAGGGCCTGTTTGAAGGTGTTGGTGGGGGTCTTCATGCGGATCCCTTGTTTCAGACGAACTTGAACTCGAAGCGCCCGAGGCGGCCGTAGTCGGCATCGAACACGTCGCCGCGCTTCGCCGCCACCGGTCGCGTGAAGGAGCCGGCCAGCACCACCTGCCCCGGCAGCAGGGCCTCGCCCCAGGGCGCGAGCTTGCGCGCCAGCCATGCGACGCCGATGGCCGGGTGCCCCTGCACGCCGGCGGCCAGGCCCGTCTCCTCGACGGCGCCGTTCTGCCGCAGGATGGCGCCGCACCAGGGCAGGTCGACCTCGCCGGGCCGCACGCGCTCGCCACCCAGCACGATGCCGGCATTGGCCGCGTTGTCGGAGATGGTGTCGAACACCTTGCGCATGACCCGGGTGTGGCGGTCGAACTGCTCGATGCGCGCATCGATGATCTCGATGGCGGGCTGTACGTACTCGGTGGCGGCGAGCACATCGTCCACGGTGACGGCCTCGCCCTCGAGGCGCGACCTCAGGATGAAGGCGAGTTCCACCTCCACGCGCGGCGCGATGAAGCGATCCGTCGGGATGTCGCCGGGCGCGAAGAACATGTCGTCCAGCAGCGTGCCGTAGTCGGGCTCGTCGATCTGGCTGGCGATCTGCATGGCGCGCGAGGTAAGGCCGATCTTGTGGCCCTTCACGGTGCGGCCCTCGGCGAGCTTGGTCCTGACCCAGGCGCGCGAGATGGCGTAGCCGTCTTCCACGGTCATGCCGGGGAAGCGCCTGGAGAAGTGCTCGACCTGCACGCGCGATCGCTCGCTGGCGTGGAGCTCGGCCGCGAGCTGTTCGATGACGTCGGACGGGAGCATCGGGAGTCAGGCCTTGGTGAAGAGGGGGTGCAGGTTACTGTGCTTGCCGTCGTAGACCTGTCCCGGGCTTTCGTCGATCTGGAGGGTGCAGCCCAGGAGCTGCTTGTCGAATATCGGGTCGAAATGGGCTTTCACGCCCGCCAGCAGGGCGTTTCCAGCTCTCTTTTTGATAGCGTCTGAGCGGCCCGCGCCCATGCGCAGGTTCAGGTACACGAAGGCGTAGTCGCCCTTGCCGTCGGCCACCGCGTAGTGCGCCGCCGGGAAGGCCAGCACGCGTGTGCCCCCGGTCGGGAAGACCTGGCGGCCGTCCTCGTCGTGCTGTTGGAGCATCGTGTCGGCCAGCCGGCGGCACAGCGCCGTCATGTCGGTGCGGGCGTCGAGGTTGGGGGTGTAGAGGATGACGAGGTGGGGCATGGTTCTTATCGTCCGGGGCGCGCGCCGTGGAGGGGGGCCTGGGACGCGGGCTCATACCGGGGCGGTCTGCTTCGCAGACTCCGCTGCGGTGCTCGGCCGAGGGGCGGTGCCGCAGAACTCGCTGCGTTCACTTCGTTCACTGCGCTCAGACAGCTGCGGCAAGTCAGATGTTGAAGCGTGCCATGCTGCGCTGGCACGCCCGCCCCTCGGCCTGCGCGCCTCGCCGCCCCGGAAATCGCCCGCGCCCCGGGCCCCCCTCCACGGCGCGTGGAAAAGGTGGTGGTGCATCCCGAGGGCGCGCTGGCAGGCGGTCGTTCAACCCGAGCGCAGGACCGGGCCCCGGCAAGGGGGCGGTGGCGCGCCTGTGGAGCGCCGAGAAGCGCAGGGTGGCCGGGCTGCATGCCTGCCGAAGGACAGGCATGCTTCGTGATCTGACTCGGCGCAGCTGTTTGAGCGGAGTGAACGAAGTGAACGCAGCGAGTTCTGCGCCGGCCCGGCCACCCGAGCATCGCAGGGCAGTCGGCGCAGCCGACCGCTCCACCGAAGCGCCGCCGCCCCCTTGCCGGGGCCCGGTCCGGACCAACAGACACGGCAGCAACTTTCACAACCGAGACACCGCCTGAAACCCATCAGCACTCGACGCCTGCGCCTTCGGCACAGCCCGCCCATCCTGCGGCGTCACCGGCAGCACCACGTTGATCTGCCCCGTCCCCGACGAGCCGAAGTACGGCGTCACCACCTCGGCCCGCCCGTCGTAGGCGGACCAGCCCAGCGCCCCCAGCACCATGGCCGTGTCGTGCATGAAGCCCTCGCCGTGGCCCTTCACGGCGTACTCCGGCAGCATGGCGCAGAAGTCGGCCCACTCGCCGTCCTCCCACATCTTCACCACGTCGTGGTCCATGCGCTCGAGCAGCGGGCTCCAGATGCGATCGGCGAACTGCGGCGCCAGGCCGTTCTGCGCGAAGCGGTGCGACATTGAACCGCTGGCGAAGAAGGCCACCGTGCCGTCGTAGTGGTCTTCCACCGCGCGGCGCATCGCCCAGCCCAGGCGCGCGCTGTCGTTGAGGTAGTGGCTCGTGCACAGGGCCGACACGCAGATCGCCTTGAAGTTCAGGTCCTCGTTCATGTAGCGCATCGGCACCAGCGTGCCGTACTCCGGGCCCAGCGTCGTCGCGTCGTGCGCCAGCGTCTCCACGCCCCATTCGTTGCACGCCTGCGCCAGCAGCTTGCCCAGCCTCGGGTTGCCCGGGATCTCATAGGGCATGTTGCTGATGAAGTGCGGCAACTCGTTGCTGGAGTACACGCCCTTGAAATGCGGCGCGCAGTTCAGGTGGTAGCTGGCGTTGACCAGCCAGTGCGTGTCGAACACCACGATGGTGTCCACGCCCAGCTCACGGCAACGGCGGCCGATCTCCTTGAGCCCGTCGATGGCGGCCTGCCGGCTGCCCTTGCGCGGGCCGTCGAGCTCGCTCAGGTACAGCGACGGCACGTGCGTGATCTTGGCGGCGAGTGCGAGCCTACCCATGGCGAGCACTTCCTTGGTTTGCGAGCGTTCCCATCGGTCAGCCCTCCAGCGTGATGTTGCCCTTGCGGATCACCTCGGCGTACTTGGCGATCTCGCTGCGGATGAAGGCCGCGAACTGCTCGGGCGTGCCCGAGAGCGAGGCGATGCCGCCCTTCTCGAAGGCCGCCGTCACCGCGGGTGTGGCCAGCGCGCGGTTCACTGCGGCGTTCATGGCCTGCACCACGGCGTCGGGCGTGGCCGCGGGCGCGAGCAGGCCGTTCCAGGAATTCGATTCCACCGCCACCCCTTGTTCGGCCAGCGTGGGAATGTCCGGCGCGTAGACCGAGCGCTGCTTCGTCGCCATGCCCAGCGCCACCAGCTTGCCCGACTGCACATGGCCGCGGAACTCGGGCCAGTTGCCGAACATGACCGTCACCTGCCCGCCCAGCAGATCGGTGAGCGCGGGCCCCTGGCCCTTGTAGGGCACATGGATCAGGTCGACGCCCATCTGCTGCGCGAGCAGCGCGCCCGACAGGTGCGCCGACGTGCCGCTGCCGAAGGAGGCATAGCTGATGGAACCCGGTTTGGCTTTC
Source organism: Xylophilus ampelinus (assembly GCF_901875635.1). GTDB lineage: Bacteria > Pseudomonadota > Gammaproteobacteria > Burkholderiales > Burkholderiaceae_C > Xenophilus. The sequence goes on along the minus strand of NZ_CABFMN010000105.1, from coordinate 24,365 downwards.
GCCGCCGCGCGCAGATCCGCAATCGTCTTCAGCCCGCTGCCGGGGTGCGTGGCGAGCACGTGCTCCGACATGCCCATCAGCGCCACCGGGCGCAGGTCTTTCAGCGTGTCGTAGGGCAGCTTCTTCACCAGCGTGGCGTTGGCGCAGAAACTGTTGGCCACCGTCACGAAGTTGCCGCCGTCGGGCCCCGACTTGGCAACGTAGTCGACGCCGATCACCGTGCCCGCGCCGGGCTTGTTGTCCACGATCACCGGCTGGCCCAGGGCCTTGCCCAGTTCGGTGCCGACCAGGCGCGTCACGTAGTCGGTCGTGCCGCCGGGCGGGAAGGGCACGACCAAGTGCACGGGCTTGTTCGGCCACGTGCCCTGTGCCTGCGCGAACAGCGGCCAGGCGCCGGGGGCGGCGCTGGCCTGCAGCAGCGCGCGGCGGGAGAGTTGTTGCGGCATGGGCCGGTCTCCGTCGTTCTTGTTGTTCGTCCGGGTCGCGCCGTCAGACACCCCAATGCGGGATGTGGTGCGAGCCCAGCGACACCGCCACGTTCTTCGGCTCGCAGAACACCTCGTAGCTCCAGGTGCCGCCTTCGCGGCCCGTGCCGCTCGCCTTGGTGCCGCCGAAGGGCTGGCGCAGGTCCCGCACGTTCTGGCTGTTGACGAAGCACATGCCCGCCTCGACGGCGGCCGCCACGCGGTGCGCGCGGCCGATGTTCTCGGTCCACACGTAGCTCGACAGGCCGTATTGGATGTCGTTGGCCAGCTCGATCGCGTGCGCCTCGTCCCTGAACGGGATCAGGCAGGCCACGGGCCCGAAAATCTCGTCCTGCGCGATCTTCATGCGGTTGTCGACGTCGGCGAACACGGTGGGCGCCACGTAGTTGCCCTTCTTCACCCGCTCGGGCAGGCCGGCCGGCGTGTCCAGGCCGCCGCACAGCAGCGTCGCGCCCTCCTTGGGGCCCAGCTCGATGTAGCTGCGCACCTTGGCCAGGTGGCCCCGGCTGATCATCGGGCCGACGATGGTCTTCTCGTCCAGAGGGTCACCGACAGTGATCTTCTTCGCGCGTTCCACGAACTTCGCCACGAAGTCGGCGTAGATCGACTGCTGCACCAGGATGCGGCTGCCCGCCGTGCAGCGCTCGCCGTTGTTGCTGAAGATCATGAATACGGCCGCATCGAGCGCGCGGGCGAGGTCGGCGTCGTCGAAGACCACGAAGGGCGACTTGCCGCCCAGCTCCATGCTGAACTTCTTCAGGCCCGCGCTCTTCACGATGCGGTTGCCCGTCGCCGTGGAGCCGGTGAAGCTGATGGCGCGCACGTCTGGGTGGGCCACCAGCGGCTCGCCGGCCTCCTTGCCATAGCCGTGCACCAGGTTCAGCACGCCGGCCGGAATGCCCGCTTCCAGCGCCAGCTCGCCCAGGCGCGCGGCGGTCATCGGCGACAGCTCGCTCATCTTCAGCACGGCGGTGTTGCCGAAGGCCAGGCAGGGCGCGACCTTCCACGTCGCCGTCATGAAGGGCACGTTCCACGGGCTGATGAGCGCGCACACGCCCACGGGATGGAACAGCGTGTAGTTCAGGTGCGTCGGCGTGGGGTAGGTGTGGCCGTCCACCCGCGTGCACATCTCGGCGAAGTAGTAGAAGTTGTCGGCGGCGCGCGGCACCAGTTGCTTGCCCGTCTGCGCGATCACCTGGCCGCAGTCGTTGGTCTCGGTCTGTGCGATCTCGGGCACGTGCTTCGCGATCAGGTCACCGAGCTTGCGGATCAGCTTGGCCCGCTCGGGCGCTGGCGTGTTGGCCCACTTCGGGAAGGCTTCCTTGGCAGCGGCGACGGCCGCGTTCACCTCGGCCTCGCCGCCCTGCGCCACTTCGGCCAGCACCTCCTGCGTGGCGGGGTTGACGGTCTGGAAGTAGTCGCTGCCGGCGACGGACTTGCCGGCGATGAGGTGGTCGATGCGCATCAGGACTCCTGGATGGTGTTCATGAGCGCGCCGATGCGCTCGATCTCGGTGACGACGACGTCGCCGTGCCTGCAGTCCACCACGCCGTCGGGCGTGCCGGTCAGGATCAGGTCGCCCGGCTGCAGCGTCATGAAGGCGCTGAAGTATTCGATGAGGAAGGGCGCGTCGAAAATCATGTCCTGCGTGCTGCCGCGCTGCGTGACCTGGCCGTTGACGGTGGTCGACAGCGCCAGGTTCATCGGATCGGGCACGTCGGCCGCGTCCACCAGCCAGGGCCCGATGGGCGTGCAGGTGTCGCGGTTCTTCACGCGCAGGTTGGGGCGGTACCAGTTCTCGAGGTAGTCGCGGATCGCGTAGTCGTTGGCCACGGTGTAGCCGCCGATGAAGTCGTAGGCGTCGTCACGGCGCACCCGGCGTGCGGTGCGGCCGACGACGATCGCGAGCTCGCATTCGTAGTGCATGAACTGCACGCCGGCCGGGCGCCGCGTGACCTGCCGGTGGCCGATCAGCGTGCCTTCGCCCTTGACGAAGACCAGTGGCTCCTCGGGCGCCTTGAACTCGAGTTCCTTGGCATGGTCGGCGTAGTTCAGGCCCAGCGCGAGGACGGTGCGCGGGCGCGGCGTGGGCGCCAGCGGCGGCAGCCAGGTCACCGCGTCGAAGGCGGCGGTGCGGCCGTCGGCGAGCAGCAGTTGGCCGTCGCGCTCGGTGGCGTCGTGCACTTCGCCGTTCAGGATGACGCGTGCGTGCTTCATGCGGCCTCCCTCACCAGCGTGTTCACCAGCGGCTCGAAGCCCGGCGCGCTGATCTCGATGCGCTGGCCCACCCTGGCCAGCGGCCGGCCTGCGTTGCAGCCCAGCATGAGCACGTCGCCTGCGTGCAGCGTCATGAATTCGCCCACGTCGGCCAGCAGTTGCTCGGCGGGCCGCTTCAGTTGCGAGAAATCGGCCGTGTGGCGCAGTTCCCCATCGATGCGCACCTCGAGCACGAGGCTGGCCGGGTCGACGCCCGTACGCAAGGCGCCGCCGATGCCCAGGAAGCCGTCGAGGCACTTGAACTTGACCGGCGGGCGGAAGAAGCTCGCGTGCGGCACCGACAAGTCGTTCATCAGCACATGGCCGGCCACCGCGCCGCGCTCGCCCATCACCAGGCCGACGGTGGCGCCGACTTCGACCTCCGGCACGCGCGCCGGCACGGGCACGGCGCCGCCGCTGGGCGTCCAGGTGTTGGCCGTCTTCACGTACAGCACGGGCGCCTTTGGCGGTGCCTTGTAGGGCGGCTGGTCCATCTGCGATGCCAGCGCCTCGACCTCCGCGCGGAAGTTCAGCAGCACGCCGTACACCGTGCCCGTCGGCAGGTAACTCATCGGTCTTCCTCTTCGGTCTGCGCCGCCGTCGCCGTCGCCGGTTGTTCCAGCGCGATCAGGTCGTCGAGCAAGGCATAGAGCTGCATCAGCTTGGCTTTGCCCAGCGATTGCTCCAGCCACTGGTAGTGCGCCTCGATGCTGGTCGACAGCCGCTTGACCAGGCGCTTGCCCTTGGGCGTGGCCTCGATCACGGTGCGGCGCTGGTCCTCGGGGTCGCGGTAGCGCGTGATGAGTTCGTCGCGCTCCATGCGCGCCAGCACGCCGGTCAGGCTGGGGCCGAGGATGAAGGCTTCGCGTGCCACGCGGCCGGTTTCCACCGCGCCGTGTTCGCCCAGCACCCGCAGCACGCGCCACTGCTGGTCGGACAGCGCATGTTCGCGCAGGCTGGGCCGGGTGTGGGCCATCACGGCTTCGCGCGCCTGCAGGAGCAGGCGCGGCAGGTTGCGGTGCGTGAAGGTGGTGGCCACGGCGGTCTTGTCTCGTTCGATTTATTTAACATGTTAAATGAATGATCTGCGCAACGCCTCCTCGGGTTTACCCGCCCTGCCTACACTCGACCGATGGCCAAGGAAAAGTCCGTCTACGTCTGCACCGAATGCGGTGGCACCAGCCCCAAGTGGCTGGGCAAGTGCCCGAGCTGCGGGGCCTGGAACACGCTGATCGAGCAGGTGTCGTCGCCCGCGCCGGCCGGCAGCGGCCAGAACCGCTTCGGCACGCAGTTCGCGGCGCTGGCCGGCGCTTCCGAGCTGGCGGTGCTGTCGGAGATCGAGGCCAGTGACGTCGCGCGCACGCCCACCGGGCTGGACGAACTGGACCGCGTGCTCGGCGGCGGCATCGTGGCCGGCGGCGTGACGCTGATCGGTGGCGATCCCGGCATCGGCAAGTCGACGCTGCTGCTGCAGGCGGTCGATGCGCTGCAGAACGCCGGGCAGATCGCACTCTACGTCACCGGCGAAGAGAGCGGCGCGCAGGTGGCGATGCGCGCGCGCCGGCTGGGGCTGGAGCGCTCGCAGGTGCAGGTCATGGCCGAGATCCAGCTCGAGAAGATCCTTGCCACGCTGGACGCGAGCCGCCCCGCCATCGCCGTCATCGACTCGATCCAGACCGTGTACTCGGACCAGCTCACCTCGGCACCCGGCTCGGTGGCGCAGGTGCGCGAGTGCGCGGCGCACCTCACGCGCTTCGCCAAGGCCAGCGGCACGGCCGTGGTGCTGGTGGGCCACGTGACCAAGGAAGGCGCGCTGGCCGGCCCGCGCGTGCTGGAGCACATGGTTGACACGGTGCTGTATTTCGAGGGCGACACGCACTCGAGCTTCCGCCTCGTGCGCGCCATCAAGAACCGCTTCGGCGCCGTCAACGAGATCGGCGTCTTCGCCATGACCGAGCGCGGCCTGCGCGGCGTGGCCAACCCGAGCGCGATCTTCCTCAGCCAGCACAGCGAGCCGGTGCCCGGCAGCGTGGTGCTCGTCACGCTGGAGGGCACGCGGCCGATGCTGGTGGAAATCCAGGCGCTGGTCGACGATGGCGGCCCGAGCCCGCGCCGCCTGTCGGTCGGCCTGGAGCGCGACCGCCTCGCCATGCTGCTGGCCGTGCTGCACCGGCATGCCGGCGTGGCCTGCATGGACCAGGACGTGTTCGTCAACGCGGTGGGCGGCGTGCGCATCACCGAGCCGGCGGCCGACCTGGCGGTGATGCTGGCCATCGCCTCCAGCCTGCGCGGCAAGCCCCTGCCCAAGGGCTTCATCGCCTTCGGCGAAGTCGGCCTGGCCGGCGAAGTGCGCCCTGCGCCGCGCGGGCAGGAGCGGCTCAAGGAAGCGGCCAAGCTCGGCTTCTCGGTCGCCATCGTGCCCAAGGCCAATGCGCCGAAGAAGGGTGCGATCGAAGGGCTGACGATCCACGCCGTGGAGCGCATCGAGGAGGCGCTCGACGCAGTGCGTGGACTGGATTGAGCGCTATTGAATTTGTAGCAACTGGCGTCCGTCGCACGGGCGCTGCAGCCCGATTTCGTGCACAGGCTCGGACCGTGCGAGGCCGCGGCGACAATTGCCGCCCATGACTCTCCAGAAGATCCTCGCGCCGCTGGTCGGCATCGGGCTGCTCATCGCGGCCTGGCGCTCCTACGGCTGGCTGGGTGTGGCGTTCGTGGCCACCGGCATCGTCATGTTTCTGCTGCTGCACTTCAACCGCACGATGACGGTGCTCAAGCGTGCGGCCGACCGGCCGATGGGCTACGTGGGCAGCGCGGTGATGCTCAACGCCAAGCTCAAGCCGAAGATGACACTGCTGCACGTGGTGGCCATGACCCGCTCGCTCGGCCTGCAGCGCACGCCCAAGGACGAGCAGCCCGAGGTCTACCGCTGGACCGACGGCGGCGGCTCGTACGTCGACGCCACCTTCGCCACCGGCAAGCTGGTGCAGTGGCAGCTCACGCGCCCGCCGCAGGACGAGCCCGACGCGCCCGCGACCTCGATGGGCGAGCGGCCACCGGCCTGAGCGCTTTCGCTCAGAACGGCGCGTCTTCGGTCGCCGCCTCGGTGGCGGCCGGGGCCTCGTCGCGCGGCGCGGCCGGCGCGACACCGAAGGCCATCTCGCCGCCCAGCGCCTCGACCAGCGCCGGCAGCAACTGCCCCAGCTCGCCGGTGACGATGGCGGCGTCGGTGTCGAAGTTCTCGTCGCTGCCCTTGCCGCCCTTCGATTCGCCGCCCTCGAACACGCCCTCGAGGAAGGCCACCTTGCGCAGCTGTCCGCCTTCGGTGAGTTCGAAGGACACGCGGTCTTCCCAGGTCATGGCCAGGCGCGTGGGCCGCTTGCCGGCGGCGATGTGCTCGCGCACCTCGTCGATGTCCAGCGGGTGCTTGGCGTAGCGCACCACGGCCTTGGAGTCGTCGCTGGCCTTGAGTTCGCAGTCGCGGTCGATCGTGAAGCCGGCGGGCGGCTCCTGCGTGGCCAGCCATCCGGCCATGGCACTGGCTGGCTCCACCTGGGTGTTGACGGCACCGACGGCAAAGCCGGGGATCGCCTGCACCAGCGCCGTGACGACCGAGTCGGCCCGGGCCATGTTCGAGGTGTCGAGCGTCAGGCGGCGCTTGTCGGGATCGATCCACACCGCAGTGCGCGCATGCCGTGTGAAGGCCAGCGGCAGCAGCTCGTGGGTGATGTCCTCCTTGAGCTGCTTCTTCTCCTTCTTGCCGGGCGCTCGGCCGGTGGTGGCCTCGATCTGCGCGGCGCGCTCGTCCACCTTGCGGCGGATGACGGAGGCGGGCAGCGTCTTGCTCTCGACCATGTATTCCAGCAGCCACTGGCCGCCCACGGATTCGAGCAGCAAACCATGCTCCTGCCCGCGGGGCGGTACCCAGCCGACGGACGATTCCTGCGAGGGGCCGCAGGGCACGAAGGCGGCGGCGTTGAGCTGTTCTTGTGCGGCGTCGAAGGCGGGCGTCCAGCTCGGTTCGATGCGGAAACTGATGACGTTCTTGAAACGGGGCACGGGAAGGGGGTCTCGGTGTCGGTGAAAAGCGGGCGATTGTCCGTCGGCCCGGCCCGCCGGCCGCGCCGACCGGCCTGTAAGTCCGAGTAAAGGTGCAGGAAGTCGGGCGCCGTAAAATCGCCGCCTCCCCCGCAGACCCCTCAAGGACAACACATGAGCGCGATTCCCTCGCTGGCCGACCGCGACGGCAAGATCTGGATGGACGGTGAACTCGTGGACTGGCGCGACGCCAAGATCCACGTGCTCACCCACACGCTGCACTACGGCTGCGGCGTCTTCGAGGGTGTGCGCGCATACAAGACCGTGAACGGCACGGCCATCTTCCGCCTCGAAGAGCACACCGAGCGCCTCTTCAATAGCGCCAAGATCCTGCGCATGAAGCTGCCTTTCAGCAAGGAGCAGATCAACGAGGCGCAGAAGCAGGTGGTGCGCGAGAACAGCCTCGAGAGCTGCTACCTGCGCCCGCTGGTGTGGATCGGCTCCGAGAAGCTGGGCGTCTCGCCCAAGGGCAACACCATCCACACCATGGTCGCGGCCTGGGCCTGGGGCGCCTACCTGGGCGAGGAAGGCCTCAAGCGCGGCATCCGCGTCAAGACCAGCAGCTACACCCGCCACCACGTCAACATCACCATGACGCAGGCCAAGGCGGTGAGCAACTACAGCAACTCCATCCTCGCCAACATGGAAGCGCTGGACGACGGCTACGACGAGGCCCTGCTGCTCGACGCAGCCGGCTTCGTCTCCGAAGGCGCGGGCGAGAACATCTTCGTGGTGAAGAACGGCGTGATCTACACGCCCGACCTGTCGGCCGGCGCCCTGAACGGCATCACGCGCAACACCATCCTGCACATCGCCAAGGACCTCGGCATCGAGGTCGTGCAGAAGCGCATCACGCGCGACGAGGTCTACATCGCCGACGAGGCCTTCTTCACCGGCACCGCCGCCGAAGTCACGCCCATCCGCGAGCTCGACCGCATCGAGATCGGCATCGGCTCGCGCGGCCCGGTCACCGAAAAGGTCCAGACGGCCTTCTTCGACATCGTGAACGGCAAGAACCCCAAGTACGCCCACTGGCTCACCAAGGTCTGACCACCATGTCCAACCACAACAGCACGCTCGTCGATCAGGTCCAGTCCGCCGACCGCCGCTCACTGGTCGAGCTGGCCGCCAAGGACCTCAACCACCAGGGCGGCGTCTTCTGCCCCAGCCCCAAGGCCGACATGAAGCTCTGGAACAGCCACCCCAAGGTCTACCTGGACGTGGCACGCACCGGCGAGGCCAAATGCCCGTACTGCGGCACGGTGTACCGCCTGAAGGCGGGGGAGCATTTCGGGCACCACCACTGAGGCGCTGTCAGCCTCGGACGATGACGAAGGCCGCGTGACGCGGCCTTTTCTTTTTGTGGAGGGCTGGCTTCAGGCCGCGCGCTGCCAACGCCGCGGCGGCACCTCGCGCCACGGTTCGGGCGAGTCGACTGGCTCGTGTGCCAGCCGCAGGCACACCATCGCGATCCACAGCAGCGACAGGCCGATCTGCGCGTCGCGCAGCGCCGAGTTCACGCTCGTGGCCATCAGCAGGATCAGCATGGCGGCGAAGGCGATGCGTCCCGTCAGGTCGGGGCGCTTCCAGCCCTGCCAGACGCCCGTGAGCACGATCGCCAGCAACGCCAGCAGGCCCGGAAAGCCGGTCTGGGAGCCCATCCACAGGTAGTCGTTGTGCGGCATGTTGTAGTCGGCCAGCAGGGCCGGGCCGCGCAGGCGCCACTCGCTGTTCCAGGCGCCGATGCCCCAACCGGTCAGCGGCTTCTCGAGGATCATCCGCGCCGTCTCGGTGTACATGTAATAGCGCACCACCCAGCTGCCTTCGGACACTGCGCCGGCCTTCGCCGCTTCGATCTCCTGCACGCCGGTGGCCAGCTTCTGCTCGATGAAGGGCGGCGCGTTCCAGGCCGCCGCGCCCACGAGCACGCCGCCCACGGCCAGGGCGATGAGCAGCGCGCGCCATTGGCGACGCCACTGGTGCACGCAGACGGCCGGCAGCACCACCAGCAGCGCCAGCAACGAGGTCCGCGACATGAGGTTGAAATTGATGATGACCACGGCGACGGCCGTCACCCCGAAGGCCAGCAGCGCCGTGTACGGACGGTGCCGCGTCATCCACAGCAACCCGCAGACCGCGGCGCCCGCGCCCAGCACCGTGAACAGGAGCGCGTTGTTGATCGACTTGTTGCCGACCAGGAAGATCACGCTGCGGAACAGGTTCGGCGGCACCGAGGGTGTGTGGCCGCTGAGGACGATGCCGTAGAACACCACGATGTACGCGATGTTCACCACCGCGATGCCCAGGAAGCCGCGGATCGCCCACACCGCCTCCTCGCGCGTGAGCGCCAGCGCCATCAGCATCGTGGCCGTGAGCCGCAGGCCGTGCCACAGGTTGACCGGCGTCTCGGCGTAGTGGCGGCCGAAGGCCAGCACAGCCAGCTGCCACACCAGGAAGGCCATCACCGGCCACCACAGCGGATGGCTGCGCACGCGTGCCGCGCGTTCGCGCCAGTCGCCGGCGGCCAGCATGGCCAGCAGCAGCAGGAAGAAACCGAGGTAGTTCACGCCGACCGGCATGAAGACCACCGCGCCCCACAGGCACGCTGCGGCGCGGGGGAGGAGAAGTCTGCGCATGTTGGCCGCGATTCTAGGGGTGGCCGCTTTCGGGGTGCTATCGAAAACGTAGCTGACTGCGCAGTCAGGGCGGGCGCTGGAGGCCGATTTCATGCATGAACTTTGGCCCGCGTCCTGAACGGCGCGACGGAGCGCCGGCGCCCGCGCGTCAGGCCCCGCGCGGGAGCTCGATCACGAAGCTCGCGCCGCCGCCCGGCCGGTCCTCGCAGCGCACCTGGCCGCCGTGGCGTTCCACGATCGACTTCACCAGCGCCAGGCCCAGGCCCACGCCGCCTTCGCGCTCGCTGGCGCCGGGCAGCCGGTAGAAGGGCTCGAAGATGCGTTCGCGCAGGGCGGCCGGCACGCCGGGGCCGCGGTCGTTCACACGCACCACGGCGCGCGTACCGTCGGCGCTGGCCGCGAGCTGCGCCTCGATCGGCGTGCCGTCGCCGTAGCGGCGCGCGTTCTCGAGCAGGTTGCGCACCGCGCGACGCAGCAGTCGCGGCACGCCGCGCACCGTCAGCGCGGCGATGTCGGTGCCCTCGGCGACGTCCAGGTCGGCCTCGACGCGGGCGCATTCCTCGGCGGCCAGGCCCATCAGGTCCACCGTCTCGACGGTGCCCATGTCGGCCTCGCGCGCATCGAGGCGGCTGGACAGCAGGATTTCGTCGATCAGCTGGTCCAGCTCGGCGATGTTGCGCGAGATCTCGGCCTTGGCGGTGGGGCTGGGCTTGTCCCCCATGAGCTCCAGGCCCATGCGGATGCGCGTCAGCGGCGAACGCAGCTCGTGCGACGCATTGGCCAGCAGCGACTTGTGCGAGCGGATGAGCTGCTCGATGCGCGTCGCCGCATCGTTGAATCGCCGCGCCAGGTCGGCCACCTCGTCCTCGCCGTCGTCGCGCGCACGCGCGCTCAGGTCGCCTTCGCCGAAGCGTTGCACGCTGCGCTGCACGCTCTCCAGCCGCTGCGTGAGCCGGCGCACGATGGGGAACAGCCCCAGCGCCGTCGCCAGGCCCACCATGCCCAGCAGCCAGAAGATGCCGGTGCGTGGGTTCAGCCAGGGCGGCGGCGACGGGCGCCGCTCGCCGCGCGGCCCCAGCTCCATCACGAACTGCTGGCCGTTGTTGAGCGTGATGGTGAACTCCAGCGGCTCGCCCGGCCGGCTGGTACGCAGCGACTTGCCGGTGCCGATGAGCTGGTCCTGCGTGTCGCGCAGCGTCACGTCGCGCGGCAGCGGCTGCGTGCGCTGCTCGTCGGCCTCGCGCCAGGCCCAGCCCGCCGCGAACACGACCACGGCCACCCCGGCCAGCACGGCCAGCCAGATGCGCACGTAGAGGTGGCGGGTGAAGAGCTTGATCATGAGGCGACGAATGCGTGGATGCGTGGGGGGGTGGCGCCGTGCGAGCGTGTTGGAGTGCGTCGCGAACCGTTCGGCCTGAGCTCGTCGAAGGCGGGTGCCGGGGCTTCGACAGGCTCAGCCCGAACGGGCGGGGTGATGCGCGAGGTGGGTCGGTGGGGCGGTGCGTCGGTGGGGCAACGTCAATCCTGCTGCTTGGCGAACACGTAGCCGACGCCGCGCACCGTCAGGATGCGCTTGGGGTTTTTGGGGTCGGCCTCGATGGCGGCGCGGATGCGGCCCATGTGCACGTCGATGCTGCGGTCGAAGGCTTCCAGCTCGCGGCCGCGCACGGCCTCCATGATCTGGTCGCGGGTGAGCACTCGGCCGGCACGCTCGGCCATGGTCACGAGCAGGTCGAACTGGTACGAGGTGAGTTCGGCCTGCTGTCCGCCCACGGTCACGGTGCGGGCGTCGCGGTCGATCTCGAGCGAGCCGAAGCGGATCAGCGTCGCCGGCGCCGACGCGGCGGCCTGCGCGCCTTCGCCCCGCCGGCGCAGCACCGCGCGGATGCGCGCCAGCAGCTCGCGCGGCTCGAAGGGCTTCGGCAAATAGTCGTCGGCCCCCAGTTCCAGGCCGATGATGCGGTCCATCGGGTCGCCCTTGGCAGTCAGCATCAGCACCGGCACCTTGGCCTGTGCGCCGGGCAGCGCGCGGATGCGGCGGCACACGTCCAGCCCGTCGGTGTCGGGCAGCATGAGGTCGAGGATCACCAGGTCGGGCGTGCGCGCCTGCAGTTGTTCCAGGCCCTTGGCACCGTCCCCGGCGTGCACCACCTCGAAGCCCGACTGCGTGAGGTACTCGCTCACCATCTGCGCCAGGCGCGCGTCGTCTTCGATCATCAGGAGTTGAGGCGTCGTCATGCGGTCTCTTCTTTCTTGGCGGCCCGCTCTGCCAGGCCGAATGCGCTCATGCTGCCCGCGCGCGGGCAAGGGGTCTTGAATGCCCTGTAAAGCTGCCGTAAAGCGCCGTCGCGCCCGCGCTCAGCTTGCTGCAAAAAGCATAGCGCCCTGCGCCCGATCCACGGGCGTTGCGGGCATGTTCTGCTCGAGAAGTGCATCGAGCGCCGCGGCCTGCAGCTGCGGGTGGGCGCTCAGCGCCTCGTCGCGGATCTGCGCGGCCAGCGTGCGCAGCTGCGCCACGCAGCCGCGCACCCGGGCCTGGAAGGCGCGGCTGTCGGCGCAGGGCCGGCGCAGGCTGGCGTTGAGTTCGGCGAACCACGGCAGCGAGGCCTGGTCGAGCATGGCGGCCGGGTTGGCACGATCGCTTACCGCCGACCAGTCGCGCAGGAAGGCCTGCATCGCGATGTTCAGCCGCTGGCAGTGCTGCAACTCCTCGCGCAGGTTGCCCAGCGACGCGAGGTCGGTGAGCCGCTCCTGGAAGAACAGCTGCGACAGCACGCCCCAGTAGTAGGTGTAGTCCCAGATCACCTTGACCGGCAGCACCTCCGGGTCGCCGAAGAGCGGGTACTGGTCCTGGTAGAGCGCCAGCGTGCTCTCGTAGAACGAGTGGTAGATCTGGTCATACAGCTGCGCCCTGGCGTCTACCGAGCGCCCCGAGCGGTCGTGCGCGATCAGGTCGCAGATGAAGGTGTTGCTCATCGCGATGAAGTCGCTGCCCGGCGAATAGAACGGGTCGAGGAACAGCCCCGCCTCGCCCGTCAGTGCCCAGCGATCGCCGCTGAAGACCTGCTTGCAGCCGTACGAGAACTTGCGGAAGAACGCGAAGTCCTGCAGCAGGTGCCGCTTGTCGTCGAGCGCGTCGAACAGGCGCGGCTGGTACGTGCGCAGCCACGCCATCGCCTTGTCGAAGCTGTCCATCGTGTCCAGCGGGTGCAGCTTGGGGTCGGCCACGATGCCCACCGAGTGCGAACCCGAGGCCAGCGGGATCAGCCACACCCAGTAGCCCGCACCGCACAGGTGGTTGGTCGACAGCCAGCGCCGGCCCTCGGGTTCGCAGCGCGCGCGCCAGGTCGGGTCGTCGCTCCAGTCGTCGATGGCGATGCGCTCGCCGATGCGGAACCACACCGCGTTGGCGTCGTGCGCGTTCGGCTCGGCAAGGCCCAGCTTGCGCTTGAGCAGCCCGGCGCGCCCGCAAGCGTCGATGAGCCAGCGGCATTCGGCTTCGTGCGCCTCGCCGTTCTCGGTCCAGCCGATGCGGTGCCGGCCCGCCGCGGCGTCGAGCGAGATGCTGCGCACCAGCGCGCTGTCGACGAAGCGCACGCCGCGCGCGGCGGCTTCCTGGGCCAGGTAGTTCTCGAAGATGCCGCGGTCGATCTGGTAGCTGGGCGTGGCCAGCACGCGGCTGGCGCCGATCTCGGTCACGCGGTCGATGTCGCGCCGGCCCTCGCTGAAGAAGAAGCGGAAGCCGAACTTGCGCAGCTGCGCGTTGTCGAGGTGGTTCTTCAGGCCCAGCACCGTGTCGAAGTAATGGGCGCCGATCTCCACCGACGACTCGCCCACCTTGTGCGCCGCATGCGGCACCGGGTGCGCGCGCCGCTCCAGCACCAGCACGTCGATGCCCTCGAAGCGCTGCTTGAGCTGCAGCGCCAGCGTCAGGCCTGCCAGCCCGCCGCCCATGATGATCACGTCGTGGTGGTCGAGGGCGGCAGCGGGCATGGACGTGTCCTAGGCGGGTCGGAGGGTCAGTTCGAGCGCGAGCTGCGGCGACAGCGGCATGCGCAGCGGCGGGCTGTCGGGCCCCAGCGTGGCCAGGGCCTCGAAGAGCGGCAGCAGGTCGGAGATCGCGTTGGGCGGCAGCGCCTGCGCCGCGGCCGATTGCAGCGGCGCGCGAGTGGCAGGGCCGTGGACCAGCGTCCAGTCGACGGCCGCCACCGTGTGCTCGGTGCGCTTCGGCGCCAGCACGAAGCCGCCCGCCAGCAGGCCTTCGCTCACATGCACCTGCTTGAGCGGGCCCACGGCCTCGGCGTCGAAGCCCACCACCAGCAGCGGCTGCGTGTCGGCGGCGCACTGCGCGGCGGCCTCCAGCAGCGCGGCGGCAAAGGTGTTCTCGAAGGCGCTCAGCGAATTGCTGGCCTGCTGGCAGCCGGTGCCGATCGTCCAGTAGCCCACCGCGGCGTTGTGCACCGAGTTGTGGAACTTGATCGGCGACAGCTGCGTGGGCGTGCTGGCCAGCACGGCACACATGTAGTCGTTGATGGCCAGGTCGCCGTGCGCCGATGCGAAGACGCAGGGCAGGTCGGCGGCCGAGCGGCCCGAGGCGGCGACGCTGGCGCCGGCCACCTCGAGTGCCAGCGCCACCGTGTCGGGCGCGCGGCGGCGCTCGGCCGGGGCCAGCACCTGGGGCGACGGCCGCTTGGCCGGCGGGTCGGCCGGCGCGCCTTCGCCGCGGAAGGCAGCGCGGGCGATGTCCCAGCCGGGCAGCGTCGGTGCCCAGAAGGCGACGCCTTCGATGTAAAGCGTGGGGGTGCCGGACGTGCTCATGCCGCCGCTCCCTTGCCGAAGATCAGCGCGCAGTTGTTGCCGCCGAAGCCGAAGGAATTCGACAGCGCATGGCGCACCTCGCCCCTGGCGGGCTGCAGCCGGATCTGCGGCCCGCACACCGGGTCGGGCGTCACGCTGTTGACGGTGCCGGGCATCAGGCCCGTTTCCAGCGCCAGCAGGCTGATCACCGCCTCGACGATGCCGGCCGCGCCCAGCGTGTGGCCGGTGAAACCCTTGGTCGAGCTGGCATGCGTGCGCGCCGGGAAGCGGCGCGCCACCAGCGCGGCCTCGACCTCGTCATTCTTGGCGCTCGCGGTGCCGTGCATGTTGATGTAGTCGATCGCGTCGGGCGCGAGTCCGGCACGCGCCAGCGCATCGTTGAGCGCGCGCTCGGCGCCGGCGCCCTCGGGGTGCGGCGTCGACATGTGGTGCGCGTCGCTGGCCTCGCCGTAGCCCAGCAGCTCGAGCGGGCCGGCGCCACGTTCGAGCAGTGCGAAGCCCGCCGCCTCGCCCAGCGAGATGCCGCCACGGTCCACGTCGAAAGGCTGGCAGGGCTTGTTCGACACCAGCTCCAGCGAGTTGAAGCCGAAGAGCACGCTGCCGCAGAGCGTGTCGACACCGCCGACCACGGCCGCGTCGATCAGGCCCAGGCGCATCAGCCGCTCGGCCGACGCGAAGACCTTGGCGCTGGACGAGCAGGCCGTCGACAGCGTCTCGTTCGGCCCTTCCAGGCCCAGCGCCGCGGCCACGAACAGGCCCAGCGAGTGCGTGGTGTGCAGCTCGCTGTGGCGCATGCGTTCGGGAAAGCGCCCCTCGGCATCCATCTGCGTGTAGGCCAGCTCGGTGTCGCCGATGCTGGAGGTGGAGGTGCCCACGATCACCGCCACGCGGTGCGCGCCGTAGCGCTCGCGGGCGGCGCGCGCCGCCTCGATGAAGCCGTCGGCGTTCAGGCCCTTCCAGGCCAGGCGGTTGTTGCGGCAGTCCCAGCTGGCGAGTTCGGGCGGCAGGGCCACGTCCTCCACGCCGTCGACGCGGCCGATGAAGGTGGCCAGTCGCTGCTCGGCCGGTTCGCCGAAATCGTTGGCGCGCAGGCCGCTTCGGGATTGTTCGAGCCCTTCGAGCAGCGCGGCCTTGCCGGTGCCCAGGGCGGTGGTGGCCGTGAAGGCGCTGATCTTCAGGGGAGGGATTCGCTGGGGCACGATCGGTGTGTCAGGAATGTGGCCGGGAGGGGGAGCGCCGAGCGTACCAGCCCGTCTGCGGCCCGATGTCGGCGCACAGCGCAAAACAACGCACGCCGGTTTGCTATCGAATCGATAGCTGTTGGCGCCCGGCTAGCGGGCGTTTCAAGCCTTTTTGGCTCGAGAGGCCAAGGCCACCAGCAGCAGCACCGGCACCCCCAGCAAGGCGGTACCGACGAAGAACATCTGGTAACCAAAAGCATCGACGAACACGCCCGAGTAGCCCGCGATGAACTTCGGCAGCAGCAGCATCATCGAGCTGAAAAGCGCGTACTGCGTGGCCGAATAACTCACGTTCGTCAGGCTCGACAGGTAGGCGATGAAGGCCGCCGACGCGATGCCGCCGGCCAGGTTGTCGGCCGACACCACCGCCACCAGCGCCGAGACGTCGTGCCCGCGCGTGCCCAGCCAGGCGAAGAGCAGGTTGCTCGCGGCGCTGAGCACCGCGCCCAGCATCAGCACCCGCATCACGCCCAGGCGCATCGACAGCACGCCGCCCACGAAGGCGCCCACCAGCGTCATCACCACGCCGTAGATCTTGCTCACCGTGGCCACCTCGTCCTTGGTGAAGCCCATGTCCACGTAGAAGGGGTTGGCCATGATGCCCATCACCACGTCGCTGATGCGGTAGATGGCGATCAGCGCCAGGATCAGCGCCGCCTGCCAGCGGTAGCGGCGGATGAAGTCGGCAAAGGGCTCGACCAGCGCGCTGCGCAGCCAGTCGGCCGCGTTCTTCGCCGGCGGCAATTCGCGCCGCGCCGGCTCGGGCGAGAACAGCACCGTCAGCACGCCCACCACCATCGACGCGGCCATCACCAGGTAGGCCGTGCGCCAGGCGCCGTCCTGGTAGCCGGCGGTGGTGGCCGGGGCCGCCGACATCTCGGCCCAGGCCGCCACCCACAGCACCCCCGCGCCGGCCCAGATCATCGCGAGGCGGTAGCCCGTCTGGTAGGCCGCGGCCAGCGCCGCCTGCTTGCGCGTCTCGGCCGACTCGATGCGAAAGGCGTCCAGCGCGATGTCCTGCGTCGCCGAGCCGAAGGCCACCAGCAGCGCGCACCACACCAGCGGCTCCAGCCCGGCGCGCGGGTCGTTCATCGCCATGCCCACCAGCCCCACGACCACCATCGCCTGCGCGAACAGCAGCCAGCCCCGCCGGCGCCCCAGCAGCGTGGTCAGCGGCGGCAGCGGCAGACGGTCGACCAGCGGCGCCCACACCCACTTGAAGCCGTAGGCCAGGCCCACCCAGCTCAGGTAGCCGATGGTGGCGCGGTCGATGCCCGCCTCGCGCAGCCGAAAACTCAGCGTGCCCAGCACCAGCAGCAGCGGCAGCCCGGCCGCGAAGCCCAGCGCGAACATGCGCAGCGTCGCGGGTTCCAGGTAGACCTTGAGCGTTTCGTGCCAGGGGAGCTTGGCGGGCGCCTCGGCGGATGCGGCCGGCTCGGCGCGTGAGGCCACCGTGTCGGCAGCGCTGCGTGGGGGAACGGACATGGGCCGCCATTCTCCCCGAGCCGTGCGCCGCCGGGCCTGAGCGCCCACCCGCATTCCTCCCTCTCCCCCTGGGAGAGGGCCGGGGTGAGGGCACACGCCCTTTGCACCAGCGCCCGCACGATCAAAGCCCAGGGGCGGCCCAACCAATGCCCTTGCCCCCACCCACCCATCGCTTGGGTTTTTGCCGCCGCGCCCCTATCTTCCCGCCCATGTGCCAGCGCTGCGCCGCCCCTTTCTCCATCAGCTCGTCGTCTTCCCACGCCGACCCGGCCGCGCCCTGGCACGCCCGCCGCGCCTTCCTGCTCGCCGCCGCAGCCACGGCCGTCACCGGCCCCGCCCTGGCCCAGGTCGACGTCGGCAAGCCGTCGATGACGCGCACCCTCGTCCCTGCCGAGGCGCTGGAAAAAGCCGCCGTGCAGCAGTACGGCCAACTGCTGCAGCAGGCCCAGGCCAAGAAGGCGCTGGCGCCCGAAAGCAACCCCCAGCTGCAGAAGCTGCGCGCCATCGCCAGGAAGATGATCCCCTTCGCCCCCAAGTGGAACGAGCGCGCCGCCGGCTGGAAGTGGGAGGTCAACCTCATCGGCAGCCAGCAGGTGAACGCCTTCTGCATGCCCGGCGGCAAGATCGCCTTCTTCACCGGCATCCTCGACCAGCTCAAGCTCAGCGACGACGAGATCGCCATGGTCATGGGCCACGAGATGGCGCACGCCCTGCGCGAGCACGCCCGCGAACGCTTGGCCAAGACCACCGGCACCAGCGCCGCGTTGCAGATGGGCGCCGCCATGCTCGGCCTTGGCCAGTGGGGCGACCTGGCGGCGCGCGGCAGCTCGCAGTTGCTGGCCCTCAAATTCAGCCGCGACGACGAGACCGAAGCCGACCTCGTCGGCCTGGAGCTGGCCGCCCGCGCGGGCTACGACCCCAAAGCCTCCGTCAGCCTGTGGAACAAGATGGCCAAGGTCGGCAACGCCAAGGGCACGCCCGGTGCGCTGAGCTTCCTGTCGACCCACCCCACCGGCCCCGACCGCATCAAGCGGCTGGAGGCCAACGTGCCCAAGGTCGAGGGCCTGTACCGCGCCGCCACTGGCAAGGGCTGAGCCCTTTCCTCTTTCTTCCTCCCTCTCCCTCTGGGAGAGGGCCGGGGTGAGGGCACACCGCCCGCCACCCCCGCGCGCCGGTGTGGACATCGACGCCCGCCTGTCATCCCGCCCCGCTAGCATCGGCCATCGCACCCGCACCCACCCAGACGTGGCCCGCGTGTTGCTTGCCAGCTTGCAAACCGCACACGCCCGCCCGTCTTCCCCTCATGGCCGCCACCCTCATCCGTGACCAGACCCCCGGCGAAGAAATCGCCAACGCCATCAGCCATGGTTTGGGCTGCCTGCTCGCCATCGCGTCGCTCCCCATCCTCGTGCAGCACGCCGCGCAACGCGGCGACCCGGCGCAGGTCGTCGCCGCCAGCGTGTTCGCGGGCACGGCCATCCTGCTGTACCTCGTCTCCACGCTGTACCACGCGCTGCCGGCCGGCCGCGCCAAGGGCTGGTTCAACCGGCTCGACCACGCGTCGATCTACCTCTTCATCGCCGGCAGCTACATGCCCTATGTGCTGGGCGTGCTCAAGGGCGCCTGGGGCTGGTCGCTGTTCGCCATCGTGTGGGCCGCCGCCGCCCTCGGCGTGGGCGCCAAGCTGTTGGATCGGCTGAAGCACCCGCTCTGGTCCACGGGCCTGTACGTCGCCATGGGCTGGGTCGCCGTGGTGGCCGCCGTGCCGCTCATCGAGCGCATGTCGGCCGCGGGGCTGTGGTGGCTGCTGGCCGGGGGCGTGTCGTACACGCTGGGGGCGGTGGTGTTTTTGCTCGATTCACGGGTGCGGTATGCGCACTTCGTGTGGCACCTGTTCGTGCTGGGGGGCAGCACGTGCCACTTCTTTGCGGCGTTGTGGCATTCGGCCGCCTGAGGGCGGCGGCACCGAAGGCTGGTTCGGCGACACCAGCTGCATGCACGACGTGGGCACGCCCGGCGTGCTGGCCCGCCGGCTGGTCGAGACCACCCACGAAGCCATGATGGCCGGCATCGCCCAGGTGCGCCCCGGCACCACCCTGGGCGACGTGGGCCACGCCATTCAGTCGGTTGCGCAGCGCGAGCGCTTCAGCGTCGTACGCGAGTTCTGCGGCCACGGCATCGGCCGCATCTACCACGACGAGCCCAACGTGCTGCAGGATGGCCGCCGCGGCGAAGGCCTCGTGCTCGAGCCCGGCATGGTCTTCACCATCGAGCCCATGCTCAACGCCGGCGCCCGCGACATCCGCCACCTGCCCGACGGCTGGACCGTGGTCACCAAGGACCGGTCGCTGTCGGCGCAGTGGGAGCACATAGTGGCGGTGACGGGGGAGGGGTGTGAGGTGTTGACGTCACCGGCGTGAGCGTCTTGGGCTCGGGGGCGCCCCACACTGGCCGAGCCGGCCGCGCAACAGACGGCGGCGGCTAACGCTTGCGTGGATGCCACGGCGGCGCCGATATAAGCAGCCGTGAGTCCCCCGTGCCGATCTCGAGCCGAAGGGCGCTGATACCTCTCGGCCCCGAAATGACGCAGCTTTCAAGGTGCGTCATCGCAGGCTGCTATCCCAAGCCATCGCTTGTAACTGTATGATGATGCAAATAATCAAATGAAAATCTGATGTTCCATTTGAATATAAAAATAATCGATTCAGGTTGTTGATTCATCGAAGTTGCCGAGTGACCGCGTGATCCGATTCAAGCTACGCGAGCAGATTGAAAAAAAGCAGTTCAGGGATGCGCGACGCATCACGATCCTGGACGTAGCTGAAGGTTCGGGTGTTAACCGAATGACGCTTTCCAAAATCTTGAATCATCGTGGCTACAGCACTGGCACCGACATCGTCGACAAGCTGTGTGCGTACTTTGGCTGCCCCGTGTCTGACTTGCTCGAACACATCGCAGAAGAAGGCTGACTTCTCTTGAGCAGCACGTGCGCGCATCCTTCGAACAACCAGCATTCATGCCTCACGCCAAGTTAACGCTCTCTCGTCTCGAAAATCTGCTGCTTACCGCCTGTGACGACCTGCGCGGGAACATGGACGCCAGTGAGTACAAGGAATACATCTTCGGCATGCTGTTCCTCAAGCGCGCCAGTGATCTGTTCGACCAGCGCCGCGAAGAAATCCGCCGCGAGGGCGAAGCTGCAGGCATGTCGCCCGAAGACATCGCCGCGCTGCAGGAAGACGCCGACCAGTACTCTGGCAAGTACTTCTACGTGCCGCCTCGCGCGCGCTGGAGCGAGCCTTGGACCGAATGGGTGAACGGCGAGCCTCAGCTGCGCCCGGCACTGAAGCACGTGAAGGAGAACGTCGGCTCCGCACTGAACAAGGCGCTCGCCGCGCTGGAAGAAGCCAACTCCGACGCGCTGGAAGACGTGCTCAAGGAGACCATCAACTTCAATCGCAAGATCGGGCAGAACACGCTTGACGACGACACGTTGGTCGACTTCATCCAGAACTTCGAGAAGATCCCGCTGCACGATGACGACTTCGAGTTCCCCGACCTCCTAGGCGCGGCCTATGAATGGCTGATCAAGCACTTCGCCGACTCGGCCGGCAAGAAGGCTGGTGAGTTCTACACACCAGCCGAGGTGGTGCGGGTGTGCGTTGAGATCTGCGACCCGACCGACAACATGCGGGTATATGACCCAACTGTCGGCTCAGGCGGCATGCTGATCCAGGCGCGCGACTACGTGCGCGAGTGCGGTGGGGACTCGCAGAACTTATCGCTGTTCGGCCAGGAAAAGATGGGCACCGTGTGGTCCATCTGCAAGATGAACATGCTGCTGCATGGCATCTCGCACGCCGACATCCGCAATGCCGACACGTTGGCCGACCCCAGGCACCTGGATCCGACCACCGGCGAGCTAATGCGCTTCGACCGCGTGCTGGCCAACCCGCCCTTCAGCCAGAACTACGCCAAGACGAAGTCCAAGGACGATGGCAGCGGCGCCAAGAAGAAGGAACCCATTGCTTTCCCCGGCCGCTTCCACGTGTGGATGCCCGAGAAGGGCAAGAAGGCGGACCTGATGTTCGTGCAGCACATGCTGGCCGTGCTGAAGAGCGATGGGCGCATGGCCACGGTGATGCCGCACGGCGTTCTGTTCCGCGGCGGAGAAGAGCGCGAGGCGCGCCAGTACATCATCGACAAGGGCTATCTGGAGGCGGTGATCGGCCTGCCTGCCAACCTGTTCTATGGCACAGGCATCCCCGCCTGCATCCTGGTGCTCAACAAGGCGGGCGCCCAGGATCGGAAGCACGTGCTCTTCATCAATGCCGACCGGGAGTACCGTGAAGGCAAGGCCCAGAACCACCTGCGGCCCGAAGACGTGGACAAGATCGTCAACGCCTATCGCACGGGCCGGCGCATCGAGCGGTATGC
Source organism: Xylophilus ampelinus (assembly GCF_901875635.1). GTDB lineage: Bacteria > Pseudomonadota > Gammaproteobacteria > Burkholderiales > Burkholderiaceae_C > Xenophilus. The sequence goes on along the minus strand of NZ_CABFMN010000105.1, from coordinate 2,909 downwards.
GGAGCTCGTGTCCGTCGAGCAGATCCAGGCAGAGGACTACAACTGCAACATCCGCCGCTATGTGGACAACGCACCACCGCCCGAGCCGCATGACGTGCGTGCCCACCTGCACGGTGGCGTGCCCATGCCCGAGGTGGAGGCCCTGGCCCACTTCTGGAGCAAATACAGCGGCCTGCGCGACGCCTGCTTCACGCCCCGTGAAGCGCCCGAGCATGGCACCCTGTACGCCGACTTCACCACCGCCATCGCCCAAGACAAACGCGCCATCGCCGAGTTGGTGAAGCAGCACCCTGGCGTGCAGCAGCGCCACGCCCAGTTCATGGGCGAACTGGAAGCTTGGTGGCAGAAGCACCTGCCGCTAGTGGAAGCCCTGGCACCCGATGCCGACAATCAGCATGCCCGGCCACACAACGTGTACGAGCTGCGCGCCAAGCTGCTGGACAGCATCGAACGCGCCTTCGCCGAGCAGCATCTATTGAATCGCTTCCAGGTGCGCGGCGCGTTTGCCAACTTCTACAAGCTGCTGGCCTCGGACCTGAAGTCCATCTTCGCCAGCGGCTGGGGCCCGGAGCTGATTCCGGACGACGACATCCTGCAAAGCCAATTCCCGCAGGTGCTGGCTGAGCTGGAGCAGCAGCATGCCCGCTTGGTTGAACTCCAGGGCCTATTTGTCGCAGCCAGCGAAGAGGGCTACGGAGACACCGACGACTCGGGCGTGCTGCCGGCGGATGAGGTGAAGACGCGAAAGGAAGAGCTGAAGGAAGCCACCGCCGAATGGAAGGCCCAGCTCAAGACCCTCAAGGGCGCCGTCGCCGATCTGTTTACCGAGATCAAGGCCGCTGGTTTGCTGCCCAAAGGCGCTGACAAGGCCCACCACTGCACCGAGGGCTTCGCGGTCAAGGATGCACAGTTCGCCAACGGGCAGCGGGTGCTGGGTATGGCGCAAGCTGTCGGTCACGTGTCGAATACTGCCGCCCTCATCGAAGCTGCCATGGCCGCGGGCCAAACCGCCAAGGCAGCGGCAGCGCGGCTGGAAGCAAAGCTGGCGGCCCACAAGACGTTAGAAGACGAGGCTAAGACGCTGAAGGCGACCATCAAGTCCACGCAGGCGAAGAAGGACGAATTGGTGGAGCAGGCTAGGCTGAAAATCAGCACGGACGAGGCGCGGCAGGTGATCGTGGCCCGACTGGGCAAAGTTCTGTTCGCCAGCTATCGACAGTACCTGCTTGCTGATGAGCGCCATTGCGTGGCTAGTCTTGAAAGCCTCTGGGGCAAGTACGCCGTAACCGCGCAACAGTTGCAGGCGGCCCGAGACGGTGCCGCGAACGAATTGGCGTCGTTGCTGGCGGGGCTCGGCTATGAGTGACTGGCCTTCGCAACGGCTTGGCGACGTGGCAGACATCCGGGTCAGCAATGTCGATAAGAAGACTTTGGCCGGCGAATCTCCTGTGCGCCTGTGTAACTACATGGACGTGTACGCGAACGACTACATTCGACGCGATTTGCCATTCATGTTGGCGTCGGCGACGGCAGCAGAGATTGCCCGCTTCAAGGTCGAAAGAGGCGATGTCCTGCTAACGAAGGACTCTGAGTCCCCTGACGACATCGGCATTGCCGCGGTTGTGGATGACGACATCGACGGGCTGGTTTGCGGCTATCACCTCGCCCAACTTAAGCCGCAGCAAGATCGCATCGATTCGGCCTTCCTGGCCAAGCAGTTGAACTCATCGCTCGCCGCGCGCTACTTCGCCCAACGAGCGACTGGGTCTACCCGTTATGGCCTGTCAAACGGGACGCTTGCAAACTTCACCTTTCCTCTGCCGCCGCTTTCTCATCAACAAGCCATCGCCGCTGTACTTAGGTCAGTCGACGAGTCCATCAGCAAGACCGAGGAGCTGATTGCGAAGTATCAGCAGATCAAGGCCGGTCTGATGCACGACCTGTTCACTTGCGGCGTGCTGCCCAACGGCCAACTCCGACCACACCGTAGCGAGGCGCCGGAGCTCTATCAGGAAACAGCGATCGGATGGATTCCTGCAGACTGGCAGTTCGAGTTGCTCGACAAACTGGCATTGCGCGGCAGCGGTCACACCCCCAACAAAAACTATCCGGAGTACTGGAACGGCGGCATCAAGTGGGTGTCCTTGGCGGACTCTCATCGCCTTGACCAGTTGTACATCTCAGACACAGCGCTGAAGATCAGCCAACAAGGCATTCAGAATTCGTCTGCAGTGCTGCACCCAGCGGGTATCGTGGTTCTTTCGCGAGATGCCGGCGTCGGCAAAAGCGCCATCACGACCGAGCCGATGGCAGTCAGTCAGCACTTCATGTGTTGGAAGTGCGACCAGAAGATGGACAACCACTTTCTGTATTACTGGCTGCAGTTCAACAAGCGAACGTTTGAGAACATCGCCATGGGCAGCACCATCCTGACCATTGGCCTTCCGTATTTCAAGCGACTCCGGATAGCCTGCCCTGTCCAGCTCGAAGAACAGAAGCTCATCGCATCTAGATTGCGCTCAGCCGATGAGCTACTGATGTCTCTTCAAAGGGATCTGGAGAAGACGAAGCAGCAAAAACTCGGCCTCATGCGGGACCTGCTCACCGGCCGCGTCTCAGTCGACCATCTCGTCCCGGAGCCACTAGATGCCTAGCCACTACGGCGAACTCAACCCCGAGAAGGCGTTGATCTTCCGCATCATTCATCGCGACAACCTACCGTGGGTGCTGGACCAATGCCTGCCTCGCGGGAACGTCAGCGTGCAGGCGACCGAGCGGGCGGCCTGATCTGGACAAGAAGGCGCAGACCTGCGAACCCCAAGAATGGCAGCGTGTTGGCGCCGACCGGAAATTGAGCCAGTTATGCGGGTAGTACCGAAGTAAAAGTGAGCCAGGTGTTCAACCTACCC
>NZ_CABFMN010000104.1 GCF_901875635.1 Xylophilus ampelinus | reverse complement strand
GCCGCTCGTAGGGAAAGAGCGTGCCGGTGCCCAGCGCCCGCCGCGGCAGCCGCGCCTCGAGCCGCCGCGCGAAGTCGACGCCGATCGCCCAGTCGTGCCGTGCCGCGCCGGCCGCCGGCACGGCCTCGCGCACGCGCGAGATGCGGCGCTCGCTGTTGGTCACCGTGCCTTCCTTCTCGCCCCAGGTGGTCGCGGGCAGCAGCAGGTCGGCGAAGGCGCAGGTGGCGGTGGTGGCGAAGGCCTCCTGCACGACCACGAACTCGGCGCGTTCGAGCGCGCGGCGCACCGTCGCCTGGTCGGGCATCGACTGTGCGGGGTTGGTGCAGGCGATCCACAGCGCCTTGATCTCGCCGTCGGCGGCGGCGCGGAACATCTCGATCGCGCTCCTGCCGGGCATGGCAGGGATGTCCTGCACGCCCCACATCGCGGCCACCTCGGCGCGGTGCGCGGCGTTCGCCATGTCGCGGTGCGCTGGCAGCAGGTTCGACAGGCCGCCGACCTCGCGCCCGCCCATCGCGTTGGGCTGGCCGGTGAGCGAGAAGGGCCCGGCACCGGGGCGGCCGATCTGCCCCGTTGCCAGGTGCAGGTTGATGAGCGCCGCGTTCTTCGCCGTGCCGCTGGAGGACTGGTTCAGCCCCATGCAGTACAGGCTCAGCGTGGCGGGCGAGGTGGCGAAGAGGCGCGTGGCCTGCATCAGGTCGTCCACCGTGATCCCGCAGGTGTGGGCAACCTTCTCGGGCGTGCAGTCCGCGACAAGCGCGGCCAGCGCATCGAAGCCGGTGGTATGGGCGGCGATGTAGCCCGGATTCGTCCAGCCCTCGCGCAGCATGAGGTGCAGCATCCCGTGGAAGAGCATCACGTCGGTGCCCGGCTGCAGCGGCAGGTGCAGGTCGGCGATCTCGCAGGTGTCGGTGCGGCGTGGGTCGGCCACCACGATCCGCATCGCCGGGTTGGCACGCTTGGCGTCCTCGATGCGGCGAAACAGGATGGGGTGCGCCCAGGCCGTGTTGCTGCCGACGATGAAGAGGCAGTCGGCGTGCTTCACGTCGTCGTAGCAGGCGGGCGGCGCGTCGGCGCCCAGCGTCTGCTTGTAGCCGGCCACCGCGCTGCTCATGCACAGGCGCGAGTTGGTGTCGAGGTTGTTGGTACCGACCAGGCCCTTGGCCAGCTTGTTGAAGACGTAGTAGTCCTCGGTCAGCAACTGGCCCGAGAGGTAGAAGCCCACGGCGTCGGGGCCGTGCGCGCGGATGATGCCGGCGAAGCGGTCTGCCGCGCGGTCCAGCGCGTCGTCCCAGCCCATGGGCGTGGGCGCGGTGCCGCGCGCGCTGCGCTGCATCGGCTGCAGCAGGCGCGTCTGGCGTGTCACCTCGGCCGAAGCCGTGAGGTGCAGCGTCGAGCCCTTGGTGCACAGCCGCCCGAAGTTGGCCGGGTGCTCCGGGTCGCCGCGCACGCCGGTGATCTGGTCGCCCTGCGATTCGATCAGTACACCGCATCCGACCCCGCAATAGGGGCAGGTGGAGCGGGTTTCGGTGCTGCTTGCCATGGCCAGAATCAGATTTCGCATTCGGCCGCCAGCGCCCGTCCGGTCTGCGATGGCGCCAAACTCGTCATGTTCGTTACGATCTCTGCCACGGGTGGAATCGGCTGCGCCGGGGGGCCGAACATGAGCTGGTCGCGCAGTTCCGCGACCGGGCGGCGTTCGCGCATCAGGTCCAGGTACCAGCTGCCTTCGCCGGCGTCGCCGTAGAGGCACACGCCCACCAGCCGGTCGTTCCTGAGCACCAGCTTGCGGTAGATGCCGCCGGCTGGGTCGCGCAACACGATCGTGTCGGCGCCTTCGCCGCCCATGAAGTCGCCGGCCGAGAAGAGCTCGATGCCCGTCACCTTCAGCCGCAGCGGCGTGAGCGAGCCGCCGTAGCGGCCGATGCCCATCTGCGCCAGGTGGGTGGCCGCGACCCGGCCCTGCTCGTACAGCGGCGCGACCAGCCCGTAGGCGATGCCGCGGTGCTGGGCGCATTCGCCCACGGCGTAGATGCGCGGGTCGGTCACGGTCTGCAGCGTGTCGTCGACCACGATGCCGCGTTCGCAGTGCAGGCGCATCTGCTGCGCCAGGGCCACGCTGGGGCGGATGCCCACGGCCATCACCACCAGGTCCGCCGGAATGTCCTGGTGCCCCCAGGCACGGGCTTCGCCTGCGCCGCCCCCCGAGGGGGGCAGGAAAGCTTGGGGCGGCCCTGCGCTTTTATCGCCGCCATCGCTGAAGCACACGGCCCGCACGCGGCCGGTGCCGTCGTCCTGCAACGATGCGGTGTGCGCGCGCAGGCGAAAGGCGATGCCCCGCTGTTCCAGCGCGCGCTGCAGCAGCGCGCCGGCCTCGGCGTCGAGTTGCTTGTCCATCGGCCACGCGTGGGTGTGCACCACCGTCACCTGCATGCCGCGCTGCGCGAGGCCGTTGGCGGCCTCGAGCCCGAGCACGCCACCGCCGATCACCACCGCGCGGCGGTGGGTGCTGGCGGCCGCGATCATGGCCTCGGTGTCGGCGATGTCGCGGTAGGCGACCACGCCCTGCAGGCCGGCACCCGGCACGGGCAGCATGAAGGGATTGGAGCCGGTGGCCAGCAGCAGGCGGTCGTAGGCGGCTTCGACGACGCGCCCGTCCGCGGCCTCGGCCCGCACGGTGCGGCGCGTGCGGTCCACCGCGCTCACGCGGCAGGCCGTGTGCAGCGTGATGCCATGCTGCACGTACCAGTCACGCGGGTGCAGCACGATTTCCTCCACCGTCTTCTCGCCCGCCAGCACCGGCGACAGCATGATCCGGTTGTAGTTGGGATGCGGCTCGGCGCCGAAGACGGTGATCTCGTACAGCCCGGGTGCAAGCCGCAGCAGTTCCTCGACCGTGCGCATGCCGGCCATGCCGTTGCCGACGACGACGAGCTTCATCTTCTGCATGGCCAGCGAGCGGGCGGGGAACGTCGGTGGACTCAGGGCGCGGTGGGCGTGGCGGCCTGCTGCTGCGCTTCGATCATCACGCCGGACAGCAGCGCATAGGCCTCGCCCCAGGCCGCTTTCACTTCGGGGGTGAAGGCCGGGCCCAGACCCTGCGCCAGCGTGTCGAGCAGGGCCTGCCCGACGACCGGGTAATGCGCCGGCTCCGCCCCGTACGCCACGTGCCGCTGCCCGAGCTTCTGCGCGGCGGGGACGATGGTGTCCAGGCGCGTGAGGCCGTTGACCACCATCGCGAGCATGGCCATGAGCTTGCGCCCCTGCTCGGCCATGTCGCCCGTGAAGAGCGGCCGCACCTGCGGCGCCAGCTCGAACAAGCGCGCATAGAAGATCTCCGCGGCCTGAGGTGCGATCGGCGCCACCTGCGCGAAGCTGTGCTGGACCAGTGTGATCTGCTGCGGGGTCATGGAGCCTCCGGAAATGGGGGTGACTGGCGACTGGCGGCGCGTTCAGGCTGCCTGCTTCTCGACGTGCGCCTGGCGGGTGTAGAGGAAGTCGATCACGGCCTTGCGGTAGTGCACGTAGTCGCGGTCCTCGGCCAGCTCGACGCGGTTGCGCGGGCGCGGCAGGTCCACGCGCAGCACCTCGCCGATGGTCGCGGCCGGGCCGTTGGTCATCATCACGATCTTGTCCGAGAGCAGCACGGCCTCGTCCACGTCGTGCGTGACCATGACCACAGTGCTGTGCGTCTTCTGCACGATGGCGAGCAGCTCGTCCTGCAGCTTGGCGCGTGTGAGCGCATCCAGCGCGCCGAAGGGCTCGTCCATCAGCAGCACCTTGGGCTCCATCGCCAGCGCACGGGCGATGCCCACGCGCTGCTTCATGCCGCCGGAGATTTCGCCGGGGCGCTTGTGCGTGGCATGCGTGAGGCCGACCAGCGCCAGCGCCTCGTCGGTGCGCTGCTTGAGCTGCGCCTTGCTTTCGCTGCCGCCGAAGACGCGCTCGACGCCCAGGTAGATGTTCTCGAAGCAGGTCAGCCAGGGCAGCAGCGAGTGGTTCTGGAACACCACCGCGCGCTCCGGGCCGGGGCCCGAGATCTCCTTGTTGGCGCACAGCAGCACGCCCTGCGTGGGTCGGGTCAGGCCGGCGATCAGGTTCAGCAGGGTGCTCTTGCCGCAGCCCGAGTGGCCGATCAGCGCCACGAATTCGCCCTTGGCCACGTCGAGCGCGATGTCGCGCAGCGCGACGAAGCGGCCCTTGGGGGTCTTGAACGCCTGCTCGACGTTCTGGATCTGGATGTACTTGGAATCGGTCATGGGAATGCTCCTCAGAAATGCGGGGGCAGTACGCGAAAGGCGCGAAGGTTCCGCGAAGAACGCGAAATGAAAGCCATCAAAAATCTCTTCTGTGTTTTTCGCGACTTTCGCGCGTCCTTCGCGTACGGAAGTCCGAATTAGGACTTGACCTCTTCGAAGGTGAAGGCCGATGCGAGCTTGATCAGCGCGTACTCGAGCACGAGGCCGACGATGCCGATGACGAAGATCGCGATGATGATGTTCTTGACGTTGAGGTTGTTCCACTCGTCCCACACCCAGAAGCCGATGCCCACGCCGCCGGTCAGCATCTCGGCGGCGACGATCACCAGCCAGGCGGTGCCGACGGCCAGGCGCACGCCGGTGAGCATGTAGGGCAGCACGGCGGGGAAGAGGATCTTGGTGACGATCTTCCATTCGCTGAGATTGAGCACGCGCGCCACGTTCATGTAGTCGCTGGGCACGCGCTGCACGCCGACCGCGGTGTTGATGATCATGGGCCAGATCGAGCAGATGAAGATGGTCCAGATGGCGGCCGGGTTGGCGCCCTTGAAGACCAGCAGGCCGATCGGCAGCCAGGCCAGCGGCGAGACCGGGCGCAGCAGGCTGATGAGCGGGTTGAACATGCGCGACAGGAACGAGAAGCGCCCGATGGCGAAGCCCGCCGGGATGCCCACCAGCGCCGCCAGCCCGAAGCCCAGCGCCACCCGCTGGAGGGAGGAGAGCACGTTCCAGCCCACGCCCTGGTCGTTCGGGCCGTTGCTGTAGAACGGATCGCTGAACACGGTCACTGCCTGCTTCCAGGTCTCGGCCGGGCCGGGGAAGGCCCCGCCGCTCTGGAGCGACACGGCCTCCCAGATCAGCAGCAGCAGGCCGAAGCCCATGGTCGGCGGCAGCACGCGCAGCCAGAGGCCGCTGAAGTCGCGTGAGGCCTTTTGCGAAGGCGCGGCGGCGGGGGTGGGCACGGCCTTCAGCGAAGGCTTGGCCGGGACGGCGGCAGGCATGTCGGTGCGGGTGTCCGCATCGAGCGGCAGGTGGAAAACGGCGGCGACCATGGGGGGCTCCGTGAGGGTGGGGTGGGAAGAGGGCGCTCAGCCCATCTGGACCTTGAAGGACTCGGCGTACTTCTTCGGGTCCTTGCCGTCCCAGACGATGCCGTCCATCAGCTTGCTGCTGCGCATCGGGCTGGCGGGCACGGGGGTCTTGGTGGCGGCGGCGGCCTGCTTGTACAGGTCGATGCGGTTGATCTCGGTGGCCACCTTCAGGTAGTCGGGATGCTCCTTGAGCAGGCCCCAGCGCTTGTGCTGCGTGAGGAACCACATGCCGTCGGAAAGGTACGGGAAGGTGACGGCGCCGTCGGCGTAGAACTTCATGTGGTTGGGGTCGTCCCAGCTCTTGCCCAGGCCGTTGGTGTAGCGGCCCAGGATGCGCTGGTTGATCGCGTCGACGCTGGTGTTGACGTAGCTCTTGTCGGCGATGGTCTCGGCCATCTTGTTCTTGTTCTGCAGGCCGGCGTCGATCCACTTGCCGGCCTCCAGGATGGCGGCCGTCACGGCGCGCGCCGTGTTGGGGTATTTCTTCGTGAACTCGGCGGTGGTGCCCAGCACCTTCTCCGGGTGGTCCTTCCAGATGTCCTGGGTGGTGATGGCCGTGATGCCGATGCCGTCCATGATGGCGCGCTGGCCCCAGGGCTCGCCCACGCAGAAGCCGTCCATGTTGCCCACGCGCATGTTCGCCACCATCTGCGGCGGGGGCACCACGATCGCCTTGGCGTCCTTCAGCGGGTTGATGCCGCTGGCGGCCAGCCAGTAGTAGAGCCACATGGCGTGCGTGCCGGTGGGGAAGGTCTGCGCGAAGGTGTATTCGCGCTTCTCGGCGGCCATCAGCTTGGCGAGCGAGGGGCCGTCCACCGCGCCCTTGTCGGCCAGCTTCTTCGACAGGGTGATGGCCTGGCCGTTGTTGTTGAGGGTCATGAGCACGGCCATGTCCTTCTTGGGGCCGCTGATGCCGAGGTGCACGCCGTACACCAGGCCGTAGAGGACGTGGGCGAAGTCCAGCTCGCCGTTGACCAGCTTGTCGCGCACGCCGGCCCAGCTCGCCTCCTTGCTGGGCACGATCTTCACGCCGTACTTCTTGTCGATGCCCAGCACCGAGGCCATGACGACGCTGGCGCAGTCGGTCAGGGGGATGAAGCCGATCTTCACCTCCTCCTTCTCGGGCTTGTCGGAGCCCTGCGCCCAGACGGCGGCGCGCAGGGCAGGGTCGATGCCGACGGCGCCGGCGGCCGCGGCCTTGAGCACGGTGCGGCGGCTGAGCTTGCCGGGGATGAGGGGTTCGGTCATGGGGCCAACTCCAGTCGAGGAAAGAAGAAAGGGGCGAAGCGGAAGACGAAAACAAAAAAGGCGTCCTCAGCCCGCAGGAGCCGTCGCATGTCGCGAGCAGCCCTTGCGGGTCGAGGACGCCTTTGTCCGTGTCGGTGGGCCGCACCCGCCTTTGGATGCCGCCTGCCTGGGACCGTCGCCGGTCCATGGCGGTGTGAGTTGCAAACGCCGTGCCAGGGTTCGATGGTGGCGGTTTGCTATGAAATCAATAGCTGCTCGCGCAGGCGGGGCGGGCGCTGGAGGCCGATTTGGCTTGAAATCGTGAGGTGAGGAGTCGCGGCACGCAAGTTGTGCGGCGCACCAATCGGGCGCCGGGATTCAGTGCCCCGGCAGGAACTCCGCCATCGCGAGCACCGATTCGGCGACTTCCACCAGTCGCCGGTTCTGGTTCATCGCGGTCTGGCGCAGCATCTTGTGCGCCTCTTCCTCGCTGAGGCGCCGGTGCGCCATCAGCAGGCCCTTGGCGCGCTCGACCACTTTGCGTTCGTTGAGGCTGGCGCGCACCGTGGCCAGTTCGTCGCTCATCGCCTGCAGGCGGCGCGACTGCGCCTGCACCATGTCCAGCACCGAGCGCTCGAGGTGCCGGCCGTAGCGCGAGCCGGCCGTGCCCGAGGCATCGGCGAGGTCGTCGGCGCCCGACGCCGGCGCGGCATCGAAGAAGCCGGCCGGCATCGGCGTGCCGGCGTCCGTGCCCTGCGCCTGCACGGAGGCGAGCAGCGTCTCGTACTGTGCGAGTTCCGTGCGCGCCTGGGCGGTCTTGCGTTCGCACAGGCTGCGCAGTTCGTCGGCGAGGCGGTCCTCCACCAGGCGCATGGCGTCGATGCGACGCGTACAGCAGTCGAACCACACCGGCCCGAGGTCGGGCACCAGCGTGCCGCCGGCGGCCGCGCAGCCGATGCGCCGCAGGCGTTCCAGCTCGGCCGTCCCGGCGCCGTCCTGCAACTGCTGCCAGTGCGCGCGCAGCGCCTCGTCGGCGAACTCGGTGAAGAGCTCGAAGCAGCGCTCCTGCGACTCGATCAAGTGCAGCCACTGCTGGCGCTGGGCGTCGTCGTTGCGCCCGCGTGTGAAGGCGGCCGCGCCGAAGGCACGCTCCTGGCCGGCGAATTCCTTGCCCTGCATGAAATTGAACATCGCCACCAGCCAGCGCGAGATCTGCGGGTCGGTCGCGCCGTCGGCGGCCTCGAAGACCAGCGCCAGCAGTCCGGCGATCAGCTTGACGTAGGCCGCCGTCGCCTCCGCGGGCGCCACCTTCAGGGCCGCGATGCGCCCGCGCAGCGCGGGCAGGCCGTCCAGGCCCGGAAGCACCCACGCCACGCGGCTGAACAGGCGTGCGCCGTTGCCCAGGTGCTGTGGCTCGTGCTGCAGGGCGTCCAGGGCCGTGCGCACCTCCTGCGTGACGGCCTCGCAGGCGGCGATCTGCTGCAGGCGCTGTTCCGCGAAGCGCGTGCCGCCGGAGCCGATGAAGACGTTGGAGATGCCGCGCTCCTTCTGCAGCGCGTGCACCAGGCGGCCGATGGTGCCGACCAGCGCGCTGGTGCGGCTGAGCTGGTCGAGTTCGTCGATCTCGCAGCGGCGGGCGGCGACGAGGAAGCTGAGGCCGGAGGTCATGGAAAGGTCATGCAATCGTGGAGCGCGGCGCCCGTCGCGCGGCCGCTGCCCCTGCCGTGCAAATTCCATGCCCCGACTTGGGGCCGGGCACCGCTCCCTACACTAGCCGCATGCGAATCCTGGGCATCGAATCCTCCTGCGACGAGACCGGCGTGGCGCTGGTGGAGAGTGGCAGCACCGGCGTGCCGCGCCTCGTCGCGCACGCCCTGCACAGCCAGATCGCCATGCACCAGGCCTACGGCGGCGTGGTGCCCGAGCTGGCCAGCCGCGACCACATCCGCCGCGTGCTGCCCCTGACCGAGCAGGTGCTCGGCGAAGCGGGCGTGGGCCGCGAGACGATCGACGTGGTCGCGTACACGCGCGGGCCCGGCCTGGCCGGCGCGCTGCTGGTGGGCGCGGGCGTGGCCTGCGCGTTAGGCGCGGCGCTCGACAAGCCGGTGCTGGGCGTGCACCACCTCGAAGGGCACCTGCTCTCGCCCTTCCTGAGCGCCGATCCTCCGGAGTTTCCCTTCGTGGCGCTGCTGGTGTCGGGCGGCCACACGCAGCTCATGCGCGTGGAAGGGGTGGGGCGCTACGAGATCCTCGGCGAGACCATCGACGACGCGGCCGGCGAGGCCTTCGACAAGAGCGCCAAGCTGATGGGCCTGCCCTACCCGGGCGGGCCCTGGCTGGCCAGGCTGGCCGAGGGGGGAGACGCCGAGGCCTTCAAGCTGCCGCGCCCGCTGCTGCACAGCGGCGACCTGGACTTCTCCTTCGCCGGCCTGAAGACAGCCGTGCTCACCCAGGCGAAGAAGCTGGGCGACCAGCTGGAGGCCCGCAAGGCCGACCTGGCGGCCTCGACCCAGGCCGCGATCGTGGAGGTGCTGCTGCGCAAGTCGCTGGCCGCCCTGGACGAGACCGGCATGAATCGCCTGGTGGTCGCCGGCGGCGTGGGTGCCAACCGGCTGCTTCGCAGCCAGCTCGATGCGGCCTGCGGCCGGCGCCGGGTGCGTGTGCATTACCCCGAACTGCACCTGTGCACCGACAACGGCGCCATGATCGCCATGGCCGCGGCGATGCGGTTGCAGGCGGGGCTGGAGCAGGCGAGCGCGCGCTACGCCTTCGACGTCAAGCCGCGCTGGGCACTGGATTCGCTGCCAGCGGCGTAGCGGCGGCGCGCACGCCGGCAGGCAGCGGCAGCACGTCGAGCATCTTGCGCCAAAGGCGCGACCATTGCGGCCAGTCGTGGCCGCCTTCGGTGGTGAACACGCGGCCTTCGGGCAGCGCATCGGCCAGCAGCTGGTGGTTGGACGCGAAGCGGTCGGCCAGGCCGAAGCCCAGGTACAGCGGCGGCAGTTCCTTGGGCGGCATGGCGTGCGCGTATTGCTGCAGCCAGGGCCACAGGCGCCGGTCGACTTCCTCGTCGGGCAGTGGGCCGGTGGGCGCCTTCCAGGCGCGCAGGCCGCCGGCCTTGTGGATCTCGGCCGCCAGCGGGCGTCGGCCCAGGTAGGGCGCCAGCGCCACGATGCCCTGCACCGAGCCCGGCTGCGACAGTTGATGGATCAGGGCGCCGAAGCCGCCGATCGAGATGCCGACCAGCCAGATGGATTCGTAGCCCAAGGCGCGTGCCGGCTCGATCACGTCCTTCTGCATGTGCTCGGTGAAGGTCTGGTCGTAGTAGTACGACACGTTGGCGTCGACCAGCATCACGTCGGCCGCCACGTCGCGTTCCTGGATCGCGCTGACGAAACCCTCACGCTCGAATTCTTCTGGCGCAAGGAAAGCGCCGGGAAGGAAGACCAGCAAGACATCGGAACGCTGGCCGTCGGCACGCGTCACCTTGAGATGTGTATCCATAGGTATCCTGACCGGCGTGGATACCTTTGTTTGCGGGCAGCAAAACCATCGTCCGAACGCCGAAAAGTGGTGGGCAAATGTGAGAAACCGCCGCAATGATGTGACGGATTTCTCACTAATTTTGCGTTCGGAAAACAAAAAGGCCGGAAACGACGTGTTACCGGCCTGAATGAACTCGAAAGTTTTCAGTTGATCGCGAGGTTCACCACCTTGCTCACGGGTTCGAGCTTGGCCAGGCGCAGGGTGAGCACACCGTTCTCGAGCTTGGCTTCGCTCGCAGCGGTGTCGATGTCCTGTGGCAATTCGTAGGCGGCCTTGAACTGGCGCGGGGCCTCGGCACGGGTCTCGATGCGGACCACGGCACCTTCGATGCCGATATTGAGGTCTTCGCGCGCGACGCCGGGCACGTCGAGGCGGAGCGTCCAGGCCTTGTCGTCCTGCTCGACGTACGGCGGGCGGCGTGCACCGTCGAAGGCGTCGTTGACGAAGCGTTCGAAGCTGCGGTCGAAGGCGCGGGGGGAGACGAAGGCGCGGCTGCGCAGGGTGGGGGCGAAGAACATGGTGGCAATCTCCTGGAATGAACACGGAGGGGACATGGAATGTGTGTCCCTTACACTGCGCGGCCTTTCAAAACGTGAGCGCCGCTTGAGCACCATCTAGGGCGTGCCGCGCGGCGTTTCAAGGGAATGACTCCTCGCTTTATTTCGCGCCGCGCGCTCTTGAAAACAGGCGCGGCGGCGCTATGCATGCCGGCCCTGGGCCATGCCGCCACGAAGGGTTCGCAGCCCCCCATCCAGCTGGCCCTGGTCGAAAGCCTCAGCGGCCCCTTCGCGAACACGGGCGAGGCGGTCTTTCGCAACCTGCTGTGGGCCACCGAGCGCGTGAACCAGCGCGGCGGCGTGCCGCTGCCAGGCGGCGCTCGTCCCTTGCGCATCGATCGCTATGACAGCAAGGGCCAGACGGAAGAGGCGCTGTCGGCGCTGCGCTCGGCCATCGACGACGGCGCGGGCGTGGTCATGCAGGGCAACTCCTCCGCGACGGCTGCCGCCATCCTCGATGCGCTGGCCAAACACAACGAACGCAGCCCCCGCGCGCGCCAGGCCCTGTTTCTCAACTACTCGGCGGTGGACCCGATCCTCACCAACGAGCGCTGCAGCTTCTGGCACTTCCGCTTCGACGCGCATGCCGACATGCGCGTCACGGCCCTGATGGAGGTGCTCAAGGATGACCGTGCCGTGCAGCGCGCCTACCTCATCGGCCAGGACTACAGCTTCGGCCAGGCCGTGCTGCGGGAGAGCAGGCGCCAGATGGCGCAGCTGCGGCCCGACATCCAGGTCGTGGGTGAAGAGTTGCACCCGATGGGCCGGGTGAAGGACTTCGCGCCCTATGCCGTGAAGATCAAGGCCAGCGGTGCGCAGGCGGTGATCACGGGCAACTGGGGCAACGACCTCACGCTGCTCGTGAAGGCCGCGCGCGAGGTCGGCTTCGACGGCAAGTTCTACACCTTCTACGGCAATGCGCTCGGTGCCCCGGCCGCCCTCGGCGAGGCCGGCGTGGGCAAGGTGATCGCGGTGGCCGACTGGCTGCCCAACGTGCCGACGCCGGAGTCCGCGGCCTTCTACCGTGCCTTCCGCCAGCGCTTCCCGCAGCCCGCGGACGACTACGTGCACATGCGCATGCAGCTCATGGTGGAGGCGCTGGCGCAGGCCGTCGCCCAGGCTCGCACGACCGATGCGCAGGACGTGGCCGTGCGGCTCGAGCATGCTCGCGTCAGCCTGGGCGGGCGCAGCGGGCACATGCGCGCGTCGGACCACCAGTTCCAGCAGCCGCTCGTGGTCGGCGTGATGGACCGCCAGGGCACGCCGGGCGTGCCGTTCGATGTCGAAGGCTCGGGCTACGGCTTTCGCGTCGTCAAGGACATTCCCGCCGACCTGACCGAGATGCCGACAAGCTGCCGCATGCAGCGGCCGGCCTGAGGGCTGGTGCGCCCATTTATTTTTGAATCCTTTTGTTTCAAAAAAGCGTTGCCATTTGTCGCGTTGCCGCCTCACGCCGGCTTGCGGATGACCGGCAGCATCGTGAACCCGCTTCAGTCGAGATCCTGTGACCATGCGCCCAGCCGTTGAACAACTCGAAGCCTCCAAGATCCGCGAGGTGGCCAACGCCGGCCTCGGGCGCGAGGACGTGCTGGCCTTCTGGTTCGGCGAAAGCGACGAGGTGACGCCGGAGCCGATCCGTCGCGCGGCCATCGAGTCGCTCGAACGGGGCGAGACTTTCTACGCCCACAACCTGGGGCTGCCGGAACTGCGCGCCGCCATCGCCCGCTACATGTCGGGCCTGCATCCGGCCATCGGCCCCGAGCGGATCGCCGTCACCTCGGGCGGCGTGAGTGCGCTGATGCTGGCGGTGCAGGCGCTGGTGGACGCCGGCGACGAGGTGGTGGCGGTCACCCCCGTGTGGCCCAACCTGACGGCGCAGCCGGCCATCCTGGGGGCACAGGTGCACTGCGTGCCGCTGCGGCCCGTGGACGGCCAATGGACGCTGGACCTGCAGGCACTGCGCGCGGCGGTGACGCCGGCGACGCGCCTGCTGATCGTCAACGCCCCGAACAATCCTACCGGCTGGACGCTGACGCGCGAGGAGCAGGCCGCGATCCTCGCGCACTGCCGCCAGACGGGCACCTGGATCCTGGCGGACGAGGTCTACGAACGCCTCTATTACGAGCCGACGCCGAAGGCGTGTGCGCCGAGCTTCCTCGACCTCGCGGCGCCGGGCGACCGTCTGGTGGTGGCGCACAGCTTCTCCAAGAGCTTCCTCATGACCGGCTGGCGCCTGGGTTGGCTGGTGCTGCCGGCGTCGCTGATGGACGCGATGGGCAAGCTGATCGAGTTCAATACCTCCTGCACCAGCGTGTTCACCCAGCGTGCCGGCCTCGCCGCCCTGGCGCACGAGGCCGAGATCACGCCGCGCGTCGTCGCCCACCTCAAGGCCTGCCGCGACACGCTGCTGCCCTTGCTGGCCGCACTCCCCGGCGTGGAGGTGGCACCCGCGCGCGGCGGCATGTACGCCTTCTTCCGGCTGGCGGGCTTTGCCGACTCGCTCGACGTGGCCAAGCGCCTGGTGGCGGAGGCCGGCCTGGGCCTTGCGCCGGGCAACGCCTTTGCGCCCGAGGCGCAAGGCTGGCTGCGCTGGTGCTTCGCCTCGCGCGACCCGCAGCGGCTGGTGGAGGGCGTCGAGCGGCTCAAGGCTTGGCTGGCGGCGCAGCCGCAGGGCTGAGCACGGCGCCTGGTGGGGGCGCTGGCGTCGAGGCGGGCGGCTGCCGCGAGGTGTATGGGGCGCCGGACGTTGGGGCCAACTGGCGGAGAAAACCGAGCGAGGGCAGGGGCATGGCGCGCACACTAATATCTCAACCATTGTTGAGGTCAAGCGGGCGCAGGCGCCGTGTCACCAAGGGGTTGCGATGGACCGTCTTTCGGGCGAGATGAGCGTTGGCGAACTGGCCGAGCGAAGCGGGGTGAACGTTTCCGCGCTGCATTTCTACGAGCGGCAGGGCCTGATCGCGAGCCGGCGCACCGCCGGCAACCAGCGCCGCTATGGCCGCGAGATGCTGCGGCGCGTCGCCGTGATCCGGGTGGCGCAGCGGGTCGGGGTGCCGCTGGCCGACGTGGGCGAGGCGCTGGCCACGCTGCCCCAGGGCCGCACGCCCACGCGCGAGGATTGGGCGGCGATGTCGACGCGCTGGCGGGCCGAATTGGACGAGCGCATCGCCCAGCTCGAGCGGCTGCGCGATTCGCTGTCGGACTGCATCGGCTGCGGCTGCTTGTCGCTGGACCGGTGTGTGCTGCGCAACCCGGCGGACGAGATGGCCGCGCTCGGCCCGGGGGCGCACCGGTTGGGGCCATGGCAGGCGGACAAGGTCGCCGGTATATAATCCCGAGGCTTTGCATGCCGCAAGGCGCACGGCGCGTTCAGTTCCAGCGCGCGCCGCAAGTCAAACATCTTTGGAACGGGAAACTTTTAAAATGATCGCAGCCGACAAGAAGGCGGACATCGTCAAGGACAACGCACGCGCCGCCAACGACACGGGCAGCCCAGAAGTGCAAGTGGCCATCCTGACCGCCCGCATCAACGAACTCACCCCCCATTTCAAGACGCACGCCAAGGACCACCATGGTCGCCGTGGCCTGCTGCGCATGGTGAGCCGCCGCCGCAAGCTCCTGGACTACCTCAAGTCCAAGGACGCCGACCGCTACACCGCCCTGATCGCCAAGCTGGGTCTGCGCAAGTAAGACCTGCCTTTGCAAAAACGCCTGAGTTAGTCCGCTAGCTCAGGCGTTTTCTACTTCGGAGACCGCAAAACAGAGCGAAGCTGTGTCATTCCAATGGGGTCCGGGCCGGGCCCCGCTGGAATGGCATCGTGTTCTGAATTGCGCTCCAACGCCCGCGGGTCCTGTGTGGCCTGCTATCAATAAAGGAGCAATCATGAGCCTCTTCAACAAGATTACCAAGTCCTTCCAGTGGGGCGACAAGACCGTCGTCATGGAAACCGGCGAAATCGCCCGCCAGGCCACCGGCGCCGTGCTGGTCGACATCGACGGCACCGTCGTGCTGGCCACGGTGGTCGCCTCCAAGTCCGCCAAGCCCGGCCAGGACTTCTTCCCGCTGACCGTCGACTACATCGAGAAGACCTACGCCGCCGGCAAGATTCCCGGCAGCTTCTTCAAGCGTGAAGCCAAGCCCAGCGAACTCGAGACGCTGACCTCGCGCCTGATCGACCGCCCGATCCGTCCGCTGTTCCCTGAAGGCTTCCTGAACGAAGTGCACGTGGTGATCCACACCGTGTCGCTGAACCCCGAAGTCGACGCCGACATTGCGGCCATGATCGCCGTGAGCGCTGCGCTGTCGATTTCCGGCATCCCCTTCGATGGCCCGATCGGCGCCGCGCGCGTGGGCTACATCAACGGCCAGTACGTGCTGAACCCGGCCCGCAGCGCCCGAGCCGATTCGCAGATGGACCTCGTCGTCGCCGGCACCGAAGCGGCCGTGCTGATGGTCGAATCCGAAGCGCTGCAACTGCCCGAGGACGTGATGCTCGGCGCCGTGGTCTTCGGCCACGAGCAGGGCAAGATCGCCATCAACGCCATCCACGAACTGGTGCGCGAGGCTGGCAAGCCGCTGTGGACCGAAAACGGCACCTGGGCGCCCGAAGCCAAGGACGAAGCCTTCGAAGCCAAGATCAAGGGCCTGGCCGAAGAGAAGCTGCGCGCCGTCTACCAGATCCGCAGCAAGCAGGCCCGCACGCAGGCCCTGCGCGAAGCCAATGCCAGCGTCTTCGAGGCGCTGAAGGCCGAAGGCGCCGAGTACGACGCCGGCAAGGTCAGCGACCTGCTCTTCGCCATCGAGGCCAACATCGTGCGCAGCCAGATCCTCGAAGGCGAGCCGCGCATCGACGGCCGCGACACGCGCACCGTGCGCCCGATCGAGATCCGCAACTCCGTGCTGCCCCGCACCCACGGCTCGGCGCTGTTCACCCGCGGCGAGACGCAGGCGCTGGTCGTGACCACGCTGGGCACCGAACGCGACGCGCAGCGCATCGACGCGCTGGCCGGCGAGTTCGAGGACCGCTTCCTGTTCCACTACAACATGCCTCCCTTCGCCACCGGCGAAGTGGGCCGCATGGGCTCCACCAAGCGCCGCGAAGTCGGCCACGGCCGCCTGGCCAAGCGCGCTCTGGTGGCGTGCCTGCCGAGCAAGGAAGAGTTTCCCTACACCGTGCGCGTGGTGTCGGAGATCACCGAGTCGAACGGCTCCTCGTCGATGGCCTCGGTCTGCGGCGGCTGCCTGTCGATGATGGACGCCGGCGTGCCCATGAAGGCGCACGTGGCCGGCATTGCCATGGGCCTGATCAAGGACGGCAACAAGTTCGCCGTGCTGACCGACATCCTGGGTGACGAAGATCACCTGGGCGACATGGACTTCAAGGTGGCCGGCACGACCAACGGCATCACCGCGCTGCAGATGGACATCAAGATCCAGGGCATCACCAAGGAAATCATGCAGGTCGCCCTGGCCCAGGCCAAGGAAGCGCGCATGCACATCCTGGGCAAGATGCAGGAAGCGATGGGCGAGGCCAAGGCCGAGGTGTCGAGCTTCGCGCCCAAGCTGTACACGATGAAGATCAACCCCGAGAAGATCCGCGACGTGATCGGCAAGGGCGGTGCGGTGATCCGCGCGCTGACGGAAGAGACCGGCACGCAGATCAACATCGATGAGGACGGCACCATCACCATCGCCTCGACCGACAGCGCCAAGGCCGACGAGGCCAAGCGCCGCATCGAGCAGATCACGGCCGAAGTCGAGATCGGCAAGGTCTACGAAGGCCCGGTCACCAAGATCCTGGACTTCGGCGCGCTGATCAACCTGCTGCCTGGCAAGGACGGCCTGCTGCACATCAGCCAGATCGCGCACGAGCGCGTGGAAAAGGTCACCGACTATCTGTCGGAAGGCCAGATCGTGAAGGTCAAGGTCCTCGAGACCGACGACAAGGGCCGCGTGAAGCTGTCCATGAAGGCGTTGACCGAGCGTCCGGCAGGCATGCCCGAGTACGGCGACCGCCCGCCGCGCGAAGATCGCGGTGAAGGCCGTGGCGAGCGCCGCGAACGTGGGGATCGGGGTGATCGTGGCGACCGCGGTGATCGCGGCGATCGTCCGCCGCGCGAGGAGCGCCGTCCGCGCGAAGAGCGCAACGAGCAGCCGCCGGTCGACGCCGCACAGCAACAGGACGCTGGCCGCGGCGAACCGCACCAGGGCTGACCTCGAGCCCCGCGCCAGCGCGGGGCTTGCTCTCTTTTTTATAGCGTCTTGCGCCCATCCCGCGGGCGCTGGAGCACGAAAAGACCATGAAAGCCATCGAGATCACGTCTTACGGCGCCCCCGAGGTGCTGCGCCTGGCCGAGCGGCCCGACCCGGTCGCGGGCGTTGGCGAAGCGCTGATCCGCGTGGGCGCCAGCGGCGTCAACCGGCCCGACGTCCTGCAGCGCACAGGCAACTACCCGGTGCCGCCGGGCGCATCCGACCTGCCCGGACTCGAAGTCGCCGGACAGATCGTGGCCGGCGATGCCCAGGCGCTGGCTGCTGCCGGCCTGTCGATCGGTGATCGCGTGTGCGCGCTGGTGGCTGGTGGCGGCTATGCGCAACTGTGCGTGGCGCCGGTGGCCCAGTGCCTGCCAGTGCCGGCGGGCTGGAGCGACATCGAGGCGGCATCGCTGCCCGAGACCTTCTTCACCGTCTGGAGCAACGTGTTCCAGCGCGGGCGCCTGCAGCGCGGCGAAACGCTGCTGGTGCAGGGCGGCACGAGCGGCATCGGCGTGACGGCGATCCAGTTGGCCAAGGCCATGGGCGCGGCGGTGATCGCCACCGCCGGCAGCGACGCCAAGTGCGAGGCCTGCCTGGCACTCGGCGCCGACCATGCCATCAACTACCGCAGCAGCGATTTCGCTGCCGAAGCCAAGCGCCTGACCGATGGTCGTGGCGTCGACGTCGTGCTGGACATGGTGGCGGGGGACTACGTGGCGCGCGAAATCGACTGCCTGGCCGAGGACGGCCGCTTGGTCGTCATCGCCGTGCAGGGCGGCGTCAAGAGCGAATTCAATGCCGGGCAGGTGCTGCGCCGCCGGCTGACCATCACCGGCTCGACCCTGCGTCCGCGGCCGGTGGCGTTCAAGGGTGCCATCGCTCAGGCGCTGCGCGAACAGGTCTGGCCGTTGCTTGCGGCCGGCCGGGTGAAACCGGTGATCCATAGCACCTTCGCGGCTGCCGATGCGGCGAAAGCCCACACCCTGATGGAGTCCAACCAGCACGTCGGCAAGATCGTGCTGACCTGGTGAATCCCGAGATGACCAATCTGAAGAAGAAGCTGATCGCCGGCAACTGGAAGATGAACGGCGGCCTCGCGGCCAACGCTGCATTGGTTGGTGCGCTTCGCGAAGGCGTCGGCGCGCCGGCATGCGACGTGGCGGTGTGCGTGCCCGCTCCCTACCTGGCGCAGGTGCAGGGCCTGGTCGATGGCTTGCCGATCGCGCTGGGTGCGCAGGATGTGTCGGCCCATGCGCAGGGCGCCTACACCGGCGAGCAGTCGGCTGCCATGCTCAAGGACTTCGGCGTGCGCTATGCCATCGTCGGTCACTCGGAGCGCCGCCAGTACCACGGCGAGAGCGACGAGACCGTCGCTGCGAAGGCTGCGGCTGCGCTGGCGGCGGGCATCACGCCCATCGTGTGCGTGGGCGAGACGCTGGCCGAGCGCGAGGCGGGCCACACGGAAGAGGTGGTGCGGCGCCAACTGGCTGCCGTGATCCACACCAACGGCCATTGCATCAGCGAAATCGTGGTCGCCTATGAACCCGTGTGGGCCATCGGCACCGGCAGGACGGCCACGCCCGAGCAGGCGCAGGCGGTGCACGCGGTGCTGCGCGCTCAGCTGCACCATGCGGCCGGCGATCTGGCGGGGCGCATCCGCATCCTCTACGGCGGCAGCATGAACGCGGCCAACGCCGCGTCGCTATTGGCCCAGGCCGACATCGACGGCGGCCTCATCGGTGGCGCCTCGCTGAAGGCCCCCGACTTTCTGCAGATCATTGCGGCGGCGCGCTGAAGGCAGCGCGACTCGCCCGAGCGAACAAGGAGTATTGACGAATGAACGTGATGTTGAACATTCTGGTGGGCGTGCAGATGCTCGCGGCGATCGCGATGGTCGGGCTCATCCTGCTTCAGCATGGCAAGGGCGCGGACATGGGCGCCGCCTTCGGCAGCGGCAGCGCAGGCAGCCTCTTCGGCGCCAGTGGCAGCGCGAACTTCCTGTCGCGCACCACGGCGGTGCTGGCCGCGGTGTTCTTCGCCTGCACTTTGCTGCTGGCCTATTTCAGCCATGCGCGCCCGACCAGCGGTGGCAGCCTGTTGGATCGCGCGCCGGTGAGCGCTCCGGCGCCCGCGCCGGCGGCTCCGGCGCCGGACTCGGCATCGCAGATTCCTTCGGGTGGCGCGGCATCGAGCGCGCCCGCAGCGCCGGCGTCGAGCCCTGCGCAGAACCCTGCGCAAATCCCCTCGAAGTGATTCGCGCGCGCGGCCCACTTTCTATAGTGCGCCGCAGCATGCAGGAGCGTTTTTCAGGGTAAACTCTAAAGCTGTCCGGAAAGCCAAATCGCCTTCAAAACAAGGCTCCTCATGCCATCCGGGCAGCTTCAAACCGCGGTCGTGGTGAAATTGGTAGACACGCTATCTTGAGGGGGTAGTGGCGAAAGCTGTGCGAGTTCGAGTCTCGCCGACCGCACCAGATTGCATCCGCAGAAGACTTCTCCACGAAGGCCTTTCTGCGGTACGCAGACGGTGAAAGAAGAACGCTCCCGATGAACCTCGATTCCTACCTTCCCGTCCTGCTCTTCATTCTGGTCGGTATCGCTGTAGGCATCGCGCCTCAGGTCCTCGGTTACGTGCTTGGGCCCAACCGACCCGACGCAGCGAAGAATTCCCCCTACGAGTGCGGCTTCGAGGCTTTCGAGAACGCCCGCATGCAATTCGATGTCCGCTACTACCTGGTGGCCATCCTCTTCATTCTTTTCGATCTCGAAATCGCGTTCCTCTTTCCCTGGGCCGTGGCGCTCAAGGACGTGGGCCCGCTCGGCTTCTGGGCTGCGGTGGTGTTCCTTGCGATCCTCGTCGTGGGCTTCGCCTACGAGTGGAAGAAAGGTGCCCTTGACTGGGAATGAACTGAACGCGGCAGGAGTGTGTGGCCATGGCCATTGAAGGTGTTTTCAAGGAAGGCTTCATCACCACGTCGTACGACTCGGTGGTGAACTGGGCCAAGACCGGCTCGCTGTGGCCGATGACGTTCGGCCTCGCCTGCTGCGCAGTCGAGATGATGCATGCGGCCGCGGCGCGCTACGACATCGGCCGCTTCGGCGCCGAGGTGTTCCGTGCCAGTCCGCGCCAGTCCGACCTCATGATCGTGGCCGGCACGCTGTGCAACAAGATGGCGCCGGCGCTGCGCAAGGTCTACGACCAGATGGCCGAGCCGCGCTGGGTGCTGTCAATGGGCTCGTGCGCCAACGGCGGCGGCTATTACCACTACAGCTACTCGGTCGTGCGCGGCTGCGACCGGATCGTGCCGGTCGACGTGTACGTGCCGGGTTGTCCGCCGACGGCCGAGGCGCTGATCTACGGGATCATCCAGTTGCAGCAGAAGGTGCGTCGCACCAACAGCATCGCCCGTGCCTGATCGGAGCCACGCCCCCATGACGTCGTTTGCTGTCGATCCGCAGGTCCTCAAGGACACCATCTCCCTTGCGCTGGGCGACAAGCTCAAGCGCATTTCCGTCGCCCAGGGCGAAGTCACCGCCGTGGTGGACGCGGCCCACTACCTCGAAGCGATGCAGATCCTGCGCGATGCGCCGGGCTGCCAGTTCGAGCAGCTCGTCGACATCTGCGGCGTCGACTACTCCTCCTACCGTGACGAGTACTGGGAAGGCCTGCGCTACTGCGCCGTGTCGCACCTGCTGTCGGTGTCCCTCAACCAGCGGGTGCGTGTGAAGGTCTTCTGCCCGGACGACGACTTTCCCGTCGTTCCGTCGGTCAACGCGCTGTGGAACTCCGCCAACTGGTTCGAGCGCGAAGCCTTCGACCTCTTCGGCATCGTCTTCGACGGCCACCCCGACCTGCGCCGCATCCTCACCGACTACGGCTTCATCGGCCACCCATTCCGCAAGGACTTCCCGCTCTCGGGCCACGTTGAAATGCGCTACGACGCGGAACTGCAGCGTGTGGTGTACCAGCCGGTGACGATCGAACCCCGAGAGGTCACGCCGCGCGTGATCCGCGAAGACAACTATGGAGGCCTGCACTGAGGGCGTCGTGCCCTGGTGATCGAACATGGCTGAAATCAAGAACTACACGCTGAACTTCGGTCCGCAGCATCCTGCGGCCCACGGTGTTCTGCGCCTCGTGCTCGAACTCGACGGCGAAGTCGTCCAGCGCGCCGACCCGCACATCGGCCTGCTGCACCGCGCCACCGAGAAGCTGGCCGAGCACAAGACCTACATCCAGTCGCTGCCGTACATGGACCGTCTCGACTACGTGTCGATGATGTGCAACGAGCATGCGTACTGCCTGGCCATCGAGAAGCTGCTCGGCCTCGAGGTGCCGATCCGCGCCCAGTACATCCGCGTCATGTTCGCGGAGATCACGCGCCTGTTGAACCACCTCATGTGGCTCGGCTCGCACGGCAACGACTGCGGCAGCTCGACCATCCTGATCTACGCCTTCCGAGAGCGCGAAGACCTGTTCGACGTGTACGAGGCGGTCTCCGGTGCGCGCATGCATGCGGCCTACTTCCGTCCTGGCGGCGTGTACCGCGACCTGCCGGACAGCATGCCCCAGTACAAGGTCAGCAAGATCAAGAACGCCAAGGCACTCGAGCGCATGAACGAGGACCGGCAGGGCTCGGTGCTCGACTTCCTCGAGGGCTTCACCAAGCGCTTCCAGACCTACCTGGGCGAATACCACACGCTGCTGACCGACAACCGAATCTGGAAGCAGCGCACGGTCGGCATCGGCGTGATGTCGCCCGAACGCGCGCTGAACCTGGGCCTGACGGGCCCGATGCTGCGCGGCTCCGGCATCGCCTGGGACCTGCGCAAGAAGCAGCCGTACGATGTGTACGACCGCATGGACTTCGACATCCCGGTGGGCAAGACCGGCGACTGCTACGACCGCTACCTCGTCCGCATGGAGGAGATGAATCAGTCCAACCGGATCATTGCGCAGTGCGTGCAGTGGCTGAAGGCCAACCCGGGCCCGGTCATCACCGACAACCACAAGGTGGCGCCGCCCGCCCGCGAGTCGATGAAGGCCAACATGGAAGAGCTGATCCACCACTTCAAGCTCTTCACCGAAGGTTTCCGAGTGCCCGAAGGCGAGGCCTATGCCGCCGTCGAGCACCCGAAGGGCGAGTTCGGCATTTACATGGTGAGCGATGGCGCCAACAAGCCCTACCGCCTCAAGATCCGTGCGCCGGGCTTCGCGCATCTCGCCGCCCTCGACGAGATGGCGCGTGGCCACATGATTGCCGACGCGGTGGCGGTGATCGGCACCCTGGACATCGTGTTCGGAGAGATCGACCGATGAGCGACGCTTTTTCCTCTTCTGCTTCCCCGGCCCCGGCACTCCTGCCGCAGGCCGTGCTCGACCGCTTCGCGCGCGAGGTGGCCAAGTACCCCGACAACGCCGCAGGCCGCCAGTCGGCGGTGATGGCTTGCCTGGCCATCGTGCAGCAGGTCGACGGCCACGTCAGCGCAGAGAGCGAGGCGGCCATCGCCGACTACCTCGGCATGCCGCACATCGCCGTGCGCGAGGTCACGACCTTCTACAACATGTACAACCAGCACCCGGTGGGCAAGTTCAAGCTCAACGTGTGCACGAACCTGCCGTGCCAGCTGCGCGACGGCGTGACTGCGCTGGTGCATCTCGAGAAGAAACTCGGCATCAAGATGGGCGAGACCACGCCCGATGGCCTGTTCACGCTACAGCAGAGCGAGTGCCTGGGTGCCTGCGCCGATTCGCCGGTGATGCTGGTCAACGACCGCACCATGTGCAGCTTCATGAGCAACGAGAAACTCGATCAGCTGGTCGACGGCCTGCGCGGCGCGACGAGCGGGGAGGAGCGTTGATGACCCCCGAACAGGTTCTCTCCCAGTTCCGCGCCACGGGCGTGCAGACCTGCTTCCACGACCGGCACATCAATCCGCAGATCTATGCGGGGCTGGACGGTACCAACTGGCGCCTGGCGGACTACGAGGCTCGTGGTGGATACCAGGCCCTGCGCAAGATCCTGACCGAGGGGCTGACGCCCGATCAGGTGATCGCCGAGGTCAAGGGCTCGGGCCTGCGGGGCCGCGGCGGCGCAGGCTTTCCCACGGGTCTGAAGTGGAGCTTCATGCCCCGCCAGTTCCCGGGCCAGAAGTACCTCGTCTGCAATTCGGACGAAGGTGAGCCGGGCACGTGCAAGGACCGCGACATCCTGCACTTCAACCCGCACATCGTCATCGAAGGCATGGCCATCGCCGCCTACGCGATGGGCATCAGCGTCGGCTACAACTACATCCACGGCGAGATCTTCGAGACCTACGAGCGTTTCGAGGAGGCGCTGGAAGAGGCGCGCGCCGCCGGCTACCTGGGCGACAAGATCCTGGGCAGCGCCTACGGCTTCCAGCTGCACGCGGCCCACGGCTTCGGCGCCTACATCTGCGGCGAGGAAACTGCGCTGCTCGAATCGCTGGAAGGCAAGAAGGGGCAACCGCGCTTCAAGCCGCCGTTCCCGGCCAGCTTCGGCCTGTACGGCAAGCCGACCACCATCAACAACACCGAGACCTTCGCCGCGGTGCCCTGGATCATCCGCAACGGCGGCCAGGCCTACCTCGAGTGCGGCAAGCCGAACAACGGCGGCACCAAGATCTTCTCGGTGAGCGGAGATGTCGAGCTGCCCGGCAACTACGAAGTGCCGATGGGCACGCCGTTTTCCAAGTTGCTGGAGCTCGCCGGCGGCGTGCGCAAGGGCCGCCAACTCAAGGCGGTGATTCCGGGCGGCTCGTCCGCCCCGGTGCTGCCTGCCTCCATCATGATGGACTGCACGATGGACTACGACTCCATCGCCAAGGCCGGCTCCATGCTGGGCTCGGGCGCCGTGATCGTCATGGACGACTCGCGCTCCATGGTCGAGTCGCTCAAGCGGCTGTCGTACTTCTACATGCACGAGTCCTGCGGTCAATGCACGCCCTGCCGCGAAGGCACGGGCTGGCTGTGGCGCGTGGTGGACCGCATCCACAACGGTCAGGGCCGCGCCACGGACATGGATCTGCTGAATTCGGTGGCCGACAACATCCAGGGCCGCACCATCTGCGCGCTCGGCGATGCGGCCGCGATGCCCGTGCGGGCCATGATCAAGCACTTCCGCCACGAGTTCGAGGCGCTGGTGCCGGGCTACGTGCCCAAGACGTCGGCCCAGGCCTGAGCGCGAACGAGAACACGACATGGTTGAAATCGAACTCGACGGCAAAAAGGTCGAAGTGGCCGAAGGCAGCATGGTGATGCATGCTGCCGACAAGGCCGGCACCTACATCCCGCATTTCTGCTACCACAAGAAGCTCAGCATCGCGGCCAACTGCCGCATGTGCCTGGTCGACATCGAGAAGGCGCCCAAGGCCATGCCCGCCTGCGCCACGCCGGTCACGCAGGGCATGATCGTCCGCACCCAGAGCGAGAAGGCGATCAAGGCGCAGAAGTCGGTGATGGAGTTTCTGCTCATCAATCACCCGCTCGACTGCCCGATCTGCGACCAGGGCGGCGAATGCCAGCTTCAGGATCTGGCCGTGGGCTACGGCGGCTCTTCCTCGCGCTACGAGGAAGAAAAGCGCGTGGTCTTCCACAAGGACGTCGGTCCGCTCATCAGCATGGAAGAGATGAGCCGCTGCATCCATTGCACCCGTTGCGTGCGCTTCGGCCAGGAAGTGGCCGGCATCATGGAACTGGGGATGGTCAATCGGGGCGAGCACTCCGAGATCACCACCGTGGTGGGCGACACCGTCGATTCGGAGCTCTCGGGCAACATGATCGACATCTGCCCCGTGGGCGCGCTCACGAGCAAGCCCTTCCGCTACAGCGCCCGCACCTGGGAACTGAGCCGCCGCAAGTCGGTGAGCCCGCACGATTCGACCGGTGCCAACCTGATCGTGCAGGTCAAGAACAACCAGGTGATGCGCGTGGTGCCGCTCGAGAACGAGGACATCAACGAATGCTGGATCGCCGACCGTGACCGCTTCTCGTACGAGGCGCTCAACGGCGACGAGCGCCTGACGCAGCCCATGCTGAAGCAGGGCGGTCAATGGCAAGTGGTCGACTGGCAGACAGCGCTCGAGTACGTGGCCAACGGCCTGCGTCAGATCAAGGCGGACCACGGCGCCGGCTCCATCGGCGCGCTGGTCAGCCCGCACAGCACGGTGGAAGAACTCGCGCTCGCCACGGCCCTCATGCGGGGCCTGGGCAGCGAGAACATCGACCACCGCCTGCGCCACGCCGACTTCACGCGCGGCACGGGTGTGCGCTGGCTCGGCACGTCGATCGCTTCGCTGTCGCAGCTGCAGCGCGTGCTGGTCGTCGGCTCGAACCTGCGCAAGGACCACCCCCTGTTCGCGCAACGGATTCGCCAGGCAGCGCGCAAGGGCGCGGCGGTGCACGCCATCGCCGGCCAGGCGCAACTCGCGTCGCAGGACGCGTGGGCCATGCCACTCGCCGGCGTACAGATTGCCGAAGCGGCGGGCTGGGGCGACGCCTTGGCTGTATTGGCGGCAGCCGTGGCCGTCGAGAAGGGTATGGCCGCTCCCTCGAGTGCGCAGCCGACGGACGCTGCGCGGGCGACCGCCAAGTCCCTGCTGGGCGGCGAGCGCAAGGCCATTCTTCTCGGCAATGCGGCCGCGCACGCCGCCGATGCCTCGCGTCTGATGGCCCTGGCGCAGTGGATCGGCGAGCAGACCGGCGCCTCGGTCGGCTACCTGACCGAAGCGGCCAACACCGTCGGCGCCCAATGGGTCGGCGCACTGCCGGGCACCCAGGGCCTCGACGCCGGCCGGATGCTGGCGGGCGGCCTCCAGGCCGTGCTGCTGCTCAACAACGAACCCGAGTTCGATTCGGCTGCAGGCGCCAAGGCCGCGCAGGGATTGGACGGCGCACAGATGGTCGTGACGCTGAGCCCCTTCAAGGCGAACCTTGCATTCAGCGACGTGCTGCTGCCCATTTCGCCCTTCAGCGAAACGCCGGGCACCTTCATCAATGCCGAGGGCCGCATCCAGAGCTTCCATGCCGTGGTCAAGCCCCGCGGCGAAACCCGTCCGGGCTGGAAGGTGCTGCGCGTGCTCGGCAACCTGCTCGGCCTCACGGGCTTCGATTTCGAGACCTCTCAGGACGTGCTCGCGCACGTGCGCAGCGGCCTTGACGACGCCGCGACGCATGTTCCCGCCGATCGGCTGAGCAATGCGCTCGCCGCGCCGGTCGACCTGGCAGCGCCGGCTGCGCCGGCTGCCGCCGAGCCGGTGGCCGCGTCCATCTACCAGCTGGACGGTCTCGTGCGCCGGGCCCCGTCGCTGCAACTCACGGCCGACGGGAGAGGCGGCGCGCATGCCGTCCGTGGCGTCGCCTACTACCAGGCCATCGACGAGGTGACCGCATGATCGACACGATCTACGGTTTCGGGCGCGGCCTGATCGATGCCGGCTGGTGGACCGGGGCCGGCTGGCCCGTGGTCTGGTCGCTGATCAAGATCGTGTGCGTGCTGCTGCCGCTGCTCGGTGCCGTGGCCTACCTCACCCTCTGGGAACGCAAGTTCCTCGGCTGGATCCAG
Source organism: Xylophilus ampelinus (assembly GCF_901875635.1). GTDB lineage: Bacteria > Pseudomonadota > Gammaproteobacteria > Burkholderiales > Burkholderiaceae_C > Xenophilus. Next base: position 24,653 of record NZ_CABFMN010000104.1, on the reverse strand, counting down.
GTGCGCCATGGTCCCAACCGCGTCGGTCCCATGGGACTGCTGCAGCCGATCGCCGATGCGCTCAAGCTGCTGACCAAGGAGCTGATCAACCCGACGGCGGCCAACAAAGGCCTGTTCCGGCTCGGTCCGGTGATGGCGATCATGCCGGCGCTGGCGGCCTGGGTGGCCATCCCCTTCGGTCCCGACGCGGTGCTGGCCAACGTCAACGCCGGGCTGCTGCTGATCATGGCCATCACCTCGATCGAGGTGTACGGCGTGATCATCGCCGGCTGGGCCTCCAACTCGAAGTACGCCTTCCTGGGCGCGCTGCGCGCGTCGGCCCAGATGGTCAGCTACGAGATCGCCATGGGCTTCTGCCTCGTGGTGGTCATCATGGTGTCGGGCAGCCTGCACCTCGGCGAGGTGGTCGCTGCGCAGGCGAAGGGCATGGGCGCCAACATGGGCCTGGGCTTCCTGTCGTGGAACTGGCTGCCGCTGCTGCCGATCTTCGTGGTCTACGTGATCTCCGGCGTCGCCGAGACCAACCGCCACCCCTTCGACGTGGTGGAAGGCGAGGCCGAGATCGTCGCCGGCCACATGGTCGAGTATTCGGGCATGGGCTTCGCGATCTTCTTCCTGGCCGAGTACGCCAGCATGTGGCTGATCTCGATCCTGGCCGCACTGATGTTCCTGGGCGGCTGGCTCTCGCCCATCGGCTTCCTGGACTTCATCCCCGGATGGATCTGGCTGGGCCTGAAGACATTCTTCGTGGTCTCGCTGTTCATCTGGATCCGGGGCACCTTCCCGCGCTTTCGCTATGACCAGATCATGCGGCTGGGCTGGAAGATCTTCATTCCTGTCACCCTCGTGTGGCTGCTGGTTGTCGGGGGCTGGATGCAGACGCCCTGGAACATCTGGAAATAAGCGGAGCGAACAAGATGACAGCCATCGCTGCCTCGTCCTTTTCGATCAAGGATTTCTTCAAGAGCTTCATGCTCGCCGAGCTCTTCAAGGGCATGGCCCTGACGGGCCGTTACGCGCTGCGCCGCAAGATCACGGTGCAATTCCCCGAAGAGAAAACGCCTCTGTCGCCGCGCTTTCGCGGGCTGCATGCGTTGCGCCGCTATGAAAACGGCGAGGAGCGCTGCATCGCCTGCAAGCTGTGCGAGGCCGTGTGCCCTGCCGTCGCCATCACCATCGAATCGACGGTGCGCGACGACGGCTCGCGCCGCACCTCGCGTTACGACATCGACCTGACCAAGTGCATCTTCTGCGGCTTCTGCGAAGAGAGCTGCCCGGTCGACTCGATCGTCGAGACGCACATCCTCGAATACCACGGCGAGAAGCGTGGCGATCTCTACTTCACCAAGGACATGCTCCTGGCCGTGGGCGATCGCTACGAGAAGGAAATCGCTGCCAACAAGGCGGCCGACGCCAAGTACCGCTGATCCCGGCGCCCGAAAAGAACCATCCTCATGGACGTCAAGACCGGCTTCTTCTACCTGTTCTCGGTCGTGCTGCTCTTCGCAGCCTTCCGGGTCATCACCGCGCGCAATCCCGTGCATGCGGTGCTTTACCTCATGCTGGCCTTCTCGCAAGCCGCTGCCGTGTGGCTGCTGCTGAAGGCGGAATTCCTGGCCATCGCGCTGGTGCTGGTCTACCTCGGTGCCGTGATGGTGCTCTTCCTCTTCGTGGTGATGATGCTCGACCTCAACATCGACAGTCTTCGCCAGGGCTTCTGGAAGCACTTCCCGCTGGCCGCCCTGATCGGCGTGGTCATCGCGCTCGAGATGGCCTACGTGCTGATGGGCGGCTTCCGGCTCCAGGGCGCCGCACCTGCCGAAATGGCGCAGGCTGCTGCCGCGCAGGGTTCGAACACCAAGGCGTTGGGCCTGCTGCTGTACAGCGAATACGTCTATCCCGTCCAGATCGCGGCCGTGATCCTCGTCGTGGCCATGATCGCCGCCATCGCGCTGACGCTGCGTCAGCGCAAGGACACCAAGTTCGTCAACGTGAAGGACCAGGTGCACGTGAAGGCCGCCGACCGCATGAGCGTGGTGAAGCTGGCCGCGACGCTGCCCCCACCGCCGCCGGCCGCGCCGGCCGCCGACGCCGAAGCGGAGAAGAAGCCATGACGCTGACCCTGGGCCATTACCTGTCGCTGGGCGCGATGCTGTTCGCGCTGTCGGTGATCGGCATCTTCCTGAACCGCAAGAACCTGATCGTGCTGCTGATGTGCATCGAACTGATGCTGCTGGCGGTCAACATGAACTTCGTCGCCTTCTCGCACTACCTGGGCGACATGCACGGCCAGATCTTCGTGTTCTTCATCCTGACCGTCGCGGCCGCCGAGTCTGCGATCGGCTTGGCGTTGCTCGTGCTGCTGTTCCGCAACAAGTCGAACATCAACGTCGACGAACTCAACTCGCTCAAGGGATAACGACAACCACCATGAGCGCAACGCTATCTGCTTCCACCCTGCTGGCCGTGCCGCTCGCGCCCCTCGTGGGCTCTGCGCTGGCGGGTCTGTTCGGCACGAAATTCGGCGGCAACCACCTGGGCCGCAAGGTCGTCCATTCGCTCACCATCCTGGGCGTGCTGATCGCCTTCGTCATCTCCGCCATGACGCTCAAGAGCGTCGTGGTGGACGGTGCCCGCTTCAACGCCACCCTCTACGAATGGATGGTCGTCGGCGGCCTGAAGATGGAGGTCGGCTTCCTGGTCGACGGCCTCACGGCCATGATGATGTGCGTCGTGACCTTCGTGTCGCTGATGGTCCACATCTACACCATCGGCTACATGGAAGAGGACGCGGGCTACAACCGCTTCTTCGCGTACATCTCGCTGTTCACCTTCTCGATGCTGATGCTCGTCATGAGCAACAACATGCTCCAGCTCTTCTTCGGCTGGGAGGCGGTGGGCCTGGTGTCGTACCTGCTGATCGGGTTCTGGTTCAACAAGCCCACGGCAATCTTCGCGAACATGAAGGCCTTCCTGGTCAACCGCGTGGGTGACTTCGGCTTCATCCTCGGCATCGGCCTGATCGCTGCCTACGCCGGTACGCTGAACTACACCGAAGCATTCGCCAAGGCCGACCAGCTCGCCAAGATCGGCTTCCCCGGCACCGACTGGATGCTGATCACCGTGATCTGCATCTGCCTGTTCATCGGCGCCATGGGCAAGAGCGCGCAGTTCCCGCTGCACGTGTGGCTGCCCGACTCGATGGAGGGCCCGACCCCCATCTCGGCGCTGATCCACGCCGCCACCATGGTGACCGCGGGCATCTTCATGGTCAGCCGCATGTCGCCGCTGTTCGAGCTGAGCGATACCGCCCTGAGCTTCATCCTTGTGATCGGCGCCATCACTGCGCTGTTCATGGGCTTCCTGGGCATCATTCAGAACGACATCAAGCGCGTGGTGGCGTACTCCACGCTGTCGCAGCTGGGCTACATGACCGTCGCGCTGGGCGCCTCGGCCTACTCGGTCGCGGTGTTCCACCTGATGACCCACGCCTTCTTCAAGGCACTCCTGTTCCTCGGTGCCGGCTCGGTCATCATCGGCATGCACCACAACCAGGACATCCGCTGGATGGGCGGCGTGCGCAAGTACATGCCGATCACCTGGATCACTTCGCTGGTGGGTTCGCTGGCACTGATCGGCACGCCGCTGTTCTCGGGCTTCTATTCCAAGGACAGCATCATCGAGGCCGTGCACGAGAGCCACCTGTGGGGCTCGGGCTTCGCATACTTCTCGGTGCTGGCGGGCGTCTTCATCACGGCGTTCTACTCGTTCCGCATGTACTTCCTCGTCTTTCATGGCAAGGAGCGCTACGACCAGAACCCGGACGCGCACCACGACGACCACGCGCACGACGACCACCACGGCCATGGCCACGATGCCAAGCCGCACGAGTCGCCCTGGGTCGTCTGGTTGCCGCTCGTGCTGCTGGCTATCCCTTCGGTGCTGATCGGCTACTTCACCATCGAGCCGATGCTCTACGGCGAGTTCTTCAAGGACGCCATCTTCGTGGACGGCTCCAAGCATCACGCGATGAAGGAACTGGCCGAGGCCTTCCATGGCCCGATCGCCATGGCGCTGCACGGCCTGCAGGCGCCGCCCTTCTGGCTGGCTTTGGCCGGCGTGGCGCTGTCCTGGTACATGTACATGATCAACCCGGCGCTGCCGGCGGCGATCAAGCGCGCCTTTGGCCCGGTCTACCGCCTGCTCGAGAACAAGTACTACATGGACTGGTTCAACGAGAACGTGCTGGCGCGCGGCACGCGTGCGCTGGGCACCGGCTTGTGGAAGGGCGGCGACCAGGCCTTCATCGACGGCGCCGTGGTCAACGGCTCGTGGAAGCTGATCGGCCGCCTGGCGGGTGTGGTGCGCTGGTTCCAGTCGGGCTACATCTACCACTACGCCTTCGCGATGCTGTTGGGCATCTTCGTCCTGATGACGTACTTCGTCTGGTTCAACCGCTGATCCGCTGCGCTGGAGAACAATAAAAATGGGTTTGTTGAGCCTTGCCATCTGGCTGCCGATCGTGGTGGGCGCCGTCCTGCTGCTGTTCGGCCGCGAGACCCAAGCGCGCGGCGTTCGCTGGGCCGCACTGATCGGCGCGATCGCCAGCTTCCTCGTCACCCTGCCGCTGTACACGCGCTTCCGGGTGGGCACGGCGGCGATGCAGTTTGTCGAGACGGCGCCATGGATCGAGCGCTTCCACATCAACTACCACCTCGGAGTGGACGGGCTGTCGATGTGGTTCGTTCTGCTCACGGCTTTCATCACCGTGATCGTGGTCATCTCGGCCTGGGAAGTCATCACCGAGCGCGTCAACCAGTACATGGGCGCGTTCCTCATCCTGTCGGGCCTGATGATCGGCGTGTTCTCGGCGCTCGACGGGATGCTGTTCTACGTCTTCTTCGAGGCGACGCTGATCCCGATGTACCTGATCATCGGCATCTGGGGTGGCCCGAACAAGATCTACGCGGCTTTCAAGTTCTTCCTGTACACGCTGCTCGGCTCGCTGCTCATGCTGGTCGCGCTGATCTACCTGTACAACACCTCGGGCGGCAGCTTCGACATCCTGGCCTGGCACAAGCTGCCGCTGGGTGGCCATGCCCAGACCCTGCTGTTCTTCGCCTTCTTCGCCGCCTTCGCCGTGAAGGTGCCGATGTGGCCGGTGCACACCTGGCTGCCCGACGTGCACGTCGAGGCGCCGACGGGCGGTTCGGCCGTGCTGGCGGCCATCATGCTGAAGCTCGGCGCCTACGGCTTCCTGCGCTTCTCGATGCCGATCGCACCGGATGCCTCGCGTGAGTGGGCGTGGTTCATGATCGCGCTGTCCCTGGTCGCCGTGATCTACGTGGGCCTGGTCGCGCTGGTGCAGCAGGACATGAAGAAACTGGTGGCGTACTCGTCGGTCGCCCACATGGGCTTCGTGACCCTTGGCTTCTTCATCTTCAACAGCCTGGGCGTGGCCGGCGGCATCGTGCAGATGATCTCGCACGGCTTCGTGTCGGGCGCAATGTTCCTGTGCATCGGCGTGCTGTACGACCGCGTGCACTCGCGGCAGATTGCCGACTACGGGGGCGTGGTGAACACCATGCCCAAGTTCGCGGCCTTCGCGCTGCTGTTCGCGATGGCCAACTGCGGGTTGCCCGCCACGGCCGGCTTCGTGGGCGAGTGGATGGTGATCCTGGGCGCCGTGAAGGCCAACTTCTGGATCGGCCTCGGGGCGGCCACCGCGCTGATCTTCGGCGCCGCCTACACGCTGTGGATGTACAAGCGCGTGTACCTCGGCCCCGTCGGCAACAAGCATGTGGAAGAGCTCACCGACATCAATGGACGCGAGTTCCTGATGCTGGCCCTGCTGGCGATCGCGGTGTTGTGGATGGGCCTGTTCCCGAAGCCCTTCACCGACGTGATGGACGCTTCTGTCACGGAATTGCTGCGCCACGTCGCCGCGTCCAAGCTTCCTTGAGTCCACGCTGAACAAGAGAACGAGATGATTGACAAACTCAGCTGGATCACGATCTACCCCGAGATCGTCCTGCTCGTGATGGCGTGCATCATCGCGCTGGTGGACCTGTCGACCACCGATGCGCGCCGCACCCGCACCTATGTGCTCACCCTGCTGACCCTCGCCGTGGTGGCCGTGCTCACCGGGATGCAGGCGAATGCCGGCCAGACCGTGTACGGTTTCGGCGGCATGGTGGTCAGCGACCCGATGGGCAACTGGCTCAAGTGCTTCGCCACCGTGGCACTGATGGTCACGCTCGTGTATGGCCGGCCCTATGCGGCCGACCGCCAGATGCTGCGCGGCGGCGAGATGTTCACCATCAGCATGTTCTCGCTGCTGGGCATGTTCGTCATGATCTCGGGCAGCAACTTCCTGCTGATCTACCTGGGACTGGAGCTGCTCACGCTCTCGAGCTACGCGCTGGTCGCCCTGCGGCGCGACAACGCCGTGGCCAGCGAAGCGGCGATGAAGTACTTCGTGCTCGGCGCCATGGCCAGCGGCTTCCTGCTCTACGGCCTGTCGATGATGTACGGCGCCACGGGCTCGCTCGACGTCAACGAGGTCTTCAAGGCGATCGCCAGCCGCAAGGTCGACCACCAGGTGCTGGTCTTCGGCCTCGTCTTCATCGTCGCCGGCCTGGCCTTCAAGCTGGGGGCCGCGCCCTTCCACATGTGGGTGCCGGACGTATACCAGGGCGCCCCCACGGCCATCACGCTGCTCATCGGCGCGGCGCCCGAGCTGGCGGCCTTCGCGATCGTGATACGCCTGCTGGTCGAAGGGCTGCTGCCCCTGGCCATCGACTGGCAGCAGATGCTCGCTCTGCTGGCCATCGCTTCTTTGCTCGTGGGCAACCTGGCGGCCATCGCGCAGACCAACCTCAAACGCATGCTGGCCTATTCGACCATCGCGCAGATGGGCTTCATGCTGCTGGGCCTGGTGGCGGGTGTGGTCAACGGCAACACCTACAACGCGCAGTACGCGTACAGCGCGTCGATGTTCTACATCGTCACCTACGTCCTGACCACACTGGCCAGCTTCGGCATCATCCTGCTGCTGGCGCGCGAGGGCTTCGAGAGCGAGGAAATCTCCGACCTCGCCGGCCTGAACCAGCGCAGCCCGCTGTACGCCGGCGTGATGGCGATCGCGATGTTCTCGCTGGCCGGCATTCCGCCGCTGGTGGGCTTCTACGCCAAGCTGGCTGTGCTGCAGGCGCTGATCGCATCGGGCCAGGCGCTGTACATCGGCCTCGCGGTCTACGCGGTGGTGATGTCGCTGGTTGGCGCTTTCTACTACCTGCGCGTGGTCAAGGTCATGTACTTCGATGCGCCCCTCACGGCCACCACGGTGTCGGCGCCGCGCGACGTGCGCACGGTGCTGACCCTCAACGGCGCGCTGATCCTGATCCTGGGCATCCTGCCCGGCGGGCTGATGACGCTGTGCGCGCAGGCCATCGTGGCCACGCTGGCCAACTGAGCCGGCGAGGCGCATGGGTGGGCTGTCGCAGGGCGCTTCGGTCTGGCTGGTGCTATTGGTCGCTGTGCTGGCGGCCAACCTGCCTTTCCTGACCGAGCGCCTGCTCGGCGTCGTGCCGGTCCCGGGTGGGCAGAAGTCGCTGGCCTGGCGGTTGGCCGAACTCGCCGTTCTGTACGGTCTCACCGGCGCCGTCGGCCTGCTGTTCGAGCGGCGCCTCGGCCAGATCGCGCCGCAGGGCTGGGAGTTCTACGCCGTGACGGGCGCGCTCTTCCTGGTGTTGGCCTTTCCCGGCTTCACCTGGCGCTACCTCGTCAAGCATCGCGCAGCCGCCTGACCGGCGCGCCTCACCATTCCCTCTCGAGATCCATCATGAGCGACACCCACCTCAAGGAAGAGCGCGTCAGCTCGCAAGCGCTGTTCAAGGGCAACTTCCTCGAGGCGCGCCGCGACACCATCCGCCTGCCAGACGGGAAGACGGCGACGCGCGAATACGTCGTGCACCCGGGTGCCGTCGTGGTGATTCCGCTGCTGGACGACGGCCGGATCGTGCTGGAGCGCCAGTACCGCTACCCGGTCGGCCAGGTGATGGTGGAGTTCCCGGCCGGCAAGCTCGACGCCGGAGAAGACCCCTTCGTCTGCGGGCAGCGCGAACTGATCGAGGAAACCGGCTACCGCGCCCGCGAATGGGCGCGCGCGGGCGCCATGCACCTCGCCGTGGCCTACTCGACCGAGATCATCCACATCTACTTCGCGCGCGGCCTCACGGCGGGCGAGCGGCAACTCGACCTTGGCGAGTTCCTCGACGTGTTTGCCGCGACGCCGGAGCAACTGCTCGGCTGGTGCCGCGACGGCACCGTCACCGATGCCAAGACGCTGACCTGCGCCGTCTGGCTGCAGAACGTCCTCTCGGGCGCATGGGCGCTCGACTGGTCGGCAGGCGAGGGCGCCGCCAGCACCGCCGGATAATCGCGGCCATGAAAGTCCTCAACCTGCGTTGCGCACACAGCCACACCTTCGAGGGTTGGTTCGCTTCGGCCGAGGACTTCGAGTCGCAATGCGCGCGCGGCCTGGTCGAGTGCCCGATGTGCGGCAGCACCGAGATCACCAAGGGCCTGAGCGCCCCGCGCCTGAACCTCGGCGCGACCCGCGAGCCCGAGGCGCCCAAGGCGGCGCCCGCGGCCGACACCCCCGAGGCGCGCTGGATGCGCGCCGTGCGCGAGGTGCTGGCGCGCACCGAGGACGTCGGCGACCGCTTCGTCGAGGAAGCGCGCCGCATGCACTACGGCGAGACAGAGGAGCGCGGCATCCGCGGCCAGGCGAGCCCCGAGCAGGCCGAGGCCTTGCTGGACGAAGGCATCGTCGTCATGCCGCTGCTCGTACCCCCGGGCGCCAAAGGCACGCTGCAGTAAGCCTGCCTGCCGCAGAGCGCGGGATCGTCACGTTCGAGACGAATTCGGCCGCAACGCCCGTCCGGCGGGCGCTGCAGCCCGATTGCACTTTCGTTTCTCAGGCCACGAACTGCAGCGCCGCGAGCTGCGCGTAGACGCCGCCCAGCGCCACCAGCTCGGCGTGGGTGCCCTGCTCGACGATCGCGCCGTGGTCCAGCACGACGATGCGGTCGGCCTTCTGCACCGTGGCCAGGCGGTGGGCGATGACCACGGTCGTGCGGTCCTGCATCGCGGATTCGAGGGCTGCCTGCACCATGCGTTCGCTCTCGGCGTCGAGGGCGCTGGTGGCCTCGTCGAGCAGCAGCAGCGGCGGGTTCTTCAGCATCGCCCGCGCGATCGCGATGCGCTGGCGCTGGCCGCCCGACAGCCGCACGCCACGTTCGCCGAGGAAGGTGTCGAAGCCCTCGGGCAGGGCGTCGATGAAGGCCTCGGCATGCGCGGCGCGGGCCGCGGCGCGCACTTCGTCGTTGGTGGCGCCGGGTCGGCCGTAGCGGATGTTCTCCAGCGCACTGGTCGAGAAGATGACCGCGTCCTGCGGCACCAGGCCGATGCGCTGGCGCAGGTCGTCAAGTGCCAGCGTCGCGAGCGGCTGTCCATCGAGCAGGATGCGACCGGACTGCGCGTCGTAGAAGCGCAGCAGCAACTGGAACACCGTGCTCTTGCCGGCCCCGCTGGCGCCCACCAGCGCCACCGTTTCGCCCGGCGCGATGGCGAGGTCGAACTGCCGCAGCGCCGGGATGCCGGGCCGCGAGGGGTAGTGGAAATCCACGGCCTCGAAGCGCACCGTGCTGCCGCCCCGTGGCACCGGAGCGACCGCCGGCTGGCGGGGCGAGGCGATGACCGGGCGCGCGTGCAGCAGTTCCATCAGCCGCTCGGTGGCGCCGGCCGCCCGCAGCAACTCGCCATACACCTCGCCAAGCACCGCCGAGGCGCTGGCCAGGATGATCACGTAGACCACGGTCTGCCCCAGGTGGCCGGCCGTGATCTCGCCGCGCATCACGGCCTGCGTGCCGGCATAAAGACCCCAGAGCAGGGCGGCCGAGGTGGCGATGATGATGAAGGCCACCAGCACCGCGCGTGCCTTGGTGCGACGCACCGCGGTGCGGAAGGCGTCCTGTGTCGACGCCGCGAAGCGCTCCGACTCGCGGGCCTCGGCCGTGTAGCTCTGCACCACCGGGATCGCATTCAGCACCTCGCCGGCGATGGCGCTGGCATCGGCCACCCGGTCCTGGCTGGCGCGAGACAGGCGACGGACCCGACGCCCGAACAGCATGCTCGGCACGACGACGAGCACCAGGACCAGGCCCACCTGCGCCATCACGTAGGGGTTGGTCCACACCAGCATCACCAGCGCGCCCAGCCCCATCACCGCGTTGCGCAGCCCCATGCTGAGCGAGGAGCCCACCACCGTTTGCACCAGGGTGGTGTCGGCGGTCAGGCGCGACAGCACCTCGCCGGTCTGCGTGGTTTCGAAGAACTGCGGACTCTGGCGCAGCACGTGGCGGTACACGGCGTTGCGCAGGTCGGCCGTGATGCGCTCGCCCAGCCAGCTCACCGTGTAGAAGCGCGCGGCCGAGAACACACCCAGCGCGATGGCGACGAGAAACAGTTCGAAGAAGTGGTTGCGTAGCGCCAGTGCCTGCGTCCCGCGATCGGACGGCACCAGGCCGCCATCGATCAGCCCACGCAGCGCCAGCGGGAAGAGCAGGGTGGTCACGGCGGCCATGACGAGGAAGAGGGCCGCCAGGCCGATCTGCAGGCGGTACGGCCTCAGGAAAGGCCGCAGGCCCGAAAGCGCGCGCGGCGATGCCTTGGCCGGCGCGGGGGAGAGATCGCCCGTGGCGGGCAGGGAGGCAGCCATGGTGCGATTCTAGCCAACCGTTGCCGTCACAAAGTCAGCCTTGACAATTACTGCCATGGCAATTAATATTTGCGCCATGCCTCAGGACATGCCCTCTGCCGATCCCTCGGCCGGCCAGACCTTCTACCGTCCCGACAACTACTCGGCCGACGAAAGCATCGGGCTGATGATGCGGCGCATCATCACGGCCGTGGGGCAGGCGGTGGAGGCCGAGCTGGTGGAGCCGGGCGGCCCCACCTACCCGCAGTGGATTCCGCTGCACAAGCTGCACATGCACACCGGCCCTTCGACCACGGTGGCCGAACTGGCCCGCGTGTGCGAACTCGACACCGGCGCCATGACGCGCCTGCTCGACCGACTCGAGGCCAAGGGCCTGGTGCGCCGCGTGCGCTCCGTCGCCGATCGCCGCGTGGTCCACATCGAGCTCACCGACGAGGGCGCCGAGCACGCCAAGCGCGTGCCCCATGTGCTGTGCCGGGTCCAGAACGAATTCCTCGCCGGCTTCGACGAAGCCGAATGGAAACAGCTGAAGGCGTACCTGCGCCGCATCCTCAACAACTCCGTCGACGCCCCGATCCGTGCCGCGGCGCGCAAAGAAAAAGATGACAGCGCTTCTTCCTGATCTTCCCGTGGCACGGCGTGGTGCCGTGGTGCTCGCTGCGGCCACGTTGGCTGCGGCACTCGCCGGCTGCGCCGACATGGCCGGCATCGGCTCGCAGGCGCAGATGCGCGATGCGGCTGCCGTCGGCCTGCCCGCGGCTGATGCCACCGCCGGCACGGCATCGGCCGTCGACAGCCAGTGGTGGCGCGGCTTCGGCGATGCCCAGCTCAATGGCCTGATCGACGCCGCCCTGCAGGGCAACCCCAACCTCGCCGTTGCAGCGGCCCGCCTGGCCAAGGCCGAGGCCACGATCCGCACCGCCCGCTCCGCCGACCTGCCCCAGATCAAGGGCGAGCTCGACCTCAACCGCTCGCTGTTCTCCGAGAACTACATCTACCCGTCTCCGCTCGGCGGCTCGATCCAGAACAGCGGCCTGCTGCAGATCGGCGGGAGCTGGGAGCTCGACTTCTTCGGCAAGAACCGCGCTGCCATCGAGGCGGCGGTGGGCAACGCCCGGGCCGCGCAGGCCGACGGGGAAGCTGCGCGCGTGCTGCTCGCCAGCAACGTGGCGCGCGGCTACGTGCAGTGGGCGCGGCTGGAGGCGCAGCTCGCGGTGGCCAAGCGCACGCTGGCGCAGCGCGACGAAACGCTGCGCCTGGTGCGCGACCGCGTCTCGGCCGGTCTCGACACGCGGCTCGAGCTGCGCCAGAGCGAGGGCGGCCTGCCCGAAGCGCGCCAGCAGATCGAGGCGCTGAACGAGCAGATCGGCATCGCCAAGCATGCGCTCGACGCCCTGGTTGCCAAGCCGAATGTGGCCGAAACGCTTACTCCGCCGGCGCTGGCAGCTATGAAAAACATAGCAGTTCAGCCTGTGCTGCCGGCCGACCTGCTGGGCCGCCGGGCCGACATCGCAGCCGCTCGCTGGCGGGCCGAGGCTGCCAGCAGCGACGTCGACTACGCGCGCAAGCAGTTCTATCCCAACGTGAACCTCACGGCCTTCGTCGGCGTGCAGTCGCTGGGCTTCGGCAACCTGCTGAAGTCGGGCAGCGAGCAGTGGGGCGTGGGTCCGGCCATCACGCTGCCGATCTTCGAAGGCGGCCGCCTGCGCGCCAACCTGCGCGGCAAGGCGGCCGACCGCGACGCGGCCGTGGAAAGCTACAACGCCGCCGTGATCGACGCCGTGCGCGACGTGGCCGACCAAGTCACCAGCATCCAGTCCGTGGCGCGCCAGCAGGCCCAGCAGCGCGAGGCGCAGGCCGCCGCGGAAGGCGCCTACGAGATCGCCGTGCAGCGCTACGGTGCAGGCCTGGGTAACTACCTCAACGTCCTGACGGCCGAAACCACCGTGCTGGCGCAGCGGCGGCAGGCCGTCGATCTGGCCGCGCGCGCGCTCGACACGCAGGTCGCCCTGGCGCGCGCCCTGGGCGGCGGCTGGCAGCCTGCCGCCGAGCAGGCCACGGCCTCCGCCGCAGTGCCCGCAGCGGCCCACTGAACGCACCCGCCGCCGACCTCATCGTCTCTTCAAGAATCCTTTCAACACCATGAGCGAGAACACCACCCCCAACACCCCGGCCGCCGCAGCGCCGGCCGAAGCACCCGCCGGCAACGGCAAGCGCCGCCGCGCACTCACGGCCCTGGCGGCCGTCGTCATCGTCGTCGGTGGCGGCTGGGGCCTGTACGAATGGCTGGTCGCCAGCCACTACGAGGACACCGACAACGCCTACGTCCAGGGCAACGTGATCCAGATCACGCCGCAGATCGGCGGCACCGTGATGGCCATCGGCGCCGACGACACCGACTTCGTCAAGGCCGGCCAGCCGCTGGTGCAACTCGACCCCGCCGATGCGAAGGTCGCGCTCGAGCAGGCCGAGGCCGCTCTGGGTCAGGCTGTCCGCCAGGTGCGCACGTTGTACGCCAACAACGGCTCGCTGGCCGCCCAGGTGGCGCTGCGCCAGGCCGACGTGGTGAAGGCGCAGAGCGATATCGCCCGCGCGCAGGACGACCTCAAGCGCCGCCAGGCGCTGTCGGGCAACGGCGCCGTGTCGAAGGAAGAACTCAACCATTCCGAGACCACGCTGGCCAATGCGAAGAGCGCCCTGACGGCCGCGCAGGCGGGCGTCACTGCGGCCCGCGAGAACCTGGCCAGCAACCGTTCGCTCACCGACGGCACCAACGTCGAAGACCATCCGAGCGTGCTGGCCGCGGCCGCCAAGGTGCGCGAGGCGTACCTCGCCACGCAGCGCGTCGCCATGCCGGCGCCGGTCGACGGCTACGTCGCCAAGCGCATCGTGCAACTGGGCCAGCGGGTGAGCCCCGGCACGCCGATGATGTCGATCGTGCCGCTCAACCAGCTGTGGGTCGACGCGAACTTCAAGGAACCCCAGCTGCGCAACATCCGCATCGGCCAGGGCGTGAAGCTCACCGCCGACCTGTACGGCAAGAAGGTCGAATACGACGGCAAGGTGGTCGGCCTGGGCGTGGGCACCGGTGCCGCCTTCGCGCTGCTGCCGGCGCAGAACGCGACCGGCAACTGGATCAAGGTCGTGCAGCGCGTGCCCGTGCGCATCGCGCTGGAGCCCACGCAGCTCAAGGCCAACCCGCTGCGCGTCGGCCTGTCGATGGACGTCGAGATCGACGTGCGCAACAAGGACGGCCAGATGCTGGCCGAGGCGCCGCGCACCAACGCGCTGGCGCAGACCGAGGTCTACAGCACGCTCGACAAGGGTGCCGAGGCCGAGGTGCGCCGCATCATCGCCGCCAACCTCGGGCGCGAGCCGGCGGCAGCGCCCGCCACCCATCGCCCGGGCTCGGCCGCGCCCATGGCCGGCGACGCCGCGCACGTGGCGCTGCAGAACAAGCCGATCTGATCCCGCCGCACGCCATCGATCCGTATGTCGACCCCCCAAGCCGCCTACGTGCCGCCGCCGCCCCTCGAAGGGGCGGCGCGCGTCTGGGGCACCATCGCGCTGTCGGCCGCGACCTTCATGAACGTGCTCGACTCGTCGATCGCGAACGTGTCGCTGCCGGCCATCTCGGGTGACCTGGGTGTGAGCCCGACACAGGGCACCTGGGTCATCACCAGCTTCGGCGTGGCCAACGCCATCGCCGTGCCGCTCACCGGCTTCATGACGCAGCGCTTCGGCCAGGTGCGTTTGTTCATGACCAGCGTCATCCTGTTCATGATCAGCTCGTGGCTGTGCGGCCTGGCGCCCAACATGACCACGCTCATCGCGTTCCGCGCGCTCCAGGGCTTCGTCGCCGGCCCGATGATCCCGCTGTCGCAGACCCTGCTGCTGTCGAGCTACCCACGGGCCAAGGCGGGGCTGGCGATGGCCATGTGGTCGATGACCACGCTGGTCGCGCCGGTGATGGGGCCGCTCCTGGGCGGCTGGATCACCGACAACATCTCCTGGCCCTGGATCTTCTACATCAACATTCCCGTGGGCCTGATGGCCGCCGGCATCACCTGGGCCATCTACAAGGACCGCGAGAGCGTCACCCGCAAGGTGCCCATCGACGCCATCGGTCTGGCCCTGCTGGTGCTGTGGGTCGGTGCGCTGCAGCTGATGCTCGACAAGGGCAAGGAGCTCGACTGGTTCCACTCCGTGCAGATCGTGGTGCTGGCCGTGCTGGCAGTGGTGGGCTTTGCGTTCTTCCTCGTCTGGGAGCTGACCGAGAAGCACCCGGTGGTCGACCTGTCGCTCTTCAAGCGGCGCAACTTCTGGTCGGGCGCGCTGGCCACTGCGGTGGGCTACGGCCTCTTCTTCGGCAACGTGGTCATCCTGCCGCTGTGGCTGCAGCAGTACATGGGCTACACCGCCACGCAGGCCGGCATGGTGCTGGCGCCGGTGGGGCTGCTGGCCATCGTGTTGTCGCCGATCGTCGGGCTCACGGTGGGCAAGGTCGATCCGCGGCGCTATGCGACGGTCTCGTTCCTGGTGTTCGCGCTCATCCTCTGGATGCGCTCGCGCTTCAACACGCAGGCCGATTTCGCGACGATCATGATCCCGACCCTGATCCAGGGCATCGCGATGGCCTTCTTCTTCATCCCGCTGGTCACGATCACGCTGTCGGGCCTGACGCCGGACCGCATCCCGGCGGCATCGGGTTTGTCGAACTTTGCGCGCATCACGGCGGGCGCGATGGGCACGTCGATCGCCACCACGCTGTGGGAGAACCGCGCCACGCTGCACCACGCGCAGCTCGCCGAGGCCGTCAACCAGGGCAGCACCGCCGCCACGGGTGCCATCGGTGCGCTGGGCAGTGCGGGTTTCGGCACGGAGCAGGTTTTGGCGCAGATCAACCGGCTGGTCGACCAGCAGGCCTTCATGCTGGCGACTGCCGACCTGTTCTACGGTTCGGCGGTGCTCTTCCTGCTGTTGATTCCGGTGATCTGGCTGTCGAAGCCGGCACGCGGCGGCGGGTCGTCGGACGCGGCGGCCGGGGCGCACTGAGTCAGCTGCCGTTCATCCAGAAAGAAGGGGACCCTCGGGTCCCTTTTTTTTCGCGGTTGTGCACGCCGTGACGTGCTGGCGCGCATTGCACCGCAGCATCCGCATTTGCCCCAGTACGCATTTGCGGGGCGGCCGCCAACAATCGTCCCCGCTTCGCCACCCCGGCCGGTTCAAACTCAACGCACCCTCCCTTCGCACCTGCATGACTGAAATTTCCTTCCAGCCACGAGGTGGTTTCGGGCGATGAGCGACATCATTCTCGAGACGCGCCAGCTCACCAAGGAATTCAAGGGATTCACCGCGGTCAGCAAGGTCGACCTGAAAGTGGCGCGCGGTTCCATCCACGCGCTGATCGGGCCCAATGGCGCGGGCAAGACCACCTGCTTCAACCTGCTCACGAAGTTTCTGGAGCCCACCTCGGGCCAGATCCTCTTCAACGGCCACGACATCACCGGCGAGCGGCCGGCGCAGATCGCACGGCGCGGCATCATCCGCTCCTTCCAGATTTCTGCCGTGTTTCCGCACCTGACGGTGCTCGAGAACGTGCGCCTGGGCCTGCAGCGCGCGCTGGGCACGAGCTACCACTTCTGGAAGAGCGAGAAATCGCTGCTGCCGCTGAACGCCCGGGCGCGTGAACTGCTTGCCCAGGTCGGCCTGGAAGACCTGGCCGACGAGGAAACCGTGAACCTGCCCTACGGCCGCAAGCGCGCGCTGGAGATCGCCACCACGCTGGCGATGGAGCCCGAGCTGATGCTGCTCGACGAGCCGACGCAGGGCATGGGCCACGAGGACGTGCACCGCGTGGCCGAGCTCATCAAGCGCGTGTCGGCCGGGCGCACCATCCTCATGGTCGAACACAACATGAGCGTGGTGTCGACCATCGCCGACACCATCACCGTGCTCCAACGCGGTGCCGTGCTGGCAGAAGGGCCGTACAGCGTCGTGTCGAAGAACCCGCAGGTCATGGAAGCCTACATGGGCACCACCGACGGCCAGCTGCAAGGAGCGCATTGATGACGCCCGCGCTGGAGATCAAGGGTCTGCAGGCCTGGTATGGCGAATCGCATGTGCTGCACGGCGTCGACATGGTCGTGCAGCCGGGCGAAGTGGTCACGCTGCTGGGCCGCAACGGTGCCGGGCGCACCACCACGCTGCGCGCGATCATGGGTCTGACCGGTACGCGCAAGGGCAGCATCCGCGTCAACGGCCACGAGACCATCGGCCTGCCCACGCACCGCATCGCGCACTTCGGCATCGGCTACTGCCCCGAGGAGCGCGGCATCTTCGCCAGCCTCTCGGCCGAGGAGAACCTGATGCTGCCGCCACCGCTCAAGGGCAGCGAGGCGGGCATGTCGGTCGACGAGATCTATGCCATGTTCCCCAACCTGGCGGAGCGGCGCCACAGCCAGGGCACGCGGCTGTCGGGCGGCGAGCAGCAGATGCTGGCCGTGGCGCGCATCCTGCGCACCGGCGCTCGATTGTTGCTGCTCGACGAGATTTCCGAAGGCCTGGCGCCGGTCATCGTGCAGGCCCTGGCCCGCATGATCACCATGCTGCGCGCCAAGGGCTACACGGTGGTGATGGTGGAGCAGAACTTCCGCTTCGCTGCGCCGCTGGCCGACCGCTTCTACGTGATGGAACACGGCCGCATCGTCGAAAGCTTCGGCGCGCCCGAACTGCAGGCCAAGATGCCGGTGCTCAACGAATTGCTCGGCGTTTGATTCTTTCAATTTCTTCCAAGGAGACTCCGTAATGACAACCAAGCATTTCACTGCGATCGCACTGGCCATCGGCGCACTGGCAATCGCCACGGGCGCACAGGCACAGGAGAAGGTCAAGATCGGCCTGATCACCGACATGTCCAGTCTGTACTCGGACGTGGAAGGCAAGAACGGCGCGCTCGCGATCCAGATGGCGATCGACGATTTCGGCGGCAAGGTGCTGGGCCAGCCGATCGAACTGATG
Organism: Xylophilus ampelinus; assembly: GCF_901875635.1. Lineage (GTDB taxonomy): Bacteria > Pseudomonadota > Gammaproteobacteria > Burkholderiales > Burkholderiaceae_C > Xenophilus. Next base: position 6,850 of record NZ_CABFMN010000104.1, on the reverse strand, counting down.
TCGGCCGACCACCAGAACAAGGCGGACATCGCGGCGTCGAAGGCGCGCGAATGGGTCGACACCCAGGGCCTGACGATGATCTTCGGCGGCACCAACTCGGGCACGGCGCTGGCCATGGCCAAGGTAGCCGAAGAGAAGAAGCGCGTGTACTTCAACAATGGGGCCGGCTCCTCGGCATTGACCAACGAAGCCTGCACGCCCTACACGGTGCACTACGCGTACGACACGGTGGCCCTGGCCAAAGGCACCGGCGGTGCGGTGGTCGATCGCGGTGGCAAGAGCTGGTTCTTCCTGACGGCCGACTACGCCTTCGGCCAGGCGCTCGAGGCCGACACCACGGCCGTCATCAAGGCCAAGGGTGGCACCGTGCTGGGCAGCGTCAAGCACCCGCTCAACGCGTCGGACTTCTCGTCCTTCCTGCTGCAGGCGCAGAACTCCAAGGCGCAAATCCTGGGCCTGGCCAACGCGGGTGGCGACACCATCAACGCCATCAAGGCCGCCAAGGAATTCGGCATCGACAAGACGATGAAGACCGCCGGCCTGCTGGTCTTCCTGTCGGACATCCACAGCCTGGGCCTGAAGAACACCGCCGGACTGCTGCACACCACCAGCTGGTACTGGGACATGAACGACAACACGCGCAAGTTCGCCAACCGCTTCTTCGAGAAGACCAAGCGCATGCCGACCGACGTGCAGGCCGCCGACTATTCGGCCACCATGACCTACCTCAAGGCCGTGCAGGCCGCCAAGACCACCGATGCCGACAAGGTCATGGCGCAACTCAAGAGCATGAAGATCGACGATTTCTACGGCAAGGGCTACATCCGCGCCGACGGCAGCTTCATCCACGACATGTACCTGGTCGAGGCCAAGGACCCCAAGGAATCGAAGAAGCCCTGGGACTACCTGAAGGTGCTGAGCACGATGCCCGGCGAGCAGGTGTTCACGGCCAAGGCCGATACCAAGTGCAAGCTCTGGAAGTGAGATGAGCCCGGACTGCCGGCTCCGCCTTCGCAGGATGACCGGCAGTCCGAGGCATTGTCCGTTGCGCCATGTGTGGATCCGCCCGCAGCCGCGGCGATGCCATGTGCACCGATGAATTCGTCGTGCGCAAGCCCTCCCAATCTGGTTCACATTCCCCATGAACATTTCAATGCCCGCGCTGCTGAGCCAGCTCCTGCTGGGGCTGGTCAACGGATCGTTTTACGCGATCCTCAGCCTTGGCCTCGCGGTCATCTTCGGCCTGCTCAACGTCATCAACTTCGCGCACGGCGCCCTCTTCATGATGGGCGCGGTGCTGACGTGGATGGCGATGAACTATTTCGAGGTCAACTATTGGGTCATGCTGATCGCGGCGCCGGTCATCGTCGGCCTGTTCGGCGTGCTCATCGAGCGGCTGCTGCTGCGCTGGATCTACAAGCTCGACCACCTCTACGGCCTGCTGCTGACGCTCGGCCTCACGCTGCTGATCGAAGGCGCGTTCCGTTCGGTCTACGGCGTGTCCGGCCTGTCGTATGACGCGCCCGACCAGCTGTCGGGCGCAACCAACCTGGGCTTCATGATCCTGCCCAACTACCGGGCCTGGGTCGTGGTGGCCTCGCTGGTGGTGTGCTTCGCCACCTGGTTCGTGATCGAGAAGACCCGCATTGGCGCCTACCTGCGCGCCGGCACCGAGAACCCGCGCCTGGTCGAAGCCTTCGGCGTGAACGTGCCGCTCATGATCACGCTGACCTACGGCTTCGGCGTGGCGCTCGCGGCCTTCGCCGGCGTGCTCGCCGCGCCGGTCATCCAGGTGTCGCCGCTGATGGGGCAGAACCTCATCATCGTCGTCTTCGCCGTGGTGGTGATCGGCGGCATGGGCTCGATCATGGGCGCCATCCTCACCGGCCTGGGCCTGGGCGTGATCGAGGGCTTCACCAAGGTCTTCTACCCCGAGGCCTCGTCCACCGTCGTGTTCGTGATCATGGTGGTCGTGCTACTGATCCGTCCTGCCGGCCTTTTCGGCAAAGAGAAGTGAGAAGGGCGGCACCTCGATGAACCAAAGATCCCTCCTCGGCTACGGCCTGCTGCTCGTTGCGCTGATCGCGGCGCCCTTCGTGGGCGCCTACCCGATCTTCGTGATGAAGCTCATGTGCTTCGCGCTCTTCGCGTCGGCATTCAACCTGCTGCTCGGCTTCACCGGTCTGCTGTCCTTCGGCCACGCGGCCTTCCTGGGCTTCTCGGCCTACATCGCCGGCTACTGCCTGCGCGACCTGGGCCTCACCCCCGAACTCGGCCTGATCGCCGGCACGCTCACCGGCGCCTTGCTCGGCTGGGTCTTCGGCCTGCTGGCAATCCGCCGCCAGGGCATCTACTTCGCGATGATCACGCTGGCGCTGGCGCAGATGGTGTTCTTCTTCTGCCTGCAGGCGAAGTTCACCGGCGGCGAGGACGGCCTGCAGGGCGTGCCGCGCGGCAAGCTCTTCGGCGTGCTCGACCTGTCCAGCGACATGACCATGTACTACGTCACCCTCGTGGTCGTGGTGGCGGCCTTCCTGCTCATCGTGCGCACCATCCGCTCGCCCTTCGGCCAGGTGCTCAAGGGCATCAAGGAGAACGAGCCACGTGCACTCTCGCTGGGCTACGACGTCAGCCGCTTCAAGCTGCTGGCCTTCGTGATCTCGGCCGCGCTCTCGGGCCTGGCCGGTTCGCTCAAGACGCTGGTGCTGGGCTTCGCCACCCTGACCGACGTGCACTGGTCGTCGTCGGGCTCGGTCATCCTCATGACGCTGCTGGGCGGGCTGGGCACGCTGTCGGGCCCGCTCGTCGGCGCGGCGGTGGTGGTGGCACTGGAAAACAAGATCGGCGACCTGGGCACCGCGCTGGCGCACCTCACCGGCGTCGACTGGTTCAACACCCTGGGCGAGTCGGTCACCATGGTCACCGGCCTGATCTTCGTGGTCTGCGTGCTGGCTTTCCGGCGCGGCATCATGGGCGAGGTGATCGCGTTGCTGGGGCGCCGCCGCAAGGGCGGCTGACGGGACGGCGGATCGCAGACGCGGGCTTCCCGTTCTTCAAGCCAAATCGGCCTGAAGCGCCCGCCCTGCTTGCGCGAGCAGCTATCGATTTCATAGCAAGGTGCCGGCAACCGGCCGGCGTCTCAGAGCCGCAGCGCCGCCACGTAGCCCGTCATTTCCAGGTAGCCATGCCCGACGGTGCGGCCCTGCGCATCGCGCAGCGCGCTCAGGCCTTCCCAGTAGATCGCGCCGGTCGAGCCGCGGCTGTCCAGCTCCTGGTCGTCGAGCAGCGACGCCACCTCGAAGCGTCCTGCCGGCGTGTCGATCGTCCACTGCACCGGATAGCGTCCGCCCGAGCGCGGGCTGGCCCACACGCGGCCGGGCGTGAAGCGCACGTCCCGCGGCCCGAAGGCCTGCACCACGCCGCCCGCCGCGCGCCACGACCCGCCAACCCACAGCGCCGACCCGTCGCGCCGCCGCAGCCGGAAGGCGGTGAGGGCGCTGCCGTCGTCGAGGTTCATGCCGATCCAGTCCCAGCCCACGGCCTCGGGATGCATCAGCGCCTCGCTCCATTCGTGGTCCAGCCAGGCACGGCCGGTCACCTCGAGCGGAGCCTGCCCCTGCAGCGCGATGCGGCCCTGCACGGCCAGTTGAGGCTCGCTGTAGTAGTAGCTGGCCTGCGACGCATCCGGCCCTTTGCGTGACAGGCCGGCGCTCCCTTGCAGCAGCAGCGGCTGCGTGGGCGCGAAGCGCAGCGACAGGCCGAAGCCCTCGGCGCCGGCATCGGCCGCCACCTCGGCCTGGTAGCGGCCGTTGGCGGCATCGCGCACCAGCGACCAGTCTCGCAGCCGCACGTCGGTGTCGACTTCGGAGGCGCTCGCGATGCCGAAGCCGGCGCGCGCGATCCGCTGCTCGTGCCGCAGCTGGCGCCCTTGCAAGTCCGTCACCGCCGCGTGCGCGAACAGCAACTGCTTCGCCGCGAAGGCCGAGCGCATCGGCTGCGCCGCATCCACGCGCGAGCGGAAGAAGGTGACCTGGAAACCGAAGCGCCGTCCATCGTTCGCCTCGGCATGGCCGGTGATGTACCACCACTCCGTGCGCAGCTCTGGATGGCTGCCGAAGTCGCGCGGGAACTGCAGCGCGCGTGGCGGCAACGCGCGTGCCGACGTGGCCCAGGCCAGTGCGGGCAGCAGCGCCAGGGTGTGTCGACGGGTCAGCATCGCGAGCGGTGGCGCGTTCAGGCCAGCGAAGCCTGGATGCGCTGCTGCGCCGCCGCGCAGTCGCCGAACTGCGCTGTGGCCCAGCCCGCGTCGTGGTACGTCGGCAGGTAGCGCTCGCCCGCATCGCACAGCAGCGAGAGGATCGAGCCCTGCCGGCCCGCGGCGCGCATCTCCTGCGCCAGCGCCAGCATGCCGACGAAGTTGGTGCCGGTGGAGGGGCCGACCTTGCGGCCCAGCAGGGTCGACAGCACGCGCATCGCGGCGATCGAGTCGGGGTTGGGCACCTCGACCATGCGGTCGACCAGGGTGCGCACGAAGCTGGGCTCCACACGCGGCCGGCCGATGCCTTCGATGCGCGAGCCCGGCGCCGTGAGGGTTGCATCGCCGCTGCGGAAGTACGCGCCGAAGACCGAGCCTTCGGGGTCGGCCACCGCCACCTGCGTGTCGTGGCAGCGGTAGCGCACGTAGCGCCCGATCGTCGCGCTGGTACCGCCCGTGCCTGCGCCCACCACGATCCACGCCGGCACCGGATGCCGTTCGCGCGCCATCTGCTGGAACATGCTGTCGGCGATGTTGTTGTTGCCCCGCCAGTCCGTCGCGCGCTCGGCGTTGGTGAACTGGTCCATGTAGTGCCCGCCGCCCGGGCCGGGCGCCTGCGCCGCGACTGCGCGCGCCGCCTCGTAGACCTCGTTCGCATGGTCGACGAAGTGGCAGCGGCCGCCGTAGAAGGCGATTTGCGCGATCTTCTCGGGCGAGGTGCTGCGCGGCATCACCGCCACGAAGGGCAGGCCCAGCAGGCGCGCGAAATACGCTTCGCTCACGGCCGTCGAGCCGCTGGAGGCCTCGACGATCGTCGTGCCCTCGCGCACGAAGCCGTTCACCAGCGCGTAGAGGAAGAGCGAGCGTGCGAGGCGGTGCTTGAGGCTGCCTGTCGGGTGCGTGGACTCGTCCTTCAGGTACAGGTCGATGCCCGCCGCGGCGAAGGCCGGCAGTGGCAGCGGGATCAGGTGCGTGTCGGCACTGCGTTGGTAGTCGGCTTCGATGCGGCGGATGGCGGTGGGGAGCCTGGGGGACGTGACGCTCATCGGAATGGTTGCTGTGGATGGAAACGGGGGCGGTCCAGCATAGCGCTCACCAATCCTCCTTCACCGCCAACACCGCCTCCCGCGAGGCCGCCGCGCGCCCCGCCAGCCAGGCCGTGACGGTGCCGGCCACGACCACCGCCCCGCACAGCAGCGACAGCCGGCCCCATGGCACCAGCAGGTCCATGCTCCAGTGGAAGCTCTGCGGGTTGACCACCTTCACCAGCACGACGGATACGGCCAGCCCCAGCGCGAGCCCGGCGACGGCACCGACGGCGGTCCACGCCGCGCCTTCTCCGGCGACCACGGCCAACACCTGGCGCCGCGTGAGGCCCAAATGCGCCAGCAGGCCGAACTCCTTGCGCCGCGCCAGCACCTGGGCGCTGAAGCTGGCCGCCACACCGAACAGGCCGATGGCGATGGCCACGGCCTGCAGCCAGTAGGTGACGGCGAAGCTGCGGTCGAAGATGCGCAGCGAGTTGGTGCGGATCTGCGCGACGGACGAGAACTCGATGGCGTTGGCGTCGCCGCCGAAGGCCTTGGCCGCGACGGCGCGCGCGGCCTGCTGCACGTCGGCCTCGCGCGCGCCGGGCGCGAGCCACAGCGCAATGTCGCTCACGCGCCGATCGCCGGTGAGGCGGATGAAGTCGGCGCTGTCCATCGTCACGGCGCCGAACTGGCGAACGTAGTCGCGCCACACGCCCGCGATGAAAAAAGTAGCGCCTTGCGCAGGCTGGTCGGGCGCTGCAGCCGAAGGTGTGGCCCCCATGCGCGGCACGTCGTGTCCTTGCTGCCCCCCGAGGGCGCGTTCGCTTGCCGAGGACGGCCCGGCACTGCGCTCAAAAGCCCTGGAAAGCTCCGGCCAGTCCTGCCCCGGCCGCAAGCCATACAGCGCCACCATCGGCTCGCTCACGTACAGGCCGATGCGCCCGGCGGGCACGGGCAGGGCAGGCCCGACCAGCGGCAGCGAGCGCGCGGCGTCGTCGGGATCGATGGCGCGCGCGATCAGCGTGACGGGCGGCCGCGCGGCATCGAGCAGCAGGCTGCGCGTGCGCAGGGTGCTGGCCCGCGCCACGCCGGGGAGCTGTGCCATCTGCTGCACCAGCGCGGTGTCGAAGGGCGCAGCGTCGGTCGACGCACCGCCGGCGCCGGCCGCGCGCAGGTACAGGTCGGCGGGCAGCACCACGTCGAGCCACTGCGTCACCGATTCGCGGAAGCTCGCCACCATCACCGTCAGCGCGACCGAGAGCGCCAGGCTCGCGACCACGCCGCTCACTGCCACCGCGGCCGTGCCCCGCATGCGCCTCGCGCGTTCGATGGCCAACATCGGCAGCAGGCGCTGCCCCAGCCGCGGCGCGAGCCGGTCGTACACCGCCTCGATCAGCCAGGGCAGGCCGGCGATGCCGCCCACCAGCAGCAGGCCGACCGAGACATACGCTGCCAATGGAATGCCAAAAACGGCCGGAACGCCCGCCAGTCCTGCGCCACCAGCTATCAAAATCAGAGCAACCCACGACGGCGAGCCACGCCCGGCGGTGCGCGACCCGGTGTT
>NZ_CABFMN010000103.1 GCF_901875635.1 Xylophilus ampelinus | reverse complement strand
GTGCGGCGGTGCGTGCGGCGGCGACGGCGGCCGCCCGCTCGGCGGGCGTGCGGCCGGGGCTGCGCGCCAGGTGGTCGACGATGTGCAGCAGGTTCGTCTTGCCGCGCTCGTTGGTGCTGCCGTAGCCCTTGATCAGCCGGCCGCACAGCGCCAGCTCGTGGCCCAGGTCCCAGCCTTCACGCGTGCCGGATTCCACGGCCGCCAGCCAGCGCTCGATCAGCGCCTGTTCCTCGGCGAAACGGCTGCCGCGCCGGCGCAGGCCCTTGAGCGAGGCGAGCATGCGCAGCGCGGCCATGCCCAGCACCGAATGGCTGCCCACCTTCAGCGGCATCGCCCAGGGCTGCAGGCCGCGCCGCTGCCGCGCCGCATCCCATGCGTTCAGCCGCTTCGCCAGCGCCGGCGGCAGCAGGGCGGCGAACTCGGGCACGCCGGGCTTGAAGTGGTCGTACACGCGCAGCAGGTCGTCGTCGCCGGCCTTCACCTCGGTGCGCACGCGTTCGGCGCGGCTGGCGCGGGCCTTCAGCGCCGCCACGCGCACGATGTCGTCGAAGGCCATCCAGAGCGCGAGCCAGCGCGCCATCTCGCGCGTGATGGCATGGTCCTCCTGGCTCGCCGGGTCGGCCGCTTGCTCGGCCTGCAGCACGCGCGCCAGCCGGTCGACGTACAGGCGCGCATAGGCCCCATCCTGGTAGTCGAGCACGCGGGCGTGGCCCAGGGCCAGCATCTCGTGCGCGGCGTTTGGAAAATTTCGAGCCAAATCGGGATCCAGCGCCCGCGGGGCGGGCGCAGCGTGCTCTTCTTTCGATAGCAAGCGCTCGACCATCGCGGCCTGCGCGCGCGCCGCCGCGACAGCGTCGAAGGCCGCCGCGAAGCCGCGCAGGCTGGCCTGGGCGGCGCCGCCGGGCGTGGCCTCGGGCCCGCGGATCGCGGCCTCGAAGCTCTCGCGGCCGAAGGGCAGCAGGCTGCTGCCGGCGATGGCGCCCAGCATCACGCTGCTGACGACGGTGCCGTTGCTGCGCGCCAGCGCACCCATGTCGAGCAGGTGGTGCTCGCGGCTGAAGCGCCGCACCACCTCCAGCAGGCGCTCGGCGTCCACGCGGCCGTCGCCGGGCACCATGCGCTCGGCCGTGGTCAGGCTGCGGCCGATGGAGGTGATGACACAGGTGCGCTCGGCGCTGGCCATGCCGTGGCCGACCTGGCGCACCGACTCCATCAGCTCGGACGAGACCACGGCATCGAGCGTGCCGGCAGCCGGTGTCAGGCTGAACACCGGGCGACGGCCGTTCAGCTGCGCGAGCGGCACCGGGAACACCTCGACGTAGTAGGTCGTCGCACCGGTGCGCTGTGCCACGCCGGGGATGGAGGTGCTCTGAGCCGCATGACCGGCGTGGCGCGCCGCCTCGATCAGCCATTCGGTCAGCACGCCGCCGCCCTCGCCGCCCAGGGCGCACAGCAGCAGGGTGATGGGACGGGGGGATGTGTGGGTGTCGTTCATCGTGTGTCCTCAGGCCGGGCGCAGCGCGCGCACCACCGTGCCTTGCAGCGTGTGCAGCAGCCGCTCGTACCACTTGGGGTTCTGCACCACCTCCGCGCGGTAGAAGCTCGGGCACAGCGTGGCGGCATGCGCGTTGGCGCCGCACAGGCCGCAGCCGACGCAGCCGTCGATCACGGTGGCGACCGGGTCGACCTTGAGCGGATCGGGGTTGTCCTTGAGCGTGAGCGTGGGGCAGCCCGACAGCCGGATGCAGGCGTGGTCGCCGTTGCACACATCCTCGTCGACGCCGTACTTCACGCGGACCACGCGCTCGCCCTTCTTGAGCAGGCTGGCGATCCAGGGTTTGATGCGGCGCTGGCGCTCCAGCTGGCACTCGCCCTCGGCAATGATCACCTTCAGGCCCTCGAAGGGGCTGGTGAAGGCCTCGGTCAGCGTGGCGCGCATGGCCTCCACCTCGTAGGTGTGGACCGTGCGCATCCATTTCACGCCCAGGCCGTTGAGCGTGCTCTCGATGGTCTGGTTCTTGTGCGCCAGGCTCTGCTGCTTGTCCTCGGCGCGGGCCTTCACCTCCTCGTCGGGCGTGGAGATGATGTCCTGCGTGCCGGTGGCGCTGGTGTACCCGTTCTTGAAGATCAGCAGCACCGCATCGTCGCCGTTGAAGAGCGCGCTCTGCACGCCGGTGAGCAGCCCGTTGTGCCAGAAGCCGCCGTCGCCCATGATCGACAGGACGCGCCGCTGCATCATGGGCGAGACGCCCGCGCGGCTGGCCAGGCTCATGCCGTAGCCCAGGATCGAGTGCCCGGTGCCGAAGGGCTCGAAGGTGCCCAGCGCATGGCAGCCGATGTCGGCCGCCACGTGCACCGGCCCGACCTCCTGCTGCGCCAGCTTGAGGGCCGAGAACACCGGCCGCTCCGGGCAGCCGATGCAGAAGCCCGGCGGTCGCGCGGGCAGCGGCCGGCCCAGCATCGCGGCCACCGCACGGCGCCGCTCGTCGTTGCCGGCCAGCCACTGCGACGCCGATTCGGTCTGCGCCGTGGCGGGCAGGTAGCGTGCGGCGAAGGCGCCGACGCCGCGCGCCATCACCTCGGTCGTGTACTCGCCGGCCATCTGCAGCAGGTCCTTGCCGTGCAGGGCCGTCTGCAGGTCGCGACGGCGCAGCAGCGTGGCGATGTCCTGCTCGATGTACTCGGGCTGGCCTTCCTCGACCACCAGCAGTGCGCGCTTGGCCGCTGCGAACTCCGCCACCTGCTCAGGCACCAGGGGGTAGGTGACGTTGAGCACGAGGATCGGAATCTCGCTCTCGCCATAGGCATCGGCCAGTCCCTGCTGCTGCAGGGCGCGGACGAGCGCGTTGTACAGCCCGCCCTGCACCACGATGCCGAGATCGTCGCGCCGGCCGGGCATGAGTTCGTTCAGGCCCTGCTCGGCGATGTAGCGCTGCGCGGCCGGGATGCGCTCGGCCGTCTTGCGCTTCTCGTGGCCGAAGGTCACGGGCGGGTGCGCGAGGCGGTCGTAGTCGAAGCCGGCCGGCTCGGTCATCAGGGCGCGGGTCGACACGGCCGGCGCCCGGTTGTCCTTGCAGTCGAAGCTGCCGCGCACGTGGCAGGTTCGGATGCGCAGTTCCATCACGCAGGGCATGTTCGAGGCTTCGGAGAGGTTGAAGCCTTCCTCCACCATGCGCACCATCACCGGCAGGTCGGGCCGCGGATCGAGCAGGCACAGGCTGGACTTGAGGGCATAGGCGTGCGTGCGTTCCTGGATCACGCTGGCGCCTTCGCCGTAGTCCTCGCCCACCACGACCAGCACCCCGCCCCGCACGCCGGGCGAGGCCAGGTTGGACAGCGCGTCGGCCGCCACGTTGGTGCCGACGATGGACTTCCAGGTCACGGCACCGCGCAAGGGGTAGTGGATCGAGGCGCCCAGCATCGCGGCGGCCGAGGCCTCGTTGGAGCAGGCCTCGACGTGCACGCCGAGCTCGTCCATGTAGTCCTTGCCCTGGACCATCACGTCCAGCAGGTGCGACACCGGCGCCCCCTGGTAGCCGCCGACGTAGGCCACGCCGGCCTGCAGCAGGCCCTTGGTGATGGCGAGGATGCCCTCGCCGTGGAAGGTGTCGCCGGCGCCCAGGCGCAGCGCGCGCACCTCCTTGCTGAAGGAAACTTCCAAGCCCGTGTCTCCGGTGTGTACGTGTCGATCGTGGGCCACGTCGGTCGACGCAGCGGGCGCAGTGTGGGGCCGCGGCTTCGTGCGCTCAATACAATGAAGCCGCTATCCGACATGCACGCCATGCATATCGACCAACTCGACCTCAACCTGCTGCGCCTGTTCGACGCCGTCTACCGCAGCCGCAACGTCGGCCGCGCGGCGGAGGCGCTGGGCATCACGCAGCCCGCCGCGAGCCACGGCCTGACGCGGCTGCGCCTGGCGCTGGGCGATGCGCTGTTCACCCGGGCGCCCGGCGGCGTGGCGCCCACGCCGCGCGCCGAGCGGCTGGCCACCGCGGTGCAGGCCGCGCTGGGCACGCTGGCGCAGGCATTGGCCGAGCCCGGCCGCTTCGATCCTGCAGCGTCGAGCCACAGCTTTCGCATCCACATGAGCGACATCGGCGAGAGCCGCTTCCTGCCGCCCCTGATGCAGCGCCTGCGCGAGACGGCGCCGGGCGTGCGGATCGAGACACTGCCGCTGCGCCCGGCGGACATCGCCGTGGCGCTCGACGAAGGCCGCGTCGACTTCGCCTTCGGCTTCCTGCCCAAGGTGAAGGACACGCGGCGCCAGCACCTGCTGCAGGACCGCTACATCGTGCTGCTGCGCGCCGACCACCCCTTCGCGCGCCGGCGCCTGCGCGGCGCGGCGCTGCTGAAGGCGCTGCGAACGCTCGACTACGTGGCCGTGCGCACCCACACCGACACGCTGCGCATCCTGGAGCTGCTGGGGCTGGACGACCGCGTGCGGCTCGTGACCGAGCACTTCATGGTGCTGCCGGCCATCGTGCGCGAGACCGACCTCGCGGTGGTCATGCCGCGCAACATCGCGCGCAGCTTCGGCGAGGGCGCGGGCTTCGCGATCGTGCAGCCCGACTTCCCGCTGCGCGACTTCGGCGTCTCGCTGCACTGGAGCCGGCGCTTCGAGGACGACGCGGCCAACCGCTGGCTGCGCCAGCTGATCGTCGGGCTGTTCGGCGAGGCGGGTTGAGGCCCCGCGCCCGGCGTTTCAGTCGATGCGCTCGAAGACGATGTCCTGGGCGCCTTCCCACAGCACCTTCACGCCCAGGGCACGCAGGTTCTCCTTGCCCTCCACGATCGTCAGGAAGTGGTTGCCCGCGAGCTGCCCCATCTTGCTGGCGAAGCTGCAGGCGCCGTAGGCCATGATGATCTCGGTCTCGCTGTAGCCGCCGGGGTAGAACAGGATGTCGCCCACCGAGGGGTGGCTGGTGTGGTTCTCGAAGCCCACCGGCTGGCCGCCGAGCTCGAGCTTCCACTCGCCCAGCGGCACCCAGCAGCCTTCGCCGCTCCAGCGCACATGGATGATCTTCTGCCGGTAGGGCAGCAGGGTGAGGAAGGCTTCGACCGTCTTCGGCGCGTCGGGATGCGTTTCGGCGATGAAGCTGTGGCCGGCGGCCTGGATGCGGATGCGGGTCATGGGAGAAGCATCAATCGAGCAGTTGGCTGAGGAAGAGGCGCGTGCGCTCGTGGCGCGGGTTGCTGAAGAACTCCTGCGGCGGAGCCTGCTCGACGATGCTGCCCCGGTCCATGAAGATGACGCGGTTGGCCACCTGGCGCGCGAAGTTCATCTCGTGCGTGACCGACAGCATGGTCATGCCGTCCTCGGCCAGCGACACCATGGTATCGAGCACCTCCTTGACCATCTCCGGGTCGAGCGCCGAGGTGGGCTCGTCGAACAGCATCACCTTGGGGCCCATGCACAGCGCACGGGCGATCGCCACGCGCTGCTGCTGGCCGCCCGAGAGCTCCGACGGGCATTTGTGGGCCTGTTCCGGGATGCGAACGCGCTCCAGGTAGGCCATGGCCACGTCCTTCGCTTCCTTGGGCGTGTACTTCTTGCTCCAGATCGGCGCCAGCGTGCAGTTCTCGAGGATGGTCAGGTGCGGGAACAGGTTGAAGTGCTGGAACACCATGCCCACGTCGCGCCGCACCGCGTCGATGCGGCGCATGTCGTTGGTGAGTTCGATGCGGTTGACGACGATGTTGCCGTCCTGGTGCTCCTCGAGCCGGTTGATGCAGCGAAGCAGCGTCGACTTGCCCGAACCCGAGGGGCCGCAGATCACGATGCGCTCGCCGCGGCGGACCTCGAGGTCGATGTCCTTGAGCACCTGGAAGTCGCCGTACCACTTCTGCACGCCGACCATGCGGATGACGAGTTCTGCCGCCTCGGGCGAGGCCGCCGGCGCGCTGGGAGATGGCAAGGTGTTCATGCGATGTGCTCCGCAGTTCAGGAAGACGAGGGGAGGGTGGCGCTCAGGCCCAGCTCGGCCACGATGCGGCGGGCGGCGGCATGGCCTTCGGCATCCAGCGGCAGGCGCGGCGGGCGCGGGTTGCCCACCGGCAGGCCCATCGCCGCGAGCAGCGCCTTGGTGCCCGCCACGTACGATTGGCCGGCCACGAAGTCGATCATGGGGAAGTGGCGGAAGGCGATCTCGCGGGCCTCCACGAAACGGCCTGCCTGCACGAGGTCGTGGATGCGTGCCATCTCGCCCGGCGCACCGTTGGAGGGCACGGCCGCCCAGCCCACGGCGCCCTCGACGTAGGACTCGTAACCCATGATCCCGCCGAACACGTTCATGCGGCCATCGGTCAGGCGCACGATGTCGCGCACGCGCGTCACTTCCAGCGTCGATTCCTTGATGTAGCGGCAGTTGTCGATCTCCGACAACCGGGCCACCAGCGGCGGGCGCAGGTCGATGTTGGTCACGACCGGGTTGTTGTAGACCATGATCGGGATGCCGATCGCGTCCGAGATGGCGCGGTAGTGCGCCAGCACCTCGGCATCGGTGGGCGTGCAGTAGAAGGGCGGCAGCACCATCACGCCGTCGGCACCCAGGGCCTCGACCTGGCGGCTGCGTCGGATCGCCACGCGCGTGTCCTCGGCCGTGGTGCCGATGAGGACCGGCACGCGCCCCGCCGCGCGGCGGATCACGGTGGTCGCGACCTGCTCGAACTCCTCGTCGCTCAGCGATAGGAACTCGCCGGTCGATCCCAGCGGAATGAGGCCGTGGATGCCGGCCTCGATCTGCCAGTCGACGTAGCGCTCCAGCGTGGGGAGGTCCACCGCGCCTTCGGCGTCGAAGGGCGTGACCATGATGGTGTAGGTGCCGCGGAAGGTCTTCATATGGATTCGTTCTTTCACGCGGTGAGCAGACCGGCCGCAACGAGCGCCGCATGGATGCGCGTGGTCTCCGCATCGTCCAGCGGCAGCAGCGGCAGGCGCGGCGCGGCGTGCGGCAGGCGGCCCAGCAGCTTCAGGGCGGTCTTCATGCGGTTGTGGATGTCGACCCCCGGCGCACGGTAGAAGGCGCGGCACAGCGGCACCAGGCGCGCATTCACCTCGCGCGCCGTGGCCAGGTCGCCGGTGGCCATCGCCTCGTGCAGCGCGACCAGGAGCGGCGCCGCCACGCTGCCCAGGCCCGACAGGATGCCGTCGCCCCCGCAGGCCAGCGAGGCCATCAGCCAGCCATTGTTGCTGGTGAGCATGGCCACCGGGCGCGGCAGGCCACGCAGCACCGCCAGCACGTCTTCGTAGAGCTCGGGCGAGTCGCTGCCGTCCTTCACGGCCACGATCTGCAGTACTTCTTCGCACAGCCGCTGCATCAGTGCCGGCGCGAAGGCCTGGCCCGAGGCGCGCGAGAGCTGGAACAGCACGATCGGCAGGTCGCTCGCGGCCGCCACGTCGCCCACGAAGCGACGAACCATGTCGGGCCGCAGCGCGGCGCCATTGGCGAAGAGCGCGGGCGGGAAGAGCAGCAGACCGCTCGCGCCGGAGGCTGCGGCCTCGCGGGCCAGCCGGCAGGCGTCGCGCGGGTCTTCCGCCACCACGCCGGCCACCACGGGCACATCGCCGGCCGCTTCGACCGCGAGCGCGATCACGTCGCTGCGCTCGGCGAAGTCGAGCGAGCTCGTCTCGCCCGCATGGCCGTTGACGACCACGGCACGCACGCCGCGCGTGCCGGCGACTTGCGCGACATGGGCCTGGAGCGCGGCGGCGTCGATGCCGCCTTCAGGCGTGAAAGGGGTAAGGGTGGCGGGCCAGACGCCGCCGCCGGAGAGATGCAAGGCCATGTCGATCCACGGGTCGATGAAGGCGGTCAGTATGGAACATCATTGCAATCGATTGCAATCAAATCGACATGAATCCGACTGGAACGTCATGGAATTGCAAAATATGCCCTGGCAGAGTTAGGATTTGGAAATGCAATCGATTGCAATAAATGCCCAGTTTTGGGGCGCCCGAGGGAATGCACCATGGCGGTGACATTGCGCGACGTCGCGCGAGCCGCCGACGTATCCGTGGCCACGGCCTCCCGGGCGCTGGCGGGCTCCAGCCTGATCAACCATGTGACCCAGCGCCACGTGGTGCAGGTCGCGGCGGCGCTGGGCTACCGCATCAACACCTTCGCCCGCGCGCTCAAGACCAAGAGCTCGCGCCTGGTCGGCCTCACGGTCCACAACCTCGACAACGCCTCCTTCCAGGTGCTGGCCTCGGTGGTGCAGGCGCGCGTGCAGGCCGCGGGCTACCAGGTCATCCTCAGCATCAGCGGCGACGACGCGGCGCAGGAGAAGGAGATCCTGCGCACGCTCGTCGACCACGGTGTCGACGGCCTGATCGCCGTGCCCACGGGCGCCAACGGCGCACAACTGCTGGCCATGGAGCACGCCGAGATCCCGGTGATCTGCGCGGTGCGCCGGGTCGAAGGCGCCTCGCTCGAATCGGTGCTGGCCGGCGACCTCGACGGCGCCTACAACGGCACCCGCCACCTGCTGGGGCTGGGGCACCTGCGCATCGGGCTGATCGTCGGCCCCGGCGAGACCACCTCCGGCAAGGAGCGCCTGGCGGGCTACCGCCGTGCCTTGCAGGAAGCGGGCCTGCCCATCGATCCGGCCCTCGTCCAGACCGGCCGCTACCTGCCGGCCACCGGCGTCGCCGCGGCCAACGCGTTGTTGTCGCTGCCCGAGCCGCCGACGGCGCTGTTCGTCGCCAACCACGAGTCCTCGGTCGGCGTGCTGCGCGTGATCGCCGAGCGCGGCATCTCGGTGCCGCAGGACCTGTCGCTGCTCTTCTACGAAGACTCGCCCTGGTTCGAGTGGCAGCGCCCGGCCATCAGCGTGGTGGACAGCGGCGCGGCCGAGATGGCCAACCTCGCCGTCGA
Source organism: Xylophilus ampelinus (assembly GCF_901875635.1). GTDB lineage: Bacteria > Pseudomonadota > Gammaproteobacteria > Burkholderiales > Burkholderiaceae_C > Xenophilus. Next base: position 43,799 of record NZ_CABFMN010000103.1, on the reverse strand, counting down.
CCGCCTGATGCAGCGCCTGGGCGGCGTGGCCAACAGCGGCCGCGAATACCGCGTGGGCTCGCGCCTGATCGAGCGCGCGTCCTGCCTGAACCTCTCCAACCCCTGAACCGCATGCCCTACGTCGAAATCCTGGCGCCCCGCGCCGACAGCTCCCGCAAACGAGAACTCGCCGGCGTCGTGACGCGCGGCATCGTCGACGGCTTCGGCGTCGCGCCGTCCACCGTCACGATCTACTTCCAGCCCATCGAGCGCGCCGACTATGCGCACGAGGGCGAACTGGGCCAGCCCGACGCCGGCTCGCGCGTGTTCGTGAAAGTGCACGCCTACCGCCGCACCCCGGACGAGCGGCGCGCCGTCGCCGAGGCCGTCACGCCGGCCCTGGCCGCCTGCTTCGACACCACCGGCCACAACGTGGCGGTGTACTTCCTCGACCGCGAGCGCGACGAGGTCGCGCACGACGGCCACCTCGCCAGCGACGAACTGGCCGCCCACCCCGCCGCCTGAGCCCGACATGAGCCACTTCTACACCGAAGACCAGATCTCCCTGCGCGACACCGCGCGCCGCTTTGCCGAGGCCGAGGTGCTGCCGCGCGCCGCCGCCATCGACCGCGAGGACGCCTTCGACCGCACCCTCTACCGCGGCATGGCCGAGCTGGGCCTGTTCGGCACCAGCCTGCCCGAAGCCGCTGGCGGCTCGGGCTTCGACACCGTCGGCACCTGCCTCGTGATGGAAGAGCTGGCGCGCTGCTCGGGCGCCATCGGCAACGCCTTCGCGATCCCGGTCGAGGCGGCGCTCTTCCTGCACCACCACGGCAACGAGAGCCAGAAGGCGCTCATCCCCGGCATCCTCGACGGCTCGATCCTCATGGCCACGGCCATGACCGAGCCCGACTACGGTTCGGACACGGCGAGCATCACCACCTCGGCCCGGCGCACGGCCGACGGTTGGGTCATCAACGGCACCAAGGCCTGGGTCACGCTGGGCGGCGTGGCCGACCGCATCATGGTCTTCGCACGCACCGGCAAGGACGCGGGCCACAAGGGCATCAGCTGCTTCATGGTCGATGCACGCCAGCAGGGCGTGAGCCGCGGCAAGAACGAGGAACTGCTGGGCATGCACGGCCTGGAGGACTGCCAGATCATCCTCGAGGACGTGCTCGTGCCCGAAGAGGCCATGATCGGCGCCGAGAACACGGCCTTCAAGACGGCCATGGGCAACTTCAACTTCAGCCGGCTGCTGATGTCGTCCATGGCCCTGGGCATGGCACAGGCCGCGATGGAGGATGCCGTGGCCTACGCCACCACGCGCAAGCAGTTTGGCGGCCCGATCATGGGCTTCCAGGCCATCCAGTTCATGGTGGCCGACATGTCCACCGACATCGCGGCCGCGCGGCTGCTGATCCACCATGCCGCGCGCCTGTACGACGCCGGCCAGCCCTACGCCAAGGAAGCCGCGCACGCCAAGCTCTTCACCACCGACATGGCGATGAAGCACGTGTCGAACGCGTTGCAGATCCACGGCGGCAACGGCTACTCGCGCGATTACCGCATCGAGCGCCTGTTCCGCGACGTGCGCCTGGCGCAGATCTACGAAGGCACCAACCAGATCCAGCGCGTGATCATCGCGCGCCAGGTCGAGAAAGAACTGGCCTGAGGGAGCGCGCCATGATTAGTTGCATCACGGCCGACGAGGCCGCAGCCCTCATCCGCGATGGCGACTTCGTCATCACTGGCGGCAACGGCGGCTCGGGCGTGCCCGAGGCGCTCTTCGAAGCCGTCGAACGCCGCTTCCTCGCCGGGCAGGGGCCTCAGGCCATCACGCTGTTCCACATCACCGGCGTGGGCGCGCTGACCGAGAAGGGCCTGTGCCGCTTCGCGCACCCGGGCCTGGTGAAGCGCGTCATCGGCGGCAACTTCGGCATGCAGCTCCCGTTCATCCAGATGATCGTGAACAACGAGGTCGAGGCATACAACTTCCCCCAGGGCGTGATGACGCACCTGTGCCGCGCGATGGCCGGCCGCCAGCCCGGCATCCTCACGCACGTGGGCCTGGGCACCTACATGGACCCCGAACAGGACGGCGGCCGCATGAACGCGCGCACCACCGAGCCGCTGGTCGAGCGCGTGCACGTGGCCAGTGCCGACTACCTGTTCTACCGCGCACCGGGCGTGCCCACGGTGGCGCTCATCCGCGGCACCTCGGTGGACGAGGACGGCTACGTGAGCATGGAGCACGAGGCCACCGCGCGCGAGGACCTGTCGATGGCGCAGGCCGTGCACAACGCCGGCGGCCTGGTGATCTGCCAGGTCAAGCGGCGCGTGCGCCGCGGCACGCTGCATCCGCACATGGTGAAGATCCCCGGCTTCCTGATCGATCACGTGGTGGTCGAGCCCGAGCAGCTGCAGACCTACACCACGCGCTACGACCCGGCTCGCTGCGGCGAGACGCGCCTGCCCGCGTCGGGCATCGCGCCCGACCCGCTGGATGCGCGCCGCGTCATCGCGCGCCGCGCCGCCTTCGAGCTGCGGCCGGGCGACGTGGTGAACCTGGGCGTCGGCATCTCGGCCATGATCCCCAACGTCGCCGCGGAAGAAGGTATCGACGAGCTCATCACGCTCACGGTGGAATCGGGTGTGGTGGGCGGCGTGCCTGGCCATGCCCGCGAGTTCGGCACGGCGGTGAACCCGCGCGTCATCCTCGACCAGGGCTACCAGTTCGACTTCTACGACGGCGGCGGCCTCAGCTGCGCCTTCCTGTCCTTCGCCGAGGTCGATGCCGAAGGCAACGTCAACGTCACGCGCTTCGGCCGCCGCTACGACGGCGCGGGCGGCTTCATCAACATCACGCAGAACACCCGCCGGCTGGTGTTCAGCGGCTCGCTCACGGGCGGCGACGCCGATGTGCGGGTGGAAGGCGGCCAGCTCGCGATCCACCGCGACGGCAAGTTCCGCAAGTTCGTGCCCACGGTGGGGCAGATCAGCTTCTCGGGAAAGCTGGCGCGCGAGCGCGGCCAGCAGGTGAGCTTCGTCACCGACCGCGCGGTCTTCGAGCTCGAGGCCGACGGCATCGTGCTGACCGAGATCGCACCGGGCGCTCGCCTGAAGGAGGACGTGCTCGACCACATCGGCTTCGACGTCCGCGTGAGCGAATCGCTCAGGACGATGGACGCGCGCATCTTCCGCGGCGGGCCGATGGGCCTGCACGACGCCTTCGTCGCGCAGCCGCCGCGCCATGTCGCGCGCGATGCGGATCAGCAGGAGGCGGCACGATGAGCGCGTCGAAGGAACTCTGGTTCGAGGACGTGGTGGTCGGCACCGAAATGCACAGCGACGCGCACACCGTCAGTGCAGAAGCCATCACACAGTTCTGCGACCTCACGCAGGACCACCATCCGCTGCACACCGATGCGGCCTATGCGAAGTCGCGTGGCTTCCCGGGCGTCATTGCCCATGGCTTGTTCGGCCTGTCGCTCATGGAAGGCCTGAAGACGGCGATGGGCCTCTACGAGAACAGTTCCATCGCCTCGTTGGGGTGGGACGGCGTGCGCTTCGTGCGGCCGGTCGTGGCCGGCGACGAGGTGCATGTGAGCTTCCGGTTCGTCGACAAGCGCCTGTCGTCCAAGGGTGGGCGCGGCGTGGTGACCGAGGCCTTGCAGCTCGTGAACCAGCGCGGCGAATGCGTCATCGAGGCCCAGCACGCAGCGCTCGTCGCGTGCCGCAATGACGCAGTGCGCTGAGAAGCTGTGAACGAACCGACCACGTCCGCTCGGCGCGCCCTGACGACGCCCCTCGTCGTTGCAAATGCTCGCCATAGCCCGAGCTATGGCTGCGCTTTGCGCCTCGATGGGCGCCGCCCTGGCGCGCCGCTCGAACGCGGCCGATTCATTCACAGCTTCTGAGTCGAATTCTTTTTCTTCTCTTTCGTTCCTGCTTGCCCGCTTCTTGCTAACTGCTTTCCGTTCTTCAACCTCTCCGCTTCATCGCTCCATCATGAAACACACCCACCTCATCGCCGGCCTCGTGCTCGGTGCCGTCGCTACCCTTCCCGCCTTCGCGCAGAGCTGCACGCCCAAGGTCGCAGCCGACCAGCTGGTCACGCCCGGCAAGCTGCAGATGTCCATCAACCCAACGCTGCCGCCGCAGCAGTTCGTCGACGAGAAGGGTGAGCTGCAGGGCCTGAACGTCGAACTCGGCAAGGCCGTGGCCAAGAAGCTGTGCCTGGAGCCCGTCTTCATCCGCATGGACATGCCGCCCATGATTCCTGCCATGCAGGCCGGCCGCTTCGACCTCATCAACACCGGCATGTTCTGGACCGAGGAACGTTCCAAGCTCATGTTCATGATTCCCTACGGGCAGCAGGCCATGAGCATCTACACGGTGCCTAGCAGCAAGCTGAAGATCGCCAAGTTCGAAGACCTCGCGGGCCATGTGGTGGGCATCGAGACCGGCACCTACCAGGAGCGCAAGGCACGCGAATACAACGCGGCCATGGTCGCCAAGGGAGAGAAGACCATCGACTTCCGCACCTTCGCCACGGCATCGGAAACGACGGCGGCCCTGCGCGCCGGCCAGCTCGAGGCGGGCATCAACATCGACGAGACCGCCAAGGCCTTCGAGGAACGCGGCATCGCCAAGGTGTGGCTGAGCGGCATCAATGGCACCGACATCACGCTCGCCTTCCGCACCAAGGGCGCGGCCGAGGCCGCGGCCAAGGCGCTCGACGAGCTGAAGGCCGAGGGCGTCTACGACCAGCTCTTCGACAAGTTCAAGATGACGCGCCTGAAGGACGTCAAGAACTTCGCCATCCGCGGCACCGGCCCGGCACCCAAGTAAGCATCCCGAGGACCGGCCGTGTTCAACGTCGACGCATTCCTGTCGTACCTGGTCAACCCGTACCTGCTGGGCGGCGTCGGCATCACGATCGGCCTGACGGTCGCCACCATCGCCATCGGCCTGGTGCTGGCCCTGCCGCTGGCGCTGGGCAGCATGTCGACCAACCGGCTGTTCAACGCACCGGCACGCTTCTACGTGTGGGTGTTCCGCGGCACACCGCTGCTGGTGCAGCTGGTCATCATCTACACCGGCCTGCCGCAGCTGGGCATCCGGCTGGACGTGCTCACCTCGGCGGTGCTGGCGCTCAGCCTCAACGAGGCGGCCTACCTGTCGGAGACCATCCGCGCCGGCTTCTCGGCGGTGGCCAAGGGCCAGGTCGAAGCGGCCAAGGCGCTGAGCCTGTCGCGCGTGGCAACGCTGCGCCTGGTCACGCTGCCGCAGGTGATCCGCATCATCATCCCGCCGCTGGGCAACTCGGTGAACGGGCTGCTCAAGGCGACCTCGCTCGCGTCGGTGATCTCGATGGAAGAGCTCATGCGGCGCAGCCAGGTGCTGATGCAGATGAAGTTCGAGGTGCTCGAGCTCTACTGCGTGGCGGCCTGTTACTACCTCGTGCTCACGACGCTCTGGAACCTCGTGCAGGTGCGCCTGGAACGCCACTACGGCAAGGGCTATGCGCCTCGCAGCACGAAGAAGGCTCCGATCCCCCGCATCGCGATGGCGCGCTGACCCGACGACCCGAGAGCCATGGCCGACTTCGACCTTGTCATCCGCAACGCGCAGGCCGTGACGGCCAGCGACATCTTCCACTGCGACATCGGCGTGCGCGACGGGCGCGTGGTCCAGCTTGGGCTGGGCCTGGGCCCCGGCACGCGCGAGATCGATGCGGCCGGCCGCGCCGTGACGCCCGGTGGCGTCGACACGCACTGCCACCTCGACCAGCCGCAGGCCCCGCCGGTGGTGTCGGCCGACGATTTCCTCACCGGTTCGCGCTCGGCCGCCTGCGGAGGCACCACCACGGTGATCCCCTTCGCGGCTCAGCACAGGGGCCAGTCGCTGCGCGAGGCGGTGGACGACTACCACCGCCGCGCGAACGGCAAGTCGTGCATCGACTATGCCTTCCACCTCATCGTGAGCGACCCCACGCCGACGGTGCTGAAGGAGGAACTGCCGGCCCTGATCGCCGAGGGCTACACGTCGTTCAAGATCTACATGACCTACGACGACATGAAGCTGGACGACCGGCAGATCCTCGAGGTGCTGGACGTGGCACGCAGCCATGGCGCCATGGCCATGATCCACGCCGAGAACTCCGACTGCATCGCCTGGCTGACCGGCCGGCTGCAGGCCGCGGGCAAGACGGCGCCGCGCTATCACGCGCACGCCCGGCCGCTGCTGGTGGAGCGCGAGGCCACGCACCGCGCGATCGCGCTGTCGGAGCTGGTCGACGTGCCGATCCTCATCGTGCACGTGTCGGGCCGCGAGGCGGTCGAACAGATCCGCTGGGGTCGGGCGCACGGGCTGCAGGTCTTCGCCGAGACCTGCCCGCAGTACCTCTTCCTGACCGCCGAGGACCTGGGCATCGACGACAGCTACGAGGGCGCCAAGTGCGTCTGCAGCCCGCCGCCGCGCGACAAGGCCAACCAGCAGGTGATCTGGGACGGCCTGGCGGACGGGTTGTTCACGGTGATCTCGTCCGACCATGCGCCTTACAACTTCGAGGGCGAGGGCGGCAAGCATCCCGCCGGCGAGGAAGTGCCCTTCAACCACATCCCTAACGGCATTCCCGGCATCGAGACGCGAATGGCGCTGCTGTGGTCCGAGGGTGTGCTGGGCGGGCGCATCACGCCGCAGAAATTCGTGGAGCTGACGGCCACGAACCCCGCCAAGGCCTACGGGCTGCACCCGCGCAAGGGCACCATCGCCGTGGGCGGCGATGCCGACCTGGTCATCTGGGACGAGCGCGAGTTCGTGCTGAACAACGGCATGCTCCACCATGCCGTCGACTACACGCCCTACGAGGGCATGCGCCTGGCCGCCTGGCCCGGCACGACCATCGCGCGCGGCCAGGTGGTGTGGGACGGCGCGCGCTACCTCGGGCAGGCGGGTCACGGTCAGTTCCTGCCCTGCGGCCTGCCCACGCTGCTGCCTGCGCGGCGCGAGATGGCCGGCGGTCGCTGAGGGGCAGGGCGGCGCACCTGCGCGGGGCGCGCGGGTGCAGTCAGGGGCGCGGCGAGGTGCGTGGCGCGGGAATTGCTCGACGCCCATGCGGGCTTACCCGTATGCTCCATACCGGCCTGCGCATAAGCCCTATGACGCGGCGCGTATGCCTGGCGCCAGTGCAGGGGCGAACATCCCGGCCAGGGCCCGGACGCCATGCCGGCCCGTCGCCTGCCCACGAATGCCCACATGAACGACACGCCCAACGCCCGTCCCGCGCAGCCCATCCGCTTCTTTCACCGCGGCCAGGTGGTCGAGGTCCGGGATGTTCACCCCACCCGATCGGTGCTCGACTGGCTGCGCGAGGACGCGCACTGCACCGGCACCAAGGAGGGCTGCAACGAGGGCGACTGCGGCGCCTGCACCGTGGTCATCGGGGAACTGGCGGCCGGCGGCGCGCCCGGCGCGGTCGGCGCGGTCGGCGGCCTGCAGCTTCAGACCGTGAACGCCTGCATCCAGTTCCTGCCGACATTGCACGGCAAAGCCCTTTTCACCGTCGAGGACCTGAAGGCCCAGTGCGGCCATGTCCACGATGGCGAGCGCCACAGCAAGCACCCGGTGCACCAGCTGCACCCGGTGCAGCAGGCCATGGTGGACTGCCATGGCTCGCAGTGCGGCTTCTGCACGCCCGGCTTCGTCATGTCGCTGTGGGCCGCCTACGAGCACCACAGCGAAGTGGGCACCGCGCCCACGCGCCAGCAACTGGCGGACGAGCTGTCGGGCAACCTGTGCCGATGCACCGGCTACCGGCCGATCCTCGATGCCGGGCAGAAGATGTTCGACCTGCCCGCGGTGCGGCTCGACACCGCACCCGTGGTCGCTGCGCTGCAGGGCCTGAAGCATGCGAGCACCTTCGAGTACGCCGCGCCGCTGGGCCAGCGCGTCGACCGCTTCATGGCGCCGGTCACGCTCGACGAGTTCGCGGCGCTGCGCGAGGCGCATCCTCAGGCGCGCATCCTGGCCGGCTCGACCGACGTCGGCCTGTGGGTCAACAAGCAGTTCCGCGACCTGGGCGACATCCTGTACGTGGGCGACGTGGCCGAACTCAAGCGGGTCGGCGAGGAGGGCGACGCGCTCTACATCGGTGCCGGCGCCTCGCTTGAAGAGGCTTGGCGCGCGATCGTGCAGCGCGCCCCCACGCTGCAGGACGTCTGGCTGCGTTTCGCCTCGCCGCCGATCCGGCACGCGGGCACGATGGGCGGCAATGTCGCCAACGGCTCGCCGATCGGCGATTCGCCGCCGATCCTCATGGCGCTGGACGCCGAGATCGAGTTGCGCAAAGGCGAAGCCGTGCGCCGCATGCCGCTGCCCGACTTCTACGTCGACTACATGAAGAACCGGCTCGAGCCGGGCGAGTTCGTGCAGGGCCTGGCGATCCCGCTGGCTGCTTTCGAGCGCCAGCTGCGCGGCTACAAGATCAGCAAGCGCTTCGACTGCGACATCTCGGCGCTGTGCGCGGGCTTCGCGATCGAGCTCGACGGCGACACGGTGCGCAGCGTGCGCCTGGCCTACGGCGGCATGGCCGCCACGGTGAAACGCGCCGCGCAGGCCGAGGCGGCACTGACCGGCCGGCCCTGGACGCAGGCCAGCGTCGATGCCGCCAAAGCGGCCCTGGCGCAGGACTTCAAGCCGTTGTCGGACATGCGCGCCAGCGCCGACTACCGCCTGCAGGTCGCGCAGAACCTGCTGCAGCGCCTGTGGCTGGAAACGCGCACCCAGGATGCCCTGGGTGCCGATGCCACCAGCGTGTGGAGTGTCATGCCCCACGACGTCGCCGCCTGAACGACGGGAGCCCACCATGAACAAGCCGATCGACCCCGCCCTGCTGCAGTCCGCGGAGGCCTTTGCCGACTACCTGGCCAACACGGCCGCGCGCATCGACACCGATGCCGAGGCCCAGGCACTCGCCAACGGCGCCCGCGTGGGCATCAGCCGCCCACACGAATCCGCCCACCTGCACGTGGCCGGCGAAGCGACCTACACCGACGACCTGCCCGAGCTGGCCGGCACGCTGCACTGCGCATTGGGCCTCTCGCCCGTGGCGGCCGGGCGGCTCACCGGCCTCGCGCTCGATGCCATCCGTGCGATGCCGGGCGTGGTGGACGTCCTCACGGCCGCCGACATCCCGGGCGCCAACGACTGCGGCTCGATCGTCCACGACGACCCGCTGCTGTGCGACGGCGACATCCGCTACCTGGGCCAGCCGCTGTTCGCCGTGATCGCCCGCACCCGCACCGAAGCGCGTCGGGCCGCCGCGCGCGCCAAGGAGGCGGCGCAGGTCGAGGCCGCCGAGCCGGTGATCACGCCTCAGCAGGCGCACGAACGCGGGCAGTACGTGGTGCCGCCGATGCACCTGAAGCGCAGCGCGCAGGGCATCGAGGTGCGTGCGGCCATCGATGGCGCGCCGCATCGCCTCAAGGGCGAACTCGACGTGGGCGGGCAGGAGCAGTTCTACCTGGAAGGGCAGATCAGCTACGCCATCCCCAAGGAGGGCGGAACGATGCACGTGCATTGCTCCACCCAGCATCCGAGCGAGATGCAGCACCTGATCGCCCATGCGCTGCACCTGCACTCGAACGAGGTGCATGTGGAGTGCCGGCGCATGGGGGGCGGCTTCGGCGGCAAGGAGTCGCAATCCGGGCTGTTCGCCTGCATCGCCGCCGTGGCGGCCGCCAAGCTGCGCCGGCCGGTCAAGCTGCGGCCTGACCGCGACGACGACTTCATGATCACCGGGCGCCGCCACTGCTTCTGGTACGCGTACGAGGTCGGCTACGACGACGAGGGCCGCATCCTCGGCGCCGAGATCACGATGGTCTCGCGCGCCGGCCACTCGGCCGACCTGTCGGGCCCGGTCATGACGCGCGCCCTGTGCCACTTCGACAATGCCTACTGGCTGCCCGAGGTGTCGATGCACGGCTTCTCGGGCCGCACCAACACCCAGAGCAATACCGCCTTCCGCGGCTTCGGCGGGCCGCAGGGCGCGATCGCCGTCGAATACATCATGGACTCGGTGGCACGGGCCCTCGGCCGGGATGCGCTGGCCGTGCGCCAGGCCAACTTCTACGGCACCACCGAGCGCAACGTCACGCCCTATGGGCAGACGGTGAGCGACAACGTGATCCACGCACTGGTCGGGCAACTGGCCGAGAGCGGTGCCTATGTGCAGCGGCGCGAGGCGGTGAACGCCTTCAACGCCAGCAGCCCAGTGCTCAAGCGCGGCCTGGCGCTCACGCCGCTGAAGTTCGGCATCAGCTTCAACGTGCCGCACTTCAACCAGGCCGGTGCGCTGGTGCATGTCTACACCGACGGCTCCATCCTGGTGAACCACGGCGGGACCGAGATGGGGCAAGGCCTGAACACCAAGGTCGCCCAGGTCGTTGCCCACGAGCTGGGCGTGGAGTTCGAGCGGGTGCGCGCCAGCGCCACCGACACCACCAAGGTCGCCAACACCTCGGCCACCGCCGCGTCGACGGGCGCAGACCTGAACGGCAAGGCGGCGCAGGACGCGGCGCGCCAGATCCGCGAGCGCCTGGCGGCCTGCGCGGCCCGACGCCACGGCGGCAAGCCGGAGGACGTGCGATTCGCCAACGGCAAGGTGCATGTGTCCGGCCGCGAGCTGCCCTTCGCCACCCTGGTCGGCGAGGCCTACGTGGACCGCGTGCAGCTGTGGTCCGACGGCTTCTATGCCACGCCTGGGGTGCACTGGGATTCGAAGACCATGCAGGGCCACCCCTTTTACTACTTCGCCTACGGCGCGGCGCTGAGCGAGGTGGTGGTGGACACGCTCACCGGCGAGTGGAAGCTGCTGCGTGCCGACGTGCTGCACGACGCGGGACGCTCGCTCAATCCCGCGGTGGACATCGGCCAGGTCGAAGGCGCTTTCATCCAGGGCATGGGCTGGCTCACGACCGAAGAGCTGGTGTGGCACCCTGCGAGCGGCAAGCTCACGACGCACGCGCCGAGCACTTACAAGATCCCCACGGCCAACGACTGCCCGCCGGTGTTCAACGTGCGCCTGTTCGACGGGCCCAACGTCGAAGACTCCATCCACCGCAGCAAGGCGGTGGGCGAGCCGCCGCTGCTGCTGCCCTTCTCGGTGCTGTTCGCGATCCGCGATGCGGTGTCGGCCGTGGGTGGGCACCGGGTCGATCCACCGCTGCGCGCGCCCGCGACCAGCGAGGCCATCCTGTCGGCGATCAGCGCCGTGCAGCGCGCGGCCTGAGCATGTCCTGCCGTGCCTGTGGCGCGGGCCTTGCGGCCGCGCGCGCTATAACCACGCCCGCTTTCCTTCGATGAAACGGATGTGGCCATGAGAGACCAGGCGCTGTTCGACAAGATCGATCTTCATCTCATCCGGGTGCTGCACACCGTGCTGACCGATCGCAGCGTCTCGCGCGCCGCCATTCGCCTGGGCATGTACCAGCCGGCGGTGTCGGCGGCGCTCAAGCGCCTGCGCGAGCTGGCCGGCGACCCGCTGCTGGTGCGCTCGGGCTCGGGCATGGTGCCCACCGATGCGGGCCTGCGCATGATCGAGCCGGCGGCCAGCATCCTGCGCGCGGCCGAGATGCTGTTCTCGGATGCGCGCGGCTTCGACCCGCAGACCGCGGGCACGACCTTCCGCATCGCGGCCAACGATTCGCTCGACCCGCTCTTCCTGCCGATGGTGGTCACCCAGGTCAAGCGCCTGGCGCCGATGGCGCGCATCGAGATCCACCCGCTCTCGTCCGACGGCGACTACCACGCCCACCTGGCCCATGGCGAGCTGGACCTGGTCATCGGCAACTGGCTCAAACCGCCGGAGGACCTGCACATCTCGCGCCTCTTCGGCGACGAGGTGGTGTCGATGGTGAGCACCGAGCACCCTGCGGTGCGGCGCGGCTGGACGCTCGACACCTGGCTGGAGGCCGAGCACATCGCGCCCACGCCCACGCACCCCGGCGCGCGCGGAATCATTGACCAGATGCTCGATGCGATCGGGCGCCAGCGCAACATCACGGCCCGCTGCGCGCACTTCGGACTCATGCCCGACATGGTCGCGTCGAGCCTGCTGGTGCTCACGACCGGGCGGCAGTTCTGCGAGCGCTTTGCCGAGCGCCTGCCGCTGCAGATCCTCGATTGCCCCGCCACGCTGCCGCGGCTGCTCTATTACCAGTTGTGGCACGAGCGCACCCATTCGTCGAGCGCCGCGCAGTGGCTGCGCGAACAGGTCAAGGGCGTGGCGGCCTCGCTGCGCCCGCCACCGCCGTCCTGAACACCGACGCTTCCCGAACACACACAACAAAAGGAGACAACCCATGAACTGGACCGAGCGCATCTTCAAGCTGCGCGAACACGGCACGAACGTGCGCACCGAGGTGGTGGCCGGCATCACCACATTCCTCACGATGGCCTACATCATCTTCGTCAACCCCTCGATCCTGGGCGACGCGGGGATGCCGAAGGAGTCGGTCTTCGTCGCCACCTGCCTGATCGCGGCGCTGGGCACGGCCATCATGGCGCTGTACGCCAACTACCCGATCGCGCTGGCGCCGGGCATGGGGCTCAACGCCTACTTCGCCTATGTGGTGGTGCTGCACATGGGCTTCACCTGGCAGGCGGCGCTGGGGGCGGTGTTCGTGTCCGGGTGCCTGTTCCTGCTGGTCACGCTGTTCCGGCTGCGCGAACTGATCATCCGCGGCATTCCGCTGTCGCTGCGCTATGCGATCACGGTGGGCATCGGGCTATTCCTCGCGCTGATCGCGCTCAAGAGCGCCGGCATCGTGGCGCCCTCGAAGGCGACCTACGTGACGCTGGGCGACCTGCACACGCCGCAGGCGGTGCTGGCCATCCTGGGCTTCTTCCTCATCGTGGTGCTCGACCGGCTCAAGGTGCCCGGCGCCATCCTCATCGGCATCGTGGGCGTGACGCTGGCGAGCTTCTTCTTCGCCGGCAACGAGTACCGCGGCATCTTCTCGGCGCCGCCCTCGATCGCACCGACCTTCCTGCAGCTGGACATCAAGGCCGCGCTGGCCGGTGGCATCCTGAACGTGATCCTCGTGTTCTTCCTGGTCGAGCTCTTCGACGCCACCGGCACACTGATGGGCGTGGCCAAGCGGGCCGGGCTGCTGGTTCCGGGCAAGATGGACCGGCTCAATCGCTCGCTGCTGGCCGACTCGGCCGCCATCTTCGCCGGCTCGCTGCTGGGCACCTCGAGCACCACGGCCTACGTCGAGAGCGCTGCCGGCGTGCAGGCGGGCGGCCGCACGGGGCTCACGGCGCTCACGGTGTCGGTGCTATTCCTGGCCTGCCTCTTCATCGCGCCGCTGGCCGGCGTGGTGCCGGCCTATGCGACGGCGCCCGCGCTGTTCTTCGTGGCATGTTTGATGCTCAGGGAATTGACTGAACTGGATTGGGAGGAAACCACCGAGGTGGTGCCGGCCGCCGTGACGGCGCTGGCCATGCCCTTCACCTACTCCATCGCCAACGGCCTGGCCTTCGGCTTCATCACCTACGCGGTGCTCAAGCTGTTCACGGGCCGGGCGCGCGAGGTGCACTGGATGGTGTGGGTGATCGGCGGGATCTTCCTGTTCAAGTTCATCTGGATCGAAGGCCATTGAGCCGGCGCCGGCCGGCTCGGGAGCGGTGACAATGCGCAAACGCTGCATGCTATTGTTTTCATAGCTGCTTGCGCCCGTCCCGCGGGCGTTTCGAGGGTTTTTCATACATAAAACAGAGCGACGACCGAAGGCCACCCATGTCCACCCCCAGACTCCAGCTCGCGGGCATCACCAAGCGCTACCCCTCCGTGGTGGCCAACAGCGGCGTGTCGCTGACGGTGCAGCCGGGCGAGACCCACGCCGTGCTCGGCGAGAACGGCGCCGGCAAGTCCACGCTGATGAAGATCATCTACGGCTCCGTCAAGCCCGACGAGGGCACGGTGAGCTTCAACGGCCAGCCGGTGCACATCCGCAACCCGCAAGAGGCGCGGGCGCTGGGCATCAGCATGGTGTTCCAGCACTTCAGCCTGTTCGACACCCTCACGGTGGCCGAGAACGTGTGGCTGGGGCTGGACAAGAGCCTGGCGCTGGCCGAGGTCACGCGCCGCATCGTCGCCAAGGCCGGCGAGTACGGGCTGGAGATCGATCCCCAGCGTCCCGTGCACACGCTGTCGGTGGGCGAGATGCAGCGCGTCGAGATCATCCGAGCATTGCTCACCGACCCGAAGCTGCTGATCCTCGACGAGCCGACCTCGGTGCTGACGCCGCAGGCCGTGCTCAAGCTCTTCGTCGTGCTCAAGCAGCTCGCGTCGGAAGGCTGCTCGATCCTCTACATCAGCCACAAGCTGCACGAGATCCGCGAACTGTGCACCGCCTGCACGGTGCTTCGGGGCGGCAAGGTCACAGGTGTGTGCAACCCGCAGCAGGAGACCAACGAGTCGCTGTCGCGCCTCATGATCGGCGCCGAGCCGCCGCCGCTGCAGCACCGGCCGTCGAACGTCGGTGCCGTTGCGCTGCGCGTCAACGGCCTCAGCCTTGCGCGCGAGGACCAGTTCGGTGTCGACCTCGACGCCATTGCGATGCTGGTGCGCGCCGGCGAGGTGGTTGGCGTGGCCGGCGTGTCGGGCAACGGGCAGAAGGAACTGCTCTACGCGCTGTCGGGCGAGGACGTGCGGGCCGAGCCCGGCATGGTCGAGCTCTTCGGCCAGCCGGCCGGCCGCCTGCGCCCGCGGGCGCGGCGGCGGCTGGGCCTGCATTTCGTGCCCGAGGAACGGCTGGGCCGCGGGGCGGTGCCGACGCTGGGCCTGGCGCACAACCTCCTGCTCACGCGCGACGACGCGGTGGGCGCGGGCGGCTGGCTGCGCACCGGCCAGATGGAGCGGCAGGCGCGCGCCATCATCGAGCGCTTCAAGGTCAAGGCCGGCGGGCCGTACGCAGCCGCCAAGTCGCTCTCGGGCGGCAACCTGCAGAAGTTCATCGTCGGCCGCGAGATCGACGCCAATCCCAAGCTCTTCATCGTCTCGCAGCCGACCTGGGGCGTGGACGTCGGCGCCGCGGCGCTGATCCGTGCCGAGATCCTGGCGTTGCGCGACGCCGGCTGCGCGGTGCTGGTGGTGAGCGAGGAACTGGACGAGCTGTTCGAGATCTGCGACCGGCTGCACGTGATCGCCAAGGGGCGGCTGTCGCCGTCGATCGACCGCGCCGCGGCCACCGTGCCGCAGATCGGCGAATGGATGAGCGGGCTGTGGGACGGCGCGGCCGGCGCCCGCCCGCTGCACAACGTGGAGGAGGGCAGCCATGCTCAAGCTTGAACTGCGGCCGCAGCTGTCGCGCTTCTGGAGCTACGGCTCACCCATCCTGGCGCTGGCGATCACGGTGCTGATCGGCATCGCGCTCTTCGCCGCGCTGGGCAAGGACCCGGTGCGCGGGCTGCAGGTCTTCTTCTGGGAGCCGATCAAGAGCCCTTACGCCATTGGCGAGCTGCTGGTGAAGGCGACGCCGCTGCTCATCATCGCGCTGGGACTGGCCGTGTGCTTCCGCTCCAACGTGTGGAACATCGGCGCCGAAGGGCAGTTCGTGCTGGGGGCCATCGCCGCCGGCGGCGTGGCCCTGCTGGCCGACAAGAGTACCGGGCCGTGGATCATCCCGGCCATCCTGGTGGCGGGCATCCTCGGCGGCATGCTGTGGGCGGCCATCGTGGCCTGGCTGCGCGACGTGTGCAACGCCAACGAAATCCTCACCAGCCTGATGCTGGTCTACGTGGCCACGCTGCTGCTGCTGTGGCTGGTCGGCGGGCCGTGGAAGGACCCGATGGGCTACAACTTCCCGCAGACCAAGACCTTCGAGGCCGTCACGCAGATGCCGCGGCTCATGAAGGGCTCGCGCGTGTCGATCGGCGTGCCGATCGCGCTGGTCGCGGCGGCCGTGCTGTGGGTGTTCCTGTTCCGCACGCGGCTGGGCTTCGCGCAGCAGGTGGGCGGCCTCGCGCCGGCGGCGGCGCGCTATGCGGGCTTCTCGGCGCGGCGCGCGGTGTGGATCGCGCTGCTGACCTCGGGGGCCGCCGCGGGCCTGGCCGGCGCGCTCGAAGTGGCCGGCCCCATCGGCCAGCTCACGCCCTATGTGCCCGCCGGCTACGGCTTCGCGGCCATCATCGTGGCCTTCGTGGGCCGGCTGCATCCGGTGGGCATGGTCTTCTCGGCCATCCTCATGAGCATGTTCTACATCGGCGGCGAGCTCGCGCAGTCGCGCCTGGGCCTGCCCAAGTCGCTCACCGCGGTGTTCCAGGGCCTGCTGCTGTTCACGCTGCTGGCCTGCGACACGCTGGTGGCGTATCGCATCCGCATGAAGGCCAATGCGCGGCCGGTACCTGTCACCGCCGGCACTGCGTCGCTTCAGGCCTCGACACCCGACATCGCGAGCCAGGCAAAGGGGGCCTGACATGGAAAACTACGCACTCCTCCTGGGCGCCATGCTCAGCGCCGGCACCGTGCTGGCCATCGCGGCGCTGGGCCTGCTCATCAACGAGAAGGCCGGCATCGTCAACCTCGGCGCCGAGGGCATGATGCTGTGCGCCGCCATCGCGGGCTTCGCAGGCTACGTGCACACGCACAACCCGTGGGTCGGCTTCCTGGCGGGCATGGCGGCCGGCGCGGCGCTGGCGGCGGTGTTCGGCGTGCTGGTGATCTGGCTCAACACCAACCAGTACGCCACCGGCCTGGCGCTGTCGCTCTTCGGCGTCGGCTTCTCGGCCTTCGTGGGCATCAACTACGTGCAGGCCAAGGCGCCGGGCGGCATGGGCTTCGCGGTTCCCGTGCTGGGCGACATCCCCTTCGTCGGGCCGGCGCTCTTCCGGCATCATCCGCTGGTGTACTTCGCGGTGGCGCTGACCTTCGCGCTGGTGTGGTTCCTGTATCGCACGCGGGCCGGCCTGGTGCTGCGCTCGGTCGGCGAGTCGCCGGAGTCGGCCCATGCGCTGGGCTATCCGGTGCGACGCATCCGCCTCTTGGCCGTGGTGGCCGGCGGCGCGCTGTGCGGGCTGGCGGGGGCCTACCTGTCGGTGGTGTACACGGGCCTTTGGGTCGAGAACATGGTGGCCGGCCGCGGCTGGATCGCACTGGCGCTGACCACCTTCGCCACCTGGCGGCCGGTGCGCGTGCTGCTGGGTGCCTACCTCTTCGGCGGCGTGACGCAGCTGGGCTTCCACCTGCAGAGCGCGGGGGTCGACGTGCCCAGCCAGTTCCTGGCCATGATGCCGTACCTGGCCACCATCGTCGTGCTGGCGCTGATCTCGCGCAACCCGGCCTTCATCCGCGTGAACATGCCGGCGTCGATCGGCAAGCCCTTCTACCCGGGCTCCTGAGCCCGGCCGGGGCATTCATAATCGCGAGTCCCTTTTCCAGCCAACTGTCCTGTCGAGGATCTCTTTCATGCAAGCACTGAACAAGCGCTCCCTGCTCAAGCTGGCCGCCCTGTCGGCCGTCGCGTCGGCCGCCCTGATGGGCTGCGGCAAGAAGGAGGAGGCCCCGGCGCCCGCCGCCGCACCGCCCGCGCCGGCGCCGACCGCCGCTGCGCCGGCACCTGCACCGGCCGCGCCGCTGAACATCGCCTTTGCCTACGTCGGCCCGGTGGGCGACGGCGGCTGGACCTTCGCGCACGACACCGCGCGCAAGGCGCTGGAGAAGGAATTCGGCGACAAGATCAAGACCACCTTCGTGGAGAGCGTGCCCGAGTCGGCCGACGCCGAGCGCGTGTTCCGCGACTTCGTGGGCCAGGGCAACAAGCTGATCTTCGGCACCACCTTCGGCTACATGGAGCCGATGCTCAAGGTCGCCAACGACAACAAGGAAGTCAAGTTCGAGCATGCCACGGGCTACAAGACGGCCGAGAACATGCGCACCTACGACAGCCGCACGTATGAAGGCGCGTACATGGCCGGCATCATTGCCGGCGCCATGACCAAGTCGAACAAGCTGGGCGTGGTGGGTTCGGTGCCGATCCCCGAGGTGCTGCGCAACATCAACTCCTTCACCCTGGGCGCCCAGTCGGTCAACCCGAAGATCACCACCAACGTGGTGTGGGTCAACGAGTGGTTCAGCCCGCCGAAGGAAACCGAGGCAGCCACGGCGCTCATCAACGGCGGTGCCGACGTGCTGTTCCAGAACACCGACTCGCCGGCCGTGCTCAAGACCGCGCAGGAAAAGGGCAAGCGCGCCTTCGGCTGGGATTCGGACATGACTGCCTACGGCCCCAAGGCCCACCTGGCCTCGGCCATCATCAACTGGACGCCGTACTACATCAAGGCCACCAAGGACGCGCTGGAAGGCACCTGGACCACCGGCCAGACCTGGTGGGGCGTGAAGGAAGGCGCGATCGACATCGTGTCGATGGCCGAAGACGTGCCGGCCGACGTCAAGGCCAAGGTCGAGGAAGTGAAGAAGGGCCTGAAGGACGGCAGCTTCCAGATCTGGAAGGGCCCCATCGTCGGCCAGGACGGCAAGGAGCTGGTCGCCGCCGGCGCTGCTGCCGACGACAAGTTCCTCTCGGGCGTGAACTTCTACGTCAAGGGCGTCGAAGGCAAGGTGCCTGGAAAAAATTGACCACCCCGTTTCTTGCTCACTTCGTATAGCAGAATCCCCCTCAAGGGGCGCACCCAGCGGCCCGGCAGAGCCGGTTCCGCGGGTGCCCTGGCATCGAAGACGGCCGCGCAAGCGGCCTTTTTATTTGGCGGCGCGGCTTATGCTTGTGCGCCCCGTCGCCGATCCGAGTCCTGTCATGAACCTCCCCTTCGACCCCGCCGCCATCCCCGCCGAACGCCTGCCCGAGTTGCTGCGCACGATGCCCAAGGCCGAGCTGCACATGCACATCGAGGGCTCGCTCGAGCCCGAGCTGATCTTCGCGCTGGCGCAGCGCAACGGCGTCGCCATTCCCTACGCCAGCGTGGAAGAGCTGCGCAAGGCCTACGCCTTCACCAACCTCCAGAGCTTCCTGGACATCTACTACGCCGGCGCCAGCGTGCTGCTCACGGCGCAGGACTTCTACGACATGGCCTGGGCCTACCTGGAGCGCGCGGCGGTCGACCATGTGCTGCGCACCGAGATGTTCTTCGACCCGCAGACGCACACCGAGCGCGGGGTGGCCATGGAAACCGTGATCGACGGCCTGCATCGCGCGTGCGTCGACGCGAAGGCGAAGCTGGGCGTCGATGCGCAACTCATCCTGTGCTTCCTGCGCCACCTCAGCGAGGAATCCGCCTTCGAGACGCTGGAGCAGGCGCTGCCGTACCGGCACAAGTTCATCGGCGTGGGCCTCGATTCGAGCGAGGTCGGCCACCCGCCCGAGAAGTTCGCCCGCGTGTTCGCACGCTGCCGTGAGCTGGGCCTGCACCTCGTGGCGCATGCGGGCGAGGAGGGCCCGCCGGCCTACGTGTGGTCGGCGCTCGACGTGCTGAAGGTGGAGCGCATCGATCACGGCGTTCAGTCCGCCAAGGATCCCGCGCTGATGAAGCGCCTGGCCGCCGACCGCATACCGCTCACCGTGTGCCCACTGTCGAACCTCAAGCTGTGCGTGTTCCCCGAGCTGTCGGCGCACAACCTCGGCGCGCTGCTCAACGCCGGCCTCGTCGCGACCGTGAACTCCGACGACCCGGCCTACTTCGGCGGCTACCTCAACACCAACTTCATCGAAACCTTCGCCGCCACGCGGCTCGGCGCGCAGCAGGCGTGGCAACTGGCGCGCAACAGCTTCGAAGGCAGTTTTGCGGATGCGCAGGCCAAGCGCGGCTGGCTGGACAAGGTGGACGCGCATTTCGCGTCCTTTGCCTGACCGGGGCCGGGGGATGACCCGAGGCAAGCGCATTTCCACGGACATCGGCGACGACGCCTTGCAAGCCATCCAGGCCCTGGGCGCGGCCGCCAAGGCGGCACGCCTGGCGGCCGGCGAAGGCCAGGCCGCTGCGGCGGCGCGGCTGGGCGTGCATGTGCAGACCATCGGCCGCGTCGAGGCGGGCGAGCCCGGCGTGTCCATCGGACACATGGTCGGCCTGCTGGCGCTCTATGGCGTCGGGGTGCGGGCGCAGCCGCCGCAGGAGGGCTGAGCCATGGCACGCCATCCGGACGCAGGCAGCGCCGCGGTCCTGCGCACGCTGCCGAACGGCGTGCGCCTGCTCGCCGTGCCCATGCCTCACGTGCAGAGCGTCAGCGTGGGCGTCTTCCTGCGGGTCGGCTCGCGCGACGAGACGCCGGCCAGCAACGGCATCAGCCACGTGCTCGAGCACATGGCCTTCAAGGGGACGGCCACGCGTTCGGTCCAGGCAATCAACCTGGACGCCGAGCGCCTCGGTGCTGACGTGAACGCCTTCACCGGCAAGGATTCCACCGCCTATTTCATGACGGGCCTGGGGCGGCATGCCGACGCGCTGCTGCGCATGACGGCCGACATCGTGCTGAACGGCAGTTTTCCCGAGCACGAGCTGCAGCGCGAGCTGGAGGTGATCCGCCAGGAGGCCATCGAATACGACGAGGACCCGCAGGACAGCGCCGACCACCTGCTCGACCGCGCCCTCTGGGGCGACGCGCCCATGGGCATGCCGGTGATCGGCACGCTGGCCAACATCGAGGGCTTCACGCGCGGCGACCTGGTGCGCCATGTGCAGTCGCACTACGTGGCCGACAAGACCGTCGTCGCCGCGGCCGGCCATTTCGACGTCGAGGCCTGGATGGCGCTGGCCGGCGAACTGTTCGGTGCCATGCCCCCGGCGCCCGATCCGTCGACGGCCCGGCCGCCGGTGCCGGCCGCATACGTCGGGCAGGCGCTGGCGCGCCGCTTCACGCAGGTGTCGCAGGTGTTCGTGAACATCGCCTATCCGGTGGCGCCTGTGCAGCCCGAGGCGATGCCCGCGCAGCGCTGGCGTCTGGCGGCCGCGGTGGCCGCCAACCTGTTCGGCAGCGGCATGTCCTCGCCGCTGTCCGACACGATCCGGGAGAAGCTCGGCCTGGCCTACACGGTGGACGCCACGCTCGACAAGGGCGACGTCTGGGCCAACTTCGTCGTGAGCGCGGTGACGACCCCCGACAGGCTGGACGCGCTGGTCGCGGCCGTGGGCGAGCTGCTGCGTGCCCAGGCGAGTGCGATCGACCCCGTGCACCTGGAGCGGGCCAGGAACCAGCTGACCGTGTCACGCGTGCGTGCCGCCGAACGCACCTACGCCACGATGGAGCTGGCCGTGGAGGAACTGCTGGCCAGCGGCACCGTGATGCCGACGGCCGACACGCTGGCCCTGATCGAGGACATCGGTGCCGACGAGGTGCGCGCCGTCTTCGAACGCATGCTGGCGCAGCCGCCTGCGTTGGCGATCACGGGCAAGGGCGCCAATGCGCGAGCCGCACGCCAGCTCGCCGCGCGCCTGACGGCATGAAGTGCCGGGCAGGTCGGCGCTGCGTCATGACGCGGTAGCGGCGCCCAGCCTGCGGCGGCGCTGCCCCCACGCATTGCCCAGCGCACCGGCGGCCATCAGCACGCAGGTGCCCAGGAACACCGCCGGCATGCCGATGTGCCCGCCGACGTAGCCGCCCATGAGCGGCCCGGCGACCTGTCCCACGTACTGCGCGGACACCGACCAGCCGAGCATCTGACCGGCGGCGTTCTCGGGCACGTAGTGCCGGATCACGGCGGCGATGCAGGGCAGCAGCCCGCCCAGCGACAGCCCCATGAGGAAGCGCAGCGCCACCAGTTGCCACCCAGCGGTGACGAAGGCCTGCGGCACCAGCAGCACGGCCGACACGGCCAGGCACGCAACGATCACGTTCCAGTGTCCGATGCGATCGGCCAGCTTGCCCAGACGTGCGGCCGACAGGATGCTGCCCAGTGCGGCGGCGGACATCACCACGCCGGCGACCAGCGTGACCTGCGCCGCGTCGCGCACCAGCGTGGCGACGTAGACGGTGATGATCGGCTCGATCGACATGTTGGCCAGCATCAGCAGCATGCCGGTGACGAACATGGACGTGACCGGCCCCTTGTCGGGAATCGAGGCCCAGCCGGCGCCCACGGGCTTGCCCTTGGCGTCGCGCGGACGCGGCGCCTCGCGGATCAGCAGGGCGGTGGCCAGGAAGGCCACGAAGATCACCGCGCCCGCGGCGAAGAAGGTCGCGCGGATGCCGATCAGCGGCGGCAATGCCCCACCCACCAGCGGGCCCACGAGGTTGCCCGCCATGATGGCCGAGGACATCGTGCCCAGGGCCCACCCGGACCGCGCCTTGGGCGTCTGCGTGGCCACCAGCAGCATCGAGCCCGAGGCATAGCCGCCGAGGAATCCCGCCAGCAGCCGCAGGCCGACGAGCTGATACACGTCCTGCGCCACGCCGATGAGCGCCATCGCCACCGCCATGCCCAGGCTGGCGCGGATGAGCATCAGCTTGCGGCCGTACAGGTCGGCCAGCCGGCCCCACAGCGGCGCCACCAGCGCGGCCGTGAGGAAGGTCGCGCCGTAGGCCGCGCCCGACCACTGCACGATGGCTGCATGCTCCTTGACGCCCAACTGCTCGACGTACAGCGGCAGGAAGGGCAGCAGCAGCGTCATCGCCACGATGGTCGTGAACGAGCCGACCATGCACACCGCCAGATTGCGGCGCCACGGCCCTTCGTCGTGGGGCAGGGGTGACGCGCTTGCGCCGGAGGCCGCGGAAGACATGCGCCCGATTCTGCGGCGGCACCGGCAATGGCGCCCTTGCCGATGCGCGGCGGTGGGCATCGCGGGGGCAGAAGGCGCCGCTCCTACAATCGCAGCTCGCGCTGCAGGCGTCCCGGCTGCAGCGCTTTTGTTTTCCGTCGATGGGCCGCCCCGAGACGAAAAGCATCCCCTCGGGGGATCGGTCGACGCGATGCGATCGACCGAGGGGCCATTTCCTTCCGCCGGGGCCATGTAGAGGAACACCATGTACAAAAACCTCGTCGGCCACGCCGTTCTGGCGTGCGCCGCGACACTTCTTTGTCTCCCCACCCTGGCGCAGAAGCCAGCCCCCGAGCCGCTGAAGATCGGCTTCGTCTATGTCGCGCCGCTGTCCGACGCGGGCTGGGTGCGCCAGCACGACGAGGGCCGCAAGGCCATCGAGGCCGCGCTGCCGGGCCAGGTGAAGACCGCCTACGTCGAGAACGTGGCCGAGGGCGCCGACGCCGAGCGCGTGATCCGCGACCTCGCGATGCAGGGCAACCGGCTCATCTTCACGCCGAGCTTCGGCTACATGGAGCCGACCCTGAAGGTGGCGAAGGACTTCCCCGAGGTGAAGTTCGAGTCCATCACCGGTTACAAGCGCGCGCCCAACGTGGCGACGGCCAATGCGCGCTACTACGAGGGCCGCTACCTCGCGGGCGTGGCGGCGGGCCGCATGACGAAGTCGAACATCGCGGGCTACGTGGCGGGCTTCCCGATCCCCGAGGTGCTGCAGGGCCTGAACGCCTTCACGCTGGGCATGCGCTCGGTCAATCCGAAGGCGCAGGTCAAGGTGGTGTGGCTCAACGTCTGGTTCGATCCGCCGCAGGAGCGCGATGCGGCCATGCGCCTGTTCGACCAGGGGGTGGACGTGATCGCTTTCCACACCGGCTCGACGGCCGTCATGAAGGCCGCGCAGGACCGCGGCCGCTGGGCCGTGGCCTACCACTCCGACATGCGCCAGGTGGCGCCCGATGCGCAGCTCGTCGCGGTCACCCACCGCTGGGGCGACTACGACACGCGCCGCGCCCGGGCGGTGCTGGACGGCACCTGGAAGAGCGAGGACACCTGGGGCGGCGTGAAAGAGGGCATGGTCCGCGTCGGCGACTTCGGGCCCAAGGTGCCGGAAGCGGTGCGCCAGGAAGTGCTCGCGCGGCAGCAGGACATCGCCGCCGGCCGGCTGCAGCCCTTCGCTGCCGGCGCGCAGGATGTGCGCGACAACGAGGGCCACGTCGTCATCGCCAGGGGCACGGCGCTCGCCGACCCGCACATCCTGCAGATGAACTGGCTGGCCGAGGGCGTGCAGGGGCGCATCGCCCGCTGAGCCGGATGCTATTGTTTTCATAGCTGCTCGCGCCCCATCCACGGGCGCTGCAGGCCGATTTGGCTTGAAAAAATCGGCACTGACCCGCGGGTGACTCGCAGATGGGGAGGGCGCCCGGCGCGGCGCTACGATGGCGCGGCGCCAGGCCGCCCGCGCGGTGGCCGGGGCGCGCGAAGGATTCGCCCCATGCCCCTTGCCCCCGCCACCCCGTCGGCCGCGTTCTCGGCCGCCGCTCCCATCCGCAGCATCGACGACGTGCGACGCCTCGAGGCCACGCCGCTGGCCGAAGCGCTGACCGTCCGCAGCACCTACGAGATCTTCCGCAACTCGGCCGCCGCCTTCGGCGAGAAGCCGGCGCTGACCTTTCTGCGCACGGGCAACCCGGCCGACGCGCCGGTGCGCTGGAGCTATGCGCAGCTGCTGGCAGGCATCCACCAGACCGCCAATGCACTGCACGCGCTCGGCGTGGGCCCGCAGGACGCGGTCGCGGTGCTGCTGCCCGGCTGCCTGGAATACCACCTGGCCCTCTGGGGCAGCGAGGCCGCCGGCATCGTGCAGCCGCTCAACCCGCTGCTCACCGACGAGAAGCTGGTGTCGCTGATGAATGCCGCCCGCGCCAAGGTGCTGATCGCCTGGGGCAACGACGACGAATCGGGCATGTGGTCCAAGGCGATGCGCATCCGCGGCCAGGTGCCGACGCTGGTGCAGGTGCTGCGCGTGTCGCCCCTCGACGAGGCCGCCGCGCCGCCGCTGCCCGAAGGCGTGGCCGATTTCGCCGCCGTGCGGGCCGCTCAGCCGGCCGACCGGCTGGTGAGCGGCCGCGACATCGCGCCGGCCGACATCGCCGCCTACTTCCACACCGGCGGCACCACCGGTGCGCCGAAGCTCGCGCGCCACAGCCATGGCGCCCAGGTCTTCACCGCCTGGGCCGGCGTGCAGCTCACGGGACTGGGGCCGCAGGACATCACCATCAACGGCTACCCGCTCTTCCACGTCGCGGGCGTGTTGCCGGCCTCGCTGGCGTCGCTGTCGGCCGGGGTCGAGGTCATCATTCCTACCACCGCGCTGATGCGCAACAAGGAAGTGCTGGCGAACTACTGGCGCCTGGTCGACACGTACAAGCCGACCTCGCTCTCGGCGGTGCCCACCGTGCTGGCCGCGCTGGCGAATGTGCCGCTGGATGGCGCCGACATCTCCTCCATCCGCTACTGCCGCACGGGCGCCGCGGTGCTGCCGCCCGAGCTGGGCCAGCGCTTCGAGCGCCAGTTCGGCCTGCATGTGCACGAGAGCCTCGGCATGACGGAGATGGCGGGCATCTCGACCATCACGCCGCCCGGCGTGGTCGGGCCCGCGGGCTGCGTGGGCTTTCGCCTGCCGTATTCGCAGCTGCGCATCGTCGCGCTCGACGCGCAGGGCGGCGCGAGCGACCAGGACGTGGCGCCGGGCGAGACGGGCATGGTGCTCTTCAAGTCGCCCAACCTGTTCTCGGGCTTCGTGGACGAGAAGGACACGGCCAAGGCCTTCACGCCCGACGGCTGGCTGGCCACCGGCGACCTCGGCTGGCTCGACGGCGACGGGCGGCTCAACCTCACCGGCCGCTCCAAGGACCTGATCATCCGCAGCGGCCACAACATCGACCCCAAGACCATCGAGGACGCGCTGGGCGCGCACCCTGCGGTGCAGCTCACGGCCGCGGTGGGCGCGCCCGATGCCTACGCGGGCGAGCTGCCCGTCGTCTTCGCGACGCTGGTGCCGGGGGCGCAGGCCACGCCCGAGGAGCTGCTGGCCTTCACCGCCGAGCGCGTGGACGAGGCGCCGGCCAGGCCCAAGGCCGTGTACCTGATCGACCACATGCCGATGACCAACGTCGGCAAGATCTTCAAGCCCGAACTGCGGCAGATGGCCGCTTGCCGCGTGGCCGACGCGCTGATCGCGCAGGCCGCCGAGCGGCTGGGCGTGCCTACGGCCGAGCGGCCGCAGGCGCAGCCCGAGGGCGAGGCGTGCGTGCGCGTGGTGGTCCCGGCCGGTGCCCGGGCCGCCGCATTGCGCGCGGCGCTGGAGGCCTCGCTCGGCGCCCTGCCGGTCAAGGTGCGCATCGAGGGCCCCTGAACGCTGCGCCGGCATACACGCCGGCCGGATGCCGGCTATCCGCCGCGGCATATCCCGAGCGCGGCGCAATTCGTTAAGCTGGGCCGATGATTGCCTACCGTGCCGCCCTCCTGCGCTTCGACGATGCCGGACGCCCCCTCTACGACGAGGACGGGCTGCTGGTCGTGGACGCCGACGCGCAGGGCCGCCAGCGCGTGCTCGATGCCGGCGACTTCCGCGCCGTGTCGGCGCGCCACCCCAAAGCGCCGGTGACGCACCTGCCGGGCCGCATCCTGGCGCCGGGCTTCATCGACATGCACATCCACTTTCCGCAGACCGACATCATCGGTGCGCCCGCGGAAGGGCTGCTGCCCTGGCTCGAGAACTACACCTTCCCGGCGGAAAGCCGCTTCGCCGACCCGGCGCATTCGGCCGAGGTGGCCGAATTCTTCCTCGACGAACTGATGCGCAACGGCGTCACCACGGCGCTGACCTTCGCGACCTCGCACCCGGCCTCGGTCGACGCCTTCTTCGAGGCTTCGCAGCGGCGCCAGCTGCGCATGATCGGCGGCAAGGTGCTGCAGGACCGCCACTCGCCCGACGGGGTGCGCGACCAGACCGAGCAGAGCCTGGTCGACACCGAGGCGCTGATCCGCCGCTGGCACCAGGTCGACCGGCTGGGCTACGCGATCACGCCGCGCTTCGCACCCAGCTGCACCGATGCGCAGCTCGCCGGTGCCGGCGAGCTGGCCACCACCTACGGCGACACCTGGATCCATTCGCACGTGGCCGAGAACCTCGACGAGGTGAAGTGGGTGCGCGAGCTCTTTCCGAAGGCGCGCTCGTACCTCGACGTGTACGTCGGCTTCAGGCTGATGCGCGAGCGCGCCGTGTACGCCCACTGCATCCATTTCGACGACGCCGACCGGGCGCTCATGCGCGAGACCGGGGCGGCGGCCGCGGTCAGCCCGACGAGCAACCTGTTCCTGGGCAGCGGCTTCTTCGACTTCGAGGGCGCGCAGCGCATCGGCTACCACCACGGCCTGGCCAGCGACGTCGGCGGTGGCACCAGCTTCAGCCCCTTCCACACGATGCTGGCCGCGTACTACGTCGGGCGCGAGGGCCAGACCAAGCCGGGCCTGAGCCTCGCGCCCTCGCAGCTGTGGTGGCGCCACACCGGCGGCGCGGCCGAGGCGCTGGGCCTGGCGGGCGTGGTGGGGAACCTGCAGCCGGGCTGCGAGGCGGACTTCCTCGTACTGAACCCTGCCGCCACACCGCTGCTCGCGCGCAAGACGGCGCGGGCGGAGAACGTCGAGGAACTGCTGTTCTCGATGATCGTGCTGGGCGACGACCGGCTGGTCGAGCGCACGGTGATCTCGCAGGCCGGCACGGCCTGAGCCGCCACGCGGGCGCCGCGTGCCAAAATGGCCGCCCTCGCGCGCGGCCGTCGCAGCCATCGCCACGTGCCGCCGGGGCGCCCCTGCACCGCAGGGCATTCGTCACCAGCACTGAACACACACACGAGGGCGGCATGTCCATCAAGAGCGACAAATGGATCCGGCGCATGGCCGAGCAGCACGGCATGATCGAGCCCTTCGAGCCGGGCCAGGTACGCGAGCGAGACGGCCACAAGCTCATCAGCTACGGCACCAGCAGCTACGGCTACGACATCCGCTGCGCGCCGGAATTCAAGGTCTTCACCAACATCCACAGCACGGTGGTGGACCCGAAGCACTTCGACGAGAAGAGTTTTGTCGATTTCCACGGCGACAGCTGCATCATCCCGCCGAACAGCTTCGCGCTGGCGCGCACGGTGGAGTACTTCCGCATCCCGCGCAACGTGTTGACCATCTGCCTGGGCAAGAGCACCTACGCGCGCTGCGGCATCATCGTCAACGTCACGCCCTTCGAGCCCGAGTGGGAAGGCTACGTGACGCTGGAGTTCAGCAACACCACGCCGCTGCCCGCGCGCATCTATGCAGGCGAGGGCTGCGCGCAGGTGCTGTTCTTCGAGAGCGACGAGGTCTGCGAGACCAGCTACAAGGACCGCGGCGGCAAGTACCAGGGCCAGCGCGGCGTGACGCTCCCCAAGGCCTGAAAGGCCTCGGCGATCGGCCTGCGGCGTCCTACACGGTGATGCGCGGCGCGCCGGTGGGCGTGGCAGGGGCGGCGCGCGGACCATGCCCGCAGTTCAACAAGGAGCCGGCATGTCCTCTCCCTTCCACGTCGACGGCGAGTTCTCGCCCTACCGCGCACTGTTCGTGGCGGCATTGCTGGCAGTCGTGCTGGCCCAGGTCGCGGCCATGTTCATGGTGACGCGCGGCCAGGTTTTGCAGGCGGCGCAGCGCGATGCGCAGGCTCACGTCGCCGCAGCGGCCCCGGGCGGCGACTCGTCACCTGACACGGCACTTGCCCCGGCGCGCCTGTTGGTCGCAGGCGGCGACATGCCGGCGCGCTGAGCGCGTACCATCACGCCACGTTGCGCGGCGGTGGACGCGCCAAGGGGAACGACATGAGGTGGGAAGGCAACCGCGAATCCGACAACGTGGAAGATCGCCGCTCCGACGGCGGTGGCGGCGGCTTCGGCGGCCTGCCCATCGGCGGGCGCGGCGTCGGGCTGGGCACGATCGCCGTGGCCCTGATCGCCGGCTGGATCTTCGGCATCAACCCCCTCACGCTGCTGAGCATGTTCGCCGGCAACGGCGCGCCGGTGGTCCAGCAGCAGCAAGGGCCGGCGCATCCGCCGCCGGCCAACGACGAGGCGGCGCGCTTCGTGTCCACCGTGCTGGCCGACACCGAGGATGTGTGGAAGCCGATCTTCCAGGCCGGCGGCGCGACGTATCGCGACCCCAAGCTGGTGCTGTTTCGCGGCATGACGCCCACGGCCTGCGGCACCGGGCAGAGCGCGATGGGGCCGTTCTACTGCCCCGGCGACCAGAAGGTCTACATCGACCTGAGCTTCTTCGATACGCTGCAGCGCCAGTTGGGCGCCGGCGGCGAATTCGCGCGCGCCTATGTCATTGCCCACGAAGTGGGCCACCACGTGCAGAACCAGCTGGGCATTACCGGGAAAGTCGATTCCATGCGGGGCCGCATCAGCGAGCGCGAGCAGAACGCGCTGTCGGTGCGCGTCGAACTGCAGGCCGACTGCTTTGCCGGCGTCTGGGCCAACAAGGCCAACAATGCCCGCCAGATCCTGGAGCAGGGCGACATCGAGTCGGCCATGAACGCGGCCGCGAAGATCGGCGACGACGCCTTGCAGCGCTCTGCAGGCCGCGCCGTGGTGCCCGACAGCTTCACCCACGGCACCAGCGCGCAGCGCCAGCGCTGGTTCTCCAACGGCTTCAAGACCGGCTCGATCAAGGCCTGCGATACCTTCAACACCAACAGCCTCTGACGCCAGGGCAATCGGCGGTACAAGAAAAATCGGGCTCCAGCGCGCGTCCTGCCTGCGCGGACAGCTATCGATTTGATAGCAGTTCTGGCCGTAACCGCACTGTCACTGCCGCTTTTTGCGGCAGTGCGACAATCGCGGACTTCATGAGTACTCTCTATTCCGACCTCGCGCTGGCGGATCCCCTCAAGCGCGCCGTAGCCGACATGGGCTACGAGAACATGACGCCGATCCAGGCACAGGCCATTCCGGTGGTGCTGTCGGGCCAGGACGTGATGGGCGCCGCACAGACGGGCACCGGCAAGACGGCCGCCTTTTCGCTGCCCCTGCTGCAGCGCCTTCTCAAGCACGAGAACGCCTCCACCTCGCCCGCGCGCCACCCGGTGCGCGCGCTGGTGCTGCTGCCCACACGCGAGCTGGCCGACCAGGTCGCGCAGCAGGTGAAGATGTACGCCAAGTACACCAAGCTGCGCAGCACCGTGGTCTTCGGCGGCATTGACATGAAGCCGCAGACGGCCGAATTGAAGCGGGGCGTCGAGGTGCTGGTCGCCACGCCGGGCCGGCTGCTCGACCACATCGAGGCCAAGAACGCGGTGCTGAACCAGGTCGAGTACGTGGTACTCGACGAGGCCGACCGCATGCTGGACATCGGCTTCCTGCCCGACCTGCAGCGCATCCTGAGCTACCTGCCCAAGCAGCGCACCACCTTGCTCTTCTCGGCCACCTTCTCGCCCGAGATCAAGCGCCTGGCCGGCAGCTACCTGCAGAACCCGGTCACCATCGAGGTGGCGCGGCCCAACGAGACGGCTTCCACCGTCGAGCAGCATTTCTACAGCGTGGGCGACGACGACAAGCGCCGCGCGCTCAAGCAGATCGTGCGCCAGCGCGGCATCACCCAGGCCTTCGTCTTCGTCAACAGCAAGCTGGGCTGCGCCCGGCTGGCGCGCTCGCTGGAGCGCGAGGGCCTGCGCTGCACGGCTCTGCATGGCGACAAGAGCCAGGACGAGCGCCTGAAGGCACTGGCCGCCTTCAAGGCCGGCGAGGTCGACCTGCTGGTGTGCACCGACGTGGCGGCGCGCGGCCTCGACATCAAGGACGTGCCGGCGGTCTTCAACTTCGACGTGCCCTTCAACGCCGAGGACTACGTGCACCGCATCGGCCGCACGGGCCGCGCCGGCGCCTCGGGGTTGGCCGTGACCTTCGCCGGCGGCGGCAACGACGTGCGGCTGGTGGCCGACATCGAGAAGCTGATCAAGAAAAAGATCGAGCTGGAAGCCATCGAGTTCGAGGACGAGCGCCCGCGCGGCCGCATCAACGACGGGCGCCGGCACTGGCGCGAGGCGGGCGAGGCGGGCGATGCCCGCGACGTGCTCGACCGCCCGCGCGATTCGCGCTCGGAAGGCTACCGTTCGCCGCGGCCGCAGCGCACGCCGTCGGCGCCTCGCGACCCCTTCTTCGACAAGCCTTACGAGGCCGACGAGCGCGAGGAGGCCCCGGCCTGGGAGGCTGCGGCGAAGGCGCCCGCACCCCGCGTGTCGACCAATATCAAGAGCAAGCGCAAGGTGGCGGCGCTGTTCAAGTCCTCGGAACCGGCCAACTGAGCGTCGGCGGGCCTGATCGGCGGCCTGCGAAATTGCAAGCCAAATTGGCCTGCAACGCCTGCAGGACGTGCGAGGGCAGCTATTAAAAACGTAGCAAGCGACGTCAGCCCGGTGCCTGCGCCTGCGGGCAGCGCACCTGCAGCAGTTCCCGCTCGGCCAGCGTGGCGCCGATGCGCACCGCGCTGAGGCACCCGCCCCACACGCAGCCGGTGTCGGTCGACAGCAGGTCGGGCCGCGACAGCCAGCCCAGGGTCGACCAGTGGCCGAAGGCGAGCACGGCATCGGCCGTTCGCCGGCCCGGCACGTCGAACCAGGGGAGGTAGCCGGCCGGTGCCTCGCCGGCGCCGTCCTTGGTCTCGAACTCCATCTCGCCGGCCGCAGTACAGAAACGCAGTCGCGTGAGGGCATTGACGATGACGCGCAGGCGGGCGCTGCCGGTCAGCGTGTCGTCCCAGCGCACCGGTTCGTTGCCGTACATCTCGTGCAGGAAGCCGCCGAGCGCGGGGCCGCGGAGCACGGCCTCGAGTTCGGCCGCGCAAGCCATCGTCGTGGCCACGTCCCAGGCCGGCAGCACGCCGGCATGCACCATGAGCAGGTCCTGCCCGCCGATGCGCCGGTGCAGCGCCATGGATTGCGCGCGCAGCCAGTCGAGCAGCGCGGCGCGGTCGGGCGCGTCGAGGATCGGTCTCAGCGTGTCGCGCCGGCCCGGCTTGCGCACGCCGTGCGCCACGCCGAGCAGGTGCAGGTCGTGGTTGCCCAGCAGGCTCTGCGCCGCGCCGCCCAGCGCCTGCACGCGACGCAGCACGGCCAGCGAGTCGGGCCCGCGGTTGATGAGGTCGCCGAGCAGCACGAGCTGGTCGCGGCTGGGCGAGAAGGCGATCTCGCCGAGCAGGCGGCCGAGCGCCTCGTCGCAGCCCTGCACGTCGCCGATGAGATAGAGTGACATTCCTTCATTCTCTTCCCGCCCTCGATGGACGTTCTTCTGTTGGCATTGCTGACGACCTGCAATGCCTTGTTCGCGATGTCCGAAATGGCGTTGGCCACCAGCCGGCGCGCCCGCCTGGCCGCCTTGGCCGAAGCCGGCGATGCCGGCGCCATCGCCGCCCTCAAGCTGATGGAGTCGCCGACGCAGTTCCTGTCGACGGTGCAGATCGGCATCACCTCCATCGGCATGCTCAGCGGCATCGTGGGCGAAGCGGCATTCGCCGGGCCACTGGCCGTGTGGATGGAGTCGCACGGCATGGGCGAGGGCACTGCGAGCGTGGCGTCCACGGCGCTGGTGGTCACGGCCATCACCTTCTTCACCATCATCTTCGGCGAGCTGGTGCCCAAGCGCATCGGGCAGCTGTACCCGGAGCCGGTGTCGCGCTGGATCGCACGGCCCATGAGGATGCTGGCCAAGGTCGCCAAGCCCTTCGTGTGGCTGCTCTCGGGCGCCACGGCCACGGTGCTCAAGCTGTTGCGCATCGATTCGACGGGCGCCCGGGCCGTGACCGAGGAAGAAATTTCCGCCAGCCTGGAGGAGGGCGTCGACGCCGGCGTCATCGAGCTGCACGAGCACCAGATGGTGCGCAACGTGTTCCACCTCGACGAGCGCCGCCTGTCGTCGCTGATGGTGCCGCGCGCCGACATCGAATGGATGCAGGCCAGCTTCACCGTGGCCGATGCGCTCGACAAGGTGGCGGCCGCCGCGGCACTCAACCTCGTGCATTCCTGGTACCCGGTATGCCGCAACTCGCTGGACGACGTGGTCGGCGTGATCAGCGTGGCACGCCTGCTGCAGCTGGGGCGCGGGCACGAGGGCACCATCGAATCGGCGGTGCAGACCGCCTCCTTCGTGCCCGAGACGCTGACCGGGCTGGAGCTGCTCGAACAGTTCCGCGCCCGGGCCGGCCGGCTCGTGTTCGTGGTCGACGAATACGGCGTGGTTCAGGGCCTGATGACGCCGCGCGACCTGCTCGAAGCCATCACCGGCGAGCTGCAGCCCGGCATGGCCGCCGACGCCTGGGCCACGCCGGGCGAGGACGGCAGCTGGGAGCTCGACGGGTTGATGCCCGTGTCGGAGCTGCGCGCCCGACTGACCATCCGGGAGCTGCCCGACGAGGAGCGCGGCCGCTACAACACGGTGGCCGGCCTGCTCATGTCGGTGTCGGGCCACCTGCCCGAGGTCGGCGAGCGCATCGACTGCGCCGGCTGGCAGTTCGAGGTGCTGGCGCTCGACGGCCGGCGCATCGACCGCGTGCGGGCGCGAGCGTTCGAGGAACCGGCCGAGGCCGGGTTGTCGACCCAGGACTGACGCGGCCAGCCTTCGATCATCGAGAGCCAGTCGGGCTGAGCCTGTCGAAGCTCTGCACCGCGCTTCGACAGGCTCGGCGTCAACGGGTTTTTGTTGTCGAATGCCCGGGTGGCATACGTTGGCCCCGCGGGGCCGCATCAGGGCGCGGCGGCGATGTCTGCGTGGCGCGGATGCGTCCGCCGCCACTGCCAGGGTGGCGTGGCGCGCCCGCCTTCGCGCCAGAGCCCGCGACGGTTCGCGCGAGCGTCCTCCTCGGCCGCGGCGTAGCGCGCGCGCTCGTCGGCCGTCTGGGCCGATGCGAAATGCCGGTACCACCACGCCTGGCCCGCAGCCACCAAGGCCAGCCCGGCATCGACCGAAGGCGGCGCCTCGGGCGTCTCGGCCGGCGCCACCCAGACCTGGCAGACGCGGCGGGCGTAGGCGTCCGTGTCCACGCAGGCCAGGCGCACGGGCCGCCGGGCGACCAGCGACGCCAGCAGCTGCCGCGCGCGCCGGCCGTAGGGCTGGCCGTGCTCCGGTGCGTCGATGGCATGCAGCCGCACGGTGACGACGTCCTGCTTGCCGCCGCGGCCCGTGTCGCAGCGGGCGCGCAGCGTGTCGCCGTCCTGGACGGTCAGCACGGTGCAAAGGAGGAGGGTGGCAACCAGTGGCATGAGAGGGGAGTCGAGGGTGCGAGGATGCCTGTGGCTACACTCGTGCGCCCATGGCGCCGCGCACCGGTCGCCCGCAGGCGCACACGTCGCGGCTCCGGAGTATCGCGGCGCAGTGCGCCCCTCTAGCCCCGGTTGCAGCCCGTTTCCTTTCATGCCGGCTGCACCCCCTGTACGGAGACATTCCCATGCCCGGCCTGCTTCCCGACATCGATCCCGATGGCCTGCTCGAGTTCTCGGTCGTCTACACCGACCGCGCGCTCAACCACATGTCCAAGCGCTTCACCGGCGTCATGCAGGACATCCTGGCCATGCTCAAGGAGGTCTACCACGCCCACACCGCGGTCCTCGTGCCGGGCAGCGGCACCTTCGGCATGGAGGCCGTCGCGCGCCAGTTCGCCAACAAGGAGAAGGTGCTGATCATCCGCAACGGCTGGTTCAGCTACCGCTGGAGCCAGATCTTCGACGCGGGCGGCCTCGGCGGTGGTGCCATCGTGTGCAAGGCACGCAAGCTGGGCGACGGCCCTCAGGCCCCCTGGGCCCCGTGCCCGGCAGAGGAAGTCGCGGCCGCCATTCGCGCCGAAAAGCCCAAGGTCGTCTTCGCGCCGCATGTGGAAACGGCCAGCGGCATCCTGCTGCCCGACGACTACCTGCGCACCGTGAGCGCCGCGGCGCACGAGGTGGGCGCGTTGTTCGTGCTCGATTGCGTGGCGTCCGGCGCGATGTGGGTCGACATGGAGGCCACTGGGGTGGACGTGCTCATCAGCGCGCCGCAGAAGGGCTGGAGCGGCTCGCCCTGCTGCGCCATGGTCATGCTCAGCGAACGCGCACGCCAGGCCATCGAGGGCACGACCAGCAGCAGCTTCTCGTGCGACCTGAAGAAGTGGATGCAGATCGCCGAGGGCTACGAGAAGGGCCAGCATGCCTACCACACCACCATGCCGACGGATGCACTCGTGCGCCTGCGTGACGTGATGCGCGAGACGCGGGAGTGGGGCTTCGCGCCCGTGAAGGCTGCGCAGGTGGAACTGGGCCAGAAGGTGCGCGCGCTGCTCGAGTCGCGCGGCTTCCCGAGCGTGGCGGCCGAGGGATTCAAGGCGCCCGGCGTGGTGGTGAGCTACACCACCGACCCCGGCATCCAGAGCGCGAAGAAGTTCATTGAGGCCGGCCTGCAGACCGCGTCCGGCGTGCCGCTGCAGTGTGACGAGGGCCCGGACTTCATGAGCTTCCGCATCGGCCTGTTCGGGCTCGAGAAGTGGCGAAATGTTGATCGCAGCGTCGGCCACCTCGCCACGGCGCTCGACAAGGTGGCGCCCCGCGCCGCCTGAGCCCGCCGCGCGGCGCTAACGCCGCGTGAACACCAGCAGCAGGTTGTTGGCCGGCATCGCGACGCGTTCGGCCAGCGAGAGGCCGGCCGCGTCGGCGCAGGCCGCCACGGCGCCCAGTGCACGCAGGCCCCACGCCGCGTTGCGCCGGCGCAGGTCGGCATCGAAGGCCGCGTTGCTCGGCGCCAGCGCTTCGCCTTCGACGACGAAGGGCCCGTACACCATCAGCCGGCCGCCAGGCCGCAGCACCTGCCCGGCGCCGCGCATCAGCCCCTCGGTCGCTTCCCAGGGCGAGATGTGGACCATGTTGGCGACGTAGACCAGGTCCAGCCAGTCGGATGGCACGCGCCAGTCGGCGTCGCGCACGTCGAGCACCACCGGTGCGGCCACGTTCGGCAGGCCGGCGCACCGGGCAGCAATCGCAGCGTGCATCGACGTCTCGGGTTCGGTGGGCAGCCATTGCCAGCCGGGCAGTGCAGCGGCGAAATGCGCCGCATGCTGGCCCGTGCCGGCCGCCACTTCCAGCGCCTGGCCGGTGGCCGGCAGGCGCTGCAGCAGTTCGGCCAGGATCGGCACCTTGTTGCGCTCGGAGGCGGGGCTGGTGGGAAGGGGAGAAGTGTTGTGGCTTGTCGTCATCGGGAACTCGTTGGCTGCGCCGCCATCGCGGCAATTCGTCCAGGCGACGGAGTGTGCCGGTCAGGCCGCCGGCTGCAAGTTGCGGATACCCTGTCGGCGCAGCGATTCGACCTGCGTCCAGGCCGCGGCTTGGAAGGTGGCCGGGCCGGCCGTCCGCAAAGCCATCCAGTCATTCGAGAGGGAGCGTCGACATGCCGATGAGGAGATTCCTGAAATGCCTGTGCGCAGGCATGTTGCTGACTGCAGCCATCGCTGGCGCCCAACAGGCGAGCACCGTGGAGGTGGATCGCCGGACGAGCGAGGGGCGCGAGGTGCGGCTGAGCACCGAGGTCAGCTGGGACGGCCAGTGCCAGCGGCAGGGCACGCCCGTGGTGACGGTGGTGGCACCTCCCGCGTCCGGCGACATCAGCACCCGTCCTGCCAGCAAGATCGTGCAGGGGAACCTGGTCGGGAGCACCTCGTGCGTCGGGATGCGGATGGAGGGCGTCGGCGTCTTCTACACGCCCCGGCCCGGCTTCCAGGGCAGCGACCAGGTGCGCTACGACGTCCGCTTTCCGAACGGGCAGACGCTCCATTTCGTCGCGCACATCGAGGTGCAAGCACCAGCGCGCTGACCATCGACCCCCGGCCGCACCCTTGGGAGTCGCCAAAGAAAAAGTCCGCAAGCACCGGAATGCTTGCGGACTTCTTGATTGGTGCCGGAGAGATGAATCGAACACCCGACCTTCTCATTACGAATGAGCTGCTCTACCGACTGAGCTACACCGGCGAAGCCTGCGATTATAGCGTATCCGTCAGGCGCCGGAATGGTAGCCGGTCACGCGCTCGACCTCGTTCTTCGAGCCCAGGAAGACGGCCACGCGCTCGTGCAGCTTGGTGGGCTGCAGGTCGAGGATGCGCTGCTTGCCGTTGGTGGCGGCGCCGCCGGCCTGTTCGACCAGCCAGGCCATGGGGTTGGCCTCGTACATCAGGCGCAGCTTGCCGGCTTTCTCGGGCTCGCGCTTGTCCCAGGGGTACATGAAGATGCCGCCGCGCGTGAGGATGCGGTGCACGTCGGCCACCATGCTGGCGATCCAGCGCATGTTGAAGTCCTTGCCGCGCGGGCCTTCCTTGCCGGCCAGGCACTCGTCCACATAGCGTTTCACCGGGGCATCCCAGTGGCGCATGTTGCTCATGTTGATGGCGAATTCCTTGGTGTCGGCCGGGATCTGCACGTTCTCCTGCGTCAGCACGAAGCTGCCCTGCTCGCGGTCGAGCGTGAACATGGCCACCCCGCCGCCGACGGTGAGCACCAGCGTGGTGGACGGGCCGTACACGCAGTAGCCGGCGGCCACCTGCTTGGCACCGGCCTGGAGGAAGTCGGCCTCCTGCACGCCCGGATGGTCGTCGGGCTTCTTCAGCACGCTGAAGATCGTGCCGATGCTCACGTTGACGTCGATGTTGCTGGAGCCGTCGAGCGGGTCGAACAGCAGCAGGTATTCGCCCTGCGGGTAGCGGCTGGGCACCAGGTGGATGCTGTCCATCTCCTCGCTGGCCATGGCCGCCAGGTGGCCGCCCCATTCATTGGCCTCGATCAGCACTTCGTTGGAGATGATGTCCAGCTTCTTCTGGACTTCGCCCTGCACGTTCTCGCTCTCGGCACTGCCGAGCACGCCGCCCAGCGCGCCCTTGTTGACGGCCATGCTGATGCTCTTGCAGGCACGGGCGACCACTTCGAGCAGCAGGCGCAACTGCGCCGGGATGGAGCCGTCGACGCGTTGCTGCTCGACGAGGTAGCGGGTGAGGGAAATGGTCTTGGGCATTCGATTCCTTGGCTTCGGGGGCGGCTCAGTTGGACAGGGCTCGCATGACGACTTCGTGGGTGTCCTTGCTCAGGTCGGGCTTGGCGGCCACGCGCGCGATGGCCTCGCGCGCGGCGCTGCGATACGGCTCGGCCAGCTTGTTCCAGCGGTCCATGGCACGCGCCAGGCGGGCGGCCACCTGCGGGTTGATGACGTCGAGCTCGATCACCCGCTCGCTCCACCACACGTAGCCGGCCGCGTCGAGGCGGTGGAAGGCGCCGGGGTTGCCGCTGCAGTAGCTGAAGATCACCGAACGCGCGCGGTTCGGGTTCTTCATCGAGAAGTCCGGGTGCTTCATGAGCTGGCGCACCAGCGGCAGCACGTCGCCGCCACGGTCGGGTGCGCTGGCCTGAAGCGAGAACCACTTGTCGATGACCAGCGCCTCGTCCTTGAACATGGCGTGGAAGCGCGCCAGCGCCTGCGCCGCCAGGGGCTGGCCCGACGCCACCAGCGCCGTGAGCGCGTTGAAGCGGTCGGTCATGTTGCCGGCGTCCTTGAAGCGTTGCAGCGTCTTGCCCGGCCACACCGTGTCGCCCGACTCGCGGGCGGCGATGCACAGGTGCAGCAGCGCCATGCCGGCGAGCGCGCGGCGGCCCGACGAGGTGGGGTCGGGCGTGTAGGCACCGGTGTCGCGATGCTCCTCGTACGCCCAGGCCCAGTCGGCGGCCAGGCCCGTGGCGAGCTGGGTGCGCATGGCTTCGCGCACCGCGTGCACGCGCTGCGGGTCGACCACGTCGAGCTGCTCGGCGATGTAGCCCTCCGAGGGCAGCGTGAGCACCAGTTCCTTGAACGCGGCGTCGAGTTGCGGGTGGCGCAGCACCTCGCGCATGGCGGCCACGAAGGCTTCGCTGAGCACGGGCAGGCCGGCCACCGATGCCGGATCGGTGATGGCTTTCACGGCGGCGCGCAGTGCCAGGCGCTGCGCCGCTTCCCAGCGGTTGAAGGGGTCGGTGTCGTGCGCCAGCAGCGTGAGCAGCTGCGCATCGCCGAAGTCGAAGTCCAGTACCACCGGCGCGCTGAAGCCGCGCAGGATCGAGGGCACGGGCTCGGCGTCGAGGTTCTCGAAGGTGAAGCTCTCCTCGGGCTGCGTGAGCACCAGCAGGCGGGTGCCGGGCGCTGCGGCCGATTCGCCGGCCCGCTGCACGGGCAGTTCGCGGCCGTCGGCGGCCACCAGGCCCAGGTTCACCGGCAGCACGAAGGGCTCCTTCACGGCCTGGCCAGGCGTCGGCGGGCAGCTCTGCGTGAAGCTCAGCGTGTAGCTGCGCGCCTGCGCGTCGTACTGGCCGCGCGCGGCCAGCCGTGGCGTGCCGGCCTGGCTGTACCAGCGCTTGAACTGCGGCAGCAGACGCGCGAGCGGGCTGTCCGGGTTGGCGTCGGCAATCGCCTGCGCGAAGTCGTCGCAAGTCACGGCCTGGCCGTCGTGGCGCTCGAAATACAGGGTCATGCCCCGGGCGAAGCCGTCGCGGCCCACCAGGGTCTGCATCATGCGCACGACCTCGGCGCCCTTCTCGTAGATGGTGACGGTGTAGAAGTTGCTGATCTCGATGTAGCTGTCGGGCCGCACCGGGTGGGCCATCGGGCCCGCGTCCTCGGGGAACTGGGCGCTGCGCAGCACGCGCACGTCCTCGATGCGCTTGACGGCGCGGGCCGAGGCCTCGGCGCACAGGTCCTGGCTGAACTCCTGGTCGCGGAAGACCGTGAGGCCTTCCTTGAGCGAGAGCTGGAACCAGTCGCGGCAGGTCACGCGGTCGCCGCTCCAGTTGTGGAAGTACTCGTGGCCCACCACGCTCTCGATGTTGGCGTAGTCGGCATCGGTGGCGGTGGCCTGGCTGGCGAGGACGTACTTCGTGTTGAAGATGTTCAGGCCCTTGTTCTCCATCGCGCCCATGTTGAAGTCGCTGGTGGCGACGATCATGAAGCGGTCCAGGTCCAGCGGCAGGCCGAAGCGCGCCTCGTCCCACACCACCGAGTGGATGAGCGAGTTCATCGCATGCTCGGTCTTGTCGAGGTCGCCGGCGCGCACGTACACCTGCAGCAGGTGTTCCTTGCCGTTGCGCGCCTTCACGCGCTGCTCGCGCGCCACCAGCTTGCCGGCCACCAGCGCGAACAGGTAGCTGGGCTTCCTGAACGGATCGACCCAGCGCGCGAAATGCCGGCCCTCGGCCAGATCGCCCTGCTCGACCAGGTTGCCGTTGGACAGCAGCACCGGGTAGGCGGCCTTGTCGGCGCGCAGCGTCACGGTGTAGCTGGCCATCACATCCGGACGGTCGAGGAAGTAGGTGATGCGGCGGAAGCCCTCGGCTTCGCACTGGGTGAAGAAAGTGTCCTGGCTCACGAACAGGCCCATGAGCTTGGTGTTCTTCACCGGGCAGCAGGTGGTGAAGATCTCCAGCTCGAAGCTGTCGGGCAGGCCGTCGAGCACCAGCTGCTCGCCCTCCATGCGGAAGGAGGCGCCCTGGCCGTTGACCAGCACGCGCGCGAGGTTCAGCTCGTCGCCGTCCAGGCGCAGCGGCTGCACCGCCACGTCGGTGTTGCGGCGCACCTGCATGCGGTTGAGCACGCGGGTCTTGGCGGGATCGAGATCGAAGGTGAGGTCCACCGTGTCGATCCACCAGGCCGGGGGGGCGTAGTCCTCGCGGCGGATGGCGACAGGTTGGCCTTGTGCGTCACGCGATAGCAACATCGAGCGTCTCCAGAAAGTTCGATTGGGCGAGTTCGTTGTAGTCACGCACGGCCGCCATCACATGGGGGCCGGCGAGTTCTTCGGGCGTGTGCGTGCTGCACACGGCCACGGCGCGCATGCCGCCGCGGCGGGCGGCCTCGATGCCGAAGGGCGCATCCTCGAAGACGATGCAGCGCTCGGGCGCGACGCCGATGCGGCGTGCCGCCTCCAGGAAGATGGCGGGTGTGGGTTTGCCGCTGAAGCCCTCGTCGCCGCCGACGATGGCCAGCGGCAGCGGGTCCATGGCAAGGCGCGACATCGCAAATTCGATGTTGTGGCGGTCACCGGCGGTGCCGACGGCGATCTTCAGGCCCATCTCGGCGGCGCGCTTCGCGAAAGCGGTGAAGCCTGCCACCTCGGCGAACTGGGCGCCGAAGAGGTCGCGGTACAGCACTTCCTTCTGGTGCACGAGTTCGACGCATTCCGCATCGGTGAGCGGACGGCCGAAGACCTCGCGCATGCATTCCACGCCGGTGCGGCCGGTGGTGCGCGCGAGGATTTCCGACACGTCCATGTCGATGCCGTGCTGGCGGGCGAAGGCCACCCACGACTTCGCATGCCAGGGCATGGAGTCGATCATGGTGCCGTCCATGTCGAAGATCAGGGCTTCAATGGTCATCGGGTCCGAAGGATGAATGTGCGTGTGCGTTGAAAGGGGAGGAAGAGGAGAAGATGCAGGGCGCGGGCCGTCAGACCCCCGAGTTGACCATGCCAACCAGCCCGTTGTACGCCTGCATCATCTGGTGGGCCGTGCCCGCGACATTCGGCGCGCTGCCGGTGCGGATGAGTTCCTGCTCGCCGGGGCTGTAGGGCGTGCTGTCGCGCAGGCGGCGCATGCGGGCCTTCGTGGCACGCCGAAAGGCTTCGGTGTACTCGTGGACGATGTTCCAGCTCACCGGCCGCTCGCGCGGGTTCGCGTCCATGTAGGCCATGGCGTCGGCGGCCACGCGCTCGAAGCTGTCGATGCGCTGGCGTGCGGCGTCGGCATCGACGCTGTCGGCGGCCAGCACGCGCATGGCCTGCTGCGCCTCGAGCGCCAGCGCGAGGTTCCAGTACGCGGCCTTGCGCCCCTGCCGCTTCTCGATCTGCGCCAGCTGCGCCGGCATCTCGCGCGCTTCTTCGGCCTCGATGCCTTCCGCGAATGCGCGGCTGGCGCGCACGAAGGCCTGGTAGGCGGTCAGCAGGCGAGGGTGCAGCGCGCGGCCCTTGGCGAAGTCGTCGTCCTTGTAGTCCTGCTGGCGGTAGTAGGTTGCGGTTTCGTTCAGCGGGGCCGTGAGGGCGGTGAGTTGCCGCAGGTAGTCGCCCGCGGCGCCCTCGAGCCGCTCCCTGCGGGGCGCCTGCGCGGCGGCGCGCTCCATGCGGGCGCGGCAGTCCAGCAGCTCGCGCACGTCGATCGCGCCCGGCGCACTGGGCACGGGCCGGCCCGCGCCCAGGCCATCCGGATCGACGCTCAGGAAG
Source organism: Xylophilus ampelinus (assembly GCF_901875635.1). Taxonomy (GTDB): domain Bacteria; phylum Pseudomonadota; class Gammaproteobacteria; order Burkholderiales; family Burkholderiaceae_C; genus Xenophilus. The sequence goes on along the minus strand of NZ_CABFMN010000103.1, from coordinate 1,730 downwards.
TACGACGTGAGCGCGCTGCGTGCGCGCTCGTCCAGGTCGTTGTAGCAGTCGATGTACACACGCAGCTTGGGCGCGGCGGGCACGCGGATCAGCCGTGGCGCCGGCACCGGCGGCGCCAGCGTGGTGCCGGCGGCCGCGGCCGTGCGCGGCGCAGTGTCTGTCTCGTCGGCCTGCGCGGCGTCCGGATCGTGTTCGCCGCAGGACGCCAGCAGCACCCCGGCCGCCGCGAACGGCAACACGCTCAGGAGCATCGCCGGACGGCCCGCAGCGCGCACGCCTCAGACCCCCTGCTTGAGCGAAGCCTCGATGAAGGCGTCGAGGTCGCCGTCGAGCACCTTCTGCGTGGCCGAGATCTCGACGTTGGTGCGCAGGTCCTTGATGCGGCTGTTGTCCAGCACGTAGCTGCGGATCTGGTGGCCCCAGCCGACGTCGGTCTTGCTGTCCTCGAGCTTCTGCTGCTCTTCCTGGCGCTTGCGCATCTCGTGGTCGTACAGGCGCGAGCGCAGGCGCTTCCACGCCACGTCGCGGTTGCTGTGCTGGCTGCGGCCGTCCTGGCACTGCACGACGATGCCGGTCGGGATGTGCGTCAGGCGCACGGCCGAGTCGGTCTTGTTGATATGCTGGCCGCCGGCGCCGCTGGCGCGGTAGGTGTCCACGCGCACGTCCGAGGGGTTGATCTCGATCTCGATCGAGTCGTCGACCTCGGGGTAGACGAAGATCGACGCGAAGCTGGTGTGACGCCCGCCCGAGGAGTCGAAGGGCGACTTGCGCACCAGGCGGTGCACGCCGGTCTCGGTGCGCAGCAGGCCGTAGGCGTACTCGCCGTCGACCTTGATGGTGGCGCTCTTGATGCCGGCGGTGTCGCCGGGCGACTCGTCCTCGACCGTGGTGCTGAAGCCCTTGCGCTCGGCGTACTTGAGGTACTGGCGCAGCAGCATGCTGGCCCAGTCCTGCGCCTCGGTGCCGCCGGCACCGGCCTGGATGTCGACGAAGGCGTTGAGCGGGTCGGCCGGGTTGTTGAACATGCGGCGGAACTCGAGCGCCTCGACGTCCTTCTGCAGGACGGCGACCTCGTCGGCGATGGCCTGCAGGCCTTCCTCGTCGCCTTCCTCCTTGCTCATCTCGTAGAGCTCGGTGTTGTCGGCAAGGTCGCGCGTGAGCTTGTCGAGGGTGACGACGACGCCGTCGAGCGCCTTCTTTTCCTTGCCGAGTTCCTGCGCCTTCTTGGGGTCGTTCCAGACGGCCGGGTCTTCCAGCGAGGCGTTGACGGTCCTCAGGCGTTCGGCTTTGGCATCGAAGTCAAAGATACCTCCGGAGATCGACCGTGCGTGCGCTCAGGTCGCTCAGGGTGGTGCCGATCTGGTTGATGCGTTCTGCGTCCATGGTGGTGTCCTGTTCTGTGGTGCGGGGGGTGCCGGAGCGCGAGGGCCATGCCGTTGGAGCAGAGGCGTCCGGGGAAAACCCGCGATTTTCTCATGTGGGGCTTGCCCTGCCTGGGGGCAAGTTCTTGGCGGGCCCACGTGCGGTGGAAAGTGCAATCGGCTTGCAGCGCTTGCTGGCTGGGCGCTGGCGCCGAAATCGTCACGTTTGTTACTTTCTTCTGTTTACTGGCTTTGGGTTTCTGATGGGGGCGATTCCAGCGTTGCTGGTGGTTCGGCCGGCACGACCGGCTGGGGCGCTGGCGGCGGCCGCGGGCCTGCGTTCTCCGGCGCTGGCTCGCGCTGACCGGC
>NZ_CABFMN010000102.1 GCF_901875635.1 Xylophilus ampelinus | reverse complement strand
GCCGGCGCCGGCACCGGGCGGCCCTGGGCGCGAGGCGGCGCTGCTGGCCGACGGACTCACGGTGCGCGATGCCGACGGCGTGGTGCGCCTGGACAATTTCACCCTGCTGCTCGAGCCCGGCGAAATCGTCGCCATCGCGGGTGTCGAGGGCAACGGCCAGAGCGAGCTCGGGGCGGTGCTTTCGGGCATGCTGCGTCCCACCGAAGGCCGCTACTTCATCTGCGGCGAGGACATGACGGGTGCCACGCCGCGCGAGCTGAGAGCAGCCGGCTGCGGCGTGGTGCCCGAAGACCGGCACGCCCTGGGCTGCGTGACGGGCATGAGCGTCGCGGAGAACATCCTGCTGGACCGCCTGGGCCGGTTCCGGCGCTGGGGGCTGTTCGACCGTGCCGCGATGCGCCGCGAGGCGCTCGCCCTCATGCAGCGCTACGACGTGCGCGCCGCCAGTCCCGACGTGCCGTTCGGCGGCCTCTCGGGGGGCAATCAGCAGAAGGCGGTGCTGGCGCGCGAACTCACGCTCGAGCGCCTGCGCTTCCTGCTGGCAGCGCAACCCACGCGCGGCCTCGATGTCGGCGCGGTCGAGGCCGTCTACGGCCATGTCCGCGCGGCGGCAGACCGCGGGGTGGGCGTGCTGCTTATCTCGTCGGAGCTCGACGAACTGCTGAGCGTCGCCGACCGCGTGCTGGTGCTGTACCGCGGCCGCGTGATGGGCACATGCCCGACGGCCGGCGCGGACCGGGCGCGCATCGGTGCCTGGATGGCCGGGCATCGAAGCGATGAAGAACACGAAGTAGAGGAGGTGGCCGCATGAACGCCCTGGCCCGTGTCTGGCCGCGGCTGCGACCCGCTCCCGCGCTGCAGGTCTCGGTGGCTGCGGTGCTGGCGGCCTTCGGCGTCGGCGCATTGCTGATCGCCGCACTCGGTGTGCCCGTCGGCGATGCCGTGGCCGCATTTGCCGAAGGCGCGTGGGGATCGGCGTATGCGCTGGCGGCCTCGATCAACCGCGCGCTGGTGCTCATGCTGGTGGGGCTGGGCTTCATCGTGGCGGAGCGTGCCAACCTCACGAACGTGGGCGGCGAGGGGCAGATCGCCGTCGGCGGCATCACCGCCACGGCACTCGCACTGTGGCCGGTCGTGGCACAGCTTCCATGGGGATTGGCCTTCATCGTCCCGATGCTCGGCGCCTGCGCGGCAGGTGCGTTCTGGGGCGGCATCGCCGGCGTGCTGCGTGTCAGGATGGGGACCAACGAGGTCATCGCCACCTTGCTGCTGTCCTTCATCGCGATCTGGATGGTGTACGGCAGCGTGCAGTCCGAGCACCTGCTGCGCCGGCCGATGACGAGCAGCGCCACGCTGCCGGAGTCGCTGGAGATTCCCGTGTCAACGCAGCTGCCGCTGCTCACCGGCGATGCCGGCACGCCGCTGCACATCGGCCTGCTGCTCGGCGTGGTGCTGGCGGTGGCGGTGGCCGTGTTGCTGAACCGCACCGTGACGGGCCTGCAGCTGCGCGCGGCAGGACTCAACCCGCGCGCCGCGCGGCGCGCCGGCATGGCCATCGACCGGCTCGCCATCGGCGCGCTCTGTGCGGCCGGTGCCTTCGGCGGGCTGGCGGGCGCGTTCATGCTGCAGGGCGAGCAATACACGCTCAAGGCGGGCTTCTCGTCGGGCTACGGCTTCGACGGCCTGGTCGTGGGCCTGCTGGCGCGCGGCTCGGTGCCCGGCGTGATCGCCGGTGCGCTGCTGTTCGGCTTCCTGCGCTCGGGCGGGATCAACATGGAGATGGTGGCGCAGGTGCCCACGGCGCTGGTCGTCGTGATCCAGGGCCTGATCATCGTGATGCTCGCCGGTGCCGCGCTCGGCGTTCAGCGCATGGAGGCGCGAAGGACATGATCGATCCCGAACTGGCCGCCGTGTTCGTCGGCTCGAGCATCCGCCTCGCGGCGCCGCTGCTGCTGGCAGCCACCGGCGAACTCGTGAGCGAGCGGGCCGGCGTGCTCAACATGAGCGTGGAGGGCCTCATGCTGGCCGGCGCCTTCGGCGGCGCCGCGGCATCGTGGGCCACCGGCTCGCCGCTGGCGGGGCTGCTATGCGGCGTGCTGTGCGTGCTTCCCATCGCCTGGCTGCAGGCCTTCCTCAGCATCACGCTGCGCGCCAACCAGATCGTGACCGGCATCGGCATCAACATCCTGGTGCTCGGTGCGACCACGCTGGGCTACCGGGCGCTGTTCGGCAGCCGCTCACGCGCCGAGATTCCCGGCCTGGGCCAGTGGGCACCGCCGGGCCTGTCGCAGATCCCGCACCTCGGCGAGCAGGTCTTCCGGCAGACCTGGCTGCTCTATGCCGCCGTGGTGCTGGTGCTGCTCGTGGGCTGGGTCCTGCGCTCCACCGCGCTCGGCCTGGCCCTTCACGCCGCCGGCACCGCGCCCCAGGCGGCCAGCCATTCCGGCCTGAAGGTCAGGCGCATCCGCTACGGCGCCGTGCTGTTCACCGGCTTCATGTCGGCCCTGGCAGGCTGCTTCCTGTCGATCGGCGACATCCATACCTTCACCGAGGGGATGACGAGCGGTGCCGGGTACCTCGCCATCGCCGCGGTGATCTTCGGCAACTGGCGCCTGGGCCGCACCGTGATGGCCTGCTGCCTGTTCGGGGCCGCGACGGCGCTGCAGTTCCAGCTGCCCGCCATGGGACTCGAAGTACCGAGCGCGCTGCTGATCGCGCTGCCCTACGTGCTCGCGCTGCTGGCGGTCGGAGGCCTGGTCGGCCGCCAGGTCGCACCCGCGGCGCTGACCAAGCCTTTCACGGGCTGACAGGACCAGAAGAACGAAGAACGCCCGCGGACAAGCTTCGGCCGCGTCGTGCTCTCGAACTTTCCGCGCGCAGGTTTGATGACGCAAGCCTGTGCTCGGCCCAGGGGGATAAAGTCGCGGCATCATCTGCCTGCATCAAGTCGGGACAGCATGCCGACCTCGAAGATCGCAGATGTTCCCGATGTGACTTCAATAATATTGAGTGAGACCTTGGCGATTGCCGTCCGAAACCATCGTCGTTGCCGATGACCATCCGGTGTTCCGCGACGGTCTGTGTGCCCTGATCCAGGTTGTCGCTCCCGACGCCCGCCTGCTGCCTGCCGATACCTTCCAGGGCGCCCTGGCGCTTGCGCGCGACCTGCAGTCCCCGCCGAGCATGCTGGTGCTCGACCTGTGCTTCGCCCGCCAGAACATCAAGTTGGAACTGCCTGCGCTGCGCCGTGAGTTCGATCGCTCGGCCATCGTCATCGTGACCATGGCCGAAGACCGGGCCACGATCGATGCCGTCATGGCCTGTGGCGTCAACGGCTACATCGGCAAGGCCGTCGCGCCGGCCGATATGGTCGCGGCTCTGAGAGCGGTTCGGCAGGGAGAGCAGGTGATCAATGCACCAGCGGCCGAGGCCATCGCCGCCGGCGAAGGCCCTCTTCTGAGTGACCGGCAACTGGCGGTTCTGCAGCACATCGCGACCGGACGGACGAACAAGGAGATCGCGCGGGCGCTCGACATCTCGCCGTTCACTGTCCGCATCCACGTCTCGGCACTGTTCCGAGCCCTCGGCGTGAATACCCGCTCGGCGGCCGTGACCAGGGCCGTGGCGGAAGGCCTGCTGAGGCCTTAGCGCGCTCAGGCCAGGTCCAGGGCCCTGGACGAGAGAATCGAACGCAGCTCGCTGGGCTGCACGGGTTTGGACATGATCGGGATATCCGCATCGCCCAGGTCCTCGCGCACGCGGGCTTCGTCGTGGCCGCTCATGATCACCCCAGGCACCTGCCAACCCAGCTGGGCCCGGACCACGGCGATGCACTCGGTACCCGTCACGCCGCCGCCGAGGTCATAGTCGGTCACCAGCAGGTCGCAGGGGGCCGACGCCGTGGGAATGGCGAGCTCTGCCTGAACCTCGCATCCCCATTTCTCCAACAGGCTCGCCGTGGCCGCCAGCACGGCGGCATCGTCTTCCACAAGGAGCACCTTCATGCCCCAGATGCCGGCATGTGCGCGTGGTGTCTCCGCGTCCTGCGGCCCATGGCGGGGGCGCTGGCGGTCGACCAACCGCAAGCCTTCGATGCGCACACGCGTTCCATGCCCTACCTGCGAGCGCAGGGCCACTTTGAGGCTCAGCAATGTGGAAAGGCGCCGGACGATCGGCAAACCCAGTCCGACCCCTTCCAGGTCACGGTCGCCACGCTGGCGCACCTGGTAGAACTCATCGAACACCCGGTCTTGGTGTGCGGCGTCGATGCCCGGCCCCTGGTCATAGACCTCGATGGCCAGTGTGGCGCCTCTGCGGCGACAACCGATGAGAATGGGGGAGCCGGGCGCATATTTCACGGCGTTGTTCACGATGTTCTGAAGCATCGTGGTCAGCAGGCCGCGATCGATCCTCACGACGTATTTGCGGCCGACGAGCCGGATCGCGCCGCCGTTGCGCTTCGCGGCTTCGGCATTCTGTCGCACCACGTCATCCAGTATTTTTTCGATCTCCACCACTTCCCACTTCGGCACCACTTTGCCGCTGTCCAGGGTGGACACATCCAGCAGCGACTTGAACAGCCGCGACACGCTCTGCAGCGACCGGTCGATGTTGTCGACCATCTGCAGTTCCTTCGGCTGCAGACCCGTCTCGCGCAGGCAGGCCGTGAACAGGCTGATGGCATGGATCGGCTGACGCAGGTCGTGGCTGGCCTGGGCCAGAAACCGGGACTTGGACAGGCTGGCCTCTTGCTCGGCCTTGTACGCACGCTGGAGGCGGTCCTGCAGGATGTAGACGTAGCCGGGTACGACGAGCGTGGTGGCCACGAGCGTGGCCACCAGGTGCGGTTCGCCGTGCAAGTAGTCGTTGGTGAAAGCGCTGATCGCAATCACCACCAGCGCCAGCACGGTCGAACCGATCAGATACGACGTTCCGAACCGCAGGCCGTTGCCGACCGTGACCCAGATCAGGACGGCAAACAGCGGCATGACCGATGCGCTGCCGACGCCAAAGGTCAACGCCATGGCCGTGTAGTCCATGCCGATGGTCAATGCGCGGCGCAACGGCTTGTTTCCGGGCTGGCGGTTGATCCAGTAGATCAGCCCGAGCGAGTACGGCACGTAGAACACGTACAGCGCCAGCAACAAATGCATGGCGATCCGCGGCATGACCCCCATGATCGCCATCGGGACGACATAGAGCGCGATGGCCAGGATGACGATGAGACGGACGATCGCCTGCGCTCGTTCTGTGTCGAACACGGCACCTTCCGGCCGCCGGAAATAGCCGGTCAACAAATCTCCTGGTGTCCAGCGTCTGCCTTTGTTGGTCTCCATACCGTTGGGCGTGTGTTGTGAAGAAACAAGGCGGATTCATTGTGATCGGCGGCCGGCCTCACACCCGTCTCGCATCGGTCACTAGCACATCTGTGCTAATTCACTCTTCGGTTCACGCGAAGTATTCTGGCGCAATGCAGAACAGCGCATATCGCAGTCGTGGTGTGAATCCGCACTTGGGCGGCCACCCTTTTTCAATAGTCCCTTGCAGGATGCGGCCATGATCGACACGACCGCCGGCACCGCCGCCGCGGCGCTGCCAGCGGCACGTCCGTAGATCGATTCGGCAAGACCGATGTGTGCGCGCCACCGACCCTGGAGCGCGCGGCAAGCCCGACCCTCGGACCAGATCTGTCGATAGTCCGCGACCGTCCGGCATGCGGCAAGTCCCAAGGCCAGGTGGTCGCAACGAAGTGGGCCGTCGCGAATTGCCAGAGGCGCTGCAGTCCGTTAGCCGCCGACCGTCGAGCGCGGGCTGAGACAGCGCCGCCTGCAGGGCCGCACGGGCCTGGCTCGCCTTCGTGCGAGATCTGGCATCCCTGAACAACTCCACTTGCAGAACATCTCCAGCAGATTGCGCACATGAAGCACTCATTCACTCCGATTCATCATTCGTTGGGTGCCATTTCGTTGGCTGTCCTCACGGCTTGCGGTGGAGGCGGAGGTGGGGGCGGCGGTGGCGGGTTCTTTCCGCCTGTCACGACGGCACCATCGCCCGCGCCCGCGCCGAGTCCTTCGCCATCGCCCGCGCCGAGTCCAGCCCCCTCACCGGCGCCGAGTCCCGCTCCGAGCCCGACCCCTGATGCGGTCAATGCGAGCTTCCGTTACCTGCCCGGGTTCGTGCCTACGACTGCACCGAGCGACCCGCCCAGCGCGGCGGTGGCGCAGTACCAAAGCCACCTCAATGAGCAGGGCACGCAGGGCTATCGGCTTGTCTACACCGCTCCGGGCCTGTCGCCCAGCGACCACGTCGAAATGTGGGTCAAGGATCAGGAGACGAGCTACGCCTACGAGGGGCGTGCGGTGCCCTTCGACATCCGGAACATCGAGGCAAGCTACTTTCCGGCCCTGCTTTCCACACTCAATGCCGCCGGGGCGGCAGGCTGGTCCTTCGTGCGCTCGATCGGCTCGACAGCGAACGACAGCCAGAACGGCTTCGTCAACTGGGTGATGTTCCAGAAGAGCAAGGACACGGCCTTCGAATACACCATGATCGACGTGCCGCAGACCCTGGACAGCTATGTCAGCCAGTCCAATGCGCTGGGGCAGCAAGGCTACCGGTTGTGGACCGAAGAGACATTCGGCTCGGCGACGAAGATGATCTTCATGCGCGAGATCACCTCGCTGGCCCAGTACGCCGTGCAGGCTGTGCGCTGGGACAGCCTGGCCCAGGACTACGCGGCCTTCCTCAATGTGCAGGGCGCGCAGGGCTGGCGGCTGCAGTTCCGTCCGAGCCATGGCTGGGGGGAAGACGTGTTCGTCAAGGACACCACACAGGCCGCCACCTTCGAACACACGATCCAAACCAGCCCTGGCAGCGAGCTGTTCATGAGCCAGGGCGTCGTCGATCAGGCGAATGCCCAGGCCGCGCAGGGCTGGCGCTACTTCCGAAAGAATCTGAGCACAGCCATCTACCTGAGGTCGACCGGTTGCAGCGGCACGATCACCATGTCGCTGTGCCTGACGGCGAGCGAGTCGCAATACAACCTGGAGTGAGCGGGGGGCGGGCCCGGGTCGATCCCTGCGTCTTGGTGCGCGCGGCTGCCATCCCCTGAAGGGGCATTCAGCCGGGCATTTGACACCGCGCATGCCTTCCGCCCCAATCGCCGAATGGACCTCGAACTCGCAGGCAGGCACGTTCTCATCACCGGCGGCAGCAAGGGCATCGGCCTGGCCTGTGCGCGCGCCTTCCTGCAGGAGGGCGCGCGCATCAGCCTGGTGGCGCGCAACGCCGACACGCTGGCGCAGGCGGCGCTGGGCCTGGCCGATGCGCGTGCGGATGCCGACAGCCTGATCGCCACCTTTCCGGCCGACCTCGCCGACGCCCAGGCCACGCTGGCGCTGGTCGAGCGCATCGAGCAGGCGCACGGGCCGGTCGACGTGCTGGTCAATTCGGCCGGCGCCGCGCGGCGCACGCCGCCCGACGACCTCGACGCGGCCAAGTGGCATGCGGCGATGGAGGCGAAGTACTTCACCTACGTCCACATCATGGACCCGCTGGTCAAGCGCATGGCCGCGCGCGGCGCGGGCGCCATCGTCAACGTGGTGGGCGCGGGCGGCAAGGTCGCGAGCCCGACGCACCTGGCCGGCGGCGCGGCCAACGCGGCGCTGATGCTGGCCAGCAGTGGCCTCGCCAACGCCTATGCGGCGCGCGGCGTGCGGGTGAACGTGGTCAATCCCGGTCCGGTGGCCACCGAGCGGCTGCACGAAGGCGCCAAGGCCGAGGCGCAGCTGCTGGGCATCTCGGCCGACGAGGCGCTGGCTCGCGCCAACCGGCAGCAGCCCCTGGGCCGCGTGGCCGAGCCGCGCGAGATCGCCGATGCGGTGCTGTTCCTGGCCTCGGCACGCGCGAGCTACATCACGGGCGCCGTGATCGCGATGGACGGAGCGAAGGTGCCGACGGTCATCTGACCGAGGTTGCTATCGATTCGATAGCTGCTTGCGCCCACTGGACGGGCGCTGCAGCCCGATTCGGCTTGAAGATCTGTCAGATCTTGAAGGCGCGCCGCGAGGCTTCGGACACCAGGTCGAGGTACTCGTGATGGCGGCGCAGGTAGCCGGCGATGAACTGGCACACGGGGATCACCTGCTGCCCTTCGGCACGCGCGGTGTCGAGCACGTGGCGTGCGATGGCCGAGCCCACGCCCTGGCCCTCGAAGGCCGGGATGACCTCGGTGTGCGAGAACAGGATGCCGTTGGCCAGCGGGCTGTACTCGACGTAGGCCGCGAGCTGGTCGCCCTGCCAGGCCTCGAAGCGGTTGCGTTCGGTGTCGCGCGTGAAGCGCAGGTCGGGTGCGGTCATGGCAAAGGGGCTCCGTGGTGCATGTCAGGCGTTGCTCTTCATCCAGCGTGCCAGATTGCCGGCGGCCGTGGCGCGCACCTTGTTGCGCAGCATCGGCGTCCAGCCCAGCAGCAGGCCGGGCGTGCCCAGCGCCTGGCGCGACCAGGTCCAGAAGTCGAAGCGATCGCGGTGCGTGGCGATCAGGCCCTCGGGCGTGAAGGTGAAGGCCGCGTCGATGTGGTTGTCGACGATGCGGCCGGTGGTGCTGAAGCGATAGTGCGCGTCCCAGTGCGCGCTGCCGCGCGTGCCGTCGGCCTGCACGTCGCGGTACGTGAGCTGCCACACGTCGGCGCCCTTGTCGCGCGTGGCGCCGCACAGCATCTTCCACATGCTGCCCACCTCGCGGCGGCCGCGCAGCGAGAAGGCCTCGTCGTCGAAGGCGGCGTCCTCGGCGTAGCAGGCGGCCATGGTGTCGCCGTCGAGCGCCGCGAAGGCGTCGTAGAAGCGGCGGATCGTCAGGGCGTTGTCGGCGGGCATGGGGGCTCCTTGGGGCGGCGCGATGATAGTTCGCGGCCCTGCGTCAGTGCGGCGACTGCAGGCGGGTGACGAGCGTCTGCAGCGCATGCTGCACCGTCGCCAGGCGCACGGTGCGTCGGTCGCCATCGAAGCGGCGGCGCTCGGTGCGCGTCACGCCGTCGACCGACCAGCCGAACCACACCGTGCCCACGGGCTTCTCGGGCGAGCCGCCCGTGGGCCCGGCCACGCCGGTGACGGCCACCGACACGTTCGCCCGCGAACGCGCGATCGCGCCCTCGGCCATGGCGCGCGCGACCGGCTCGCTCACGGCGCCGTGCGCGGCGATCAGCGCCGCGTCCACGCCCAGCGACTCGGCCTTGGCCTCGTTGGAGTAGGTGACGAAGCCGCGCTCGAACCAGGCGCTGGAGCCGGACAGTTCGGTGCAGGCGCCGGCGATCAGGCCGCCGGTGCAGCTCTCGGCCGTGGCCAGTTGGCGACGCTGGGCGATCAGCAGCCCGGCCAGTTGCGCCACCAGGGCGGGGATGTCGAAGTCGTCGTCGTTCATCGGTTCACCAAACGCGGAACAGCGCCATCACCAGCAGCGTGCAGAAGGCGGCCACCAGGTCGTCGAAGAGGATGCCAAAGCCGGCACGGGGCCAGTTGGGCGCGGCGCCCGGCGCGGGCTTGTAGCGCGCGTCGGCCCAGCCCACCGGGCCGGGCTTGGCCGCATCGAACACGCGGAACAGCACGAAGGCGACGCACTGCAGCCACAGCCCCGCGGGCGTGACCAGCCACAGCACGATCCAGAAGGCGACGACCTCGTCCCACACCACCGCCCCGGGGTCGGCGATGTCCAGGTCGCGCGCGGCGCGCGTGCAGGCCCACCAGCCGACGGGCAGCGACACGAGGATCAGCCAGCCGATCGCGGCTTCGGACAGCCAGCGCTGCAGCACCAGGAAGGCCACCCAGGCCCACAGCGTGCCTACGGTGCCCGGCGCGATGCGCGACAGGCCCGAGCCGAAGCCCAGCGCGATGGCGTGCGCGGGGTGCGACCAGCAGAAGCGCCAGTCGGGCCGGCGCGGCGCCGCGGTCGACGAGGAGGAAGGAGACGAGGGGGGCGGCGCGGTCGGCGCGGGGTCGGTCATGCGGGAAACAGGGGGAGGGCGTTGCAGCGCGCGAAACGAAGGCATCGCAGGGCGACGCGCCGTCGTGCGATGGTATCGGCTCCATCGCGCCGCGGCCGCCCGTCCACGGGCTCAGCCGAAGTGGTCGAAGCTGGCGAAGCGCTGGTCCACCGGCCGTCCGGCGCGGTCGACGATGCGCAGCCCGGCCTCAGCCTCGATGCGGCCGATGCGAGCCACGGGCGTGGCGCTGGCGCGGCCCGCGGCCTCGACCGCCTCGCGCCGGTCCGCGGGCGCGGTGAAGGCCAGTTCGTAGTCGTCGCCGCCGGCCAGCGCCAGCGTGCGCCAGGTTTGCAGGTCGAAAAGGGCTGCAGCGCCCGCCCCGCCTGCGCGAGCAGCTATCAAATTCGTAGCGACGTCGGCCTCCAGCGTGGCGCCCACGCCGCTGGCGCGCAGGATGTGGCCGAGGTCGCCCACCAGCCCGTCGCTGATGTCGACCGCGCTGGTCGCCACGCCGCGCAGCGCCTGGCCCAGCGCCACGCGCGGCGTGGGTTGCTCCATGCGCGCACGCGCCGCGGCGAAGACCTCGGCCGGTGCATCCAGCGTGCCGCGGAAGATTTCGAGCGCCAAGCGTGCATCGCCCAGCGTGCCGCTGACCCACACGTCGTCGCCCGGCCGTGCGCCCGAGCGCAGCAGGGCCGCGCCTGCCGGCACTTCGCCGAAGACGGTGATGCAAATGTTGAGTGGCCCACGGGTCGTGTCGCCGCCCGCCACCTGGCAGCCGAGCGCGTCGGCCAGCGCGAACAGGCCGCCCGCGAAGCCGGCCAGCCACGGCTCGTCGACCGAGGGCAGCGACAGCGCGAGCGTGAAGGCCAGCGGCTTCGCGCCCGCGGCCGCGAGGTCGCTCAGGTTCACCGCCAGCGCCTTGTGGCCGAGCCGCGCCGGGTCCACGGTCGAGAGGAAGTGCCGTCCCTCGACCAGCATGTCGGTCGACACGGCCAGCTGCATCCCCGGCGCCGGCGCCAGCAGCGCGCAGTCGTCGCCCGCGCCCAGCGCCAGGCCGGTGCCAGGCCGTGCGGGGCGCGCGAAGTAATGTGCGATGAGGTCGAATTCACCCATGGCGCGTGTTCACGGCCGCCCTCAAGGCGCAGGCGTCCTGAAGCGCAGCGCCCCCTGCCGCACCACTTCGGCCAGCAGCTTCTCGCGCCCCTGGCGCTCGCGCAGCCAGCGGGCGTCGTTCTGGCTCGCCTCGACGTCGGTGCGCAGCCGCGCGAAGGCGCGCGTCGCGTCGAGCGTGGCGGCGTGCGATTCGAGCTGGGTCATGGTGCGCAGGATGTGCTCGCGCAGCGGCAGGTGGTCGCCTGTGGCCGGGTCGACGTACACGGCGTCGAGGCCGAAGCGGCAGGCCTGGAAGCGGTTGTAGGTGTAGACGAGGTAGTCGTCCTCGCTTGGCATGAAGGGCTGCTCCTGCAGGAACCACGCCGCCAGCGTCTGCACGTAGCCGGCCAGCGCGGCGGCGCGCTCCACCGTGAGCGGCGTGTCGAACACGCGGATCTCGATGGTGCCGTACTCGGGCTTGGGCCGGATGTCCCAGTAGAAGTCCTTCATGCTCTTGACGACGCCGGTGCGCGTCATGCGGCCGAAGTAGTTCTCAAACTCCTTCCAGCTCAGCGTGAAGGGCGCGCGGCCCGAGAGCGGGAAGGCGAACACCGAATTCAGCCGCGCCGAGTCGAAGGCCGTGTCCTGCCCCTGCACGAAGGGCGAGGAGGCCGACAGCGCGATGAAGTGCGGGATGTAGCGGCTCATGCGGTGCAGCATCAGCAGCGCCGAATCGGCATCGGGGCAGCCTACGTGCACGTGCTGGCCGAAGATGGTGAACTGCTTGCTCAGGTAGCCGTACAGCTCCGACAGCTCGCGAAAGCGCGGCTTGTCGTAGATGCGGCGCTCGTGCCACTGCTGGAAGGCGTGCGTGCCGCCGCCGACGATGGCGATGTTGAGCTTGTCGGCCGTCTTCACCAGCGCATCGCGGATCGGCGAAAGCTGCGCCAGCACCTCTTCGGCCGAGTGGCACACGTCGGTCGAGATCTCGATCATGCTCGAGGTCATCTCGGGCACCACGCTGCCGGGCAGTTCGAAGGCGGCCATGCCGCGCAGCATGTCCTCGGCGTAGGGCGCGAGGTCGTAGTCGTGCGTGTTCACGAGCTGCAGCTCGAGTTCCACGCCCAGCGACAGGGCCTTGGAGCTGCTGAAGGGCTCCAGCGGCACCATGCGGCTGTCGGCCTGGCTCTTGAGCGCGGGCGCGACCAGCGCCTCGGGCACCGGCGCGGAAGAAAACGGGGAGGAGGGCGGTGGGGCGCTCATCGTTGGGTGTCCTCCGCAGCAAAGGCTTCGGGCCGCCAGGGGCGCGAACTCTCGCCGGCGCCGTAGATGGCGCCCGTGGCCAGCACGGCGCCGACCACCTCCATCACCAGGATGGCCGGCAGCGCGATCTGCGTGATCATGTGGCCCAGCAGCGGCGAGGCCGTGACGAAGGTCGACGCGATCAGCAGCGCGATCGAGGACAGCGGCGACATCGCGCAGCCCATCCAGATCGCCTGCCGCCAGCTGGCGCCGCTGCCGGGGTTGGCGATCGCCACGCCGGCGATCTTGGCGAAGGTGCGCACGCCGATCAGCGCCAGCACCGTGGTGGCCACCGGCAGGCTCCATTCGCCCTGCGCCGCCACCATCGACACCAGTACGAACATCAGCATCGTCACCAGCGACGAGGCGGTGCCCAGCTGGCGCGGCCACACCCACGGCCGCGGGTTGAGCAGCTTGAGCAGCACGCCGCCGATCAGCGCCGCCAGTGGGGCCGCGCCGCCGAAGTAGGTCGACACGGCCGCGCCGGCCGCGATGATCGCCAGCAGCAGGATCGAGGTGTTCTCGCTGGTCGGGCTCATCACCCGCAGGGCCGAGCGCAGCGCCAGCGCCATCAGCGCGCCGACCACGAAGGACAGGCCGACGACGACCATGACCGGATACACCTTCTGGAACAGGCCCTCGGGCGCGCGTTCGATGAGCCCGGCCTGCGCATAGCCCAGCATCAGCGCATAGAAGGTGTTGAGCGTGGCCAGCGTCATGGCGCGCTCGGTCACGGGGCCCGATGCGCGCGTGTCGATGGCCACGCGCGACAGCACGGCCGGCGAGGCCGCCACCGCGATCAGCGCCAGCGGCACCGCCACGGGGTCGGGCACGTCCAGCCAGTGCAGGGTCCAGAAGACCGCGAAGTAGGTCAGCGTGGACTCGACCAGCGACTGCACCAGGACCATCGGGTTGTGGCGGAACCAGCCCAGCGGGAGCCGCCCGCCGGCCTCGAAGAGCACGATGGCCACGCCCAGCTCGAGCAGGAACAGCGCGGTGCCCTGCAGCGGCCAGACGGCGCCCTCGAAGCCGGCCAGGCCGACGACGGTGCCGACCAGCGAATAGCCCACCACCTTGGGCAGGCCCATGTAGCGCTGCACCAGGTGGCCCACCGCGGCCGCCGCGGCGACGAGCAGGGCCCACCACACGGTGGGCAGTCCGGCCGAGGGGCGGATCCATTCGGACCAGAAGCCCAGCAGATCGGAAGAGAAGAATGACATCAGTGAGTGGGCGTGAATCGTGGCGAAGCGACGTGCGCGACGCCGGGAAGAACGAAGCGGAGGCAGTCCGCGCTGCGCGTCAGTGCAGCACGCGCGAGGCGCCGGCGAGCGGGCCGGTGCCCGCATCGGCCTCGAGCGCGAACATCGGGATCGGCACGTCGAAGCGGTCGCCCGTCTCGCTCACCACGAAATAGCTGCCGTGCATGGTGCCGCTGGGCGCATGCAGGCGGCAGCCGCTGGTGTAGCGGAAGGACTCGCCGGGCGCGAGCAGCGGCTGCTGCCCGATCACGCCCAGGCCCTTGACCTCCTGCGCGTGGCCCGATTCGTCGTGGATGAGCCAGTGCCGCGCGATCAGCTGGATCGCGACCTCGGCCACGTTGGTGACGGTGATCGTGTAGGCGAAGGTGTAGATCTTCTCCGTGGGAGAGGACTGGTCCGCGAGGTACTGCGGTGCCACTTCGACGGTCATCGGCGGGTTGGACATCCTGCGATCTTAGTGGGGTGCCCTCGTCCGGCGCCACCGCGCCCCTGCTGCGAAAATGCCGGGATGACCCCGAGCCCCACCTTCCGCATCGCGCCCTCCATCCTCTCGGCCGACTTCGCGCGCCTGGGCGCCGAGGTGAGCGACGTGATCGCCGCCGGCGCCGACTGGATCCATTTCGACGTGATGGACAACCACTACGTGCCCAACCTCACCTTCGGCCCCATGGTCTGCGAGGCGCTCAGGCCGCATGCGAAGAAAGCCGACGGCACACCGGTCCCGGTCGACGTGCACCTCATGATCGAGCCTGTCGACGCCCTGGCTGCGGCCTTCGCCAAGGCGGGTGCCGACTACATCAGCTTCCACCCCGATGCGTCGCCGCACACCCACCGCAGCGTGCAGGCCATCAGGGCCGCGGGCTGCAAGGCGGGGCTGGTGTTCAACCCGGCACGCGGACTGGAGATCCTCGACTGGATGATCGACGAGATCGACCTCATCCTCATCATGAGCGTGAACCCGGGTTTCGGCGGCCAGAGCTTCATCGACTCGGCGCTGCGCAAGATCGAGCAGGCGCGCAAGCGCATCGACGCCAGCGGGCGCGACATCCGGCTCGAGGTGGATGGCGGCATCAAGGCCGACAACATCGCCCGCGCAGCCTCCGCCGGTGCCGACACCTTCGTCGCCGGCAGTGCGATCTTCAACGCGCCGGACTATGCGGGCGTGATCGGCGCCATGCGCGAGCAGTTGGCGACCGCGCGCTGAACGCCGTGCTGCTGGCCCGCGTCAGCGCTTGAGTTTCTCGTAGGTGCGTTCCGTTACCGGACCGCGGTCGGTATCGACGGTGCCACGCTCCACGTCGTCATGGGCGCGCCGGCCCACCTCGGGCGGCTGACCGTCCTTCGTGGACTGGCTGTCGGCGGATTGGTCGCGCTCGTGCGGGAGGCGCGGAGCCGATTCGCCGCCCTGTTCGACCTTGGTCTGGCCGCCCTCGGCGTCGCGCAGGGGATCGTCGGGCTTCGGGCTGGCGGGTGATTTGGACATCGATTCGTCTCCTGGGACTCGTGGCCTGCGATGGTCGCGCGTGCGCCGGCCGACGCCGGTAGGACGGACCGGGCGCACCGCGTAGGCCAGGGGTGTCGAGGATGAAATCGGCCTGCAGCGCCCGTCGGATGGGCGGGAGATGCTCCTGATTTCATAGCACTTCAGCGGCGGCCCATAATCCTTCAATGCCTGCGACTCCCCTCGACGACACCTTGTGCACGCTCGGCTACGCGGCCCTCCAGCCGGGCCCGCGCCTGCTCGTGATCGGCGGCGTGCACGGCGACGAAACCTGCGGCACCGCCGGCATCGAGCGCGTGCGCGCCGAGCTCGACGGCGGCACGCTGGCCCTGCGGCGCGGCCAGCTGACCCTGGTGCCGGTGGCCAACCCGCTCGCCCGGCGGCGCCTGCAGCGCGAGGGCGAGCGCAACCTGAATCGCTCCTTCCAGCCTCGGACCGCGCCGGTGGACTACGAGGACCACCTCACCAACCTGCTGTGCCCCATCATCGACCGGCACGAGGTGCTGCTCGACCTGCATTCCTTCGAGAGCCAGGGCGAAGCCTTCGCCATGATCGGCCCGCGCGACAACACCGGGGCGTTGGAGCCCTTCGCGCGCGCCGACGAGGAGGGCCGGCTGGCGCGCGCGCTGGGCACGCCGACGGTGGTGGAAGGCTGGCTCGACATCTACGCGGCGGGCTTGGCGCAGCGGGCCGGCGGCGCCGCGCCCACGGCGGACGAGATCGCCTACGGCAGCGGCACCAACGAGTACATCCGCAGCCGCGGCGGTTACGGCGTCACGCTCGAGTGCGGCCAGCACCGCGACCCGGCCGCGCCCGGGGTGGCCTGGCGCGCGATCCGCCGCACCCTCGCCCTGCTGGGCATGGCCGATCTGCCGCCCGAACTGGCCGACGAACCCCAGCCGCCCCACCCGAGGCTGCTGCGCCTGGCCAGCGTGACCGACCGCCTGCACGAGGGCGACCGCTTCGTGCGCGAGTGGGCGACCTTCGACGCCGTGTCGGCCGGCGAGCCCATCGGCCACCGCCACGATGGCACGCTGCTGGCCGCACCGGGCGACGGCTTCATCGTGTTCCCGAATGCGCGCGCGCTGCCAGGCAGCGAGTGGTTCTACTTCGCCACGCTGAGCGAGCGCCGCCTGGGCTGAACACCTGCCCTTCGGCCGTCCCGACGGCGGCCGGCTCGGCTTCCTTCCTACAGCGCGGGGGGCGCAGCGGGCGTAGCCTGCGGCCCCTGGAGGAAAGGAAACCCCATGCCCGCCTCGAAGAAAGCTGCCGCCGGTCGCAAGACCTCCGCATCGTCACGCCAACCTGCTGCGAAGGCCCAGGACGCCGCCCGCCACGCGCCGGCACCGCGCGTGCTGTGGAAGGGCGCCATCAGCTTCGGCCTGGTGCACATCCCGGTCGCGCTGTACTCGGCCACGCGCGACAGCGGCGTCGACTTCGACTGGCTCGACAAGCGCAGCATGGACCCGGTGGGATACAAGCGCATCAACAAGAAGACCGGCAAGGAGATCACGAAGGAGAACATCGTCAAGGGCGTCGCCTACGAGGACGGGCAGTACGTCGTCCTGAGCGACAAGGAAATCGCCGACGCCTATCCCAAGACCACGCAGACCATCGAGATCGAGAGCTTCGTGCCGGCCGACTCGATCCCCTTCGTCTACCTGGAGCGGCCCTACTACGTGGCGCCCATCAACCGCGGCGCCAAGGTCTACGCGCTGCTGCGCGAGGCCCTGCAGCGCAGCGGCCGCATCGGCATCGCCCGCGTCGTCATCCAGACCAAGCAGCACCTGGCGGCCATGATCCCGGCCGGCCCGGGCCTGGTGCTCAACCTGCTGCGCTGGGGCGCCGACATCCGGCCATGGGAAGACCTGCCGCTGCCCGCCGAGGACGCCAGGAAGGCCGGCATCACGCCGCGCGAACTCAAGATGGCGGAACAGCTCGTCGCGGACATGGGCGCCGACTGGGACCCCGAGGACTACCAGGACGAGTTCAAGAACCAGATCATGGCGCTGGTCGACCGCAAGGTCGCGGCCGGCCAGACCGAATCCGTCACGAAGCCCGATCCGGTGGAGCGCACCGAAGGGCAGGGCGCCAAGATCCTCGACCTCACCGAACTGCTGCAGCGCAGCCTGCGCAACAAGGGCCGCGGTGGGCGCGGCGCCGCCGCGGCGCAGGACGCCGAGGACGACGACGATGCGGAGGAGGAGGCGCCTGCCAAGCCGGCCGCCCGCAAGCGTGGCGGCACGGCCGCCAAGCGCGCCACCTCGACCCGCTCCGCGGCGCAGAAGCGCCGCGCCGCCTGACCGGCGACTCTGCCTGCGGCCGATGGCGACCCGGAAGACGACGTCCGCCGCGCCCCGCGCCGGGGGGAGTGCCGCCGAACGCGCCCTGGCCGACTACCGCCGCAACCGCGACTTCGCTGCCACGCCCGAGCCGGCCGAGGGCGGCGACCCGGCGGTCGACGGATGGGCCTTCGTCGTGCAGAAGCACGATGCCTCGCACCTGCACTACGACTTCCGGCTCGAGCTCGACGGCACGCTCAAGAGCTGGGCCGTGCCCAAAGGCCCCTGCCTGGACCCCAGCGTCAAGCGCATGGCCGTGGAGGTGGAGGACCATCCGCTGGCCTATGGCGGCTTCGAAGGCACCATCCCCGAAGGCCACTACGGTGCCGGCACCGTGATCGTGTGGGACCGCGGCACCTGGTGGCCCGAGGGCGATGCGCGCCGCGGCCTGAAGGCCGGCAAGCTCAAGTTCGAACTGCGCGGCGAGAAGCTCAAGGGCCACTGGACGCTGGTGCGCATGAAGGCGCGCGGCAACGAGAAGAAGCCGGCCTGGCTGCTCATCAAGGAAAAGGACGCGCAGGCCCGCCCTCTGGACGACTACGACGTCGAGGCCGAGGCGCCCGACAGCGTGCTGGCACGCCGGCCGTCGCCGGCCCGCAAAGCGGCCGCCGCCGCACCTGCGAAGGCCAAGGCGGTGCGCGCACCCAAGGCCCGCCTGCCCGCCGAGCTGGCGCCGCAGCTGGCCACCCTGGCCACCTCGCCCCCCGGGCACCCCGAAGACTGGCTGTGGGAACTCAAGTTCGACGGCTACCGCCTGCTGATGCGCTTCGACGCGGAGGGACGCGTGCGCTGCTTCACCCGCAACGGGCTGGACTGGACCTCGCGCGTGCCCGAACTCGCCAAGGCGCTGCAGTCGCTGAAGCTGCGCTCGTCCTGGCTGGACGGCGAGATCGGCGTCGAGAACGCACAGGGCGCGCCCGACTTCCAGGCGCTGCAGAACGCCTTCGATCGCCATGCCACGGGCGGCATCGTGTGCTGGCTCTTCGACGCGCCCTTCCTCGAGGGACGCGACCTGCGCGACCTGCCGGTGCAGGCGAGGCGCGAGGCCCTGTCGCACAAGCTCGACGGCCGCGCGGCCCCTGCACTGCGCTTCAGCGAGGCCTTCGACGCCTCGCCCGCGGACCTGCTGGCCTCGTCGGCGCGCATCGGCTTCGAGGGCATCATCGGCAAGCGCCGCGACGCGCCTTACGTCTCGCGCCGCTCGGCCGACTGGATCAAGCTCAAGAACCACCGCCGGCAGGAGTTCGTCATCGGCGGCTACACCGCGCCCAAGGGCTCGCGCCAGGGCTTCGGCGCGCTGCTGCTGGGCGTGCACGACGCGCAGGGCCGGCTGCGCTATGCGGGCAACGTCGGCACCGGCTTCGATGCGCAGCGGCTGGCCGACGTGCATGCCCGGCTGCGCCGGATCGACACCGACACCTGCCCCTTCGATCCGCGGCCGACCGGCCTGCGCGCAGGCACGGTGCAGTGGGTGCGGCCCCGTCTGGTCGCCGAGGTGGAGTTCGGCGAATGGACCCGTGACGACCGCGTGCGCCAGGCCGTGTTCCATGGCCTGCGCACCGACAAGCCGCCGCGCCAGATCGTGCGCGAACATGCCCAGCCCGTGGATGCCCCTGCCATGCCCGCTTCAACCTCCTCCTCCATGCCCGCCAGGACCGCAGCCAAATCGGGCGGCCTGCGCATCACGAACGCCGACCGCGTGATCGACAAGGCCAGCGGCACCACCAAGGGCGATCTCGTGCGTTACTACGCCGACGTGGCGCCGCTGATGCTGCCGCACCTCAAGGGCCGGCCGGTGTCGCTGGTGCGCGCGCCCGAGGGCGTGGGCGGCGAGCTGTTTTTCCAGAAGCACGCGCAGCACACCGAGTTGCCGGGCGTGAAGCTGCTCGACCCGGCGCTCGACCGCGACCACGACCCGCTGCTGCAGATCGACACCGCGCGGGGCCTGCTGTCGGCCGCGCAGATGAACACCCTCGAGTTCCACACCTGGAACGGCACCTCCAGCAAGCTGGACACGCCCGACCGCATGACCTTCGACCTCGACCCCGGCGAGGGCGTGGGCTGGCCGCACATGCAGGAGGCGGCGCTGCTGGTGCGCACACTGCTCGACGAACTGGGCCTGGCGGGCTTCCTCAAGACCAGCGGCGGCAAGGGCCTGCACGTGGTCGTGCCGATCCGCCGGCAGCACGGGTGGGACACCGTCAAGGACTTCTCGCGCGCCGTGGTCGCGCACCTGGCGCAGACCATTCCGGAGCGCTTCGTGGTCAAGAGCGGGCCGAAGAACCGCGTCGGCAAGATCTTCGTCGACTACCTGCGCAACGGCTTCGGCGCCACCACCGTGAGCGCCTGGTCGGTGCGTGCGCGGCCGGGGCTGGGCGTGTCGGTGCCGGTGGGCTGGGACGAGTTGCCCGAACTCACCGCCGGTGCGCAATGGACGCTGGCCGACGCGCGCACCCGTTTCGAGACCGGCAATGCGCCCTGGGAGGGCATGGAGCGCGCCCGCAAGGGCCTGGCCGGGCCGATGAAGGTGCTGGGCTTCACGCCCGACGACGTGAAACGCTCCTGAATTGATAGCTGCTCGCGCCCGCCCGGCGAGCGTTGCGGGCCAATTTGGCTTGAAAAACGTTGTGCGGTGCTCAGCCGCGCACCTCGTCCGTCACCACGTTGAAGCGCTCCAGCGTGTGCTCGCCGAAGACCATCGTGATCGGCACGTCGGCCGCGTCGCGCCCGCGCGCGATCACCACGCGCCCGATGCGCGGCACGTTGTGGCGGGCATCGAAGGTGTGCCAGCGGCCGCCCAGGTAGACCTCGAACCAGGCACTGAAGTCCATCGGGTAGGGCACGAGCGGCACGCCGATGTCGCCCAGGTAGCCGGTCACGTAGCGCGCCGGGATGTTCAGGCAGCGGCACAGCGTGACCGCGAGGTGGGCGAAATCGCGGCATACGCCCACCCGTTCGCGAAAGCCCCCCAGCGCGGTGCGCCCCGCGAACGCGCGCTGGTAGTCGAAACGGATGTGTTGGTGCACGAAGTCGCACACCGCCTGCACGCGCGCCCAGCCCAGTGGTGTGTGGCCGAAGGTCTGCCAGGCGAAGGGAAGCAGTTCGCTGTCGACCTCGCAATAGCGGCTGCCCAGAAGGAAAGGCAGGGTCTCGACGGGCAACTCGTCCACCGGGTGCTGCCAGGCGCCATAGTCGACCGGGTCGGTCCAGCCGGTGTCGTGGATCAAGGCCTCGCTGTGCAGTCGAACGCGCTGCACGCCGGCCGGCACGCGCACGCGTGCGCAGCGGTTGCCGAAGCCGTCGATGTACTGGTCGGTCCACAGGGGCGGATCGACCACGGGGTGCTCGGGCGCGACGAGGTCGCGCGCCCGGTCCGGGTGCACCTGGAGCAGGTAGATGAGTGCGGTGGGGCCGGTGAGGCCGAGCTCGATGTCGTAGCCGATGCGAATGAGCATGGGGCCTCCCTTCAGGCGCGATTCGGTGGTGGTGTGGGGCGAACATCGTGATGCTAGAAGCGTGCCCGCGTCCGATCATGCCGCCCGTGGCGCGAGCCGCTGTAGGCGGCCATCGCACGGGCGCCTCGTCGGTGCGGTCCTACCGATGGCAGCTTGGCGCTCCCACAGTCGCCGACGTGCGGCCACTACGTGGCGGAAATCAGGCGGCTCCTACGCTGCCGACTCGCTCGCAGAAACGCTGCGGCGCAGGTTCTTCCCCGATCTGTTCAACCCCTTCTCTTCTGGAGCGAATCATGGAACTGGCATCGCTGTTCGGTGCGATCAACGGCCCCTGGGTGGACGAGGTGCTCGTCTGGGGCGTGGCGGCATTGACGGGCGTGATCGGCCTCGTGGCCCTCGTCAACGCGGTGGACATGTTCCTCGACGCCGAGGCCGGCTGATCCGGCCCTTGCGATTCGTTCTCTCATCCTTCTCTTCTTCTCCCTTCGATGACAACCAGGAACAGCAAGACGCCCGCGGCGCGACGCGCCAAGGCGGGCGACCCGTCGCTGGCCAAGCAGGAGCAGCTCGCGGCCTCCAGCACGGAGCTGCCGCTGCCGTACCTCACCACCAACCAGGGCACGCGCATCGCCGACAACCACAACTCGCTGCGTGCCGGCGTGCGTGGTCCTTCGCTGCTCGAAGACTTCATCCTGCGCGAGAAGATCACGCACTTCGACCACGAGCGCATCCCCGAGCGCGTGGTGCACGCCCGCGGCAGCGCGGCGCATGGCGTCTTCAAGGTCTACAAGTCGATGTCGCAGTTCACGCGGGCCGCCTTCCTGCAGGACCCGCAGGTCGAGACGCCCGTGTTCGTGCGCTTCTCCACCGTGGCTGGCGGCGCGGGCTCGGCCGACACGGTGCGCGACGTGCGCGGCTTCGCCGTCAAGTTCTACACCCAGGAGGGCAACTACGACCTCGTGGGCAACAACATCCCGGTGTTCTTCATCCAGGACGCGATGAAGTTCCCGGACCTGATCCACGCCGTCAAGCCCGAGCCGCACCACGGCATGCCGCAGGCCGCGAGCGCGCACGACACCTTCTGGGACTTCGCATCGCTGATGCCCGAGACCACCCACATGCTGATGTGGGCCATGAGCGACCGCGCCATCCCGCGCAGCTTGCGCATGATGCAGGGCTTCGGCGTGCACACCTTCCGCTGGGTCAACGCGCATGGCGACGCGCACTTCGTCAAGTTCCACTGGAAGCCCAAGCTCGGCGTGCACGGCCTGGCCTGGGACGAGGCGCAGAAGATCGCCGGCAAGGACGCCGACTTCCACCGCCGCGACCTGTGGAACGCGATCGAGAACGGCGATTTCCCCGAGTGGGAACTGGGCGTGCAGCTCATCCCGCAGGGCAAGGAACATTCGCTGGGCTTCGACCTGCTCGACCCCACCAAGCTGATCCCCGAGGAGATGGTGCCCATCACGCCGGTCGGCAAGATGGTGCTCAACCGCAACCCCGACAACTTCTTCGCCGAGACCGAGCAGGTCGCCTTCCATCCCGGCCATGTGGTGCCGGGCATCGACTTCAGCAACGACCCGCTGCTGCAGGGGCGCCTGTTCAGCTACACCGACACGCAGCTCTCGCGCCTGGGCGGCCCCAACTTCCACGAGCTGCCCATCAACCGCGGCGTGTGCCCCTTCCACAACTTCCAGCGCGACGGCATGCACCGCCAGACCATCGGTCGCGGCCAGGTGGCGTACGAGCCGAACTCGCTGGCCAACGGCGCTCAGTTCCGCGTCGATGGCGACAGCGACGGCTTCGTGAGCTACCCCGAGGCGATCGAGTCGCCCAAGATCCGCCGCCGCAGCCCCAGCTTCGACGATCACTTCACGCAGGCGCGCCTGTTCTTCAACAGCCAGAGCGTGGCCGAGAAGGAGCACATCGTCGCCGCGTTCCGCTTCGAGCTGTCGAAGGTCCAGGTGCCGGCCGTGCGCCAGCGCATGGTCGACAACCTCGCGCAGGTGGACGAGAAGCTCGCGCGCCGCGTGGCCGAGCCCCTGGGCATCGAGCCGCCCGACGCCAAGGCCGCCGCCGGCCAGGCCGGCTACCGCGAGGCACGCATCCAGTTGCCGATCGAGGAGGCGCCGTCGCTCAGCATGCTCGGCACCGGCGACGGGTCGGCCAAGACGCGGCAGGTCGCCATCCTCGTGGCCGACGGCATCGACTCGGCGTCGCTCAAGCCGATTCGCGAAGCCATCGAGGCGGCGGGCGCGCAGTGCAAGGTCGTCGGTCCGAGGCTGGGCAGCGTGACGAGCGCCTCCAAGCGCCAGGTCGCCGTCGATGCCACCTACGTCAACATGCCATCCATCATGTTCGACGCAGTGCTGGTGCCGGCCGGTTCTGAGGGCGTGCAGGCGCTGCGGCAGAACGGCGATGCGCAGCACTTCGTGCTCGAGGCCTTCAAGCACTGCAAGGCCCTGTGCCTGGTGGGCGAGGGCGTCCAGCTGCTTGCTTCGGCGGGTGTGGAGGCGGGCGGCCAGGCTCCTGCGGGTGTGGTGGTGGCCGACACGCCGCCCGTGCAGACCGGCGACACGGAAGCCGCCCAGGCGATCGCGCAGGCCTTCGTCGCGGCTATCGGCAAGCACCGCCACTGGGACCGTGCGGGCGTGGAGGCGGTGCCCGCCTGAACGCGTCGACACGGACTCGAACGCGAGCGCCGGCCCCTTGGGGCCGGCCCTTTTTTTGTGGGGGTGTCGTCGCCCGCCATCGCCTCTAGACCATAAGCGTTAGGCCATCTTGTGAATTGGCCCGTCGGGAGTCGCTTCCTAGACTCCGACCGCGATGTCTGAGAGGCGCACACGTTCATGGCGTCGAGGGTCCACGCTCGCGGACTGCAGACAGAGCGTGGGGGTCGAATGGAACGGTTGACGAACACACACGGCGGGCCGTCCAGGCACGCACGCTTCAAGCGGCTTTTGCGGGCGGGGGCCACCGCGTCCTGTCTGGCGACGGCGCTCATGGCCCACGCGCAGCCCGCGCCGGATGCCGAAGCCGCCGCCAGTCGGCAGGAGCAGGCCCGGCTGGCCGATACCGACACGCTGCTGGCCCTCACCAACGACGGCGCCATCCTCTACAGCCAGGACAAGGTCAAGCTCAGCGGCTACCAGTACTGCAGCCAGGCCGTCGCGCTGGCCGAGGCGGGCGAGTTCCGCCAGAGCGTGCGCGCCGCGAGCAAGGCGCTGCACCTGGCCAACACCACGCGCGACCCCAACCTGCTGGCCATGGCCAACCGCGACCTGGCCATCGTCTACAGCTACTCCGGGCAGCTGGAGAAAGCCGAGCAGTTCGCCCGCGATGCGCTCAAGCAGCCGGTGCGCGACCCCAAGCTCGTCGTGGGCCCCGCCAACAAGGTGCTGGGCGACGTGGCCGCCCGCCGCGGCGACTATGCCGGCGCGGTGCGCAGCTACGACGAGGCGCTGGCCGGCAGCTCGGACCGCTACGCACCGCTGGTGCGCGCATCCCTGGCCAATGCCCTGATCGAATCGGGCGACACCGGCCGCGCGCGCCAGCTGCTCGATGCGATGGGCACGCCGCGCGAAGCGCCGCTCGCCGCGCAGCTGGAGCGAACGCGCGCCAACCTGCTGCTGGCCGAGAAGAAGCCGGCCGAGGCCAAGGCGCTGTACACCGCGCTCACCACCCGGCAGATGGGCACCGACACCGAGTACTACCGCCTCTGGGCCTGGGACGGCGTGGCCCGCAGCGACCTCGCGCTGGGCCAGAAGCAGGCGGCGGCCGATGCGCTGGGCCGCGCCATCGGCAGCGTGGACCAGGTGCGCTCGCGCTTTCGCAGCGAGGAGTTCAAGATGGGCCTGTTCTCCGACCTGCAGTCGGTGTTCGAGCGGGCGGTCGGGCTGTACAGCGACGTGGGCGATGCGCAGCGTGCCTTCGAGATCAGCGAGCGCAGCCGCTCGCGCGCGCTGCTCGACGCCGTGCGCGGCCGCGCGAAGGTGAGCGAGCAGGCGGCCGCCACCGTCGACCTGGCGACGCTGCAGCGCTCCCTCAAGGCCGACGAGCGCGTGGTCGAGTTCCATTCGCTGCCCGAGCGCCTGCAGGTCTGGGTGATCGCGCCCGACAGCATCAAGGCGCACAGCATCGCGGTGAAGCGCGACGAGCTCACCGACCTGGTCGACACCTTCCGCAACTCGGTGGTGCGCGGCCGCCGCACGGCCATCGGCAATGCCGACAAGCTGGGCGCGGCGCTGCTTGGCCCGCTGGGCCTCACGCCCGGCCAGCGCCTGGTGATCGTGCCGCACGGCCCGCTGCACTACCTGCCCTTCCAGGCGCTGCGGCTGGACGGCCGCTACGTGATCGAGACACACCCGGTGGCGGTGTCGCCGTCGATGAGCATCGCGGTGCAACTGGCCCAGCGCTCGCCGCGCATCGAGCCCACCCTCACGGCCTTCGGCAACCCGCGCATCGAGGACAAGTACGACCTGCCCGGCTCCGAGGCGGAGGTCAAGCAGCTCGCGCGCCTGTTCCCGCGCAACAGCGTCTTCATGGGCCAGGCGGCGACCAAGACCCAGTTCCGCGAAGTGGCCTCGCGCGCGCCGCTGATGCACGTGGCCGCGCACGCCGAGGCCGACCAGGTCGACCCCCTCTATTCGCGCATCCTCCTGGCCAACGAGGGCGGGCGGCAGAACTTCCTGGAGGCGCACGAGATTCTCGAACTGCCGATGCAGGGCACCGCGCTGGTCACGCTGTCGGCGTGCGAATCGGGCCTGGGCCGCATCGCGCAGGGCGACGAGGTGCTGGGCTTCACGCGCTCCTTCCTGTCGGCGGGCAGTTCCAGCCTCATCGCGTCGCTGTGGCCCGTGTCGGACGACGCCACCGAGGTGCTCATGGGCACGCTGTACGGCGAGCTCGCCAAGGGGCGCGACCTGCAGCGCGCCATGCAGGCCGGCCAGCTGGCCGTGCTGAAGGACCCCAAGATGTCGCATCCCTTCTTCTGGGCGCCGTTCAACCTGATCGGCAACTGGCGCCTGACCGTGGGGAGCGGGGCATGAGCGCCGTCCGCATCGCGTGGCGTCGCCGCGCTCCCGCCTGGGCCGCCGCTGCCCTGGGCGCGGCCGCGTCCTGCGGCGCGCTGGCGCAAGCGCCCTCGCAGTCGCTGCCCGGCACCACCACCCTGCTGCCAACGGGCGACCCGTGCGCGGCCTGCGCCGCGCCGGTCAACCCGGCCGCCGCCGCGCCGCAGGGCCCTGCGCCGGCTTCAGCCGCCTTTCGCCTGAACGACCTGCGGCTCAACGGCGCACAGGCGCTGAGTGCCGAAGACCTGCGCAGCGTCACCGCGCCCTACATCGGCCGCGACGTCACGCTCGCCGACCTGGAGGCGCTGGCGCGCGACATCACGGCGCGCTACCGCGAGCGCGGCTACTTCCTGGCGCAGGCCATCGTGCCGGTGCAGACCGTGCAGGACGGGGTGGTCGAGATCAGCATCGTCGAAGGCCGCATCGGCAAAGTGGACGTGACGGTCGCGCCCGAGGCGCCGATCGCCGAGGCGCGGGTGCGCAGCTTCCTCGCGCCGCTGGCGGTGGGCCAGGCCGTGAGCGGCCCGGCCTACGAGCGGGCCATGCTGCTGCTGTCCGACCAGCCGGGCCTGCGCGTCGGCTCCTCGCTGCAGGAGGGCACGCAGACCGGCACCACCGACCTGGCGGTGGACGTCAATGCGGGCCAGCGCTGGAGCTTCGCCGCCGAAGCTGACAACCACGGCACGAAGGAGTCGGGCCGCTACCGCCTCGGCGGCACGGCGCGCTGGAACAGCCCGCTGGGCATCGGCGACAACCTGGACGTCCGCGCCATGGTGTCCAACGGCAACGCGCTGCAGTTCGGCCGCGTCTCCTACGAGGCGCCCATCGGCACCAGCGGGCTGCGCGCGGGCGTGGGCATCTCGCGCGTCAACTACGAACTTGGCGGTGAGTTCGAGGAGCTGGGCGCGCAGGGCAAGGCCGACGTGGTGGACGTCTCGCTCAGCTACCCCGTGATCCGGCAGCGCCAGCACAACCTCTTCCTGCGCCTGTCGGCCGACAGCAAACGCCTGACCGACGACTTCACGGCCGTCAACTTTTCCGCCCGCAAGCGCGTCAGCGGCTTCGGCCTGGGGTGGACCTGGGAGCGGCGCGACGACTGGCTGGGCGGCGGCTACTGGGCGAGTGCGGGCAACGCCTATCGCGGCACGCTCTCCATCCGCGACATCGACAGCGCCCAGGCCGACCAGGGCCTGGGCGGCCGACGCACAGAAGGCGGCTTCTCGAAGGCGACCTTCCAGCTTTCGCGGCTGCAGGCCGTGCTGCCGCAGCACTCTCTCTACCTCTCGATCGGCGGGCAGTGGGCCAGCAAGAACCTCGACGCGTCGGAAAAGCTCGCGCTGGGCGGCGCCCGCGCGGTACGGGCCTATCCCTCGGGCGAGGTGCTGGTCGACCAGGGACTCATCAGCACCGTCGAATGGCGCTGGACGTACAACGCCGAATTCACGCCCTTCCTGTTCTACGACGCGGCGCGCGGCAAGACCGTCAAGGAGCTGTCTCCCTTCGACACCGGGTCTCCCTGGCGCAGCCTGCGCGGCGGCGGCGTCGGCCTGTCGTGGGTGCGGCCCGGCAATTTCGCCATCAATGCCACGCTGGCCTGGCGCGCGGGCACCGAGCCCGCGCGCACCGACGGCGGCAAGCGCGGTGCACGCCTGTACATCCAGGCGCAGAAGAGTTTCTGAGCATGGCCCGAAATTTCAAGCAAAAAGTGGCTCTTTCGCCCGTCCAGTCTGCGCAAGCAGCTATTGAATTGATAGCTAAAAAAGCGTCCGGGCACGGGCGTCCAGGGGCATCGACATGAGCTCACGCCTTTCTTCCCGCGCCGCGCGGCGGCACTGGCGGATGCGCCCGCTGGCGCTGTCCCTGGCCTGCATCGGGGCTGCGGCGCCGCCGGTGTGGGCCCAGATCAACCCGAACTCGATCGCCGGCTTTCCCGCGGTCGGCAGCGTGGCGGCCGGGACCATCTCCGGCTGGGGGATCAACGGCACGGCGATGAACATCGACCAGGCGAGCTGGCGTGCCGTCATCAACTGGAACGGCTTCTCGCTCGCCGGTGGCAACAGCATCGCCTTCAATCAGGCGATGGGCGCGGGCAGCGTCACGCTCAACCGTGTCACCACGGTCGGCAATCCGTCGCAGATCTTCGGCACCATCACCGCGCCGGGGCATGTGTTCATCGTCAATCCGGCCGGCGTGCTGTTCGGCGCGGGGTCGCAGGTCAACGTCGGCGGGCTGGTGGCCTCGACGCTGGACATCGGCGGCGATGCCTTCGCCGGCGGCGATCGCGTCAACACGCCGCTGGCCGGCGGCGGCGCGCTCACCTTCACGCGCACCGATGGCGTCACGGGCAAGATCACCGTCGACAAGGGCGCCAGCATCACCACCACGGCCGGCGGCACCGTCGCGCTGATGGGGCAGGAGGTGAACAACGCCGGCCAGATCAATGTCGCCCAGGGCAGCGTCGGCCTGCTGTCGGGCCTGAGTGCCACCCTCGACTACGCCGGCGACGGCCTGACGACCTTCAAGGTCAGCAGCACCGCGGGCAACGTTGCCGCCAAGGCGCTGGTCACCAACCTGGGCCAGATCACGGCCGATGGCGGCCGCGTCAACATCGCGGCGCTGTCGACCGAGGCCAGCGCACTGGTCGTCAACCAGCAGGGCCTGGTGCAGGCGCGTTCGCTCGAATCGCGCGGCGGGCAGATCGTGCTCACCGGCGGCGGCGGCAACGAGGTGCGCGTCGCGGGCACGCTCGATGCGAGCGGCACGGGCGCCAACGTGGCGGGTGGCTCGGTGCAGATGGCCGGCGGTGCGCTGCGCATCGACGGCGCGAGCGTCGACGCCAGCGGCACCGCGGGCGGGACCATCGTCGGCATCGCGGGTGGCGTGATGATGTCGCCCGACAACAGCTTCAAGGCCGACGGCAGCACCGGCAAGGGCGGCGGCATCGGCCTGCTCGGCGTGACCAGCGTGCACGCGGACGGCACCTTCTCGGCCACCGGCGCGACCGACGGCGGCGTGGTCCTTCTCAGCGGCAAGTCGGTGGAGGTCGGCCAGGGCACGAACGTGAGCGCCGGCGGCGGCTCCGGCGCCAATGGCAAGTGGCAGGTGCAGAGCACCAACGACCTGAGCGTCACCGGCGGCAACATCGCCTACCAGTCCGCGGGCTACGTGGACGGCGACGCCACCTCGCGCGTCGGCGATGCCGCACTGGGCCGGGCGCTGAGCCAGGGCACCGACGTCGCGCTGTCCAGCAAGGCGGCCGTCATCCCCGGGACGCCCGCCACCGGCGGGACCGGTGTCACGTTCGCCGACGACGCAAAGGTCGTCAAGACGGGCGGCAGGGCCACGACCCTGCAGGTCGACTCTCGCACCGGGATCGCCATGGGCAGCGGCTCGGCGATCCGTTCCGCGAGTGGAGCGCTGAACGTCAATTTCAACGCCGATGCACAAGGCGACCCGTTGCCCGAGCAGCAGGCGTTCCAGGACCTGGGCGGCAGCGCGACCAACGTGCGCGCCGGCGTGATCGCACTGCAGGGAGCGACGATCGAATCGGGCGGCGGCAACATCCGCTTCTACGGCCAGAGCGACGCCGAGCAGGGCCGCGCGCTGGGTGCGTTCAACTCGCCCGGTGTCCTGATCCAGGACAGCCGCGTCGCCACCTGCACGGCTGGCAGCGATTGCAGCGGCGTCGGCGGGCAGATCAATCTGCGCGGCGAAGGCGGCACCACGCGTTTCGGCGATTCCAACGTGTTCAGCGGCACGGGCGTGTCCATCGTCGGCAGCACGGTCCAGACCGGCACGGGCGCCCTGCGCGTCGACGGGCGCGGCGGCATGGGCTCGGCGGGCCTGTCCATCCTGGCGGCCGAAGGGGGCCCGACGGTGCTGCGTTCGTCCACCGGCGACATCACGCTGACCGGCAGTTCACGTTCCTGGGCGGGGACGGACCCGGCCGTGCTGGTGGCCGGCAACCCGACCGGCGCGACAGCGGCCTTCGGGGCCGGTACCGGTGTGTCCGTGTTCGGTGCCACGGTCGCCACCGGCGGCAACGTGGCGATCAGCGGGACCGGCGGCGACCTGTCGCGCATCGAGAGCCAGCCGGCCCTGATGGCGACTTTGGCGAACGCAGGCCAGGGCTTCGCCGCAGGCAACGGCGTCGTGCTCACCGCCACCGCCGTCACGGCCGGCCGCGGACGCACGCTCGAAGTGACCGGCACCGCGGGCAGCCGCGGCTACACCTTCGCGCTCGACGGCGGCGGCGGCGGCGACGGCGTGGCTGTCCCGGCCGCGACCGATGCCTTCGGCATCGGCGTCGGTGCGACGCCGGGCAAGGCGCTCACCGCCGAGGGCGGCACGGTGCGCCTGGTGGGCAACAACAGCGACGTGGCGGTCTATCGCGCCACGGCCGACGAGCTGGTCGGCCCCGACGGCCCCAGCCGCACCATCAGCACGGCGAGCACGACCGGCGCCGGCGGCACCATCGACATCCGGGGTCGCAACGTGGTGGTCGACGGCATCGGGATCGCCACCGCGCGGCTGGACAGCAGCGGCGTGGGCCAGGGCGGGACGGTCAGCATCCGTGCGGTCGCGCAGCCAGGCGTCGCCGACAGCGGCATCGCCGTCGTCGGCAAGAACGCCGTGCTCCAGGCCGACGGCGTCGGCAGCGGCAACGGCAACGGCGGGCGTGTCGACGTGATCGGCGACACCAGCCTGATCGCCTACGGCTCGCTCACGGCGCGCGGCAGCGCATCCGGCGGCAACGGCGGACGCATCGAGACCTCCGCGCCGACCTTCGAAATGGCCGGCATCCGGGTCGATGCCGCCGCGCCGGCAGGGCTGGCCGGACAGTGGCTGGTCGATCCGTACGACGTCGACATCGTGCACGGCAACGGCGCGGGCACCCTGGGCACCAACCCGTTCACCGCGCTGGCGTCGTCGACCATCCAGGACGGGGACATCAATGCCGCGCTCAACGGCGGCACCGACGTCACCATCCTCACGACCCAGGCCTCCGGTGGCGCCCAGGACGGCGACATCCGGATGTTCGGCGGCGTGGAGATCAACTACAACCAGGGCGCGGGCACGCGCACGCTGACCCTCAACGCGACCAACAGCGTGCGTTCCGATACGACGGCCGTCATCGCAGCCGCCGGCCCGGACCGCAAGCTCAACGTCGTCTTCAACGCCGATGCGGAGAACGGCGGCCTGGCCACCGGCGGCGGGCAGGTCAGCTACAGCGGCAGCATCTACAGCAACGGCGGCGACGTGACCCTGCGCGGCGCGGCGGCGAATCCCGGCGCGCTGGTGAGCGTGCGCGTGGACGGGCAGGTGATCGACACCCGCTCCGGCAACACGCAGACGCCCAATACGCTGGACCCCACGCGCTTCGTCAACTCGGGCGGCAGCGATGCCCTGGCGGGCGGCAACGTCAGCATCACGGGACGGACCCTTGGCGCGGTCGCCACGGGTGCCTACCGCGGGGTGGAAATCGACGGCACGCAGATCCGCACCAGCACCGGCAGCATCGACATCCTGGGCACGGCCGAAAGCGGCACGGGCGTCGTCGTCCGTGCGGCGCAGGGCGAGGCGGGCCTGTTCACCACCACCGGTGACATCCGCGTCACCGGCGTGGGCGGCTTCAATGCCAGTGGCGCGTTCCTGCCGGGCTATGGCGTGCTGATCAGCGCGCCCGACTTCAACGGCGCCGGCCAGCCGCGCATCAGCAGCGTGGACGGCGACATCGCCGTGCGCGGGCTGCGGCTGGCGGGCACGGGCGCGGGGGCCGGCGTGCGCGTGGGCGGCAATGCCCGGATCACCACCACCGGCCAGGGCGACATCGAGCTCACGGGCGAAACCCAGGGCAACGGCGCTGGCGTGCAGCTGGCGCCCACCTTCTCGGACACCTTCGGCACCCAGCAGGGGGCCGTGGTCGGTGGCGGGCGCCACGTCGCGCTGCGTGCCGCCAACGACGGCAGCACCGATGCGCTCGTGCTCGGCGCTGGCAGCCAGGCCACCGCCGCGGGCGTCATGAACCTGCGGCCCGGCGGGATCGACCTGGCCGGCACGCCGGACGCCTACGTGGCGACGGCCGCGGACCGCACGGGCAACGCCATCACGGTCGGGGGCGCGGCGGCCACGGGCTTCGCGGTGTCGGCCGACGAGATGACCCGCATCGCCGCGCCGACGCTGGTGTTCGGCAGCAACGGCCATGCGGCGGACATCGCGGTCGTGGGCGCGATCAACACGGCCTCGGCCCTCACGCTGCAGAACGGCGGCGGCGGGAACATCGCGCTCGCCGCTGCGGTCACGGCGCCGACGCTGGGCCTGGTCTCGGCCGGCAACATCACGCAGACGGCCGGGGCGCCGATCACGGCCGGCACGCTGCTGGCCCGGTCCACCGGCGGCTCGGTGCTGCTCGACCAGGCGCCCAACAACGTCAGCGCCGCCA
The DNA here is from genome assembly GCF_901875635.1 of Xylophilus ampelinus. Lineage (GTDB taxonomy): Bacteria > Pseudomonadota > Gammaproteobacteria > Burkholderiales > Burkholderiaceae_C > Xenophilus. The sequence continues at coordinate 20,452 of NZ_CABFMN010000102.1, read as the reverse complement.
CGCTGGGCGGCGGCGCGGCCGGTGCATTCCGCTACCAGGACGTCGACGCGTTGCGTGTCGGCGCCGTCTCGGTCACCGGCTTCGATGCCGGGGCCAACCTGCCGCAGGTGGTGGCCACCGGCTCGATGGCGGCCGACACGGTGTACGTGCGCACGCTCTCGGGCGACCTGACGCTGGCCACCAACGTGAGCAGCACTTCGGGTGCCGACCTGATCGCGGCGGCGCGCTTCCAGAACGCGGGCGCCTACACCATCGCCGGTGCACCGTGGCGCGTGTGGGCGGACACCTGGGCCGGCGAGACGCGTGGCGGGCTGGCCGGCTCGGGCCTCACGCCGAACCTGTACCACTGCGCCTACCTGGGCCTGTGCACGGTGGGCATCTCGCCGGGCGACAACCACTTCATCTACGCCCAGCAGCCGGTGGCCACGGTCGTCATCAACGACGCCACCCGCCTGGTCGGCGCGCCCAACCCCGTGTTCACCTACAGCATCTCGGGGCTGATCCTCGGCGACCGGGGGCTGGGTTTCTCGGGCACGACCGGCACGACGGCTGCTGCTTTCAGCCCGCCGGGCTTCTACCCCATCACGGGCAGCTTCACGTCCGCCGAGGGCTACCTCGTGAACGTGGTGCCGGGCACCCTGCGGGTGGGCGTGCTGCCCAGCCTGCCGCTGCCCGACGTGCTGCGCGAGGTGCCCAACACCTACACCTTCGACCGCAACATCGGTCCCCCGCCCATTTGCTTCGCGACCGGGCCTCTGGGCGGCGACCGCGCGCAGCAGGGCGACGACCTGCTGGCGCGCGAATGGTCGCGCGTGCGCTCGCGGCCCAACCTCACCAGCTGCGTGGACACCGAGCGCAAGAACGGCTGCAGCGACTTCTGAAGGTGGACGCCCGCGTGGACCTGCCTCCGCCCCGGTTCCTGTTCCTGCAGATCAACAAGCGCTGCAACCTGCGCTGCGAGCACTGCGATTTCTGGAAGCTGGACGATGCCGACCGGGCGCGCTACCTGTCGCAGGCGCGGCGGCGCGAGGTGCTGGCCGAGTTCGCCGGCCTGAACCCGGCCGGCGCCGTCGTGATCTGCGGCGGCGAGAGCATGCTGGACCTGGAGGACTACTTCGACGTCTGCGCCAGCGCGCGTGCGCTGGGCCTGCGCTGCCTGTCGGTCATCAACGGCACGCGCGTGCGTGACGAGGCCCTGGCCGAGCGCATGATCCGCGAGGGCCCGCACGGCATTTCGGTGTCGCTGAACAGTCACCGCCGGGAGCTGCATGACCGCACGCGCGGCGTGGCGGGCGCGTTCGACAAGGCCGTCGGTGCCCTGCGCCTGCTGATCGCGGCGCGTGCCCGCGCGCCGGAAAGCAGCGGCACCGAGATCCATGCGATGGGCCTGATCTTCGACGAGAACTACCTGGAGCTGGAGGACTTCTACGCCTTCGCGCTGCAGGATGTCGGCGTCGACAAGCTTAAGCTGAACTTCCTGCAGCCGACCTTCGGCCAGCTGGGCGAGGCCGACCCTTTCTTCGCGGAGCACCACCAGGTCGACGCGGACCGGCTGGTGGAGGTGATCCGTCGCTGCGACACACGATTCGGCCTGGGCCTGAACCCGGTCTGGCTGGAGCAGGTGCACATGTACTTCTCGTCGCTGCGCGGCTGTGCCGACGCCGGCCGCGGCTGGGGTTCGCACACGCGCACGCGCGAGCACATCTGCAACACCTACGAGCGCAACATCATGGTGGACCACTACGGGATGGCGCGCCTGTGCTTCTCGCACGCGTTCCCGGGCATGCGCCTCGAGAAGCCGGGCGACCTCGGCCTGTTCTGGCGTGAGGCGGAGTTCGTGCGCAGCGCCATGCGCCGCTGCAACCAGTTCTGCGGCATCAGCCACAGCGTGCGACGGGAAACCAGCACCATCGCGTCGCGCAGGCCCGTCGCGGCCGTCCCCGTCGCGGCGGCCGCGGTGCCCGTGGTGCGCGGCATTCCCATCCGGAGGATGTCCCGCAGTGCGTGAGCCGCGGGCCGGCTGGCGTTCGACCCCAGGGCGGGCATGACGGCGCCCATGCGCATCGCCGTGGTGACGCCGTACCTGCGCGAGGCGGCGCCCGTGCTGCTGCGCTGCATGGACAGCGTGCTCGGCCAGACGCATCCGTCCGTCGTGCACTACATGGTGGCCGACGGATTCGCGCAGCACGAGTTGCTGGCCGCCCGGCCCGATGTGCGCCACATCCCCTTGCCGCAAAGCCATGCCAACTTCGGCTGCACGCCGCGCGGGATCGGCGCCCTGTGCGCGCTGGCGGACGGTGCCGACGCGGTGTGCTTCCTCGACGTGGACAACCTGTTCCTGCCGGGGCACGTGGCGTCCGTGGCGCAGGCCTACGCCACGGCGGCGCAGCGGGGCCGCCCGGCCGACGCCGTGTTCTCGCTGCGGCACATGTTCGTGCGCGGCCACGAGCAATTGCGGGTCGCGCCGCCGGACGAGGCGCCGGGCGCCACCTTCGTCGACACCAACTGCATCAGCCTGGCCCGGTCGGCGGGCTTTCTCTGGGGCGCGTGGGCGCAACTGCCGCGCGCGCTGACGCCGCTGTGCGACCGGGCGATGTGCTGGCTCATGCAGCACCATCGGCTTCGGGTGCTGTGGACGCACCAGTACACCGTCCTCTACGAATCCAACTGGGCCAGCACCTATGTGCAGGCGGGCCTGCCGGTGCCCGCCGAGGGACTGCACGACGAGCGGCTGCGCATGCCCGGTGCCGGGTTGACGCGCGAGGAGCTGTGGAGCCTGCTGCGCGTGCAGTGGAGCTTCGACTCGGTCTCGGGGCCTGGCTAGGGCGTTGACAGGGCCTAGGCGCCGGTGCTCAGATGGCGGTGCAGGTCGCCCTGCCAGGTATGCGTTCCCTGGTGCGCCAGCCGCGAGCGCAGATCGACCAGCACCCGCCCTCCGAGCTGCTGCCAGCGCCGGCAGAAGGCGAAGTCCTCGCTCAGGTAGCGGCCGCCGCCGGGCTCGGCCAGGGTGTCGAAGAAGCGCCAGTGCGGCAGGTGCGCATTCGCGTGGTCGCCGGCGTCGGGCGTATAGCGCAGCTCGGGCATGGCCATGGCCATCTTTTCGAGCACCGTGCGCGCGATCAGCATGAAGCCGGTGGGCGCATCCAGCACCTCGGCAAAGCCGTCGGCGTCCACCTCCAGCGCCGGACCGGCGGCGTTGAGCGGATAGCGCGCATGGCGGGCGTCGAAGTCGGCCCGCGTGCTGCCGGCGGGCAGCGCCTGCGCCAGCCCCTGCTCGGGCCAGCCGTCCAGCTTGTAGGGATAGACGCCTGCCACCACGTCGTGCCCGCTGAGCAGCAGCCGCAGCGCGGCGTCGGGTTCGAAGCCGATGTCGGCATCGATCCAGAACAGGTGGGTCCAGCGCGGGTCGGCCATGAACTCGGCCGCCAGCCGGTTGCGGGCGCGCGGGATCAGGCTGTCGCCGTCGAGGAAACGCGTCTGCATGGCGAACCCGTGGGCCCAGGCCAGGTTGACGAGGCCCAGCAGGCTGCGCACGTACAGAGAACTCAGGGCGCCGCTGTGGCTGGGCGTGGCGACGAAGGGGCGGATGGCGCTCAGCGCCGCAGGATCGAGCATGTCGGCCTCGGTCGGGTTTCAGACGGGAAGGGAAGGCCGCGGCATGTTTGCAGGCACGCGCGCCGCGCGGTTGGGCGGCAGGCCCACCCGGCGGCGTTCATGCCGGCATCTCCTGCCGTGCGGACAGCAGGGCGCGCAGTTTGGCGGGTGCGACCGGCTTGGTCAGCAGCAGAACGCCGCTCTGGCGCAGGCGCTGCAGCGTCTCCGGCCCGGTGGCGCCGGAGACAACGACCGCCAGCGCGCCGGGCTGCAGGCGGCGCGTGGCGTCGATCACCGCCATTCCGTCCTCGTCGCCCGCGAGCTGCAGGTCGCACAGCACGGCATCGAAGCGTGCGCCGGGCGCGCCCAGGCGTGCGACGGCGTCGCGGCCGGTCGCGGCGCAGTCGGCCTGGCAGTCCCACTGGCGCAGCAGGGCGGCGGTCGCTTCGAGCACCGGCCGGTCGTCGTCGACCACCAGGCAGCGCAGCCCGGCCAGCGCGGCGGCCGGCACCGGCACCGCCGGCACCGGGCGGGGCACCTCGGCCCGTGCCGCCGGCAGCTCGATCGAAAAGGTGCTGCCCTGCGCCAGCGCCGAGCGCAGCGCGATGCGGGTGTCGAGCAGGGCCGCGATGCGTGCGCAGATGGCCAGGCCCAGGCCGAAGCCGTGCCGGCGGTCGCGCTCGGTGTTCGCCACCTGGTAGAACTCCTCGAAGATGCGCGCGTGGTGGATGGGCGCGATGCCCACGCCGTTGTCGCGCACCTCGATGCGCACGCCACCGCCGCGGCGGCGTGCGACGACCAGCACCGTGCCGTCCAGCGGCGCATGGCGGATCGCGTTGCCCACGAGGTTGCCCAGCACGCGCTGCAGCATCGCGGCATCGCTGCGCACCGCCAGGCCGCGATCGCGCCACACCACGCGCACGCACGCTTCGGCGGCCTGCGCGGCATGCTGCGCGGCCAGCGCGTCGAACAGGGTCGACAGCCGCAGGTCCTCCATCTCGGGCGCCAGCACCTGCGCATCCAGGCGCGAGATCTCCAGCAGGTCGTCCAGCAGCACGCCCATGAAGGCGGCGCTCTCCTGCAAGCGCAGCACCGCGGGACGCTGCGCGTCGGTGGCGGTGGGCAGCAGGCCGTCGATGAACAGGCCCATGGCATGCAGCGGCTGGCGCAGGTCGTGGCTGGCGGCGGCCAGGAAGCGCGCGCGCGACAGCGCGGCCTGTTCGGCCTCGGCCATGCGCATCAGCGCGACGGCAGTGGCCTCGCGCACGCGCGACTCGCTCGCCTGGCGGTGCTGCTGCAGGCGCTCGGCCAGGCGGTTGACGTCGCCGGCCAGGGTGGCGAACTCGTGGTGCGGCGCGCGGCCGTCGCGGCCGGCTCGCGTGGGCCGGCCGACGACCTCGCAGCGCGCGTCGAACTGCCCGGCCTGCAGCGCGGCCACCGTGCGCGACACGCGGCGCAGCGGGCGCGAGATGTTGCGCGCCATGTGCCGCACCGCCACCCAGGCCGCCAGCAGCGCGAGCAGCGCCAGACCGATTCCGGCCATGAGCGAGCGCGTGCGCTCCTGCGCATAGGCCGTGGTGTCGCGGAAAGCCTGCACCATGCCGATGGGCGCGTCACCGGCGGCGGTCGTGCCTGCGGGCGCGAAGGCGGCGGCGCGCGAGGCCTCGCGCAGCGTGACGGGCGCCGAGAAGATGCGCAGCGTGCCGGTGGCAGGGTTGGCGCCGGCGGCGACGAAGATGCCTGCGCTGTTGCTGATCTCCACCCGCGTGGCCTGGCCGCTGCGCAGCGCCGCGTTGGCCACGTTCTGCAATGCGGGCAGGTCGCCGGCGAACAGGCTCAGGTCCGACATCGCGGCCACCTGCCGCGCGATGGCCTGGCCTTCGGCGGTGAACATCGCCTCCAGCGTGCTCAGCCGGCTGTGCGTGAACCAGGCCGTGAGCGCGAGCGCGAGCGCGGCGCAGGGCAGCACGCCCAGGCGCACCAGGTCGCGCTGCAGGCTGCCGCGCACCACCAGCGGCTGCGGCTGGCCCGTCAGCGGCATCGGCGCGCTGGCGAGGTCGGCGGGTTCCAGGGGGCGCGTGGCCCCGGCCGGCGGCGCAGGCGCTTCGCTCATCGTGGGGCGGTGACGCGCTGGGCCAGGTCCTGTTCGGGCGGCAGCCGCAGGTTCAGGCCGCGGGCGACGGTGGCGTTCACGCGCACGCTGGCGGGCGTGGCACTCTCGACCACGGGCGCCGCCGCGCCGCCGCCGGCCAGCCGCACCCCCATCGCGCGGGCCTGGCGCGCGAGCTGTGCGGGCGTCGACACGGCAGCGGCCAGCCCGCCCGAGCGCACCATGCCTTCGTTGCTGCCGAACACCGGCAGGCCCGCACCGGCGCCCGCACGCAGCACGGCCAGGGTCGCGGCCTGGTTCTCGCCGATCAGGTCGGGCAGCACGATGAGCGCGTCGCTGCGCGGCACCACGGCCCGCAGCGCGGCGCCGAGCGAGCGGGCGTCGGGCGCGTACTCGACCTGCAGTTGCCAGTCCTGTGCGACGCGCTGGAGCTCGCGCAGCACCGGTTCGGACTCGCCCGTCACCACCAGGCCCAGCCGGCGCTTGTCCGGCAGCACTGCGTCGATCAGCGCCAACTGGTCGCCCATCGCGGGCTCGCGCAGCAGCACGCCGATCGGACGTTCGCTCCGGCGCAGCGCAGGCAGCGGCTTGAGGCCTTCGTAATCCAGCCGGCTGAGCATCGCCAGCAGCAGCGGCTCCTGGCCGGGGCGGTCCAGCGCGAGTCGGGCCGCGGCGGGGCCCACGGCCACGATCACCCCGTCGCTGGCCGGCGCGCTGCGGCGGATGCCGCGGGTGCGCACGCCGGCCGTCACACGGTCCTCGTCGGCCTGCGCGAGGGCCTCCGGCGCCGCGGCGGGAGCATCGGCGCCCGGCGCGATGCGGACCCACTCGATGCGCGGCCCGCCCTCGGCGCCGCCCTGCAGCTCGCGCACGAACTCGGCGTGCGCCGGCGCATCGTCGGCGGTGAGCACGGTCCAGCCGGCCGCATGCGCAGGCAGGGCCGGCGCGGCGGCGAGCAGCGCGGCCATCAGCACGGCGGCGACGAGCCGCCAGGGTTGCGGCGGCGCCCCGCGGGGCGCGGACGTGAGCGGGAAGCGCATGGATGCGGTGGACGGATGCGGACGGGAAGACCGGCCGGCGGCGCGGGCGCCGACAGCGGGTCCTTGCGCACCAATGTACGGAGCGGCGTGCCGCAGCGCGATAACGCAGAGGGCTTAGGCCGCCGCCGATGCGGCCTGCCGGACCGCGGGCGGCCGCATGGCGACGCCCGCGCGGCCTATGCCGGATGGCCTAGCGATGCCCTTCGCGGGGATTCGCGAAGAGTCTCCCGGAGGGCCGTGTCGCGGCTAGCGCGTGCTGCTGGCGGCCCGCAGGCCCGCGAGCTGCGCCGCAATCGCCTGCCGCAGCGCGCGCGGCGACACCGGCTTGTAGAGCACCGTCACGCCGGCGGCCGCCACCTCGCGCAGGCGGTCGGGCTTGGTCTCGCCGGTGACCAGCAGGCGCGCGGTGTGCGGCCCGATGCCGTGCGGGTGGCGCTCCAGCGCGGCCAGCACGTCCAGCCCGTTGTCGCCGCCCTGCAGGAGCAGGTCGCTCACCACCACGTCGGGCGGCGCGGCCCATTGGTCGGCCAGCGACAGGGCTTCGGCACGGGTCTGTGCCGCCAGCACCTGCGCGCCCCACTGGCCCAGCACCACCTGAAGCCCTTCGAGGATGGTGCGCTCGTCGTCGATCACCATCACCCGCAGGCCGTCGAAGCGGATATCGTCCTCGGCCGCTGCGGCCACCGGTACCGGCATGGGCGTCGCCGGCGCGGGCACGGTGCGCACCGTGATGCTCACGCAGGTGCCGCGCCCCGGCCGCGAGCGCAGCTCGACACGGGTGTTGAGCAGGCTCGCCAGGCGCTGCACCGTGGCCAGGCCCAGGCCCATGCCGCGGGTGCCGCGCGCGGCCTGCGTGCGCTGCGGGTCGACCTGGTAGAACTCCTCGAACACCCTCGCCTGGTGCTGCGGCGCGATGCCCACGCCGGTGTCCCACACGTCGATGCGCACCGAGCGCCCGCGCCGCCGTGCGCCCACCAGCACGCCGCCTTCGACGGTATGGCGCAGCGAGTTCGACACCAGGTTGGACAGCACGCGCGAGAGCATCACGTAGTCGCTGCGCACCCACAGGTCGGTCTTGCGCACCACCAGCCGCAGGTCCTGCTGCTCGGCCACGGGACGGAAGTTGCGGCTGATCTCGTCGAGCAGGCCGTCGAGCGGGAAGTCCACCCACTGCGGCTGCAGCACGCCGGCATCGAGCTGCGAGAGGTTGAGCAGTTCCGAGAACAGCCGGTCGAGCGAATCGACGCATTCGCGGATGTGCGCGATGCGCTGCAGCCGCACCGGGTCGTGCTCGCCGTTGGCCAGCCCGTCGGAGAACAGCGTGAGCGCATGCAGCGGCTGGCGCAGGTCGTGGCTGGCGGCGGCCAGCAGGCGGGTCTTGGCTTGGCTCGCCACCTCCAGCTGCTGGTTCTTGCGCGCCAGTTCGGCCGTGGCCACCTCGATGCGACTTTGCAGCAGGCGCTGGCTCTCGGCCAGGGCGCTGGCCGCCTGGTTGAAGCCGGCCTGAAGGTGGCGCACCTCGGCCGTGCCTTCCACGGGCACCTGCGCCTCCTCGCCGGCGCCCAGCCGATCGACGGCCTCGCCCAGGCGGCGGATCGGCGCGCTGATCCGCCGCGCGGCCCAGGCGCCCGCCAGCACCACGCCCAGCAGGCTGGCGCCCAGCACCAGCAGCACGTTGAACCACACGGTGTTGCGGGCGCTGCGCACCGCGGCCAGGCTCATCTCCACCATCACCTTGCCGCTGGGCTGCCCGTCGTCGGTCACGACGGGCACCACCACCTGCACGCCCTCGCTGCGCTGCCGGTCGACGGTCTCGGCATTGGCGACGATTTCGCCGTCCTCCGACCACACCTGCACCTGCTGCACATGGGGCTGGAAGGTGCCCGACTGCGCGATGCGCAACAGCGCGCGGCGGTCCATGTGGGCCAGGGGCGACTGGGCTGCCGTGGCGATCTGCAGGGCCACGGTCTGGGCGTTGGCACGCATCAGGTCGTTGACCCCGGCCAGGTACTGGCGCGTCAGCACCGCGATCGTGCCGAGCATCGCCAACGCCGCCGGCAGCACGGCCAGCAGCACCAGTTGCTGCACCAGCGACAGCTGGCCCAGGCGTCCGCCCGCGCTGCGCGCGCCACGCCGTGCCCGGACCGGCGCAACGGGCGCGGCCACCGCGGGGGGGGCGGTCTCCAGCGGATCGCTCATTGGGAAAACTTCACAAAATCACAGTCTTTTATGGTTTCTAATTGTGTGCCCCGGCTTCCGGCGTTGACCAGTCAGCCGCTTGGCCGACGCCCGGGGCCTCCCTGACCATGCGCCGTTACGCCGCTCTTCACCCGCCGACCGTCGTTCTGCAGGCCCCGACCGCGGCCCGCTGGCTGCCGCGGTGGCCGATGCTCTGGCGCTGCGCGCTCGCGGTGCTGGTGCTGGCCCTGCCGCTGGCGGCGGCGGCCCAGACGGCGGGCATGCCGGTGCGCTTCGGCATTCTGCCGCTGGGCGGCGCCTTCGAGTCGCGCAACGACTGGGACCCGCTGCTGGCCGACCTCAGCAAGGCGATCGGCCGGCCCGTGGCGGTGCTTTCCGTCACCTCCTACGACGCGCTGGAGCAGGCCATCCAGCGCAACGAGGTCGACATGGCGTTTCTCTCGGGGAAGATGGCGCTGGACGCCGTCACCCTGCGCCAGATGAAGGTGGTGGCCCAGGTCACGCGGCACGACGGGCTGCCCGGCTACCGCGCGCTGCTGCTGGCGCGCAAGGGCGGCCCGGTGGCGTCGCTCGACGCGGTGCTGAACGACCCCGACCGCTGGCGCCTGGCGCGCGGCGAATCTCGCTCGGTGTCGGGCTTCATCGTGCCGCAGCTGCAGCTTTTCCTGCCCAACCGCATCGTCATGGAGACGCGCTTTCGCAGCGAGGTGATCGGCACGCACCAGATGACCGCGCTCGCGGTGGCCAACGGCGAGGCCGACGTCGCCACCAACAACACCGCCGACTTCGAGCGCTTCAAGTTGCAGTTCCCGGCCGAGGCGGCGCGCCTGCAGGTGATCTGGGAGTCGGAGCTGATCCCGCACGCGCAGATCGTCGTGCGGCGCGACTACCCACCGGAATTCCAGCAGCGTGTGCAGGGCTTCCTGACGGGCTACGCCAGGGCCAAGGGCCCCAGGGGCGACGCCGAGCGCGCGGTGCTCAGGTCGCTGCACGACCTCGCCGGTTTCCTGCCGGCGGACAACACCTCGCTGGTGCCGGCCGCCAAGCTGGCCTACCAACTCGCGCGGCAGAGTGCGGCGACGGCGTCCTTCGTCAACGAGGCGGCCCGCCAGACGCGGCTGCAGCGCATCGAGAGCACCTACGCGGACCAGCTGGCTGTGTTGCGCGACAGCGCTCCATGACGACCTCTTTCGCGACCCGGCGCGCCTTGCTCCAGTCGGCCGTGGCTGTGTGCGGCCTGGGCGCTGCAGGCGCGCCGGCGCAGACACGCCCACGGCCGGCGGCCGACGCGCTGCCGCTGTCCTTCGGCGTGCTGCCGGTGGGCGGCGCGGTGGATTCGCGCAGCAAGTGGGAGCCGTTGCTGCAGGACCTCGGCAGCGCGCTGGGCCGGCGCGTCAGCGCCCTTTCGGTGCCCAGCTACGAGGCCATGGAGCGCGCGATCGAGGCCGATCAGGTCGACATCGCCTACCTGTCGGGCAAGCTGGCGCTGAACGCCGTGCTGCGCGGGCGCATGCAGGTGGTGGCGAGCGTCGAGCGCGACGCGGAGCAGGCGAATGCCCACCAGGCCCTGCTGCTGATGCGCAAGGCGCCGCCGCTCAATTCGCTCGAAGCGCTGCTGGCGGCCCCCGAGCGCTGGCGCATCGCGCGCGGAGGCCCCCGCTCGGTGTCGGGCTACATCGTGCCGCAGCTGCAGCTTTTTCTGCCCCGCGGCGTCGACATCGAGACCCGCTTCGCCGGGGAGCTGGTCGGCACTCACCAGGAAAACGCGCTCGCGGTGGCCAACGGCGATGTCGACGTCGCCACCAACAACAGCACGGACCTGGAGCGCTTCCGCCAGCAGTTCCCGGTCGAGGCGGCGCGCCTGCAGGTCGTCTGGCGTTCCGAACCCACGCCGCCGGCGCAGATCCTCGTGCGCACCGGCTGGACCGCCGCACAGACGCGCAAGCTGCAGGATTTCCTCACGACCTATGGCCGCGGCGGCGATGCGCGCAGTGCCGCGCAGCGGGCGGTCCTCAAGGGTGCGCATGCCAACGCCATCCAGGGCTATGCGCTGGCCGACAACAGTGTCCTGGTGCAGGCCGCGCGTCAGCAGCATGAGCTGGCCCGCCAGCAGGCCCGCTCGGGCCAATGGGTCAGCGAGGCCGCGCGCCAGCAGCGCCTGGCGCGCCTCGACGCCGAATATGCGCGCCAGGCCGCCTGGCTCCAGCGCGATCCGCTGCGGGCCGGGAAGTAGCCGCCGGCGCCGGGGCTGTCGACTAGCCCCTTCGCATTAGGCCGCCTGCCGACGGCTAGGCCGTCCGGCGGATTTGCCGCTCCAGGTTACGCCTGGAAACTCGACGCTCCTTGGCAACCCTTGCCTTTGACGGAGTGCGCGCGGATGAGTTGGCGAACAAAAGTGGTTTGGAGCGAGGGGATGCTCCTGCAGCCCCAGCACCTGCAGCAAGCCGAGCGCCATGCCGACCACGCCCGCCACGTGCTGCTGCGCGGCACCACGCCCTGTGCCTGGGGCTTTGCCGAACTCGAGATCGACGCCGCGGCGCTGAGCCTGGGCAAGCTGGCGCTGGTGCGTGCCGTCGGCGTGTTCGGCGACGGCACGGCGTTCGACATGCCGGCCGTCGATCCGTTACCGGAGCCCATCGACATCCGCGCCAACATGCGCGACGAGGCCGTGGTGCTGGCCCTGCCCGTGCGCCGCGCGGGCGCCCGCGAGGCCGACGCCGAAGGCGACGAGGAGCTGGTGCGCCACCGCGTGTTCGAAGCCGAGGTGCCCGATTCCAACACCACGGGCGAGCGCACCGCGATGCTGCAGCTCGGCGCCCTTCACACGCGCCTGCTGCGCGCGGGCGAGGCCACCGACGCCTGGACCACGCTCAACGTCGCGCGCGTGGTCGAGCGCCGCGTCGACAACCAGGTGCAACTGCACCGCGGCCTGGTGCCGCCGCTGCTGGACGTGGCGGGCCACGCGGTCGTGCGCGGCTGGGTGGACGAGCTGCTGGGCCTGCTGCGCCAGCGCGCCGAGGCCCTGGCGGGGCGCATGACGCAGGGCGGCACCGGTGGCGTGGCCGAGATCGCCGACTTCCTGCTGCTGCAGACCGTGAACCGCTACGAGCCGCTGTTCGCACACTTCACGCGCTGCGCCACGCTGCACCCGCTGCACTTCTACGAAGAGGCGCTGCAGCTCGCAGGCGACCTGGGCACCTTTCGCGACGCGCGGCGCTCGGCGCGCTTCGGCCCTTACGTGCACGACGACCTCGAGGCCACCTTCCGCCCGGTGATGGACGACCTGCGGCGCAGCCTGTCGATGGTGCTGGAGCAGTCGGCCATCCGCATCGAGCTGCACGACCGCAAGCACGGCGTGCGCGTGGCGCTCATCCCCGACGTCGACCTGCAGCGCAACGCCACCTTCGTGCTGGCCGTGCAGTCGCAGATGGCGGCCGAGGCGCTGCGTGCGCGCTTTCCTACGCAGGTCAAGATCGGCCCGGTCGAGCGCATCCGCGACCTGGTCAACCTGCAGCTGCCGGGCGTCACCCTCACGCCCATGCCGGTGGCGCCGCGGCAGATTCCCTTCCACACGGGGGCCAACTACTTCGAGCTGGAGACGCGCAACAGCGAGCTGTGGCGGCAGCTGGAGCAGTCGGGGGGCATGGCGATGCACATCGCCGGGGATTTTCCGGGGCTGGACCTCGCGTTCTGGGCGATTCGGTCATGAAGGCGAGGCGAACTCTGTCTTGCTCCCTTTCCCTCAGGGAGAGCGTTGGGGTGAGGGCGCTTGGGGCCTTGTTCTTGCGTTGTTGGTTGTTTGGGTGCAGGAGCCGGGGTATGCGCCCGGCGGCGCACCTACTTTCTTTTGCTTCGCCAAAAGAAAGTAGGCAAAGAAAAGGCGACCCTGCTGGCTGCGACCCTTCGCTTCGCTGCGGGCGACCTGCGCCGCGGCGCTGTCGGGGTGCGCTGCAGAACTCGCTACGCGCTTTGCGCTGCGCTCGAACAGCTGCAGCGAGTCAGATCACGAAGCAGCTGTGTCCGCACGCGGCACAGCTGCCACCCCGCCAGCGCCGCGTCGCAGGCGCATCCAGAAGGGCTTTCGGTCGGGTTATCGCTTCGCTCGGCCCCGCGCAGCTTGAGCCGCTGCGCGGCTGGCTGTTACTCCCTCTCCCTCTGGGAGAGGGCAGGGGTGAGGGCGCCGGGCGGTGGATGAGGCGTGTCGTGCCCAGGCCGCGTCCCCTCACCCCAACCCTCTCCCAGAGGGAGAGGGGGAAAACACCACAAGGACAAGGCTGCGCAGCAGCCTTGTTGACCCGGACCCCGGGCCCCCTCTGTGTGCGCCGAGGAGCGCAGCGGCTGGCGGAAAAAGGGCCGCGCATGTTTGAGCGAAGCGAGTTTGCGCGGACCCCGCCAGCCGCGAGCACCGCAGGTTGCCCCGTAGCGAAGCGAAGGGGACGCAGACAGTGGGGTCGCCTTTTCTTTGCTGACTTTCTTTTGGCGAAGCAAAAGAAAGTCAGGCCGCCGCCGGGCGGCACTCCCGGCTCCTGCATTCAAACCAACAGCAAGGCCAGGACAAAGCCCCCGCCTCGCAGGAAGCGGCACGTCCATCCCATCACCGAGGCCAGCGGATCATGAGCACCCCCGATCCTTTCGCCGCCTTCGAATCCGAGCGCACGGTCATCAAACCCAAGCCGCGTTCGCCCGGCGGCGCGGCCCCGCCACCGACCCCCATGCCGTCGGCCGCCGCCGAGCCGCTGCCCACCGAACTGGGCGACCTCGGCCTGCTCAACCCGCTGGTGTCGGCCGCCGGCCGGCTGCTGGTGCTGATGGGCAAGCTGCGCAACCTGGTGCAGCAGCCCAACGTGCCGGCCCTGCGCGCATCGACGGCCGAGGCGGTGCAGCAGTTCGACGCCGCCGCGCGGCGCGCGGGCGCGTCGAACGAGTCGGTGCTCGCCGCGCGCTACATCCTGTGCACCGCCCTCGACGAGGCCGTCGCCAACACGCCCTGGGGGGTGCAGGCCGGCTGGAACAAGCAGAGCCTGCTGGTGCAGTTCCACAACGAGACCTGGGGTGGCGAGAAGGTCTTCCAGCTGCTGGCCAAGCTCGCGCAGGACGTGCCGAGGCATCGCGACCTGCTCGAACTCATCTACTGCGTGCTGGCCCTGGGCTTCGAGGGCCGCTACCGCGTGCTCGACAACGGCAAGGCGCAGCTCGACACCGTGCGCCAGCGCCTGGGCGACTTGATTCGCAAGGAGCGGCCGGCGGTCGAGCCGGCGCTCTCGCCGCACTGGCGCGGGCAAGGTGGCGGCACGGCGCGGCTGCGCGAATCGGTGCCGCTGTGGGTCATCGGCGCCGGGCTGTTGCTGCTGCTGGCCCTGAGCTGGTTCGCACTGCGCATCTGGCTCAACAACCGTTCCGACACGACCTGGTCGCAGCTCGCGGGGCTGCGCATGCCCAACGTGCAGATCGCGCCGCCCGCGCCGCCGGCCAAGGTGCCGCGCCTCGCGCGCTTTCTCGAGCCCGAGGTGCGCCAGGGCCTGGTCACCGTGACCGACGAGGCCGACCGCTCGGTGGTGCGCCTGCGCGGCGACGCCTTCTTCGCCTCGGGCAGCGCCGAGCCGATGGCGGCGTCGATGCCGGTGCTGGTGCGCATCGGCCAGGCGCTGGCCGAGGTGAAGGGCGACGTGCTCATCACCGGCCATTCCGACAACCAGCCGATCCGCTCCCTGCGCTACCCGTCGAACTGGCACCTTTCCACGGCGCGTGCCGACGCGGTGAAGACGGCGCTGACCAGCCTGGTCGACCCGGCCCGCATGAAGGCCGAAGGCAAGGCCGACGCCGAGCCGGTGGCCGCCAACGACACGCCGGCCAACCGCGCGCGCAACCGCCGGGTGGACATCGTGCTGCTGACAGAGCCCGAGCGCATCGCTGCAGCGCCGCCGGCCGGCACGCCCACGGCTCCCACGCCAGGAGCGCCGCGATGAAGAAGGTCTTTCGTTTCCTGTTCCACCCCCTGCTCCTCACGGTGGTGGCGCTGCTCATCCTGGGCCTGCTGATCTGGTGGATCGGCCCGCTGGTCAAGATCGGCGAGAAGGCGCCGCTGGAGAGCGAGCTGGCGCGCGCCATCCTCATCGGCGCGATCGTGCTGCTGGTCGTGCTGCGCGCGCTCATCCGCCGCTGGCGTGTGCGCGCCGCCAGCCGCCACCTGACCGAAGGGCTGATGAAGGCGCCGACGGTCAAGACCGCGGCACCGGAGAACGGCGAGCAGAAAATCCTCGGCGATCGCTTCTCCGAGGCCATCGCCACGCTCAAGAAGATGCGCCTGCATGCCGCGGGCAAGAAGCCGGGCCTGCGCGACTGGCTCTCGCTCTCGGGCGGCAGCTACCTCTACGACCTGCCCTGGTACGTCTTCATCGGCGCGCCGGGCTCGGGCAAGACGACGGCGCTGGTCAACTCGGGCCTGTCCTTCCCGCTGGCCGAGAAGTTCGGCCCCGGTGCGATCCGCGGCGTGGGCGGCACGCGCAACTGCGACTGGTGGTTCACCGACGAGGCCGTGCTCATCGACACCGCCGGCCGCTACACCACGCAGGACAGCCACCAGGGCGAGGACAAGGGCGCCTGGGACGGTTTCCTGGGCCTGCTCAAGAAGGCGCGCCCGCGCCGGCCGCTCAACGGCGTGTTCCTCACCGTCAGCGTGGCGGACCTGCTGAGCCAGGGCGTGGAGGCGCGCAGCGCGCTCGCGGCTTCGATCCGCGCGCGCCTGCTGGAACTGGACGAGCGCCTCACCACGCGCCTGCCGGTGTACGTGCTCGTGACCAAGAGCGACCTGCTGTACGGCTTCACCGACTACTTCGCCGACCTCGGGAAGGAACAGCGCGCGCAGGTCTTCGGCTTCACGCTGCCGCCCGAGGAGGGCACACAGCTCGCCGAGCACGGCCTGAACGCGCCCTTCCAGCGCGAGTTCGCGCTGCTGCACGATCGCGTCAACGCCGGGCTGCTGGAGCGCATGCAACAGGAGACCGAGGGCACGCGGCGTGCGGCCATCTTCGGCTTCCCGGCACAGTTCGCGTCCATCGGCCCCATGCTGCAGGACCTGCTCGACCAGGTCTTCACCGGCTCGCGCTTCGCGCAGCCGCCGTGGGTGCGGGGCGTGTACTTCACCAGCGGCACGCAGGAGGGCAGCCCGATCGACCGCGTGATGGGCAGCCTGGCGCGCAGCTTCGGGCTCGAACGCGCCATCCTCGCACCGCAGAAGAGCAGTGGGCGCAGCTACTTCCTGACCACGCTGCTCAAGGACGTGGTGTTCCCCGAGCAGCGCCTGGCCGGTGCCGACGTCAAGCTGGAGCGGCGCCGCCATGCGCTGCGCGTGGTGGGGATGACGGCGATGCTGCTGGTCACCGCCGGCCTGCTCGCCGGCTGGGGCTACAGCGCCTGGCAGAACCTCGCCTACGTGAAGTCGGTCGAGGCCAGGGTCGAACCCGCGCGCCAGCAGCTCGCCGCCTTGCCGGCGCAGACCCAGAACCTGGTGCAGGTCGCGCCTGTGCTGCAGGGCCTGCGCGACATCTGGAAAACACCGCTCAACCGCGAGGGCGACGAGCCCTTCTCGATGACGCTGGGCCTGTACCAGGGCGACAAGCTCGACGCCGCGGCGCAGACCGCGCACCAGCGTGCGCTCAACGAGGCCTTCCTGCCGCAACTGGCCAAGCGCATCGAGGACCAGCTGCGCACGGCGCAGAAGGACAACCTGGAGTTCACCTACGAGGCGCTCAAGAGCTACCTCATGATCCACCAGCCCGAGCACTTCGACGCCGAGGCGCTCAAGGCCTGGATCACGCTGGACTGGGCGCGCAGCCTGGACCGCGGCATCCCCGAGGACCAGCGCAAGCTGCTGGAGGAACAGCTCGACATCCTCATCGCGCAGGGCCCGCCGCGCGCGCCGCTGAAGATGGACGAGAACCTGGTGCGCAGCGTGCGCGCGCTGCTGGCCAGCTACCCCACCGAGCAGCGCATCTTCAGCCGCCTGAAGCGCCAGCGCCTGGGCAAGGACGTGCCCAACTTCAGCATCGCCGCCGCCACCGGTCCATCGGGCCCGCTGGTGTTCGAGCGGCCCAGCGGCAAGCCGCTGACCGAAGGTGTGCCGGGCATGTTCACCTACGACGGCTACCACAAGCGCTTCCAGAACGAGGTGGTCGTCGTCACCGGCCTCATCGCCGCCGAGGACCCGTGGGTGCTGGGGCAGGGCACGGGCGCGGCCGACCGGCTGCGCGATGCCGCGGCGCTGGGCGATCTCACCGACCGCGTGCGGCGGCTTTACCTGCAGGAGTACGTCAAGGTGTGGGAGGCCATGCTCGCCGACGTGCGGCTGATCCGCGTGTCCGGCCTGGAGAAGAACATCGAGATCGCTCGCATCCTCTCGGGCGCCGATTCGCCGCTGGCCAACTTCCTGCGCGCGGTGGTCAAGGAAACCACCCTCACGCCCAAGGACGGCGACAAGTCGGCCGTCGGCAAGGCGGCCGAAACGGTGCGCAACACGCGCAAGGGCCTGGAAGAGCTCTTCGGCGGCGGCGATGCGAACCGGCAGCAGCTGGCTCCGGGCAAGCGCATCGAGAGCATCGTCGACGACCGCTTCGAAGCGCTGCGCCGGCTGGTGGTGTCGCCCACGCCCGGCGGCCCGGCGCCGCTGGACGATGCGCTCAAGCTCTTCAACGAGGTGTATGTCTACCTCACCGCGGTCGATACCGCCGTCAAGAGCCGCACCTCGCCGCCGCCCGGCGACGTGGCGGGCAAGCTCAAGTCGGATGCGGGCCGCCTGCCCGAGCCGGTGCGCTCGATGGTCGAGAACCTCAGCACCAGCGGCGCCGCGCAGGCCCGCGTGGCCGAGCGCGGCAACCTGAGCCAGGACCTGCGCCCGGTGGCCGAGTTCTGCCAGCGCGCCATCGCGGGCCGCTACCCCTTCGTCGAATCGAGCAGCCGCGACGTGCTGCCCGAGGACTTCGGCCAGATGTTCGGCCCGGGCGGGATGATGGACGACTTCTT
This sequence comes from Xylophilus ampelinus, assembly GCF_901875635.1. Taxonomy (GTDB): domain Bacteria; phylum Pseudomonadota; class Gammaproteobacteria; order Burkholderiales; family Burkholderiaceae_C; genus Xenophilus. Next base: position 2,491 of record NZ_CABFMN010000102.1, on the reverse strand, counting down.
CCAGAAGCGCCTCGCGCAGCTCGTCGACACCAGCCGCCGCCCCTGGCGCTACAAGCCGGTGGCGGAGCAGGGCGCGATCTCGACCTCGGCGCTGCAGCAGTTCGAGCGCGCCGACCTCATCAAGCAGGTGTTCTTCCGCGGCGGTGGCCGCGGCCCCGCGATGCGGCTGGACTTCAAGCCGGTCGAGCTCGATGCGGGCATCACGCAATTCACGCTCGACGTCGACGGCCAACTGGTGAAGTACGCGCACGGTCCCATCGTGCCGATGACCGTGCAGTGGCCCGGCCCGCGCAACACCAACCAGGTCCGCATCACCGTGCAGCCGCCGACGGCTGGCGGCACCTCGGGCCAGGTCACCGAAGGGCCGTGGGCGCTGTTCAAGATGCTCGACCGCGGCCAGCTCGCCTCGGGCGACGGGCCCGAGAAGTTCTTCATCACCTTCCAGCTCGATGCGCGGCGCGCCAGATTCGAGGTGACGACCAACAGCGTGCAGCACCCGATTCGCCTCAAGGAGCTGCGCGAGTTCTCCTGCCCGGAGGGCTTGTGACCGCGCTGGACGGCATCCTCTCGAACCCGGCTGACTTGCCGGGCTGGTTCGGCAAGCTGCCCGGCATGGGCGACTTCGCGCACCGCCGCCTGCCCGAGGCCTTCCGGGCCCGCTGGGACCACTGGCTGCAGCACGGGATGATGCGGCTGCGGCTGCGCCACGAGGACTGGACGGCGCGCTACCTCGAAGGCCCGGTGTGGTTCTTCGCGCTAGCACAGGACGTGGCCGGCCCGGCGTGCTGGGTGGGCGTGGTCATGCCCTCGGTCGACGGCGTGGGCCGCTACTTTCCCTTCGCCGTGGCCTGCGAGCTGCGGCAGCCCTGGCAGTCCCTGCCCGCCGCGGCCTGGCCGGCCCTGCACCGGTGGTGGCAGCGCGCGGCGCAGGCGGCCCTGGAGGGCCTGGACCAGGACCAGGATGCGGCGCGCTTCGACGCCACGCTGGCACGCCTGTTCAACGATGACGCCGCGGGGCAGGACGACCCCGGTCCGGCGCCCTCGTGGCCGGCTGGCGGCCAGTCGCTGTGGCTCACGCACCCGGGCGGCGAGGGCCAGCACCTGCTGAGCGCGGGGCTGCCGCGCGAGGAGCGCTTCGACCTGCTCTTCGCCTGCGCCCCCACGCCCGAGCCTGCGCCCGAGCCCGCGGCGCGAACCGATGCCGAGGCGGTGGACAAGGTGGGTCCGACGTGAGCGACCCGTCCGCCCCCCTGCCGCCCGAGGGCGGCGACGACCGCACGCAGGTCATGACCGGTCGCGGCCCGGCGCGCGAGGCCGATGCCGCCACGGTGGTCTCGTCGCCCGGCGCCCGTCCGCCGGCACCGCCGCCCGCCGCCGGCGGCGGCGCGGAAACCGGCACGCTGCCGGCCGGCAGCCGCATGGCCGAGTTCGAGATCACGCACCTGATCGGCCAGGGCGGATTCGGCGCCGTGTACGAGGCCTGGGACCACACGCTTGAACGCACGGTCGCGATCAAGGAGTACCTGCCCACCTCGCTGTCCACCCGCGCGCACGACGGCACCGTCTCGCCGCTGTCCGAGAAGCACAAGGAAACCTTCGACCTCGGCATGCGCAGCTTCATCAACGAAGCGCGGCTGCTGGCCCAGTTCGACCACCCCTCGCTGCTGAAGGTCTACCGCTTCTGGCAGGAGCGCGGCACCACCTACATGGTGATGCCGCTGTACCGGGGCCAGACCATGCGGCAGGCCCTGGCGGCGATGCCCGCGGGCGTGGACGAAGGCTGGCTCATGCGCGTCATGGACGGCGTCACGCAGGCGCTGGCGGTGATGCACAACGCCAACTGCTACCACCGCGACATCGCGCCCGACAACATCATGCTGCTGGAGGGCTCGGGCCGGCCGGTGGTGCTGGACTTCGGCGCGGCGCGACGCGTCATCACCGACAAGACGCAGGCCATCACCGTCATCCTCAAGCCCGGCTACGCGCCGGTGGAGCAGTACGCCGAGATGCCCGACATGTCGCAGGGCGCCTGGACCGACGTCTATGCGCTCGCGGCCGTGATGCACGTGGCCGTGTGCGGCCGCGCACCGCCGCCCTCGGTGGCGCGGCTCATCTCCGACAGCTACGTGCCGCTGGCCGGCAACGAGGTGCTGCGCCAGCGCTACAGCGTGCGCCTGCTCGAGGCGATCGACCACGGCCTGCAGGTGCGGCCCGAGGCGCGACCCCAGTCCATGGGCGAGCTGCGCGCCGAACTGGGCCTGGAAGAGACCACCACCATCGCGCCGCTGCGCTCCAGCGGTGCGCGCAGCGGCGCGGCACCGGCCGCGGCGCGCGGCCCCAAGACGACGCCGCAGCCCATGCCGGCCCCTGCGCCCGGCACCGGCGGCAACGGCAGGCTGCTGGCCGCCGGGGGTGTGCTGGCCCTGGCGGTGATCGGTGGCGGCACCTGGTGGTGGATGCAGGGCCGAAAGGCCGACACCGTGGTGGCCAG
>NZ_CABFMN010000101.1 GCF_901875635.1 Xylophilus ampelinus | reverse complement strand
CCTGCCGCCACCGGGCGAAGAACTCAGGAAGACGGCGGCCAGCTCCGGATGCTGGACCGATGCGATCCGGAACCCTCTGTCGAGGGGCTCTGAATCTAGGAATCCGGCAGGTGCTTTGTCCATTCATCCATCAACCGAAAGGAACGGAAATGACCGCAATCGCTACGACTCCCGCACAGACCACCGGCAAGGCTGTACGTCCCGCCAACGGCGCAGGTGCCCACAAGGCCCGTCCCGCAGCCACCAACGGTGCGAAGGCCGTGAAGGCGCCCAAGACGCCGAAGGCTCCGAAGAAGGTCCAGGTCGCCGAGGCCGCCACCGACGCGACGACTTCTCAGATGGCCCAAGGGCGCGACCTGCTCGTGCCGCTGGAACAGTTGGTCCTGAGCGAGGCCAACGTCCGGCGCGTATTCCATGCCGAGGGCATCGAGGAACTCGCTGCGCTGATCTACTCGCAGGGGCTGTTGCAGCGCCTCGCGGTGGTGGCGCACACCGAGGGCAGCTACGCCGTCGTGGCGGGCGGGCGTCGCCTGCGCGCGATGCAGCGCCTCGTGGCGCAAGGCCGGTGGGACGCCTCCCGTCCGGTGGAGTGCAAGCTCTACGACAGCGCGCGCGCCGCCGAGGTGTCGCTGGCCGAGAACTCGGGCCGCGAGGCCATGCACCCGGCCGACGAGATGGAGGCCTTCCGCAAGTTGGTGGAGGACGGTCTGACCGTGGCGCAGGTCGCAGGGCGCTTCGGGGTCACGCCGATCACGGTGGCACGGCGCCTCAAGCTCGCACGACTGGCCCCGCGCTTCCTCGCCCTGTACCGGGCCGAGGAGATCGACCCGGACCAGCTGCAAGCCCTCGCGCTGACCGAGGACCACGCAGCGCAGGAGGCCGTCTGGGATGGCCTACCGACCTACGACCGCGATGCGTATTCGATCCGCCGTGCATTGACCGAGGAATCCTGCCGGGGCGACAGCCGCCTCGCTCGCTTCGTGGGCATCGAGGCCTACGAGGCACGGGGCGGGACGGTGCGCCGCGATCTGTTTGCGGAGGACGGCGACGGGTCGGGCGTGTTCCTGGACGACGCGGTCATGCTGCAGGTGCTCGCCATGGAGAAGCTGCGGGCGGCGGGAGAGGATGTCCGGGCCGAGGGCTGGGGTTGGGTGGAGTGCCTGCTCGATGGCGACTACCTCGCGCTGCGCAGCTACGGGCGCGAGGCCAAGGGGGAACGCGAACCCACGCCAGACGAGGCGCAATCCTTCGCGGCCATGGAGGCCGAGCGCGACGAACTGGATGCCGCCTATGAGCGCAACGAGCACGCGGACCGCGACACCGAGGCCTACGAAGCCGAGGAGCAGCGGCTCATGGGCTTGATCGACGCGCTGGACGAGCGCATCGACGCCGCGCACGATGCGCTGGCGCAATGGACCCCGGAGCAGATGGCTCGCGGCGGCGCGCTGCTGCGCATCGACCATGGCGGACAGATCACCGTGGACCGGGGCCTGATCCGGGCCGAGGACCGGGCGGCAGCCAACGAGGGGCAGGGCGGTGGTGACGCAGGCGCCAGCGTCGCGCCCAGCGACGCACCGAAGAAGCGGTCCGCGATCAGCGAGAAGCTCATGCGCGACCTGACGGCCCATCGCACCGGCGCCATTCAGGCGGCCCTCGTGCAGAACCCGCACGTGGCGCTGGTCACGCTCGTGCACCGCCTCGCCGAGACGGTGTTTGGCCACTACGGGCGTGGCAACGACGTGGTGAAGGTCCACCTGACGATGACCAGCGACTACGCGTTAGCCCAGGACGCCACCGACTTCGAAAGCTCCCCGGCCGGTGCCCTGCTGGACCGCGCGACGACCGAATGGGGCGACCGCCTGCCGGGGAAGCCTGAGGCGCTGTTCGGGTGGTTGCTGGCGCAGGACCGCGACATGCTGCTCGACCTCCTGGCCTACTGCACCGCGCGCAGCTTCAACGCCGTGGCAGGCCGCGAGCGTGGCACCGACCAGAGCGAGGCGATCACCGAGGCGCTGGGCGTGGACATGGCCGACTGGTGGGTGCCCACCGCCGCGAGCTACCTCGGGGCCGTGAGCAAGGCCAAGGCGCTGGAGGCGGTGAAGGAAGCCACCGGCATCGATGACTCGGCGGCGGTTGCGGGAATGAAGAAGGATGAAGCGATCCGGCACTGCGCTGCGAAGCTGGAGGGCTCGCGTTGGTTGCCCGCACCGCTGCGGCGTCCCCTGGTCAGTGCCCCGGCTTCGGAGGCGGAAGAGTCGTGAGCTTCGGGAGGTCACGCCTTGCGGGCGTGGCCTCCCGGCCCATCGAGTTGCCATTGCTTCTTATGAAGGGAATTGTGTCATGTCCAAGCTCATTGCTCTCGCCGTCGCTGCCAACATCTGCGGCGCAGTTGCCCTCGTGGTGGTCCTGTCTGCGCCCAACGTTGAACCAGCACCCGCGCAGCGTTCACCGCATGGCGAGTTCGCCACGCGCTTGCAGCCCAGGCTCGACGGGATCGGCAGCACGCGTGATCTGGCACCTGTGGTGTTGCCTGCGGGTGGCGATCGTTCAGCGCGGCGGTCGCGGGCTCGGCCGTGAGGTGGTGCGCTCGACGCCCGCGAATGGCATGCGCGTCAGATGCTGGCCAGCGGGTGTCGAGAGGCATAGCCCGGGGGCATCGGTCGGGTGAGACGACGGGCCAAGAGATCAGGAGCGGCATCCTGCGATGCGCGCGATCTGAGACCGATTGAGGGACCTGGGTTCGAAGGTCAAACAAGGCGGTGGTAGGGCGGTCGACTGACGCTCGTGCGAAGTTTGTTCGCGGCGCCGAACGCAAAGTCCTTGTGCTGCATTGAGGGCAGGATAGACACTTGCAGGACAGTGTTAACAGACATGGGCCAACATTGACTTCGCGTAGTGCTTCCAGCGTCATCGGCGTGCGGGTTTCAGACGAAACCCGCACGCGGTTCGCGGCGCTCGCGTCGCAGCATCAGCTGTCGGTGTCGGCGCTCATGACCAGGCTCATCGACGGCGTGCTGGCTAACAACGGGGTGCGTCCGGACAGCGGTGTGGAGACTGACGGTTCGCACGATGCGTTCGCCGGTGCACCGGCCGACGACCGCATCTCGTTGCGGCTGCGTCGAGGCGATCGAGTCCAAGCGGCCGCGCGGGCTGAAGCGCGCGGCATGCGGACTGGCACCTACCTCGCGCTTCTGATCCACAACCACGTTCGCGCCGCCGATGTCCTCCCGCCCCCAGAGCTGGATGTCGTCAAAAGTCTTAGTGCGCATATCGCTGCACTGGGACGCGAGCTTCGCGTGTTCGCGGCGCCGAACACTTTGAGCGCGCAGGACCTGTCTGAGCTTCGAGACCTCATGGAGCGGCTCCGGGTTGAAGTCGCTGCGGCACGCGAAGCGTCGTCCGAAGTTGTGCGGCGGAATCTCCAGAGTTGGGAGGGCACTCATGCCTAAGCAGATGGTCAAGCTCACTCGCTCTTTCGGGGCGGGGCGCGACCTGGCGCTGGACATCGTCAGTTACGGCCGCCGCGGGCCCGGTGGCACGCTTCAGCTGGGTCAAGACCAGATCGAGCAGGTGCAGCGCACCGTCGGACGCACGCCCGAGGTCATGATCAAGGTGTCGGGTGGCGGACGCGACGCCGGCACCGTGCGGGCGCACCTGAAGTACGTCGGCCGACACGGCAAGCTCTCGATAGAGACCGACGACGGCCTCGAGATGGAGGGCAAGGAGGCGGCCGACGCGCTCATCGACGACTGGGGTCTCGATCAGTGCCGTGGCGCACATCGGCCCAAGCCGGCGGAAGGGGAGAAAGACACGCGCTCCAAGCTCGTGCACAACATCGTGCTGTCGATGCCCGCGGGCACGCCACCGGACAAAGTGCTGGCGGCAGCGAAGGTCTTCGCACGCGAGAACTTTGCTCTTCAGCACCGCTACGCGATGGTGCTGCACGCGGACCAGGCGCACCCGCACGTTCATCTGGTCGTGAAGTGCGAGCACGAGTACGAGCCGCGCAAGCGCCTGTACATCCGCAAGGACACATTGCGACGTTGGCGCGAGCAGTTCGCCGAGCTGATGCGAGAGCAGGGTGTGGCGGCCAATGCGACGCCGCGGCAGGTTCGCGGACAGACGCGTCGCCCGTTGCGCGATCCGATCCACCACCGCCTGCGAGCGATGCGTGCGTTCAACGCGCTCGATGCGCAGGAACGTCAGGATCGTCATCCGCCGAGCCCTTCGCGATTCATGCGCGCCAAGGTGCTGGACGCGCTTGCGCGTAGGCGTGGCGGTGGCCAGCCGCTGGATGCGGGTCGGCCCGATCTGCAGGACACGCGCGATGCCGTCACTTCCGATTGGCAGTCGACGGCTGAAGCGCTTCGTCAGCAGGGCAGGGCAGAACTTGCCTCGCAGGTCGAGCGGTTCGTGGATCAGATGCGGCCCGTCCGGACCGATGCCGAGCATCTTGCCGAGCGGTGGGATCGACAACGGACCCAGGACACGCCCGCACAATCACGGCCGCCGAACTCCCGCATTCGCTAGTCGATGCGTTCACAAAGCAGGCCAGGCGGCCAGTGTTGCCAAGTCTGCGACGAGGGTCTCGGTGCCAAGCGAGTGCGAGAACGCCTCGCGCTTCAATGGGCCCGCCTGAGGCACCCGGGTCGGCGTCCATGCGCCGGCTCCCGCTTCGCTCAAACGTGTTGCAGCGCCTCGGCCGCCTGCCGCACCAAATGCGGGTGTGCGTCCAATTGGTGGCGAATGTCCGCCCAGGCTGCACGGTGATCGCCGTGGAAGATCGCAAGCACCTCGTCAACGTTCGGCTGCGCTGGGAGGGATTGCTTCCAGCGTCGCGCAATGTCGATGACGGGCTCAGACAGCGCGTCGGCGGGCTTCAGGATCCCGAAGGAAGCCAGCGGGCTGGGTCGTCGGTCCAGATTCACCTCGACCTGCACGCCCGACAGCGGCCTGATCAGCGTTGCAGTCAGGCCGCCGGCACGGATCACTTCGAGTACATCCTCCGCATCGTCCACGGCACGCGTGAGCCAGTCGGCAATGGCGAAGCGGACCTTCGCAGTGAAATCGCTAGGCTGCGCCAGCCCAACGCTCACCTCGTGCTGCTGCGCCGGCGTTCAAGGCTTCCGCGGGTGCGCCGCGAGACACGACTTCGAGTTGCATGGCATTGGTCCAAAAAGGCCGGGTCGCTTTCCGCCAGCGAAAGGCTGAGGGGGAGCGCCCGAGAAATGACAACTGCAAGGAAAGCAGTCTAATGCAGATACTGTATATTTGTCCAGTATCTGGGTGATCCCAGGCCGCTTGCGCCAAGCGATGTCATTTGATGAGGCGTGTGGGCTGCCTTGATGTGGCCCGCTGGCCGTCGGCCGCTGTTCTTTGTCTAAAGCCACAGCTTGCAGGATGAGCCGCGGCATGTCTTGGGAAGTCCTGGCCGGGGCTGGACGGCCACGTGTTTGCCAGCCGACCTCGGCGGCCGTTTCCTTCACGCACAATCGCGCCCCTCATGGACCTGTTCGACTCTGCCCCCACGATGCTGCGCCACCCCGTCTGGTACAGCGATACCGTGCTTGAGGAAGTCTCGCTGCCACTGCGCGCGAGCGACTATGAAGTGACGCCTGCTGCGGAGCATGACGGCCGGTGGACCGTGACGTCCTCCAACGGCGAGGTGGTGTATCGCGGCATCGGGCCCGTCACCGTGTCGGTGGGCTGATCGCCCGCGCTCACGCTGGATCAACCTCGCCGCTCAGATCGCGTGCGACCTCCGGAGCCGTGGTCGAGGGCCGTTAGCGAGACGGATCGTCGGGTGTCCGCGGTCTTCGCGACTGGTCCCGCGTGGGTGGCTCGATGTCAGGTGACCTGGTCTTGGCTTCCTGATTTTTTTGCCGCGCGGCGATTCGCGCCATGTCGCCACGCTCGATGCGCTGCGCGATGTTCTCTCGCGCATGCACGATGAGCCGCTGCGCCTGTTCCTTCGGAAAGCGCTCGGCCTCTGTGGCGGCGATGCCCAAGGCCTGCACGGCGCGTTCCTGGTGCGGGAACTCCTTGAGGAACTCGAAGCGATTCATGACCCGGAACGCGCCGGCCTCTCGCGCCCATTGCAAGGCCCGCGTGGTCGCCGGCTCCCGCTCGCAGCGGGCTACCGCGTCGTTGCGCCCCTTGAGCACCTGGCTGGCCACCTCACGCGGTACTGTGCTGTCGGTGCCCAGTCGTTGAACGAGCGTCTCCCAGCGCATGGCGATCCGGACCATCTCCTTGGCGGAGGCCTCCTTGTCGAGCAGCGATGAGAGGGTGGCTGCCGCGCGGGGCAGGCGGTCCCACTTGTCGCCGACGACACGGCTTTCATAGATGTGGTCCCCGGTGTTGGCGATCACACGAAGCCCATCCACTGATCGGTCGAACTCCATCCGACCCAGCACGCTCACTACGTTGTCGAATGCAAAGTCATGCGCTGGACTCGACGGCGGTTCGACACCGAGGCCCTGGCGCCGCCGCATTTCGTAGCGCGCCATCATGGCGATGCGGCTCTCCTCCCGAGACGTCGCGACGAACACGGCCTGGACGACATAGCCGTTGCGCCGAAGGTCACTGGCCAAGGCCGGAACGGACTCGATCTCCGTCGTTTCCATCTCGGCAATGAGGTTGAGCCGCTGCTTCTGCGCATCCTTCGTGAGCCGATTGAACCAGGTCGCGCAGTCACCCGCGACTCGCGCGGAGGCTTCGGGTGCCATGTCGCCGCCACGCGCCCACAGCGGGTGGTAGGCGCGCAGCCGGTTCATCGAGACATGCGCGGCCGATGACACGGTCTCGAGCAACTGCTGGCGCAGCTGCATCGTGGCGAAGGTGAGACCCGCACCGGGTTGCCCCGTGATGATCATCGCGACGGGCTGATCGGCCGGCTGTGCGTTCGCGGCCAGGTCCGTGACGACGCAGCGGTCATAGAGCCGACGCAGTTCGCGCTCCGACGGCGGGCGTTGGTCTGGCTGGCGGCTCAATGAAGCGGTGCGCGCCATCAGGCGGTCTCCCCATCATCCTGATCGCTGCTCTCCAGGGCCCGGGTCGGGGCCCGAGGCGATGCGTACCGCTCGACGATCGCGTCGATCGCCTTGGCATCTTGTGGGTCGAGCGTCGCCAGGGCTTGTCGCGCTTCGTCGCGCTCGCGTGTGAGCTGCTCCACCTGAACGACATCTGGCGGGTCCAGATCCAAAAGGCGCTCGATCTCGACGGTATGGGTGGCCACGAACTGGTTCAGGAGCGCCAGCGCCAGCTCGGCATCCAGCACCGATTTGAGCGGCGCCCACTGGCTGTCGTCGTAGGCGAAAAAGGCGCGGGTCTCGGCTGCTGGCGGCGGTGAGGGCTTGTCGAAACCGATCGCGAATTCCCCGGACAACACCGCCTTGGTGACCATCATGCGGATGACGTCGCCCAGCTCCAGGCCGCGATCGTTGGCCATCGCCATCGCCTGTTCGGCGATGTGGCGCTCGAGTCGGATGCGGATGTGGAAGCTGTCCATGCGAGCGCGATTTATAGCAGCACGCTATCGCGCGTCTGCGCAAATCGGGGACTCGCCGTCGACCGGTCGCCGCGGCTCGCCGGCAGCCCGTTTCAGCGCAGCGCCAGGAGCGCGGCAAGTGCGGTCAGATGCGCCGGATAGAAGGCGTAGAAGACCCAGCGCATGCGAGGCACAGGCACGTCGACCCGCGTGGCCGCCCAGAGGAGCGGAAGGGCGACGACTGCCGCGAAGTTGCCGTTGATCGCGGCCAGGGATGCGGTGGTGAGGACCCAGAGGGTGAGCCGCAGTGGGGTGCGCTTCCGGAGGAAAGCCCATGCGCCAATGCAGCAGAGGAGGGCGGGCCACCAGAATTCCACCAGGGCACCGCCGACCAGGAAGACGGTGAATGCCAGGAGCCGGCGGGCTGTGCCGCCTCGCTCCCAGAGAAAGACGATCAGTGTGGCGACGAGCAGGGTGAAGAGGATGTTGAGTGGCCACCACCCGACGAGGTAGACGAAGGCGGGTGTGGACAGGGCGCCGAAGATCGCGAGTCGCTTGATCACGCGCACATGCAAGCCGTTGGCCAAGGCGCCGGGACGGCAGAGGTTGTGCATGAGCACGAATCCGAAGATCGGCATCACCATCCGACCCAAGGCGTATAGCGAAGCGCTGGACTCATGCAACAGGTACTTGTTCACATGGTCCCCGACCATGAGCACGAGCGCGATCCACTTGAGGGCCTCGAGCGAGCCGTCCGCGATCGCCCATGCGCCCAACGCCGTCGCTGGTGGGGAGACACCGCGGCCGGGTTGCGGCGCAATCGAAGAGGGCGCACGCGCCATGCTCAGTAGGCCGGCGGGAACTCGGTGCCCTCGTCCCACAGGCGCCGCCACTCGCGGGCGTACTGGGCGCCGAGTGCCGGCGAGTTGTTCACCACGAGCACGTTCTCGGCGTTCCGGCCGGCGGCAGACGAGGTGTAGTTGAAGCTGCCGGTCTGGACCGTGGCGTCGTCGGCGACGATGAATTTGTTGTGCTGCAACGCGTAGCGCGCGTTGGTCCGGACCGGGACGCCTTCGTTCGCGAGGAACCGGGCGGCCGAGTAGCCCTTGGTCGCCTCCCCGGCGTCGATGACGACGAACACCTTGACGCCTCGCCGCTGTGCGTCGCGCAGCGCGGTGGCCACCGGCTTGCTCGTGAACGAGTAGGCGGCCACGTACAGGGTGGCTCTGGCGTTGCGGATGGTGTCGAGCACGAGTGGCAGGGCGTCGCCCGGCGTGAAGGCCGCGGTGATGGTCGACGCGGCGATGCCCGTTCGTGCGGCCGGTGCGCTCTCGGCTCGGACGCCTCGGAACGATGGCTGGGCGGCCGCTGGCGTGGTGAACAACGCAAGCACCGACAACGCCAGGCACACCAACGCTGTCTGGCGGCCCGCGAGCGAGCCTTGGCGAAGGCGCCCGACGTTGATTTCAAAAGCGCTCATGCATGGGCTCCTCGCGTCCCCGTCCGCTACGTTGGCGGGACGGCTGTCGGGGTGGTTGCTGCCGATCCGCCGTCGAGGTGGCCGGAAGGTGGATGTCGCGGCCTTGCGCCAGTGCTTCCGCCAGGCGGTCCCGGATCGCCCGCACCAGCCGCTGCTGCGACGGCGCGTCAGTCGTGACCCGCTGGGCATACTGCTGCGCGAGTCGGGCGCCCGCCGTTGCCGCGGCGAGATTTGGCTGTGCTTCAAGCGACGCGGGCGGCATGTCCTGTCCTGAGCGGAACAAATCGGACGTCTGTTGCAGGGAGCGCAAGTGGTCGATCGTTTCGATACTCCATCGGGCACGCTGGGCGACGATCTTCTTCTCGCCGACCAGCTCGCCTGCCTCGTTGCGGTCCGGCACCCGAACGTCGACTGATGTGGTCCCCTGGTGAATGAGGACGACGGCGGTTCCGATGCGTGGCTGGGACGCCGACTCAGCGAGCGCGCGCTCCAGGTCGGTTCCCCACACCGTGCGGTCACCGACCTCGGTGCGCACCATGACGTAGAAGGACATCCGCTGCTCCGGGTCGAAGCGGTAGGGCGCCGCTGCCGCGGCGACCAAGACCCCGACGATCGGCGTCCGGGCACCATTGCGGGCGGACCGGGGCCAGCCATCCGCGTCTTGGCGCGTCGCACCGTCATCACCAGCTGCGGAGCGACCGGTCGGAGCTGACGCGCTCTGCGGGTTTGGGTCGCGACCGGAGGTTCCGGGCTCGCCCCGCGATCGGGTGTCGCCGCCTCGTCGTTGCGCCTGTGATCGGGCGACTTGCTGCCTTTCCGTCTCGTTGGGTTCGTAGCCCTTGACCTCAATGCCTTGCAGTGCGGCCTCGCGCCAGATGCCCTGGCGGAACGCCTCGGTGCCGCGCACCTCGATCGTTCGCCAGCCGCGCTGCTGTGCGATGGCCACGACGCTGTGCATGACTTCGCGGTTCTCCGTCCGCACCCGGATCCGGCCGCCGTCGTCGATGAAGGCGAGGGTGCGGTCTGGAAACAGGTAGCTGTCGTGGATCCGCAGGTACCGACGCTCGATGGCGTCAGGCACTGGCGGAAGCTGTCGTCCGGGCGCGGCGGCGTGGCCCTGCACGGAGCCGGCGAAGTTGGCAGATTTGGATCCGGATGAATGAGTAGTGCTTGTGGAAGCGTTGGCGGTGGCCATGGCGTCTCCTGGGAGTGCGTAGAGATCCAGCGGTGAAGTCAGTCGAGCAGGCGAGCCACGAAGTCATCGGCGCGCTGCTTGATCTCGTCATCGCTCAAAGGCTCGGTGGGAATCTCGACATCGTCGAAGTCGAAAGAGAAGTCGTTGAGCTTCAGCTCGTCGTTGAGTACGGCGGCGGACATGGCGGACACCTCCTTGGTGATGGTCGATCCGCCGCTCTGTCCAGATCGATGGGCGGCTGCGGTGACTGGCGTGGCGCTGGATGCGCCCGCAGGTCGGGGTGTGGTCCCAGCAGGTGACGCGGGCCGCGCGGCTGGCGATGTGGCCGTTGGCGCGCCTGCTTGGTCGGATTTCTGGACGCCGAGCTTCGGCACGGCAGGCGGTGGCAGCTCCCGCTTGGCGAAGGACTTGTCGTCGAAGTAGCGGATGCGGTGGGCCAGTATGGGGCGCAGGCCCTCGTAGAAGAGAATCATCCGAGAGGGGCCCAACTCCTTGACCTCCTGCGGCAGAAGCAGGCGGCGGGGCTGATCGCTGAGGCTGACGGAGGCACCCTTGCCGGCGCCGCCGAACATCGGCCGGCTGATGCTCTTCTGGCGCACGGTGTACGTGCCGAGTTCGCGCGAGATCGCCTCGGCGTCGTCATACTCCTTGGGCGGGAAGACGATCCGGGCCGCCAGCATCTTGCGAATCGACTTCGCGCCTTCGCCGCCGTACTTCTCGATCAGCTGCGAGTTGGACTGCACGATCACCACCGTGCGGACGTTGTAGCCGGGCAGGAAGGCCGTGGATTCCGCGATGACTGGGATGCGGCCGAGGGCGGGGAACTCGTCGAGCATCAGCAGGAGCTGGTGCTTGAGCGCGGGATTCGTTTCCGGGAGCTCTCGCGTCTGCAGGCCGATCGCCTGCTGGAAGAAGAGGTTCAACAGCGGCTGCAGCCGTGCGATGTTGTCCGGGTTGATCTGGACGTATATGGAGATCGGCCGCTTCCTCAGGTCGCGCAGGTCGAAGTCGTTGGCCGAGGTCGCCGCATCGATCATCGGGTTGAGCCACAGGTCCAGACGGCTCGTGAAGGTCTTGCGGATGCTGGAAGCCGTCGTGGGCGCTAGGTCGATCACGTCGTACAGGCTTTGCACCGCCTCCTGCGACAGCGGATAGCCTGCCCGCTCGCAGGCGTCGATGACCCGCTTCCAGTGCTTCTGGAAACCCTCGGCGTCACTGGCCATGCCCTGGCGCAGCACTTCGCCCAGCGTGCGCGTGGCGTCGGGTACCTCGAACAGGTACAGCGCGATGCCCAGGAACAGCGATCGGGCGGACGAGGTCCAGAACGGGTCGCCGGCCAGCGGGTCCGGAAACAGCATCGTGGCGATGCGCTGCAGGTCGTCGATGCAGCGGTAGGGCTCCTCGGACACGTAGCCCAGCGGATTCCAGCGGGCCGAGCACTCCTTTTCGGACAGCGGGTCGAAGAGGTGGACATCCTGGCCGTGCGACGCGCGGAAGCCCGCCGTGCGCATGAAGTTCTCGCCCTTGATGTCGCTGACGATGGTCGAGCCCGGCCAGTTCAAGAGATTCGGCACGACCACCCCGACGCCCTTGCCGCTGCGCGGCGGGGCCTCGAGCTCGACGCCCTGCTGGCCCGGAAGGACCAGATAGCGACTGCCGAGGCGGCCCAGGATGATCCCGTGGTCCCTCAGCAGGCCCGCCTTCTCGATCTCGCGGCGTGACGCGAACCGGGCCTCGCCATGCAGCGGCCGTCGGCGCGGAAGCATGGCCACGCCGACCAGGCCCAGGCAGACGCCCTGCGCGCCGGCGAGGCAGGTGAGCAGCGCCTGGCGGACATCCGGGCGGTCACCATAGGCCTGCCAGTATTGGTGGATCGTCAGCAGCGAGGCGTCATGGGGCGGCAGCTTCATGCGCATGAGAAAGGCATAGCCCGCCACGTACACGCCCATCACCGCGGCCGCGAGCAGCGCGACGGCGATCTTGAACGGACTAGGAAAGCCCTCGGTGCTTGGTGCCAGGGTCATACCAGATCTCTCGGACGATGCGCGGGCTGCCCGTGCTGTTGCGGTCGCGGGCGCACTGGACGACGACATCGACGCTCATCTGCGCGAGCTCGACGCCTTCACGGGTGCTCATGCCCTGGCCGGCCTGGCTGCGCTTCATGAGCTGCGCCAACGCCACGAAGGCCATCTCGGCACTGTCGGCGTGCACGCTGGTGATCGATCCGGGGTGGCCGGTGTTCACGGAGACGAGGTAGTCATAGACCTCGTCCCCGGTGCGCAGCTCGGACACGAAGACGCGGTCGGGGCGCTGCCGCTTGGCGCTGGCGAGCAGCTGGCCGGGCGTCACCTCCGCCTGGCCCTGCGCGCCCTGGGAGTAGAAGAGGCGCACGTGGTTTGGCTGGTTGCGCAGCGACAGTTCCTTCACGTCCTCGATCGTGATGAGGCGGTCCTCTGGCGGAACCTCCAGGATGAGCGCCTTGCTGACGGTGGTCTTGCCCGAGCCGGTGGCGCCCGAGAAGAGGATGTTCTTGCGCAGATGCACGGCGCGGCGCAGGAAGGCGGCGAACTGTCTGCGCGCGAGCAGCCCGGTCAGCTCCCGGTCTTCGGGTGTGAGGTGCGCGATCTGTGCCTGGTGCGCCGGGATAGCGGGCACGCTGCGCGTCGGGCGGAAGATGCCGATGGCATCCAGTTCCTCCAGCGTCCAGAGGGCGTTGGACGGGCGACGGATGGTGATGGAGACGGTGCGCTCCTGTGTGGCAGGCGGCAGGACGATCTGGATCCGCTCGCCGCCCGGCAGGGTGGCCGAGAGGAGCGGTTCGTTGGCGGAGATGCGCTGGCGCGTGAAGTTGGCGACCAGCTTGGCGATCGCGAGGCACCAGTCGTAGCTGGCAAACGGCAGTTCCTCGCGTGACCAGCCCGACTGTCGCTCGACGAAGGCGGTGCCGGGCTCGTTGATGCAGATCTCCGTCACCTCGGGGTCTTCGAGCAGGCGGCCGAGTGGGCCCAGGAAGAGCGAGAGGGAGGAGGGGGCGTCCTGCGCGGTCTTGGCCGTCGGGGCCGCCGCGCCGGTCGTGCCCTCGGCCCCGGCGCGGTCACGGGGATTCGGGGTCGGTTCGAAGCGCATAGACACTCCTGAAATCGACGTCGCGCGCCACAAGAATCTGGATGCGCTCGCCCTGGTTCTTGATCACGGTCGGCGGGATGGCGATCGTGTTACGCAGCACCTCGGTCATGACCTCCCGGCTGCCTTGTGCGCCGAAGCTCACACCGCCGCCGCTGCCCACGCTCGTGCCGCTCTGCTGGTTGGCGGCGATGGCCTGCATGGCCCCATCCACCACCGAGATGAGCAGCGCCGCACCGAAGCGATCCCAGAAGTGGTTGTCGACGTAGCCGGGCAGCCCGTTGCGGCCGAGTTCGTCGGTGCCGGGAGAGGCGAGTTGCACGACCACGCCCGTAGGTGTGCGGGCCTCGTTCCAGGCGACGAACACCCGACCTTGGCCCTGGCGCGGCGAGCCTTTCTGCTCGCCCACATACTTCGTGCCGCGCTCCAGGAGCACCACCTTGCCGTCCGCGCCGTAGATGTCGTTCGCGCCGATGCAGGTGGTCATGCCCTCGTAGGTCGAATCTATGGCGGTTTCCAGCGTGCAGTCGATGAAGGCGCCTTTGGGCAGGAGCATGCGGCGCGTGGGCAGCTTCTGGGCCATCACGGCCGGCGACGGCGTGGGCTTGAGGTTGGCAGCCAGGCTGCTGGTGCCCTGCGCACCGGCGGGCGCCGTGCCCTGCATGGCGCCGATCAACTGGGCGACATTGGGAATGCCGGATTGGCCGGGCGCGACGCCTCCGGCGGCCATGGCGTCCGGGGTGCCGTAGGGCATGCCAGCACCCGTCAGTGACTGGCCCTTGCGAAGGACCGGCGTGCCAAGCTGCCGCTCCAGGGCGAGCTGCTCCGGCGTCTTCTGCGGCGGTGCACCGGGCGTCGCGGCTGCAGGGGGCGGGGGAGGCGGCGTCGGCCCTGCGGCGGCAACGGGTGGCTCCGGGGGCTTGGGCGGATCGATCCGACCCAGGGGCGGGACCTTCATCTCGCCGCCAGCTCGCGCCGCTGCAGCCTTGCGCGCCGCTTCCTCGGCATCCCGTGTCTTGCCGTACTGTGTGTTGTAGTACCAGAACAGGAAGCCGGCACCGAGGAGCACCATCGTCGCCAACGCCAAGCCGCCGCTCACACGGGACTGAATGGACCGCTCGCGATTGACCGAGGGGATGGCGCGTTCGCCCTGCACGGTGGTGGACGGTGCGGCGCCAGACTCGGCAGGCCGCTGCTGGCGGTCAGGGAGAATCTCGCCAGTGTCGAGATCCACACGGCCATCACTTTGATCGCGGGGGCGGATGTCGTTGTCGTTCGGGTCTGGCCGACCACGGTTGAACTCCGTCATGGTGCTTCTCCCGCCGTGGTGCGCTGCACGCCTGACGCGTTCGTGTTGTTGGGCGTGCGCGCGCCACCGCCTGCGAAGGACTGATTGACGACGCAGCCGACCAACTGACCGCGGCGCAATACGAAACGCCGCGCGACGCGGTGGATCACCACCTCATCGGCTTCGACGTTGAAATTGAGCAGCGACTCCGAGCCATCGTCGTTCTGGACAAACATGGCCGGGAACTCGGACCGCGCCTGGAAGCGCAGGCGCGTTTGGACGCCGTCGTCGTAGGCGCTCATGGGCTTAAGCGAGTCGCTGCCGCAGAACCAGTAGTTGGTGTTGCGCGATCGGTCGGAGGCCTGGCTCATCCGCGCCTCGGCGCGACGACGCTCTGCCTCGGCCGCCAGTGTGCGGGCCTCCTCCTCCGGGTAGGCGAATCGGATCGAATAGACCATGCGCCTGGCCGCGGCACCCTTGGGCGCTGCGGCGGACACGGTGTAGTCGAAGTGGTAGGCCCGGCGGTTTGTGAGGACCGTGAGGTTGGTAGAGGCGCGAGCTTCCTTCGGCTTGATGAAGAAGTGGTTGCGCTCGGCGCCGACGTCGAACGCGGCGTTGTCGCCGGATCCGAGGTTCACGAACTCTTCACCCTCGGCGAACTGGAGGTGGATCTGGTAGCCGACGTACCCGTGCAGGGTGACAACATCCTCCGGGTTGTAGTTGACGACGCGCACGCGCGCATCCACCTTGCCTGTCGGCGGGACTGTCGCAGCCAAGGCATGGGAGCCAACGGCAGCGAGGCATCCAGCCAAGGCAATCGCATCGAGCCAGCGACGAGAAACAGCCGCTAGCTTCATCGGGCGCCCTGCTTGATGGTGGGAGCGGGCGCCGTGCTGGTCGAAACGGTCTCCGGCTCGCGCCGGTATTCGATCACCCGGAACCCGAGGGGGTTGAGCGATCGCCACTTCTCGTCCTTGGACGGGGCGACATAGGCGAACTCGATGGTGGACACCCAGTGGGTGGCCTGTTCATCGCCCGTGCCGCCGGCGCGTGCGTAACGGGTGAACCGGACCTGGGCCAGCTTGTCCTTGCCGCTCTCGAGCTTCAAGAAGGTGACCGACCGCACCTGGGTCCTGATGGCCGTGCCGTCCTTGAAGAGGTTCAGCGGCGACTGTGGGTTGTTGGCTTCCCACAGGGCTGCCCAGTCCTGGTTGAGCTTCGGCGAGTTTTGCGAAGCCACGAGCTCGTAGTCGGGCTCGGCGGTGCCATAGAAGTAGCGCTCGCGGGAGATGACGTAGTTCTGGAGCAGGTTGCGGGTGACGATCTGCTCCACGTCGGTCGTGCCCTCGTACCGGGGGACGACGTCCACGATGCCGCTGCTGCTGTCGACGCGGATGACGACCGGGACGGGCTGCTTGAGCGGCGTGAGGCCGGCCACGGCGCCGACCGACAGGAGTGCGATGAGGCCGGATGCACTTGCAACGCCCCAGGCGATCTTTGCGGACCGCTCCGAGCGCCTCGCCCGATCGAGCTCCCAGCTCTGCGCCTCGGCGAGGTAGTTCTCAAGTGCCGGATCGCGCTTCATTGGACATTCCGGAAAGGGAGGTGGGGGTGTTGATGGGCGACAGTTCGCCCTCGCACTCCGGCGGCAGGGGAGGGCGGGTGCCGCAGGCGGCCAGCACCGCGAGAAACGACAAGGCGAGGAGTAGCTTCACGAGTGTGTTCGCCTCACTGCCGGTGCGTGGGGTTCGGCATCACCTGCTCGCGAGGAATGACGGTCCCTCCGCGCCGGTTGGGCGTGATCGCCCGCGCAGCCGATGAGAGGCCGGTGCCGACTCGATTGCCGGCCAAGCGGCGGAAGGAGTCCCAGCGGCTACCGGGTTCACGGCGAGCGCCATCGATGACGCCGCGGCTGAATTCGTAGGTGGAGCGCTTGGCTCCGCCCATGCCCCAGCGGATTCCTCCCGAGATCACACCATAGGTGCTCAGGGCTACGCCACTCGCGAGACCGGAAGCAATCGGCATCACCTGCCGCATGACAAGAAACACCAGCGCGGAGGCAAGGCATACCCGAACGCTCTCAGCGATCGTGATCCCAGAGCCTGCAGCAGCAGCGTTGGCTGCATAGGCCTTGACGATGTTCAGGAGCAAGGACGCCGTGAGCGTTGTCAGAATGCAGATGAGCGCATAGTTGGCTAATTGGGCCAACCATGCCTCGAAGAATCGCTTTGTCGTCTCGAAAAATAGCAGGACGATGAACACTGGACCAAGCGCCAGCAGGACAGCAATCGCGACCTTCGAAAGTCCAAGCAGGAAGGCAGTGACTACGACGGTGAGCCCGACAAAAATGTAAACAAGAAATCCTGCAGCGTAGTACGCAAAGTCGCTGTCCAAGATACTGCCTTTGCCTAGCAAGTTCGCTGCTATCGATGCCCCGTCCAGCCACACTTTGTCGATGACGCCAACGACGTCTGAGGATCCAACAATCGACCGTGCCAATTGCTCAGGTGCCTTGTAGAACGTATCGGTGATGATCTCGTTATAGGTCCAGAGTCGAAGTCCAACGCCCAAGATCAAGGCAATCGTAAGAATGCGCTTTACACCCTCCCAAATCGGCTCTTGAATCCGGCCGGTCATGCTGAGATAGCCCCAGAGCATCACGTAGATCGTGGCCAATGTGACTGCGGCCGGCTCGATCGCGGATGCGACCTGCGAAGTGTGAGAGCTGACGTAGCTGACCAGGATCTTGTCGAGCCACGAGAGGAACTGCGCGAAGAAATCCATGGGCTTAGCGTGCGGGACCTTCGGGAATCTGCACAGGCTTCAGCTTTCGAAAGTCCCCAATTCCCTCGAGCTTCTCCTTTGTTCGATCCCTGGCGGGCGCCGGTGCAACAGCTGGAGAAGCCGCTGAGGATGGTGTTGGCGCAGGAGGCTCTACCTGTTGATTGAAGAGATACACGGCACCGCCGCCTCCAGCGGCTGCGAGCACGATGGCGATGGCGATCCAGGAGACTTTGGTCATCGGAAATTCGTCACATCAGTAGTTGACTGAGGGCAACGCTCTGACCGTGCCGATGTCCGAGGCAGATCGCTCCCGCATCTGTTGCCTGCGCGTCATGTCCTCGGACTGAGCGATTTGATACAGACTCTGCAGCTTGGTCTGTTCGTTCGTGAGCATGGTCTGCTCGGCCTGAATGCGTGCCTGCAGTTCCTGAATCGCCTTGGGGTCGTTGGTGCGGCCGATGGCGCCGATCAACTGCTGGAGTGCCGAGAAGCGGCTGCTGGTGTTCTGGTACGCGCTCCGCGTCAGCCCGTTGAGCATTGCCGATGCCTGTCTGCCCTTGTCGACCATCTGGCGCATGTCTGGGCTCAAGGCATCCATCTGCGTGGTCGAGAGGATCTTGTTGGCATCCATGACCGACTGGACCTGACCGGACAGGCCCGCGTAGCCCTGCGACGACCCGTTGGTGACTCGCATCAGGTCGTCGTAGCTCTGCGGCAGGTAGTTGCGGTCCATGTTGGACATCGGGAGCAACTGGTCCATGCCTCGCGTGCCCGTCATGGAGCTGTAGGTTTGCTGAAGCTGCTCTTTCGAGGCCTTGAGCTGGTCGAACTGCTTTTGCATCGCCGAAATCTGCTGCTGCCAGTACATGACCTGCTGGATCAGGTTGGCGACGGCCGTGACGTCAATCACCGGAATGCCTGCCTTCGCCTGCATCGGGGCGAGGAACGCAAATGCGGCCAGGAAGATTGCAAGAAGTTGCTTACGCATGGATCGCCTCTTGGGTTGGAAGGGGGCGAAGGGATCGCCCGGAAAGTGCATGCCGGAACGGCTCGAGCCATTGGTCAGGGTCTGGGCCGTGCTCGGCCATCAAGTCGCGCATGAGCCGCACGTTGCTGGTGCGGCCAGAGATCACGTGCAGCGCGTCCTCGAATCCCTTGAGATCCAGCTGCGCGACGACGCTCACGTGGTTCTGCTTGATCAGGCACTGGCGCGAGCCAGGCTCAAGTTCCTGCTTGATGAGGGCGAACTCGCGGTCCGTGAGGTTGAACCCCTCGGTGTACTCGCGGTAGTCGGCATCCGGGTTGGGGAACAGGATCTTGGTCGGGGTCTGCTCGATGATGGCGCGCGCGATCGACGAATCCAGGACGTGGCTTGTGCTCTGGGTGAAGGTCGCCAGGTTGGCGTTCTTCTTGCGCCAGGTCTCCAGGCCGTTCTTGGCGAAGCGCGCGAAGGCTGGGTCGCTCAGCAGCTTGGCGAACTCGTCCATCCAGCACACCAGGGGCCGGCCATCCACCATCCGGTTCACGAGGTGGAAGAGGTACATGGTCAGCGGCGCTCGGACGACGTCGTTGTCCAGGAAGTCCGTCACGTCGAAGCCGACGAGGCTGTGACGAGCCAGCAGCGGCGCGATCTCGTCCTGGTCGTTGTCGAACACCCAGGCGTAGTCGCCGCCCTCGCACGCGCACCACTTGCGCAGCCGGGCATACATGCCTTCGGGATCGGTGATGTCCAGGAACGCAATGAGCCGCGACAGGCGACGGAACGGCGGATCGAGCTTGAGCGTGCCGCGCAGCGCCTGGTCGAGGTCTTCCTCCTGCCGCACCGACAGGGTCTCATCGGCAGAGCGCAGAACGAGACGCCGCAGCCAGTGCCGCATGAACTCGACGTTGTCTGGAACGCCGGCATCGAGCTGGAGCGGGTTGCAGCCGGTCGGCGCGCCGTTCTTCAGGGGCAGGTATTGGCCGCCCAGCGCGCGAACGAGGATGTGCAGGCCCTCGTCCTTGTCGAAGATGACCTGGGTGGCGTCCAGCCGGTTGCAGATCGCGATCAGGCAGAAGCCCAGAAATGTCGTCTTGCCGGTACCGACCGGTCCAACCCCTGTGACATGGCCGACGTCCCGGCGGCTTCCGCCGTCGGCGCTGCGCGGGTCGCTGGCGTGGAGGGAGAAGTAGTAGGGGGAGCCCGCGCGTGTCATGAACATCGCCAGGGCATCGCCCCAGTAGTTGCCTGTTGCGCGGCCGGTAGGGAAGTTGTGGAACGGGGACATCGCCGCGAAGTTGCGGCTGGTGATCGGCGATTTGCGCGTGCGGTACCCAAAGTTGCCGGGCAGCTGGGCCCAGAAGGCGGCCTCCATGGCCAGATCCTCCCGGGCGACGACCATGCCGGTGTCGCCCAGGAGGTAGCGCGCCCGCGCCACGTTGTCGTTGAGTTGCTTGAGACGAGGCCTGCCTTCAGCTTCGCTGACGCCGTCGAAGGTGTCCGCCAGGACGTGGAGCGTAAAGTGGTGGTCGCCGACGACGAACCGGTTGCTCATGAGGTCGTCCAGGGCGTCCCGGAGCTCTTCGGCTTGGGAGACGGCGAGGTCGCCAGACGAGGCCATCCGGTTGTGCTGTCGGCTCATCATGTCGGTGGCCGTGCCTTTGGCCAGAAAGGTGAAGCTCTGCGTCAGCACGAAAGGGAAGGGGGCCGTCAGGAGTGCGCCGAACATGCCCGGTGCCGTCGGCGTCGGGTACTCCTTGATCCCCAGGAAGGCGCCGATCCGGGTCTGCGTGCCCGTGCGGTACTCCATGGCCTCGTTGCCGAAGAATGGGCGGCTCGTGGCCAGCACCTCGTTGAGTGGGGCGCGAGGCATGGGCATGCGCTGCCATTCGCCGTTGATCAGCAGGCCATGGAACTCGGCCAGCGACGAGAACAGCACGTCGACGCCGTCGATTCGGTAGACACCCAGCGGCTCGGGGTCATACCGCTCCAGGGATGCCATCAGTTCCTGACGCAGCTTGGTGCAGGCGTCGAGGGAGTCGCGTAGCTCCGTCCTGGCACCCTCGGCGTCCGTCCGTTTGAGGATCCGCAGCGCGGCGTTGCCCAGCTTGGTGGGTTGCGGCCGGTAGACGACCGACAGGTAAAGCTCGTTGACCATCAGCCGCTCGCCGGCCATCTTCTGGCGGTAGCGGCGCTCGACCTCGTCGGCGAAGCCCGGCACGGTCCGGCCTGCCGGGTAGCCTGTCTCCCGGCGCCGCACGACGTGGGTCCAGATCGCGATGTTGGGCGAGCCGATGTTCCGGTAGGAGACGTTCAGGCGCTCGTGCCAGCTGTTGATGTCGTCGTCGTCCGCGCTCTCGAAGCTGGCGCCGGAAAGACGCAGTGTCTGGACGTAGTCGCCAGCCCGGGTGCGCGCCACATGCTCGTCGACATGCGCGACCAGGGGAATCATTGCGGCCGCGCTCACCTCGCGGCGCAAGGTGGCATCGGAGCGGGACAGGAACTGCATGGATGGCTCAGATCACCGAGGGCAACGTCCTGCTTCGCCGCCGTCCCGAGAAGCCAGGCAGATCGATGGCCAACGGGCAGTACGAGTTCGCCTTCCAGAATCGGAGGTTCCCGCTGATCATGGCCGGGAGGCGCGTGCGGCCCCAGAGCTGCAGCAGGTCGAAGAACCGGGGCTCGTAGAGGCAGACCAGGTAGAGCACACCGTGGATTGGCAGGAAGGCCAGCAGCCACACGAGGTTCTTCGTCACGATGAAGGACTCGGTCGTGAGGATGATGTTGAACATCATGGCCGAGTAGGTGACGCCCCAGATCATCGACGGGCGGGTCATGCCGACGAAGAGCGTGTCGGCGACGATGCCCTGGTTGCGGCTCATGCCCTTGTCCTCAGACGCCGAAAAGTCCGCGGATCCACGAGACGATCTGGGGACCGCCGAAGACCAAGACGGTGCCGATGACGACGGCCACCATCCACCACCAGCTAAGGCGGCCGAACCAGGCCATGGCGCCGGACACCATGACGGCGACCGCTGCGATGGGGGTCAAGATGGAGGTGAGCTGTTGCTGCGTGGCTTGGGCGCCCGTCGCGAACGGGCTTCCGGCAAGCGCGAGCTCAGGCGCGAGTGCGAAGAGAGCCGCGAGCGCCAGCAGTGAAACGCGCAGGATCCAGGCCTCGGCCTGGGATGCGCTGGGAAGCTCTAAGGCAGAAGCTCGAGCCGCACGATGGTTTTGCCCACGCCAAGCGTCTTGAGGTGCCGTCGGAGCGTGTCCAGGCTGCGGAAGTCCCGAGGTTGGCGCGTGGAGGTCATGAGCGTTCGCCGCCCATAGTGCCAGGCGACCACAAGTTGCAACTGGTAGACGGCCTGCGCCACCTCGGCGATCACCACCTCGATGACCGACCCTTTGTGCAGCAGTTGGACGAATTCCAGCTGGGTCACCGTTCCACCCGCGGTGGGCCGTGCGCTCAAGGCCTCCGTCGCCTCCGCCTGGGCAGGGGTGGCGGCGCTCTTCGCTGATGTCTTGATTTTGGTCTTGGGCCGTGCCGTCGAGGCCATGGCGGGGCGCGTGTGAGTGAGTGCTCCCTGAATTGTGAACCAAAGTGAACTGTTCTTTCATTACTTGCATGGCACTACTCCAGTCGACGGCCTGACACGGGTGTGGGCGCTGCGGTTGAGGCGGGCGCCTGGGAGATCGGTGTGGGACTGGATGCGGGCGGCGTCTGCGTGCGTTCGCGTCCGTAAACGTCCCACCAAGGGGCTGCAGGAGGGGAGGGCGCCTTCATGGCGGCCGGCGCGGCTGCGCGAACGCTCGCCTTGACCGCTCTGGCCGCTCTGGCCGCTCTGGCCGCTCTGGCCGGCGATGCCTCGGCGTCGGTCTGGCCGGCTTGGTTCGCAGCGGCGCCCAGCTCCCGCTTCAAGGCCGCGACATCGTTGAGCGTTCGGCTGTGCTGGTCTTCAGCCTCCGCTGCCCCTTTCGCATCGGCCGCGGCCAGGCGCTCGGCTTTGCGGCGAGCCAACGACGCCAGCAGGTCTTCCGACTTCCTCAACTCCTGGCGCAGGACCTCGACGCGATCGGTGTCCCGCGCACGCTGCTCCGCAACGGGAACGACGCGCTGAGTGGTTGCGTTTGCAGGACCCGCGGCCGAAGCGAAACTTGTCGAGAGCGCCACCACTGCCGCAAGGGCGGCGATCGCACATCGCCACCCTGCCGTCCCGGCTTTGACCACGCTTGGTTCACATCGCATGGCGCGAAATGTCGGCCAGGTAGCCCATCACGTCAACGAAGAGAAACGTATTCGTTGCTATAGAGGAGCTATAGCATGCACTAGACATGCATACTCGCAATCGCTACGCTGAACACCGTTGTGTGTGATCTAGCACGTCATTCGAAACCTATTGGTTTAGCGGAGTGCCAATCGCACTGTTGAGCAACCAGCAAAGGCCTTTACGTCTTGTAGCGAAGAAGGTCAATGCAAGCAGTCCCGTGCGCAGGGCTGCCAGTTCATGGAGGTTTCGCATGAGCAACGTTGTCGTCTTTGGCAATCAGAAGGGCGGTGTCGGCAAGTCGACGCTGTCGGTCCTCTACGCCCTGTGGCTTGCAGACCTGCATCGGCAGTCCGTGTGCTTCATCGATCTCGACACCCAAGGCAACGGGTCGAAGACCTTGCGCGCCTTTGACGTCGGCGTGCAGGCATTAAGTCTCTTTGTCTCTGGGACCGATGCGAGCAAGATCGGGCCCGGCGAAGACCGCGAGCGGAAAGTCGCTCTGGTCACTGCGTCCAAGCAGCTGGCGGACATCGAACTGACCAAGCCGGACGTGGTGATTCCTGCATTTCGCAGCGCTGTGCGCGCGCTTGAGGGGCGGTTCGACACGGTCGTCATCGATACGCCCCCAGCGCTGGGCCTTCGCATGAGCGCGGCCTTGATCGCTGCGACTCGCGTGGTGTGCCCGATCGAGCTGGAGGAGTACAGCATCGACGGCGTGACCGATATGCTCAAGACGGTGTTCGGCGTCCGTCAGCGCTACAACCCGCGCCTGGAGCTGGCGGGGATCGTCCTGAACCGCTTCAACGCGCACTCGGCGCGCCAGAAGGCCGCCGTGCAGCAGTTGGTGGCCAGCTACCGTGACTTCGTGATTCCCGCGCGCATCTCAACGCGCTCGGCGATTCCGGAAGCGTTGGCCGAGGGGAAGGCCGTGTGGGAACTGAGCAAGAGTTCCGCGCGTGAAGCCAGTCTCGAGGTCAAGGAAGCATTCACGATGCTTCAGCAGCGGATCCAGCTGCAGCCGGTTGCCAGTTCAGAGGGGGTTTCCGCATGAGCGATCTTGACGCTCTCGACCTCAGCGGCTTGGCGCAGTTTCGGCCATCGGACTTCCTGGCGGCCGGAACAGGCGTCTCGGATCCGTCCGCCGCCGTGCATGTTGATCTCTCCGTGATCGACTTCGACCCTGCGCAACCGCGCCGCAGCTTCAAGCGTGAGTCCTTGGACGAGCTGAGCTTGTCGATCCGGCAGCACGGCGTGCTGGAACCTGTTTCGTTGAGACGCCATCCTGAGCGCGCAGAGCGATACATCGTGAACCGTGGCGAACGGCGTGTTCGAGCTGCGCGGCAGGCCGCTTTGACCACGGTGCCCGCGTTTCTTGACGACCGTACGGATCCGTTCGCCCAAGCCGCGGAAAACCTCCATCGCGAGGACATGTCCGCAATGGACCTTGCGATGTTCATTGCTGAGCGCGAGCGTGAGGGCATCAGTCGCTCCGAGATTGCGCGACGCCTGGCCAAGCCGCGGTCGTTCATCACCGAGGCTGCAGCGCTCAACGAGGCGTCGTCCGAACTTCTCGAGGCGGTCAGGGATGGGCGGGTCAGTGAGGATGTGCGGACGCTCTACAGGCTCGTATCCGTGGGCCGCCAGGAGCCGGATGTCGTGCGCGAATTGCTCCGGCGTGGCGATCCGATCTATCGCGCGAATGTGGAGGCGCTGATCTCGCAAGCAAGAGGGTGTGCGTCTGCGGCGGCACCTGAGGCTGGCGCAGCGCCAGCTTCCGTCCGGAGTGGTGGGCGCACGGTTCTCGTTGTCGAGCATGAGGGCAAGCGTGGTTCGCTGCGCATGAAAGCGCAGGACAGCGATCTTGCTGAAGTGCGTTTTGGCGACGGCACACGCAGCGCGATCCCGCTCGCGGCCCTGAGATTGGTGTGTTGGGCAACGGAGGAAGCGAAATGACAGAGCGTTCAAACTCACTGGGTCCCAGCGGCGCTCGGGTGTGCCAGCCCATGTGCTTGGTGTGCCGGCTGCAGGCTTGTGGTGGGTCGCGGCTGTGATCGTTCAAATCCTGCGCTTGATCGTGAGCGCTGTTTTGATACTCGCCGAGCCCGTCGTGCGAGCCGTCTTGGTTCCGGTTGCACTGCTCGGTTTTCTGGTGACGCTCGTCTTCGGGTTCCTGATCGGAGACCCGAACTTCCCGCGTTGGGGCATGCTGGCGTTCTCAGTGGGGGCGCTTGTGCTCTACTGGCTCTACCTGGGCCTGATGAGCCTGTTCATGTCACTGCCGAGCCATGACCGTCACCATAGATGAAGAAGAGTTGGCGCGGATCGCCAAGCGCCGGCGGTTCGACGCGCGGACGCTGGAGATTGCCCACCGCCTGTTCATCGGCAAGGAGGAGCCCATGCTCCTCAAGGCGGAATACGGCGTGATCCATCAGCGCATCTACGCCATTCGCCGAGCGGTTCTCGAGGACGCGATGCCGGCGGGAACTGCGGAGGTCACGCTGCGCGGCCCGGTGGCAGCGATCGAGGCCGCGCAACGCGCATTCGATCGGTACATGGAAAGGCACGCCTCAGCGGCGTGAACGGCGAGAACTAGACGACGTCGACGGCGGCCGGCAGCACGCGGTCATAGCGCCTCATCTCTGTCGGCTCGACGCCCATCCACGCGGCCACCTGGTCGGGTGGCGTGCCCCGCCGAAGCTGGCGCATGGCAAAGGTGTGGCGCAGCCGGAAAGATCCGCCTTCGCGGGAATCCATTCCGGCGTCTTCTAGGACCTGGCGCGCATTCTTGTACTGAGAGTTGGCAAGCCATGGTTTGCCGGTACGCGTAGAAGGGAAGAGGTGTTCGCCAACGACCCCGGCATCGGCGCGCACCTGGAGCCAGTAATGGAGCAGCTCGGCGGCCCAGGGTGCGACGGGTGTCTCCCTCGGCTTGGATGTGCCATTGCCCGGCACCTGCAGCTTCCAGATCTGGCCTCGGGTGCGACCACCGTGCGCGATCGGCGAATCGAGCGCGAGCGCGCGCACATCCCCAGGCGTCAGACCCGCACCCAACTGCAATGCCACGGAGGCGCGATTGCGCACCTCTTGCCAGGTCATGGCGGCCAAGGCATCGCGGCTGCGGCCGGGACGTGGCCGGGCTGCCGACAGATGCGTCATGAGTTGCCGCGCTTCGGGCGCAGACAGGTATTCGGGGAGGGGATCCTTGGTCTCGACCTCCGAATAGCGAACCTCGGGGTTGGCTAGGACCCAGGCCGAGGCAGAGGTATTCGGGAAGGTGTCGGTCCGCGCGGCGTGGTGGCGCAGCACCCGGTCGATGAGCCGCATGAGGCGTAGCACATAGCGTGGCGACAGGGACAGGTCGGCCGCTTTCTGACCGAAGCGGGCCGCCTGGTAGGCCTGCAGATCCTCGAGCGCCAGCGACTCGAGTGTGACCCGAGGCGACTGGCCCAGACACCAGCCGGAGAAACTGACCCACATCGCTTGGTAGACCTCGGTCACGCCAGGCTGTCGAAGCGAGCCACTGGCGCGCTGGTCTGCCAGCCAGGACGTGAATGCCTCCTGCCAAGCCGCAGCAGGCCCGCGGGCGGGAGGCTGAACATCGAACAGGGAGGCGGTCAAACCGCGATCGGGAGGCAACAGCATAAATAAACTAACGGACAGCGGGTCAATTATGTGGGAGACGGAGGTTGAATTGGCGAGGGGGATTTCGTTATCCGTTAGTTTATTTTGACCGCTTCATCATATATGGCAAATAGATCCGCTGTAGAGGGTTCTAGTACAGGCTATCGACGACGACATGTTGGTTGTCGCGATGCGCGACATTGCGACTAAGCAACTACGCCGCGTGCTCGCCACCAATTGCTTGGCCGACGTCGCCGCCGGCGAACGGGGCCTG
Source organism: Xylophilus ampelinus (assembly GCF_901875635.1). Classification (GTDB taxonomy): domain Bacteria; phylum Pseudomonadota; class Gammaproteobacteria; order Burkholderiales; family Burkholderiaceae_C; genus Xenophilus. The sequence continues at coordinate 26,694 of NZ_CABFMN010000101.1, read as the reverse complement.
GATTTCTGTGTCAAGTTCGAGCCGTTAGGCAGCAGCAGCCACTGTGGCCGCTGCGAATTCGGCACCAGTGCCGGCGTCTCGCGGCAATTGGGTCTGCACTGCATCTTCCGCTCTGTCGATAGAAGAGGCGGGACAAAAGCCAACCGTATCGAGGGCAGCCGAAGTTCCGTTTCATTCCCTACCAAGTTCGGGATTTTTTCTCGGTCATAACCCATTAAAAAAATGCGGCTTATGAAACATTTTGTAGCATTGCGCCCGTGCCCCGCATCCCGGCGGGCCCCGGCAATGAGCAGACCCCTAACATGAACCACATCTATCGCCTTGTCCGTCACCGCGTCAGCGGCGCTTGGACTGTCACCTCGGAATTGGCAACTTCGTCGGCCCGGGGAAGTGGCATCGCTGCCGCCGTCGTCGCGCTGGCGATCTGCCCGTCGGCACACGCTGACGGCGGCAGGGGTGGAGACTCTTACGGAAGCTCCGCGGCTGGAGGTATTGGCGGCAGTGGCGGAACGCCAGTCGGAAACAACGGCGGGTTCAATGGCATTTGGGGCGGCGGCGGCGGTGGCGGCGCAGCGATCACTTCGGGCAACAACGCCGGCGACGGTGCTGCAGGTGGTAATGCAGGCGGCGGTGCAACCGGGGGACAAGGCGGCCTGAGCGGCTTGAGAATCACGGCCGGCGGCATCAACGCGGGGTCGGTGGCGGGCGCCGCTGGTTCCATGGGAGGGAACTCATCCCTTGGCGGCGGCGGTGGCGGTGGCGGTGGCACCGGTTTCTACATCCTCAGCACGGACACTCAAGGCGTTGCCGGGGCCGTTGTTGCAGGAATTGGCGGAGCAGGCGGCACAGCAACTGGCGGACACGTCGACAGCGGTGGGGGCGGTGGTGGCCAAGGCGGCGCCGGCGTGATGTCGGGCGTCGCGGCCAACGTTTCCGTTTCTGCAGGCGCGAGCGTCACCGGTGGCGCAGGTGGTGACGGCGGCGCAGTCGTCAACGGCGACGGCGCCGGCGGTGGGGCAGGCGGTAGCGGCGGAGCAGGCGCTCTACTGGCAGCCGGCAGCAGTTTGAACAACCTGGGCACTATCACCGGCGGAGCCGGAGGGCTCGGGGCTCTGGCATCACCCGGGCCGACAGGCAGCAATGGCGCTGGGGGTGTCGGAATCTCCGGCGCAGACTTGCGCATTGTCAATGCTGGCGCAATCAGTGGCGGTCTGAGCGGCGCGACGCGCGCGAATGCTGTCGAGTTTCAAGGCACGGCCAACAGACTCGAGATCCAAGCCGGAGCGAACTTTGTTGGCAACGTGGTCGGCTCTACAACTGTCGGCGCAACCAATACCTTGGCACTCGGCGGCCTCGGCAATGGGACTTTCGGCGTCGGCGCCATCGGCAACCAGTTCCAAAACTTCAACTCGTTCGTGAAGACCGGGAGCGGGTCTTGGATCTTGACTGGAACGACCACGCAACTCACGCCATGGACGGTTTCCGAAGGAGTGCTGTCCATTTCCTCTGATGCGAATCTGGGCGCTCCCGGCAGCACGCTGCGATTGGCCGGTGGCACGCTACAGACCACAGCGGACATTAGCTCCGCTCGGACGATTGACGTGAATGCCGTTGGTGGGACTGTCAGTCCGGACGCGAACACCACGTTGACACTGAATGGTGCAGTGTCCGGTGCGGGCGCGCTCACGATGGCGGGGGCTGGCACGTTGGTGTTGGCCAGCACCAATACTTACACAGGCGGAACAGTCGTCCGCTCCGGCACGCTGGTGGCCGGAAGTGCCACGGCGTTGAGCCAGAGCACGGCGTACGTGGTCAATGGCGGAACGCTCAATCTCGGCACCTGGAATCTCACCACCTCCAGCCTGTCGGGCGCAGGCGGCACAGTTGCCCTCAATGCCCAGAATCTCACGGTGGCTCAAGCCGCCGATACGAGTTTTTCGGGTTCCATTGCCGGAAGCGGAAGCCTGACGAAGACTGGTGCAGGCATTCTCACGCTGTCCGGCAACAGCAGCTACACCGGTGGCACGACCCTCAAGGAGGGGCGCATCAATGTGGGCAGCAATACCGCCCTCGGCACCGGTGAGTTGGCGATGGACGACGGGACGACGTTGGGACTCGCGGCCGCTGGACTCACGCTCAACAATGCCATTCGCATGACGGGACGAAACGACCCGGTCATCGACACCGGGGCTTTCAGCGGAACACTGACCGGCTCGATTACCGGGACCGGATTTCTCACGAAGCAAGGCGTGGGTGTACTGACCCTCGCGGGGAACAACACGTACAGCGGCGCGACTTTGGTGGAGCAAGGCACCTTGCGCGCTGGCGCCGCAAACACCTTCAGCGCTGGAAGTGCCACCTCAGTTGCTCCTGGCGCGACCTTGGACCTGGCAGGATTCAACCAGACGCTCGCATCAGTCAACAACGGCGGCACCGTCTCGCTCGTCGGTGCCTCACCCGGAACCGTGCTCACCATCAATGGCCCGTGGGTTGGCAACAATGGGGTGCTGGGCCTGGGAACGACGCTCGGCGGCAATGCCAGCGCAACCGATCGCCTGATCCTCAATGGCCCCAGCGCCATTGCCAGTGGCACCACGCGCGTGGCGATCACGAATCTCGGTGGCTTGGGTGGTCAGACCAACGGCAACGGCATCGAGATCGTCAGCACCCAAAACGGCGCAACGATTGGCACCAATGCCTTCACCCTCGCCGCACCTGTTTCCGCTGGCGCATTTGACTATCGGCTGGCGTCCACAAGCAGCGCCGCCTATCTAACGAACACGACACAGGTCTCCACGACCCCGACCTACCGCGCCGAGGTGCCGCTGTATGCGGCGCTCGCCAGCCAGTTCCGTGAATCGAACCTGGCGATGCTGGGCAACATGCACCAGCGCGTAGGCGACGACGGCGTGACGGGCGCGAACACCACAACCCTCGAGCAGGGCTACCGCCAGGCCTGGGGCCGCGTGATCAGCATCGACCGCGACATCGCGCAGTCGGGCACCGTGAGCCCGAACAGCAGTGGTCGCCTGACCGGCTTCCAGGCCGGCACCGACCTGTGGGCAGACTCCAGTTGGCGTGCAGGCGTGTACGTCGGTCAGCTCGAAGGCGACATGCGCGTCAGCGGTTTCGCCCGTGGCATCCTGAACTACGCGGCCGGCTCCAACGACCTGCGCAGTCAGTACATGGGTGCCTATGCGACCTGGAAGAGCGACACGGGCCTGTACGTGGACGGCGTGCTGCAGGCCGGGCGCCACCGCTACACGGCCGGCCCGACGCTGGCCGCCTCCAGCGGCGGCAAGGGCGACAGCCTGCTGGCCTCGGTCGAGGTGGGCCAGGCCTTCCGTGTGGCGCCGAACTGGGTGGTCGAGCCGCAGGTGCAGCTGGTGCACCAGCGCATCGACCTGAACGACACGGCCATCGTGGGGGCGCTGGTGCAGCAAGACAGCGCCAGCGGCTGGACGGCGCGCGCGGGCGTGCGCGTCAAGGGCGAGTTCCAGACCGGCGCGGGCACGGTGCAGCCCTATGCGCGCGTGAACGTCTACAGGCGCGGCAGCGGCACGGACGTGACGCGTTTCGTGGGGCCTGCGGGCTTCAGCGACATCGCCACGCGCACGGGCGGCACAAGCAGCGAGCTGGCGGTGGGGGCGACGTGGCAGTTGAGCGCGTCCACAAGCCTGTACGGCGAGGTGGGCAAGCTGTGGGCGGCGGGTGGCGATGCGCGCACCAGGAGCGGCGTCAACGGCAGTCTGGGCGTGAAGGTGCGCTGGTAAGACTTGGCAAACTGGGCAGATTCGTACTAGCAAGGTTCGAAGCCCGGTATGGTCCGGCGCAGAGCCGGCGCTAAGCTGCGACCCGCGTTGGATCGCCGACGCGCTGCGTGCCTCGGCCGCAGCGTCTTGCCGAACGTGGGGCTCGCAGCAGCCGCGAGTGGATCACACCGCGTTCCGCGGCACCTTCAATCGCTGACCCAATCCAGGACCGCGCGCATGTGTGGCAGGCGACGTCCGATAGCAAGGTTCGCCGCGTCCTCCGCGGCTTGCAAGGCCTGAAGGGCACGGAGTTCATCCTCACTGAACTCCGCCCCCAACTCACGCCCTTGGTCTTCCCATTCATGCCAACGGCCTCTGACCGCCCACGCCGCTAGGACAGTAACGTCCGCCACCAAGAGCGCCCGGTTGGCGGCAAGCCGCGCCGCCCGGAGTTGGGCAGGCGTGGCACCCTCGCAGAGGATCTCGATGCGCACTCAAGCTCCCACGGTTAGTTCGTAGGACGTGCCCCGACGCCTTGCAACAGCCGCGAGGGCGGCAGCTGTCGAGCAGCGAAGCACTTAGAAGGTGGTGGCCGCAACAGTTTGGCCGCATCCTTCGCGCCGCCATTCAACCACCGATCGAAATTCTTGGGCTCAACGACAACGACACACTGTGTGCCACGCTCTCGACCGACGGATGGCGGCTGGGTTTCAACATCACCCTTGATCCCGGACTTAGCGCCAAGCCATGGGCGACCCCTGGTCCGCGCCGTGAGCATGGCGAAGCTCGAGACAACCTCGCCAGTCTGCTTGTCACGCCACTCACTCCATACCCCAGCAAGCGCAAAGGGCTTACCGTCGACTGCGCGAAATCGCCACCATGCCGGCGCATCCGCTACCGAAGACGCCTCATCGAAAGCCAACACCGGGATCAGGCAGCGCTGTGCACTTCTCCATGCATCGCGATATTCTGGGATTGATTCGATCTCAGCCGATCGAACGCTGTGCGTGCGCAAGAGTTCGCCCAAACGAACACCGAGCCCTCCATCTGACCGGGGCGTCCTAGTCGCGCTGCCGCGGGGGATCAAACCCCACCGGCCAACAACGACCTCAAGGCCCTGGCCTCTCCACGGCCGCAGAAAGGGAGCCATATAGCCTGGCGCAACCTCTCGGTGCCAAGGCACAGCGTCTCGATGACCAACGTCCCAAAAGCGTTCGATCTCACGATCGCCCGCCGAAACATACCGATCGCACATCGGATGAATTGTGGGGACATCTGCTTGCCCCTACATTTGCAACGCTGTATGCAAAGACAGCACTGCGCATCACAGCGACGCGGGGTCACCAGAAGCCAGTGCCGCCCACGCGAGGTGTTGTCGCTAGCCGCCGACTCCGCTGAGCGATCTGGCGCAATGAGCCCGGACGTGCGAAGCAGAACGAGTCCTAGTAGCCGCTTTCCACCAAATAGGACGACGTCCTCAGGCCCGGCCAAACGACAGAGCACTCGGCGCCACCGTGGGCGACAGCTGCACTGCGCGCGCGAAGGCAACGGCCAGTGCAGGCGTTGCGGGCCCCATGACTATGCGTCAACTGTCACCCAGACAGTTCACTTGCGTCGAAACATCAAAGAGCTTGAGCTTCTTCGCGTAGTGGCGATCGAGTCGCCACTCCTTCATCACATTAATCGCGAGTTCAAACTCGTTGAAATCAAGTGCATACAGCTCTTCCAACGGAAATGCCTCACCAGACTCAAGGGCAATCACCAGCCGGCTCAACGTACGCGAGCCTTCGCTGTCCGGTGAACTCTGCATCTTTCTACGGGCTTCTCTAAGGGCATTCATTGCTTGTTGTTCAGTCATTTAAGGCCCACATTGTGTCCAACTCAGCAGCACAGCGCTTCGAGTCCGACCACACCAGTCGCATCGGCACCGCTCGGAGAGCGCAGGCGGGCCTTAAGACGGAGGCTTGGACCTCCGGCCCATCTTGAAAGATCTCTCAACGCCCATCGGACGCCGAACGTGCCCGAGCAATGATCCCATCACAATTCTTCACCAAGCTCCGCGTTGGTAAACTGAAGTTATGCGCCGCCTCATCCTTGGTCTCCTGTTGTGCCTGCTGGTACTGCCATTGGGAACCTCGTCGAGTGCGGGCATTGTCCAGACCGAGTCGGATCGACACCACGGGGAACAGGGTCGAAGCGCTTGCTTGTCTGCGCCCATCGCGGGCGATTGCGCAGGCGATGACATCTTCGAGTGCGCCAACCGTGGTCACGCCGGTTGCGACAGCTGTTCCGGTGTGGCCTTGAGTGCCCCCTCGTCAGCTTCACAAAGACGCCTCGTGGAAAGCGACGCGCACCGGTCTCTGAGTGCACCGTTCGTTCCACAACCTCCAGTCCAGCCTCTGCTCAGGCCGCCTTCCACTTTCACTGGCTGAAGAGCACTCGAGGCGACGCACCCCCGTCTCAACGAACTGGCGCCGCCTTGCTGCGCGGCAAGGCCGCACGATCGTCCGCACTGAGTTGGCACAACAACGACGTGACGACATGCGGTGAAACCACCATCGCTGCCTGCGAGCTTTTGGTCCCTCATCTTCAAACTGATCCCATGCGCAACACTGCGAGAAAGCCGGTCGCTCATAACACGGCAGCTGAGGCATCGGGATCTTTGACGTGGCGGACGTGGAGTCTGCTCGCGCTCAGTTGGGTGGTGGCATTGACCTCATTTCTAGGCGCACTCTTTTTCAGCGAAGTCATGAAGCTGGCCCCCTGCGCATTGTGCTGGTACCAGAGGATTGCAATGTTTCCCCTCGTTCTCATTCTTGGAATCGGGGCGTTTGCGCAAGATCGAACTTGCATCCGATATGCACTGCCGCTAGCAACTGCAGGATGGGTGATTGCGGGCTATCACCTACTGCTCTCCGAGGGCCTCATCCCGAAGGACCTGCAGCCGTGCGGTCAAGGTACCTCCTGCGTTGAGGTGACACTCAAGTACGGGTTCGTCACGATTCCCATGCTGTCGCTGACTGCGTTTTCGTTAGTTCTGCTGCTTCTAGTCGCAGCTCGCCGGATGTCTGAAAAATGAACAACAAGCAAATTTCTTTGCTGATCGTCGTAGCTCTTTCGCTGATAGCTTTTGCATTTGGAACCGCCAGTTATCTCCGCGACCAGGACGCTAAGCGGCAACAAATGTTAGAGGTGAACAGAGATGCACTCAGTCGCGAGCACGCCCCGATCTATGGATCGCTCGATGCAAAGGTACGAATCACAGAGTTCTTTGATCCCGCCTGTGAGACCTGCCGTGCGTTCTACCCACTCGTCAAACAGATGGTCGACGAGAGTCGCGGACGCGTCCAACTCGTGGTACGACTGGTACCTTTTCACGCAGGGTCGGACCTGGCGGCCAGAATTCTGGTGGCGGCCCATGAGCAGCAGAAGTTCATCCCCGTCGTCGAGGTGGTCTTGCGGACCCAGGACAGTTGGGCATCACATGCTGCCCCCAACCCCGAGCTGCTTTGGGGCTTCGTTGAGAGCGCGGGGCTGGAAGTGGAAAGAGCTCGTGTGATGGCGGCCAGCGCGAAAGCACAGACAGTCATTGCTCAAGATATGGCCGATGCCAAAACACTTCAGGTGACGCGCACCCCAGGCTTCTTTGTCAACGGAAAGCCGCTAGAGAACTTCGGGGAGGATCAACTCAGATCACTCGTACGACGAGAAGTCGACGATGCCTACTCGAAGCCATAGAAGGTCCTCGGCGACCTAGAGAGCTGCGATCTCCACCTGTCGAATGGAGCACACTGGGTAGCTGAATTTGAAGTGTGCTAGCGCAAGGCGAAGGACAGATTGAAATTTGAGCCGGCGCACGCCTTGCCCTGACGTTGTCTAACGCACCGGGCGGCGTCCGCGTCCGACACCAGGGCCCTTCGCTTACGATGGATTCCTGCACGCCCTACCGGCTGTCAGCTGTGGGGAAAACTGCAACCATCATGAGGCCGAGTATGACGAAGCGATGCGCGCTGAGATGCCACGTGTACACGGTCGTGACGACCGTATTTGCGCTGCTGCCGATGACAGCATCGGCTTTCCAGATTCTTCCCCGCATCAGCGATGTCGATCGAAAACTCACAAGTCTGGGTGGCAATCAGTTCGTTGACGGTATCGGTCAGTGGTTTGTCGGCAATGCGCTTCCCATGATCAAAAGCCCAGTCCACGAAGTGATCACTTTGAGCGCGTTGGGTTGTGCGGCCGACCCGGGCTCCGAAGAGCTCTGCCTCAACGTAGACGCAGTGCGGGAAAACCAAGTTCTCCTGTACGGCGTGCGCTGGCCCGACGACCCGCCTTTTGCTCTCAATCGGGCCGCACCACCGCGCGTCGCAGGGTGTGATCCAAAAATCACATTGCGCTCGACTGCCCAGCCCAAGTGCTGGAAGGGACTTTTCTCGGACGCAGACAAGACGGCAAGACAACGTATCGGCACGCGCCCCGGCCAACCCGCATTCGGCCCTGGGGAGTATTTGCTCTATAGATCACACTTCGGTGACCTTCAATTCTTTCACGCGATGGCGGCTTATGAGGGTGAACCCGCAAGCGAAACACTGCAGCGTATGAAAATGTGGGCCAGTTTCCTTTGGGGCATCGCGACCAAGACAACACGCACCGACCAATTCATTCGCGAAAGTAGCGGTGCGGAAATGCAGCGCTACTTTCCGGGTGACATCACGCCGACCAACCTGTTCGCCACGGGGATCGTAGAAGTAAGAAAAGACTTGGACAAGGTGGCATTGGGCGCACTGCTTCACATGGTCCAAGACAGTTTTTCACAGGCCCATGCAAACCGATCCGTGGAGAGCGGCGCTGCTTGCGACAAAATCCCTCGATTCCTAAGGCCAGCCACGGTGGGCCAGTTCTACAACTACAGCGGGCAGAGTGCGTCACTGCACGACGGCGAGGATGCGTTCAACACACTGCGCCTGCACACCATCCAGGTAAGCCCTAGCGTCATTGACGCTACGAAGGCATTCTTGACCCTCTGGGACGAGAAGGCGACTTGGGCTGAAGCGGAGAAATACTTCGACTGCGCGCTCGCCATTGAGGCGGATGCTCTTCCCGCCAGTGCTGGGCCCTTCGCGAACTAGCCCGGTCTCCATCCGAAAGTTGAATGCCCTCTGCGACAAGCTGCAGAGCCAACGAGTGACTGTAGGACAAGGCGCCGCTAAACACCCATAGGACCTGCGAACTGCTCGTGACTTCGGCCTTGTGCGAAAGTTGTACGTAGGTCGCGCGCCGTGCGCAGGCCTTCGCGAAGCAGCAGATGGGCAGGATTCAAGAGTCGCGCATGACCATGTACGACGTGCGACTGGTCTTGTTTGACGGCTGCAGGGGCGGTTGATTGCAGATGTAGTGCGTACGCATCGACCAGTGCACAGACCCGTTCGGAGGCCCTTCATGACTCATCAAATGTCAACTGACAAGCAGCGTATTGCTGCGTTGAAGTTTGAACTCGCTCGCTCTAAGCTGATTGCGGTCGCCAAGGGCGTGGATCCAGAGCTTGACGACACCTACGTCGCTCTTCTTATCCGGTTGGAGACGGCAGAAGCCGATCGCCTTTGGATTCGAATGACCGGCGGCTTACCTCCGCCCACGTCATCGCTTGAATAGCTGCGTACGTTTGCTAGCTCTGTTCGGGGCGAGAGTCGTGAAGCGTCGGCACCCTAGGCAAGTCTCTCTCATTGTCTTGAAAACAAGCCTGACAACACTCGGCAGTCGTGCCGCCTCATGATCGTTTCAATCGCAAAGAGAGGAACCAATGGTACGACGCACGCACACAAGCCACCGTGTGATATCTGGCGCGTGGTTCAAAGGCTGCGCTCCGTTGCTGCGATACGCATCTCTCCTACGCTCGCGAATAGGGGATGCTGCAAAGTTCCATTTTTGTAAGTGACCTCTCATGGAGTACCCAATGATCTCTCGCGCCTTCCCTCTATTCATCGTCAGCCTTGCGGCCGTTACTGCACAGGCCCAATCGAACCCCCCCGGCGCTGCGGTGCCGCCCAGCACACCCGGAATCGCCAGCGGCAAGAGCGAGCGTGCAGCAGAAGCGCGAAAAGCTGCGAGAACGCCTGGCCAACTGCGACCCGCTTCCGGTGACGCATCGCGCACGCCCGAGGGCGGCGGCATTGGCACTGACCGGGCAGCGATCGCTGGAGAGCAACGCGCGAAGACGCGCGACGAACGACGCCCTGGCAAGCCAAAGTCGACTCAGGGCGGCACGCCCCAATAGTCCGCGAGCTGTGCCGGGGGTACGACCGGAGGTACCGTCCGGCCAGCTGAATGTACGCGCGCTGCAGTTCCCTCAACGCGCCTTCGTCCATCGCGACTTTGCAGCAGCAACAACGTTGCCTAAGACAACACGGTCATCGGCGCGGCGCATTCGGCGTAAATCAAGAAGGGTAGGGACTGCCATCCCGGATTCGGTGAATTTCTTGGATATTGACGACCCAGATCAATCCATCGCCAATCTGTCCCGTGTGACAGGCATCGAAGATTGCCTGACGGATCGTGGCCACCATGCTGTCTTCCGCAAGCAAGCACACCATGACTTTGTCTGAGAACTCAGTCAACTCTTCGCGTGCGGAACGCTTTTCGAGAGCTGCGGGCGCTGTGAACCCCTCCGCCTTCAGGAGTGTCACGCCCGGAAAGTTGGGGATCCCCCTCAACGCGGTCTGCAGTCTCTCCATGCGGGACGGCCGAACGATAGCTCTTATTTCCTTCATGATTGCTCCTGTCCTTATTCAAGCTTCAACGGGCGTTTCATCAAACCAGCGGTAAAGGGTCGGAAGAACGACCAAAGTCAGCAAGGTCGACGAGATCAGTCCGCCGATGACGACGATCGCTAGCGGCCGCTGTACTTCAGAACCTGGACCGGTTGCGAACAAAAAAGGAACGAGCCCCAGAAGCGCGACCGTCGCCGTCATCATCACTGGACGAAATCGTTGTACGCAGCCTTCTCGCACAGCGGAGGCAACGTCCATACCGTCCTCACGTAAGCGGCGGATGGCGCTCACCAAAACCACACCATTCAGCACCGCGATTCCCCAAAGTGCGATGAAGCCCACTGACGCCGGCACGCTCAAGTACTCCTGTGTCACAAAGAGCGCCACCAAGCCACCAACCGAAGCAAACGGCAGGACCAGAATGATGAGGCCAGCCAGGCGCACGGAGTTGAACAGCATGAACAACAGGAAGAAGATGGCCGCAATCGTTAACGGCACAATCACGGCGAGCGTTCCCATGGCGCGCTCCATGTTCTCGAATTGCCCTCCGTAGACAAAATAGTAGCCCTCCGGCACTTTCACTTCTCGCGTGACTCGCTCCTGAACCTCCTGAATAAATCCCCCCAAGTCTCGACCCTCCACGTTGGCGCCCACAACCACCCGGCGCTTGCCACCTTCACGGCTAATCTGTGCGGGCCCGTCAAGCAGGCTAAGCTTGGCAACCGTCGACAGCGTGACTTGGGCCCCGTCTGCAGTGGTGAGCAGGGTATTTCCAATTGACGAAGGGGTACTTCGGGCACTCTCAGGAAAGCGAACGGCAATCGCATACCGACGCTCACCGTCGTACAGGGTGGTCACTTGTTTGCCACCGATCGCGGTTTCGATGATGTTCTGTACATCCGACACATTGATGCCGTAACGTGCAATCGCCGCTCGATCAATTTCGACCGTTAGCGCTTGCTGTCCAGAGAGCCTTTCGACACGAATGTCACGGCTACCCTTTACGTCCTTGAGGAGCCGAGCTACCGCCTCAGACACGTCTTTGAGCTGCGCGAGGTCATCGCCGAAGACTTTGATGGCGACTTGCGACCGCACGCCGGTAACCATTTCATCGACGCGCTCCGATATGGGCTGCGACAACACGATTTGGACGCCAGGAATGCTCGACAGGCGCTGACGAATGTCCTCGTCGATTTCCTCCTGGGTGCGGCCACTGTCGGGGTCCAACAACACGATCGGGTCCGATTCATTGGGACCGGCAGGATCGGCCGGCGACTCGCCGCGCCCGAGCTTGGACACCACCGAGCGCACGCCGGCAACTTCGGAGATGCTCTTCATCGCCGCCATCTCCATCCGGATCGACTCGTCGAGTGAGATACTTGGCACCCGATTGATCTGGGGTGTCAGTGCGCCCTCCCGCATTGTCGGCATGAAGGACTTGCCCAGCAGGGGGAAAAGTGCAAACGAGACAAAAAGCAGTCCGATCGCGGTCCCCAGCGTGGCGCCGCTTCGGCGGCTGGCCAAGTCGAGAAGCCGCAAGTACCGGGTCTTCATGAACGCAATCACCCGTGTGTCTTCGCCCGACCCTCCCTTGAGGAAGTAAGAGCACAAGACCGGGGACAGCAACAATGACACCACCAGAGAGACGAACAGGGAGATGGCGATCGTCATGGCCAGAGGGCCGAACATTTTCCCCTCCTGCCCTTGCAGGGTCATCAGCGGGAGAAACACGAGAATGATGATCAGGATGCCAAAAATCGTTGGCGTCGCGACTTCGGTGGTGGCATGCAGGATGGTTCGAATTCGCGCGCCCGCGCCTGCGGGAGCGTGTCCGAGTCGGTGGTAGACGTTTTCGACCACTACAACGGTTGCATCTACCATCAGACCGATTGCAATAGCTAAGCCGCCCAATGACATCAGGTTGGCGGAAATGCCCCAACGATTCATCAAGATGAATGTGGTCAACGGAGCAATGATGAGCGTCGCCACGACGATCAGGCTGGATCTCACATCGCCAAGAAAGATGAACAGAACCACGATGACCAATGCAATGCCTTCGATCAGCACCTTACCGACAGTCCATAGCGCCGCGTCAACGAGTTCAGTCCGGTCATAGAACGGCTTGATCTGCAGTCCCCCAGGCAGCATGCCTTTGGTGTTGATCTCATCCACTTTTTCCTTGACCCGGCTGACAACGTCCTTCGCATTGCCCCCGCGCATCATCAACACGATGCCGGAGACCGATTCGGTGTGGCCCCCTTTGATGATGGCTCCTTGACGGACTTCGCTACCCAGCTTGACCTCTGCCACATCGCGCACGAACACCGGGACGCCCGCTTGCTGCTTGAGTACGATGTTCGCGATGTCGTCCAGAGTCCGGATGAGGCCCACACCTTGGACGAGGTACTGCTCATTGGCCAACGGGAGAATTCCCCCACTCGCGTTTGCGTTGTTGTTGGCGATCGAATCAACGACCTGTTGCACTGACAGGTCGTAGTGGCGCAGTCGACCTGGATCCAACAGCGCCTGGTACTGGCGCACATAGCCTCCCTGAGAATTGATTTCTGCGACGCCAGGAATGGATCTCAACATCGGCCGTACAACCCAGTCTTGGACGGTACGGCGTTCAGCGAGTTCTTCCGGCGTCAGCGCGCGCTGCCCGTCAGCGGGATGATCAAGCGTGTACTGGTAGACCTCGCCGAGGCCCGTCGACACTGGCGCCATCACCGGAACGATCCCTTGTGGCATTCTGGGAGTTACCTCGATCAGACGTTCGGTCACGAGCTGACGTGCGAAGTACACATCCGTGTCGTCGGAGAAGACAAGCGTGATGATCGACAACCCACTCTTGTTGAGCGACCGCATCTCAACCAAGCCTGGCAATCCCGTGACTGCGATCTCAAGTGGAACTGTGACGAAGCGTTCGATTTCTTCGGGTGAGCGACCCGGCGCCTCGGTCGCAATCTGGACCTGGACGTTGGTGACATCAGGAAACGCGTCGACGGACAGACGCAGGGCTGCTCGAACGCCAAACCCGCACAGAACCAGCGCGAGGACGACCATCACGAGCCGTTGACCAAGCGTGGCTCGGATCAGTGAAGTGACCATCCCAGCCTACTCCAGCTCGGCGCGCTTGCGCTCGTTGTTCAGGTGAAAAGCACCTTTAGCGACCAGTTCGGCGCCTTCGGGCGGTCCCTTAAGCAAGGGCCGCATGCCACCGGTGGGCGGGCCAAGCTCCACCGGCGTCAAGCGAAACACGTTGTTGGCGGAGCGGACAAAAATGTGGTCTCGATCGTTGTCCCTCACCACTGCGACTTCGGGTATGGCGAGCACCCGCTGCGTTCGCCCAGAGATCTGCATGGCTGCAAGCATCTGCGGCTTGATCGCGCGCTGCGGATTGTCGACCTGGGTGCGAATGGCGACTGTGCGGGTGTCCGCGTGAACCGTGTCTCCAACGTGCACAACCTTGCCCGCGATGACATCGCGGCCCAGCGCTGGCACCTGGATGGCCACGGCTTGCCCTGCTTCCACCGTCCGGGCGGCTTGCTCGGGCAGCGCACCGACCACCCACACGTTGCGCAAATCCGCCACTGTGAACAAAGCATCGCCGGGTTGCGCCACTTGGCCCTGGCTCAATTTGCGCTCCAGCACCACGCCGCTCTGGGTCGCCACGATGGCAGCAGTGGACGCGATTGTGCCCTGTTGCTGCAGCTTGCGGAGCGCATCGGCGGGCAGCCCCATCAGGCGCAATTGATCCGTTGCAGCCTGCAGTTCCGCGCGGGCGATAGTCAATTCGGCCTCGCGACGTTGCACCTCGGCCGAACCAATCACGTCCGCACGGATCAATTGATGAGCGCGTTCCACGGCACTGTTCGCCAAGCGAAGATTGGAGCTTGCCCGCAGCACGGCCAATTGCGCGGTAGTGAGCTCTGGGCTACTGACATGGGCCAGCGTCTGACCCTCACGCACTTGGTCGCCGACCTCTACGAGCACCGACGTCACACGTCCCGTTACAGCGGCGCCGATTCGTGTTACCAGTCGCTCATTGGCCTCGACCCGACCCGGAACCGACTGCGTGGCCGTGATCTCGGCCATCGTCAACGTTTGGAGTTCAAAGGTGTCCGCCATCGCAGGTCTGACCGTCACAGTCATGGGGTCAGCCGTCGAAGGTGCTGAAGTTTCGACTTCTGCCTTCTCACCGCAAGCCTGAAGCAACAGCGAAGCGGCCACCAAGAGACAAAATGAAAGATGTTTCGTATTGGTCATGAAGTTCACCTTCAAGGCTTGGAAGGCTCGCCGGCGTAGCGGCCAGCGAGCAACTCGATTTCGATGCGGGCGGTCTGCAACTGGAACTGAGCGGCCAACAGATCAGCGCGAACCGTACGTAACACCCGCTGAGCGTCAAGCACATCCAGGATGCCGCGCTCGCCGTATCGATAGGCTGCTTCCGCGACCTGCAACGCCGCCTCCGCTTCGAGAATCGAACCAGTGCTGAGTGCCCTCACCTTGAGTGTGATGATTTCGAGCATTTGGGCTGCCTGCAGAATCTGTTGCCGCAATTCGAGCTCGCGTCCTTCAAGACGTCCAAGCGCACGGGCGCGCTCGGACGACGCCTCCGCGATCGGTCCATTGCGCTGGTCGAATAGCGGAACCTGGATCCCCACGCTCACCATGCTCTGCCGCACGTCGGGATCACGCGTCTGTTGGTACCCGATCTCCACACCTGGCCATCGGCTCGCCCGAGCGCCTGTCACATTGGCCCGTGCACGATCGACTTCAGCTCGAAGCGCGAGCAACTCCGGGTTTCGCGCTGAGGCTTCTTCGATCAGCGTCTCGCTAGGAGGCAAGGGAGCGACATCGGTGAGCGCTTCGCGCAGCGTCCAGTTCGACGGTAGATGGCCTGCGGCCAGCCGATTCAACGTGAACTTGGCCTGCTCGACCATCAGCGTCGAGGTGTCGCGGACCTGCCGCGCATTGATGACTTCCGACTCTGCCTTGATCAACTCATAGCGGGGCGCTTCTCCGCTGGCCACCCGGGCAGTCACTCGCGCCTGAACTTGTTCAAGCAGCCCCAACGCGTCTGCTGCTGCATCGGCCTCGGCCCGTCTCAGGAGGTACTCATAAGCGCGGACGTGTACTTCCGCGACCAATGTGTTGCGCACAACGGCCGCCGACTGTCGACTCCCACGTTCGGCGAACTTGGCCGCGTCCACACGTGCGCTTCGCAGTGCAGGGTTCTCAATCAGCTGAGACACCCCCCAACTGCGCAGTGTTCCTGCAGTGGCGTCTGCCTGAATGCCTCGCTGACGACCGTTGCCGAGTTCGAGACGAGGGTTGGGCAACGCCTGCGCGCTCAATACGGCAGCTGATGCGGTTGCGCGAGCCTGTTCGGCCGACAGTAACGCCGGGTTGTAGGCCAGTATCGTCTGGACCAAATCCTCAAGACCAAGGACCGACGGGAGGTCCGAAGGGGGCGTCTGCGCTAGGGCTGGACACGTCGCGGCGAAAGCCAGGACGATCGCCGCCATTGTCCGGCGCGCGGACAGACTGAACATGATGAGCATGAGATTTCGCTGCCCGAAGGGCAGGAGGCAAGGGGAGCGGATTGAGTTGGCCATTTCGCCAACTCGAAACGAAGCGGCGTCAAATCGCCGCGATGCGCTCAGGCTCGCTGAGGGGGGCGCAGCAATCGCTCGCGTCGATCGGGCATGGCGCCTGCGAGCAACGAAGGGGACGCAGCGATGGCGCCAGCACAGTGGTTCAGAACTTTGACTGGGACTGAAATCAGCTCGCTGCGGTCTTCTTGTGTGACGACCACGTCAAGCGGCGCGACGCATAGAGGCACCGCAGACGCCATCTCTGCCGCAACGTCAGCAACCCCAACCGGCAGCATGGACTGCGACGATGTCAACTCAAGCGACTGAGACGACAACGGGCACGGCTTGGCCGTGGCCAATACCATCGCCATCGAGGCAACCAGCAGCAAGATGCAAACAACCGCAGAACGCATAGACCGCGCGATTGTGCATGGTTAAGACGGGTTAACCCTAGCTTTGTCGTCAACACCCCTGCGTTCAACGGCAGAATTGAGAGCGCGACCGCAGCCAGTGGGCACTGCGTAGGACAAGCTTGCGTTATACGAGTGCAACATGCACCGAACCGGGGCGTGTTGGCATCCTCTTTGGGCGGCGGGGTGGCATGTGGAGACGCACACGTGCGCGGATGGATTTGGAGCGATCTGCGCTGCCATCCCCGATTCCCTTACGAAGGGTCCACACGCGCACCCAGGACAGGCTTTTCATCTCGGCGGATTGTGACGCGTGATGTGCCTGACTCAGTTCGAGAACATCCACCGTGCCAATCCCTGAGCTCACGCGCCTCGTCACCATCATTCGTCTGCGCCGCGTTGCCTGCTCATAGACAGATGATGGCCCACGATCCATTGGCCAGACAGGCCATTTCGGAGGGCCAGCGCGATTGCCCGCCGGAAGCTTCAGCGCGCACTTGGTATTCGCAGTGCCTTTCGACAACCAATCATCTAGGTCGCAAACGCCTCTTATGGCTCCCCACAAGTCGACGCCATCCAGATTAAGAGCGAGTCGGTCGCAAAAGGCTTGCCGTGCCGCGTACACCGGACAAGTTCCGATCTCGTCCGGATCGCACGGGGCGACGGCGACCCCCAAGGAGCCTGGCGATGATTGCCAATTGCGGCGGGGTGCATTCGCTTCGTCCACCAATGCGCACGCTGCAGCGCCATCGCTGGGTTGGCTTGCGCTTCCTGCGGTGACTCTCTCGTAAATAGCAAAAGTCGGATCTTCTAGATCAACCACCTGATCACTTCCTCCTTCATCCTTTCGCTTCGCTGCGCTACCCAACGCCCGCTGGATCACAAGAACAGCACCCGTCACGCCACTGACCCAGAGAGCGTCGCCGCTGTATGCAGAACGGCATTGCCCGACATACTCAAAGGACAAGCGCCTCCTGGGCCAAGGCAGTCGCTTAGACTGCCGCCCCATGCGTCGCGGCGTCGTCATCTTTTTGCTCATGCTCTCTGCGTTCTGGCAGGCCTTCGCGGTCGCCGGGCAGGCGGCCGCCATGGCGCAAGAAGAAGAGCGCCACCATGCCGCGATGCATTTCGAGGATGTGGCCCATCACCATGATGACGACGGCACGATCGTCGTCGACGGCTCGCTCGAATCCTTGGAACACACGCACGCCGACGGGTCTGTCGGTTCGCCAGCGTTGTGGACCGCCGTTGCCTTGCCTCCGGTCATCGTCAGCTCCAGCAAACCTGCTGCTCTGGTGGTGGCGGCTTCTCCTGCGCCGCACCCCGACGGGCTGAGACGCCCCCCTCGAACCCTCCTGTGATCCGCTAGCCCGTTGCGCCGCCTTGCGGTGCAACGCTCGTGATCGGGCTTCGGCACGCACTTTTCGCGTGGCCGCGACCCGTGGATCGTTCAGGAGTCTCGTGAAACCCCCATCTTGGTCCGCGCCATGCCTGTTGGCTGGCGCCCTCTGCGGCCTTGCCTTCTTGCCGGCCTCCGCACAACCTGTTCTCCCCCCGACAAGCGCCGGGCCCATCGAATCCCGATCGCTAACCGCTGCATTCGAGGCCGCGTGGTCGCGCGCAGTCCAACAACGCCAAGCCGCTGGCGCGACGCGCCAGGCTCAGGCCAGCCGTACCGCAGCCGACAGCCTGTGGCCGAGCAGCCCGGCACTCGAGTGGTCACACCGCGATGGCCGCAAGGCATCGGCGGACGGCAGCCGAGAGTCGGAAGTCGGGATCGCCTGGCCGTTGTGGATGCCCGGGCAACGAGGCGCGCGCAGCGCTTCCGCCGACGCCGATCTGGCGCATGCGTCAGCCAGCGAGGCCTCCGCCCGTCTTGTCCTGGCCGGCAAGGTCCGTGAGGCTTACTGGGCTGTGCATGCGCAGGTGCTGGAAGTGCGAGTGGCGCGCCAGCAGGCAGAGGTCGCTCAGCGTCTGGTGAAGGACGTGCAACGCCGCGTTCAAGCGGGCGACCTGGCGCCCGCTGATGGGCTCGCTGCCCGCGCCGAGGAGATGTCCGCCGAAAAAGCGATCGCCGAGGCCATGACGCGCGAAGCCAGCGCGCGGCGCGCGTGGACCACGCTGACCGGGCTGCAGTCCCTTCCAGAAGGTTCAGCAACAGCGCCTGCCGTGGCAGCCGCTCAGGCCACGACCTCGTCCATCGACGAGCACCCGGATGTTCGGTTGGCCATCCAGGCTCTGGCCCAGGCGCAAGCCCGTGCCGAGGTCGTGAGATCCCAGCGTGCCGATCCTCCGGAGCTCTATCTGCGGGCGCGTCAGGAGCGCGCACAGCGCGGCGCCAACGTCAACACGCTTGGGGTCGGCATGCGCATCCCGTTGGGCACCAGTGCGCGCAATGCGCCGCTGGAGGCTGCCGCGCTCACCGAGGTTGAAGTGGCCGAGGCGACCTTGCAGCGCATGCAGGTTGACAAGGCCGCCGAGCGAGAAGACGCGCGAGCCGCCTTCCAAGCGGCACAGGCTCAGCTGCCGCGCGATCGGGAGCGTGCCTCCCTGCTTCGGCAGCGCTCCACCTGGGTCGAGCAGGCCTTCGGCGCCGGCAACACGTCGCTGCCCGAGCTGCTGCGCGCCATCGACATGGCCTCCCAGGCAGAGCTCCTCGCAGCCCGCCAGCAACACGCCGTGGGCGCCGCCTACGCGCGCCTTCAACAAGCCTTTGGACTGCTTCCATGAACTCCCTTCCTTACCTGCGTTGCCAACTGGCGCGCCCACTGGCGATGGCGGTCATGCTGCTCGTTGCTTCGCTGACCGTAGACGCCGCGCCCGGAGCGCACGGTCCCAACGGAGAACACCTCGATGCACCAACGTCCACTGCTGGAACAGCGACCTCTGTGCCCAGTTTCGAGACGCGCTCGGAGCTCTTCGAGATGGTGGGTCGCCTGCAGGGCGGCGAGCTGTCCATGCTCATCCATCGCTACGAGACGAACGAGCCAGTGCTGCAAGCTGAGGTCGAAATCGAGTCCGGCACGCTCAGCGCCAAGGCACCTTTCCATTCCGATCTTGGCGACTATGCGATCGCAGACGCCGCCATGCTGAAGTTGCTGGCCTCCCCAGGAGAGCACGCCCTAGTCATCACCGTGAAGGCGGGTGACGACGTGGACCTGCTCGATGGGGTACTGAAGGTTCCGGAGGAGGCGCACAGCCATGATGGCGAACACGGTCACGGCCACGGCATTCCCCGCTCGGCATGGGTGATTGCAGGCTTTCTCGTCCTGATCGCGACCGGCGCCCTCTGGTCGCGGCGGTCCCGCCGAATGCAGAGTGCCGTCACGGAAGGAGCGGCGCAATGACGGTCCGCACCACATTCCTCCGCATGTCCCTGACGGTGCTCGCCGCGTCGATCGCGCTGGCTGCCCACGGCGCGCCCGGTGCCCATGGCCCCAACGGGGAACACCTGGATGCGCCTGCAACGACGAACACGTCCGGCCTCGCCCGCCTGCCGGATGGCAGCGTTCAGGTGCCCATGCTCGCCCAGCGCCGCATGGGCGTGCGCACCGTCATCGCAGCAGAGAGCGACGCGGCCGCCACCATCGAACTGGCGGGTCGAGTGAGCATGGACCCCAACGCCGGCGGCTTGGTGCAATCGGCCCTGGGAGGCCGCGTGGAAGCCGGCCCCGCGGGCCTGCCCGTCGCCGGCCAGGCGGTGCGCAGAGGTGAAGTGCTCGGCTACGTGCGCTACGCCGCCGACCCATTTGCGCAAGCCAACCAGCGCGCGCAACTCGCCGAGGCCCGCAGCAACCATGCGGCGGCACAGCAGCGTGTTGCGCGCCTGGAAAGCCTCGAGGGCACGGTCCCCCGCAAGGAGATCGAGGCGGCACGCGCGGAACTGCAGGGCCTGAACGCACGCATGACGCAGACGGCCGGCAGTCTCGGCGCACGAGAGGCCCTGACGGCCCCGGTGGCCGGCACGATTGCGCGCGCCGACGCCAGGGCGGGGCAGATCGTGGAGCCGCGCGCAGTCCTCTTCGAGGTGGTGGATACCACACGGCTCCTGGTCGAAGCGACGGTGGCCGACCCAGGAATCGGTGGCCGCATCGGAAAGGCGACCCTGCGAAGCCCGTCGGGCGCCAGCCTTGTGCTGGTCGGTGCAGCGGCCAGCCTGCGCGACGGGTCGCTGCCACTCACCTTCCGGGCCACCGCGGTGGATGGCAAGCTCCTGCCGCTGGCAGTGGGCCAGCCCGTCACGGTGATCGCCACTCTCAAGGAAACCGTCAAGGGCTACGTCCTGCCGGCGCGTGCCGTGGTGCGCAACCCGGCGAACGAACCGGTCGTCTGGATCAAGTCCGGCGCCCAGCGCTTCATCCCGCAACCGGTCCAGTACCGCGCACTCGACGCGTCCCGCGTGGTGGTGACGCAGGGCCTCGGGGCCGACAACCGGGTCGTGGTCGAGGGTGCCTCCCTGATCGCCCAGATCCGCTGAGGGCCAACGAATGTTCAACGCGATTGTTCGTTTCAGCCTGCACAACCGGCTGTTCGTCCTGGCCGCTGCTGCGCTCCTGCTCGTCTGGGGTGCGGTGACGGCATGGCGAACACCGGTCGACGTGTTCCCCGACCTCAACAAGCCGCTGGTCACCGTGCTGACCGAGGCTGGCGGCATGGCGCCCGAGGAAGTCGAGCAGCTGGTCAGTTTCCCGCTCGAGACCGCGCTCAACGGCATGCCCGGCGTGACCCGGGTTCGGTCCACCTCCGGGGTGGGCCTGTCCATCGTCTACGCCGAGTTCGACTGGGGCACCGACGTGTACCGCAGCCGCCAGCTCGTGGCCGAGCGGCTGGCATTGGTGCGCGAGCAGTTGCCCGCCGGCATCGCCCCAATGATGGGACCCGTGTCCTCGATCATGGGCGAGATCATGTTGATCGCGCTGCCGCTGGCCACGGGCAGTGCCGCGGACCCCATGCAGGCGCGCGAGTACGCGGACTTCGTGCTCAGGCCTCGTCTGCTTTCCGTACCGGGTGTCTCCCAGGTCATTCCGATCGGCGGTGAAGTCCGCACGCTGCGTGTGGAGCCGGACACCGCGCGCATGGCGCAGTTCGGCGTGTCCCTGACACAGGTGGAGGCGGCGCTGCGGGGGTTTGCCACCAACGCTGGAGGCGGCTTCATCGACCTGAACAGCCGTGAGTTCCTGATCCGCCACATTGCCCGCACGAATCGCATCGAGGACCTGCAGGGGGTCGCCGTGGCCTGGAAGGACGGACGTGCGATCCTGCTCGAGCAGGTAGCCAACGTCCGCTTTGCACCGGCCCTCAAGCGTGGCGATGCCGGATACAACGGCCAGCCGGCGGTGATCGTGAACGTGCAGAAGCAGCCTGCCGCGGACACCGTGCAGCTGACGGCGGCCATCGAGGCGGCTTTGGACGAACTACAGCGCGGGCTTCCGCCTGGGATCGCGGCGCCCAAGGTCCTGTTCCGACAGGCCGACTTCATCGAAGCCTCCATCTCCAACGTCAATGAGGCGTTGCGCGATGGCGCCATCATGGTGGCGATCGTGCTCTTCGCCTTCCTGCTGTCGGGACGCACGACCCTCATCTCGCTGCTGGCCATCCCGTTGTCGTTGGCCGTCACGGCCCTCGTGTTCAAGCTGCTGGGCCAATCGATCAATGTCATGACGCTGGGCGGGCTGGCGATCGCGATCGGGGAGCTGGTGGACGACGCCGTGGTCGATGTCGAAAACATCCTGCGTCGTCTCAAGCAGAACCGGCAACTGGCCCAACCGCTGCCGGTGCTCGAAGTCGTACGCCGCGCAAGCGTCGAAGTGCGCTCCGGCATCGTGTCCGCCACGATCATCGTCGTGCTGGTCTTCGTGCCGCTGTTCGCGCTGCCTGGGATTGAAGGCCGGCTGTTCTCGCCGCTCGGGATGGCCTACATCGTGTCGATCCTGGCATCGATGCTGGTGTCGATGACGGTGACGCCTGCCCTCGCGAGCTACCTGCTTCCCCGGATGAAGCGGATCGACCATGGCGACAGCGCGTTGGTGAGGCGTCTGAAGTCATGGGACGCGCGGGTGCTTGCGTGGTCTTTTCCGCACGCGAAGGCATGGTTGGCTGGCGCGGGGCTGGTCGTCGTCCTGGCCGCCGCGAGCGTGCCCTTCTTCCCGCGAGCGTTCCTGCCGGCGTTCAACGAAGGGTCCTTGGTGCTGGGCATGGTTTTCAACCCCGGAACCGCCCTGGCCGAAGCGAACCGAATGGGCACTCTGGCCGAGACGCTGATCGGCGAAGTGCCCGAAGTCACCCAGGTCGGTCGCCGCACCGGCCGCGCGGAACTTGATGAGCACGCAGAAGGTGTGCATTCGGCCGAGATCGAGGTGGACCTCAAACGATCCGAGCGAGATCGGGAAGCCGTCATGGCCGACATCCGAGATCGACTGTCCGTCTTGCCGGCCCAGGTCGCCATCGGTCAGCCGATCTCACATCGACTCGATCACCTGCTGTCGGGGGTCCGCGCACAGGTCGCCGTCAAGATCTTCGGCGACGACATCGACACCTTACGGGGGCTTGCGGAGCAGTTGCGCCAGGGGCTGAGCCAGGTGCCCGGTCTGGTGGACCTCAGCGTCGAGAAGCAGGTGCTCGTCCCTCAGATCACCGTGCGCCTGGACCATCGACGTGCCGCCCAGGCAGGCCTCTCACCCGGAGAGGCCATGCGGGTGCTGCAGGCGCTCACGGATGGGGCGCACGGGGCGCAGATCGTCGACGGCTCGCGGCGCTACGAGTTGGTGCTTCGACTGCCCGATGACCGTCGCGGGCCGCAGGACCTCGAGCGCACCTTGATCGACACGCCAGCAGGTCGACTTCCGATCTCCGAGATCGCTACGGTCACCGAAACCGACGGTCCGAACCAGATCGGCCGCGAGAACGGGCGGCGTCGCATCGTGGTCTATGCCAACACCGATGGGCGGGACATGGCCGCTGTGGTCGCTGGCGTGCGCGCTGCGATCGCCGCGATTCCGATGCCCGCGGGCAACTTCGTGACCCTGGAGGGGCAGTTCCAGGCGCAGGAGCAGGCCACGCGACTCATCGCGGCGCTTTCCGTTGCGTCGCTCTTCATGGTCTTCCTCGTGCTGTATTCCCGCTACCGGTCGGCAGTGTTGGCCGGCCTCGTGATGCTGAACATCCCGCTGGCGCTCATTGGAAGCGTGGTGGCGATGTGGATTGCCGGCGTGAGCCTCTCGGTGGCCTCCATGGTGGGCTTCATCACGCTCGCTGGAATCGCTTCGCGCAACGGCATCCTCAAGATCAGCCACTACATCAACCTGTGCAAGTTCGAAGGTGAAACCTTCGGTCAGGCCATGATCGTGCGCGGCTCGCTGGAGCGCCTGACCCCCGTGCTGATGACGGCCACTGTTGCCGCCTTCGCGCTCGTACCGCTCCTGCTCGCGGCGGATGCACCGGGCAAGGAAATCCTGCATCCGGTCGCCGTCGTCATCTTCGGCGGACTGGCGAGTTCCACCCTTCTGGACACCTTGCTGACCCCACTGGCGTTCTGGCTGGTGGGCGAGAAGCCGTTGCAGCGCCTGCTCGAGGACAGCACGGCCGAAGACGGGCGCATGGCGCCGCTGCAGGAAGCTTTCTGACATCCCGTTCCATGAGGCTTTCGGCGCCGCCTCACGCAAGCGCGCCAGTACTTTTCTCGAGGTTCTCAACCATGATTCGCAAATCCCTGATTGCCACCACCGTCGCGCTGGCCGGTGTCTTCGCAACCTCCCTGGCCACCGCACACGGGGTCGCCGACCCGCAGCACGGCGGCGTGGTCCAGGGCTCCGCTGACCTCTCCTTCGAACTGGTCGCTCAGCCAGGTGGCGCGCTCATCTACGTCATGGACCATGACGACGAAGCCGACGTCGCCAAGTACAGCGGCAAGCTCACGGTACTCAACGGATCGGCCAAGTCCGAGGGCGAGATCAAGCCCGCTGGCGGCAACAAGCTCGAGGTCAAGGGCGTGGCACTGGCCAAGGGCGCCAAGGCCGTGGCCGTGATCGAAGGCGCGGGCCGCAAGGCCATCACGGTCCGGTTTACGATGCGATGAACCATCCTCTCGCATGAGCAACTCCAGTCGGCCAACGGCACATCCGGCGCTGCGGGGCGGCCTCCTGGCCCTCGGCGCCGCCGGGCTTTTCGGGGCGAGCACGCCGCTCGTGCAGCTGGCGGGGCGTGCAGTGGGGCCTTTCAGCACCGCGGCACTGCTCTATGGCGGTGCTGCAATTCTGGGCGCGCTCCTGCGCCGACCCGTCAGCCGGGAAGCCGCTGTGCGTCGATCCGACCTTCCGCGGCTCGGCTGGATGGCGCTCTTCGGTGCCGTGATCGGGCCCGTGGCGCTCGCCTGGGGCCTGCAGCACACCAGTGGGACCAGCGCCTCGCTCATGCTGGCCCTGGAAGCCCTGTTCACCGCCGTGCTGGCGCGAATCATGTACAGCGAGATGATGGACCGGCGCGTCTGGGGTGCCGTCCTGCTGCTGCTCGCCGGTGGCCTCGTCCTGGTGCTTGATCGTGGCGGGGCAGGGCGCACGCAGTTGTGGGGCGTGCTCGCTGTATTGGCAGCCACCGCGGCCTGGGGTGTGGACAACACGCTCTCGCGCGCGCTTGCGGAGCGTGATCCAGCGCAGGTCGTCCTCGGGAAATCGGTGCTTGGCGCCGGCGCCACGCTGATGCTTGCGCTGATCTCGGGCGAAGCTTGGCCAGGCTGGGCAGCGGTCGGTGGCCTGGTGGTCATTGGTGCAACGGGGTATGGATTGAGTCTCCGGCTCTACCTGCTTGCCCAGCGATCCTTCGGCGCTGCGCGCACGGGTTCGGTCTTTGCGTTCGCACCCTTCGTCGGGGCCGTCATCGCGATGGGCCTCGGCGATCGGTCGCTGACCACCGGCATGGCCATTGGAGGCGCACTCATGCTCTGCGGGATTGTTTTGCACTTGGCCGAGTCCCATGGCCACGAGCATGTGCACGAATCGCTGTCGCATGAGCACGCGCACACCCACGACGATGGCCATCATGAGCATCTGCACGATCCGATGCCGACGGGCCCGCACAGTCACAGCCATACCCACCAGGCCAAGACCCACTCGCACCCCCACGTCCCTGACGCGCATCATCGGCACGAACACTGAACTGGCGTGCTACCCCCAGCCCTCGTGCAAAAAAAAAGCCCGTGCGAGGCGGGCGAAAAGATGAGCTCCGAGGAACCCACTTGGAGGTAATGGAAAAACGAGTCGGGGCGCGGTCCCTCAGGACGGGTGGCGCAGCCCCAGCTCGTAGCCCGTCGAAGTTCTGGGCTGGAACGTGGCGCCTGCCTGGGCGGTCACTCAGTTCGTACCGCCAAGGCTGAGGCCTGCACCGTCTTGTTCGAGATCCGGGCGACATTTCCGTAGAGCGCCATGCGCTTGGACAGGTTGTGTACGTAGAGCCCCATGAGCTCTATCGGTGCGGGCTGGCGCGTCCCGTCGCTCTATTACGGTCGACCGTGTGATCGATTTTCGCGATCTAGGAGCATGTTCGTCCGGTCCGGTACGATCGAACATGGTCCGAGATGATCGAGCCCCGATCTTCACACGATGCCTATTCTCAACAAGCCAATCGAGCACGCCGAACGCGTGCGGTTCCAGATCTCGCTTGCTGATGCCGGCCTCGACCCAAGCACCTTCGGCGCGGCCATTCTGGTCGGCGAAGCGGTGGAAGACGGTAAGAGCGAAGGCAATCGGGTGTTCGTGACGCACACGATCATGGGCTTGGGGGGGGTGACTCGAGCGTTCGATGCGCAACCGGGTGGTCGCTGGATGGCCGAGGTAGCTGAGTCAAATGCGAGCAAGCCTGTCGTAGCCGTTGCCTTTGCCATGGCACGGCCAGATCCGCGCGGTCGCACCGGTGAGCAGGCAGGCGATGATGCGCGACCTGGAGGATAAGGAAATGAAGGGTGCTCCTACGCTGTTGACAGGGCTGCTGGTGGCTGCCGTCTTGTTTGGGTTCGGCTATTCGGCGCAGCGCCGAAACCAGCAGCGCGTGGAAGCGGCGATGGCATCTTGCGTCGCCTCCACAGTTGGGCAGCACACTAGGGAAGGTCTGAACAAGTCCACCGATCATGCCCTCGTGCGTTGAATGACGCAAAGGAGCCTGCGCGAATGAGTCAGAT